>CAINCQ010000001.1 GCA_903847095.1 uncultured bacterium
AGTAATGAGGAGTCCAGAGGATACTTCCTCTGGTCGGCAGCGGTGGTTTCATACCACGCCGGGCGAAACAATATTTGGAAAATATAAAAATTATTCAAATTTATGCTGGACATAAAATTCATTCGTAAGAATGCGGAAACGGTCAAGGAAGCGTGCCTTAAAAAAAACATCAAATTAGATATTGATAAATTGTTGGAGCTGGACGAAAAAAAAATCAAGGTCCAACAGGAGCTGGAGGCTATCGCCGCCGAAAAGAATAAAGCGTCAAAAGCGATACCGCAGGCAAAGGACGCCGCGGAGCGGCAGGGGATCATTACCGCCATGCAGGCTTTGGGGAAGAATGAAGGCGATCTTTCCAAAAAGCACCGTGAGTTGGAGCTCCAATTCATGGAAATGATGTATTTGGTTCCCAATATTCCTTCAAAGGATTCACCGGTAGGAACAAGCGACCAGGACAATAAGGAGGTGTCGCGTTGGGGCGTGATTCCGGAATTCGATTTTGAACCAAAAGACCATATCCAGCTGGGAAAGGATTTGGATATTATCGATACCGAGACCGGCGTTAATGCCAGCGGTTTCCGCGGTTACTATTTGAAAAACGAGGCGGTTCTGCTGCATTACGGAATATTCTGGCACGCATTGAACAAAATGCGACAAAAAGGTTTTGACCTTTTTGTTCCCCCCACCATTGTCAGGGAATTCGTGCTGCTAGGATCGGGCCACTTTCCGGCTGGCCGGGACGAAGTATACGTTATCGGTAATCCGGGAAAGCTCGAAAGCGGGGAGGCGGTCAAAGAGCCGGCGTATCTGGCCGGGACTTCGGAACCGTCGCTCTTGGCTTATCATTCGGGAGAAGTGATCTCGGAAAAAAATTTACCGATAAAAATGTGCGGTATTTCACAGTGTTATCGATCGGAAGTAGGCAGCTACGGAAAGGATGCCAAGGGTTTGTACCGTTTGCACGAATTCATGAAGGTGGAACAGGTTGTGATTTGTAAGGACGATGTCGAAGAATCCGACAAATGGCTCGAGGTGATGCGCGAGATCTCGCAAGATATTTTAAGGGACTTAAACCTTCCGCATCGGGTTCTTTCGATCTGCACCGGCGACATGGGCGCGGGAAAATACAAAATGTACGACCTTGAAACTTGGATGCCGTCGCGCCAAGCGTATGGCGAAACTCATTCCGACTCAAATATGACCGATTGGCAGGCTAGAAGGCTCAACATGCGCTATAAAGACAAAGAGGGGAAAATGAGGTTCCCATACACGTTGAACAACACGGTCGTCGCTAGTCCCCGTATTTTAATCGCGATCCTGGAGAATTACCAACAGAAGGACGGAAGCATTGCCGTTCCGGAGGTTTTACAACCTTATCTCGGAGGTCAAAAAACCATTACGAAGAAGTGAAACCGGATATGAAAAAAGTCCTGGTTTTCGGAACTTTCGACGGGTTGCATCAAGGGCATGTTGATTTTTTGCGACAGGCAAAAAAACAGGGTGATTATTTGGTCGCGATAGTGGCCCGCGATTCCACGGTTCTGGAGGTTAAAGGACGGCAGCCGAAAAAAAGAGAAACGGAGCGTCTTGATAGCTTAAAGAAGAGCGGATTGGTGGATAAAACCGTTTTAGGAGCAAAATCCGACCGCTATTCGATTATTAGCCGGATAAAGCCCGACGTAATCGCTTTAGGTTATGATCAGAAAGCGTTTACCAAGGATTTACCGGCCGGACTTAAGAAGGCCGGCTTGAATGCCAAGATCGTGCGTTTAAACCCCTACCATCCGGAACTTTACCACTCTGTTTTGCTTAACAAGCAGTAAGGTAAAATAAAATCTCGCGGGTTTCGCGAGATTAAGCTTTTGGCGATGGTTTTGGTTGCCTACTTTCTACACCAACTATTATCAGGAACAGGATGAGGCAAAGCGTCACAAACGTCCCTGCTATGATAATAGCCCACCAAAGAATTGGAGTGAGTCCATTGACCATCCACCAGAAGATTTCCCAAGGATGGCAACAAACATACAGGATTACTGCGGCCAGAAATAAAAATCCGGTGAACTCTTCAATATTGCCTTTGATTCCATCGGTATCTACGCAGACCTTTAAACGAGCCATATAGCCTCCTAATTACCGGCGTGAAAGAAATGACCAGGGACTGGTTTTTTTTCGGTGAAGATGTGACGCGCCGCTATCATTAAAGATAATAACTAATTTTATTAGAAATGTCAATAGTTAAAAAAGCGATGATTTGTATTATACTTAAAAATAAGAATTCTGAACTATGGAGGAAAAACAGATAGAAATCGGAGGCATACCGGTAGCTTATAAAATTTACGGGGCGGGAGCGCCGGTTTTAATTTTGCACGGATGGGGCGGCGGTTCCGCTTCTTGGGTAAAAGTATCGTCATTAATAGCAGAAAAGGGATTTCAAGTAATTTGTCCCGATTTGCCTGGTTTTGGCAAAAGCGGGGAACCAAAAGAGCCCTGGAATATTGAACAATATCTGAAATTTTTAGGCCGGTTGGTCGAGGAGCTGAATCTGAAGAGTTTTTTTCTGGTTGGTCATTCGCTTGGCGGAGGGCTGGCGCTGGCTTTTTCCGCGCGCAATTCCCGATCCGTCAGAATGCTGGTTTTATGCGACGCGGCGGTTATCCGTAAGGAGCGGCTTGATTGGCGCCAGTCTTGCGCGAAAAAAATGGCTTTGGCTAAAAAATTATTCATAAAACTTCCTCTTGCCGGAGGCATCATTCCTTTGGCGCAAAAAATAATTTACAAAATTGCCGGTGTCCAGGATTACCACAAGGCCTCTCCGATAATGAAAAAAACCTTTGACAACATTATAAAAGAAGACTTGCAGAAATACGCGGGACTGATAAAAATACCGGTTCTGATAGTCTGGGGCGAGCGCGACAAAAGCACTCCCGTTGAAGACGCTTATGTCTTGCAGCACCTGATCAATGGATCCCGTATTGAAATCATTGAAAATGTCGGCCATAATTCCCATCGCCAAGCGCCGGTAAAAATCGCTGAAACGATAATGGACTTCATTAAAACAAAATGATCGCATATCTTGATTACCCGATGCAATACCTTGGTCCGCTCTATATCATGCTTTACGGTTTTTGGCTGATAAGGGAGAATAAGGCGATTTTGTTCTGGCTCTATCTTTGGCAGTTGAAAGAATACCATTGGGGCCGGTTTTTGGATCATTTTTCCACGGCCAAGGGTAAAAGAATCTTCTTGAATCCGATTTTTTTCGTCAAGACGATTCTTTTAATCGCGGCGTCGTCGGTATATGCATTCATCAGGTTTTCCGGCATGGGAGCTTATTTTTTTTCGTCGGGTTTTTCCTTTTTTTTATCTCCTGATTATTCTTACGCGATATATTTCTTTTCTTTTTCTGTTTTGTTTATTTTTGTCGCCGAGACCGCGTGGACCCTTGTTGTTTTCTTCAAAAAATCGATCATTGCGCCGGTGCTGACCAAGAAGACCGTGATCTTCATCGGAATTACCCATTTAATGGCTTTTACGTTGGTTTTATTCCTCTATAATTCGATTCTTGGAGAAATGGGTTTTTTTGATATTGCTTGCGCGGCTTTTGTGTTGTTGTTTTTCGATATGGCGACGCCATTTTTCGTTGGTTTGGTGGTTATCCTTTTCCAGCCGCTAACTATTCTGGAAAAAAATAAGATTTTGGCAAAAGCGAAAAAGATCAGGCAGTCTCGTCCCGACCTGACGGTTATCGGCATCGCCGGGAGTTACGGAAAAAGCATTACCAAGGAATTGCTGGCGTGCATCCTTTCGCAAAAACATAAGGTTTTGAAAACGACCGCCAATCAGAATACCGAAGTTGGCGTGTCCCTTGCCTTGATCGAGGAATTAAAACCCTACCACGAATTCTTTATCTGCGAGATCGGAGCCGTTCATAAGGGAAAGATAAGGCTGGTGGCTAATGCAGTCCGGCCCCAAATCGGCATTCTTTCGGGGATCAACCAGCAACACATGGCGGTATTCGGGAGCCAGCAAAAGATAATCGAGGCTAAGTATGAAATTCTCGAAGCTTTGCCCAAAGAGGGTACGGCCATTTTAAATTGGAACAGCGAACTTGTTCAACAAAGCTACGAAAGCCAAAAAAATAGGATCAAGGCAAAAACAATCGTCCTGGCGGGAAAAGACCTTGCCGCCAGTGAGGTGAAAGTCAATGCTTACCAATTATCATTTAAGGTAAGTTATAAAGGTGAAATGGTGGTTTTGGATACCAATGCCAGGGGGTTATACAACGTTGAGCCGATATTGTTGGTTATGGCTGGCGCTTTGGCGAGCGGAATGGGTCTCAGAGAAATTGCCGGCATTCTCAATAAGACCGATTTTTCTCCTTTTAATATTGTGATCGGGAAAAATCCGGACGGGATCAGTGTTTTTAGTTCGACCTATTCCGCCAATCCCGACGGAGTGCTTGCTCATCTGGAGTATTTGAAATTGTGGCCGGGCAAGAAAGCGATCGTGATGCCGTGTTTGATCGAATTAGGGCGGTCGTCAAAGGATGTCCATTATCACGTGGGGCAAAAGATCGCCGGTGTTTGTGACTTGGCGGTAATCACTACCAAGGATTACTATTCCGACATCAGAAAAGGCGCGGAATTTGGCGGTTTGAAAAAAGAGAGTATTCTTTTTCTGGAAAAGCCGGCTATGATAAAAAAGAAAATCAAAGATAGCTTGGGCTTAAACGGGACCTTGCTTTTGGAAGGCCGTTTGCCGCAAGCGCTGATTGAAGCGCTAAAAAATTAAAAGCAGACTCGTATTAAGTCTGCTCTAGGTCTTTGATCGTTGTTCCGGTCGCGTGAGCGACCAGGGTAGTGGCTATTATTGCTACGATGAAAGCGAGAATAGCCGCTCCGGCATTCAGTTGGGTATGTTCGGGTTTAATGAGATAAATAATCTCATACGCGATTGCGAATATGACCCAGAAGACAATCAAGACCTTGTTCATAATGGTCATTCCCATAGCGTAGGCCGCTACGCAGATGAATATCACCGCCACGATGAAGGCGATGATATTTAGTCCGTTCCAGTGGGAATATTCCGGTTTTACTTGCTTGGCCGCATAGCCAAGCGCGAAAAATGCTCCCCATAGAATTATCGTCGTCCAACCGGCCGAAATAGTCATGTCCTTCACATCCTTTTTAAATTATAGCATAAAACTATTATTTTGTCAACATTTTAATCAGCGAAAAGAGGCTTCTTGAGATGCCTCTTTTTAGTTCGCGGTATTTTTTCCTCAGTTAGGTTTTCTGAAGTTTGCCGGTCATCGGCTATGAGGAATATGAATCTTTCGCTATTGTTTTAAGACGAGGTCATTTTCCCTGCTGCGAATGATCCGTTGAATAATGGCAGGCGTTCGTTTCAACAAAAAACAGAGGTTTGGCCTCTGTTGAAATTATTTTTCCCAAGACATCTGTTGGGGAAATGCTCCGGCATGCTGCTCTGAGAGGGGGAATTTCATTTGCTCTCGCGCAAGATAAGCCAGTATCAAAATGCTTATTAGCGCTGGCGCTGATATGTAGATTCTTTCCATTTGCACGCTCATCTTGACGATCGAGGGCAGGACCGCGGCAATAATAGCGGCTGCGCTGATCACAAACCAAAACGCTGCTTGGGTAAAATTTCGGTCACTTCTTGCATTTCTTTGCACAATTTGCCTCCTGAAAGGGCTGGCCACATGATAACAGAAACAAAAATTTTGTCAATAAGACGGGCAAAAAACAGAGATTTAGCCTCTGTTGATGGCGTTCTTCAATTCTTTCCAGACGGAGCGGTTCCAGCTAAGGAGGGCTAGCCCGCCAATGCTAGTGATAGTTGCAATATAGCCGGCTACGCCAAAAAATTCTACCATGTAATACCCGGATATGACGCAAAGAACTATTGCAACTAGACTGAAGTTGACGTAACCGGTGCGTCCAATCTCTTTTCCTTTAAGGAGCAGCATATACGCGAGCATCCAGAATGGGCAGAGGTACATCAAAAATATCGCGATGGTTTGGGTTGGGGTTTGCTTGATTGGCGAAAATACAATTACTAAAATTGCCATAACCAGCGCCCATAGGCCGCTTTTTAATCCCATTATGCCGGACTCTTGAGAGATTTCCATCAAATAACCTCCTTTTTAACGAGCGGAAAGCTTTAACCGATTCTAATGTTTTTGATAATAAAGGCAAGGGTTTTTGAATGTTGAAAAATAAAAAGGAGCTATTTTTTGCTCCTTTGCATTTTGGCGACAGTTTCTTTCAGGTCTTTAATCTGTTCGTTCATCTGGAATATTTCAAACGATGCCAGGTAAATGAATACCGCCATTGATCCGGCAACGCAACCCAGGGTTGGCGTTATTCCGTTTAGGCCGGCGTTTAGGATTACGGTAGCCGTGACCGCGATTCCAATAACAAGGCCGAACAAGCCAAAACAGGCCAGCGTAAAATATTTATACAATGTCAACTCGATCACCATCTAAATTATAATATAAATAACAAATAAGTCAATGGTTGAGAAGAATATTCGGGCGTATTACAATGAATTATTGGATAAATAAAACAGAATCATTTTGATTCTGTTCGTTTGTCTGCTTCATATGCTTTATATGACGGGTAGATTATGAAAAAACCCAGGGCTAACAAAATGATCGCCGGTAGGAATAGCCAAAGAGTAAAACCTAGTGATACTGCAGCTAGAGCGACAATACCATAGACAATCGCGCCAATAACGATCCCCGGCATAAATATGTCGTTTGGCGGATAAAACATTTGCACCTCGAGCATGCTTATCGTTACATATAGAGCCAGAATCAACCAAACAGAAGCACCGGTACTAATTTTCGGATAAAACAGTTTCCATACCTCCTTTTTTTTATAATATAATAATTATTCCTATTTGTCAAGGTATATGGATAACAGGTATATTAATGCGCAACTTTATGATAAACCCATTTAGACCGATCTCGATCTCATTATCGCCCAATACCGAGAAAGACGATATTCGGCTGGCCTGGAAACTGCTTTTTGAGTCCGATATTTGGGTTGAGGGCAAGGCCGCCGGAGAGCTGGAAACGGTTTTCAAAGAGAAGACGGGCGTGAAGCACGCTTTTTCGTTTAACAGCGGGCGTTCGGCCTTGATGGCGGTGCTCAACGCCCTGGAGCTGGAAATCGGTTCCGAAGTGCTTTTACAGGCGTTCACCTGCAACGCGGCGGTCAATCCGGTTATCTGGGCGGGGTTAAAGCCGGTTTATGTCGATTGTAATAATAACTACAACATAGACGTTGAAGATTTAAGGAAAAAAATAACGCCAAAGTCCCGCGCGGTGATGGTTCAACATACCTTTGGCCAGCCAAGCGACCTGGATGAGCTTTTGGCGATCTGCCGGGAAAAAAAACTAATTTTAATCGAGGATTGCGCCCATTCGCTGGGAGCCGCGTATAAGGGAAAAAAGGTCGGGACTTTCGGGGATGTTTCGTTCTTTTCTTTTTCCCGCGACAAGATCATTTCTTGCGTTTACGGCGGAATGGCCGTGACCAAAGACAAGGAACTGGCTGAAAAGATCGCCACTTTCCAAAAAGAATCCGGCTATCCCGGTCGGATGTGGATCGAGCAGCAGTTGCTCCATCCGGTTTTGATGAACTGGGTTATTCTTCCGACCTATTCCGTTTTCGGGAAGTATCTGCTTGTTTTTTTCCAGCAGACCAGAATCCTGTCCAAGGCCATCCATTGGAAAGAAAAAAGGGGGAAGAAACCCGATTATTTTCCCAAGCGCCTGCCAAACGCTTTAGCTTTGCTTTGCTTAAAGCAACTGGAAAAACTGGAAAGGTTTAACGCGCATCGCCAGGAACTGGCCGCTTTCTATTACTGCGACCTGGCCGACACCACATTGTCGATGCCGCCCAAGGCGGGTGAAGGAAGCCGGTCGGCTTATTTACGGTTTACGGTGCGCGACAAGGATGCGCGGGAGATCATCGACGAGGCTTGGCGCCGCAATCTGCTGATCGGGGACTGGTATACTTCGCCGGTGGTGCCAAATGACACGCAATTGGACAAATTGGAATATGTTGTGGGGAGCTGCCCAAACGCCGAAAGATTGGCGCGCGAGACTTTCAACTTGCCGACTCATATCAATATAACCAACAAGGACGCAAAAACCCTGTCGGACTTCATAAAGCTCTATGATAAAAAAAATAACTGAAAAGGCGGAATGGGAAGGCTTTTTAAAGCAATGCAGTGAAAAAAGTTTTTTAAACTCCTGGAGTTGGGGCGAGTTTCAGGAAGCTCGCGGATCCAAGATCTGGCGGTTGGGGGTTGAAAGTAATTCACAGTTGCAAGCAATTGCTTTAGTCGTTAAAATCAAAGCAAGGAGAGGCACTTTTTTTTTGATTCAGCACGGGCCTAATGTTTTGGATTCAAGCGTTGATGCCAAGCGCCGGTCTTTGGAATCAATATCGAAAGAGCTGGCCGGAATAGCGAAAAAGGAAAGAGCGCAATTCATCCGGTTGAACCCATTATGGGAGCGTAACTCCGAGAATCAGGAATTGTTAAAAAACCTGGGTTTCAGAATGTCGCCGATGCATGCCAATGCCTACGAAGCGACCTGGAAACTCGATATCCGCCCGTCGGAAGAAGAACTTCTAAAAGGAATGCGCAAGACCACCAGGTATCTTATCCGGCAAGCGCAAAAAAATCCCGATATTTCCATTATTAAAAGCGCGCGGCTGGAAGATGCCGATGTGTTCGAGAAATTGAGCCAGGAGGTAGCGCTCAGGCAGAAATTTTCCCCGTTCAGCCGGCGATTCACCAAAAAAGAGTTCGAGATATTCGCGGGCGACGGTCAGGCGCTCTGGTTTTTCGGGAAACACAAAGAGGAGATCGCGGCTGCGGCGCTGGTGATTTTCTGGCAAGGTTCCGCTTATTACCATCAAGCCGCTTCGGTCGCTAAATACACAAAATTTTCCATTCCTTACTTGTTGCAGTGGGAAGCGATCAAAGAGGCAAAAAGCAGGGGTTGCGGGTCTTATGATTTCTGGGGTTATACCGATCCGAAAACCAATCCTGCCCATCCTTGGGCCGGGCCGACCCTTTTTAAAATGGGATTTGGCGGTCAAAAAACCGAATATGTTCTGACCCAGGACCATCCGCTTTCTTTGCTTTACTGGCCCATTTACGTTTTTGAAAAAATCAGGAGAGCCAGGAGGGGCCTTTAGAAAGTTGGAAGAGACCGTCAAAACAAAAATTGAGATTCATGGTTCGCAAAAGATATAAAAAACCTTATCGCGCCAAACGCAAAAAACCTTTTTTTAAAAAGAGGTCTTTTTGGTTGATGATATCGGGCTTGATAATCTTGGGAGGCGGC
>CAINCQ010000002.1 GCA_903847095.1 uncultured bacterium
CAATGGCCGTTACAATGGGTTGCAATATCGAGAGGTGGAGCAAATCCCATCAAAAACGGCCCCAGTTCGGATTGAGGTCTGCAACTCGACCTCATGAAGCCGGAATCGCTAGTAAACGTGAATCAGCTACGTCACGTTGAATATGTTCCTGAGCCTTGTACTCACCGCCCGTCACGCCAAGCGAGCTGGGGACAGCCGAAGTGCCCCGCGAGGGGAGCTAAGCTGGATTCAGTAAGAGGGGCGAAGTCGTAACAAGGCACGGGTAGGGGAACCTGCTCGTGGATCAATTAATTTATTTTTTGAGTGTCGGCTATAGTTGAGGAGTGAGAATTCTCTTCTTGACAATAAGACGCTGATCAATCCGTCTTTAAAGATTGGTCAATATAGTAGTTCGGGACGACTTCAAGTAATCCTTTGTGGCTTTCAAAAAAACACCCGTGTTCCGGGCGTTTTTTTGTTTTTAAATCGTATTATGAGGTTTTAACCTTGTTTTTTTTAAATCATTGACTTTTTGAAAAATATGTTTATCCTAAGATAAGCCAAGGAGGCAGGATCATCGGTAAAAAAATAATAATCGGCCATACCTATACGCTGCGCAAGAATTGCGAAGCGGAGCTGACTTCAAGTCTCGTGCAAAGAAGCGAAAGAAGGTTGAGTCTCGAAAAAGGAAGAAAGTTTAAGGTGGACGCGATCGGGGATGAGCGCACGGTTGGAAAGGATTGCCATTGCCGGTTGATATTCGACGTCATCGGTTATTATTTCCCGCCAGACGGAAAAAATCCGATCCGGGTGAGGGTAATGAGCGAAACGTTCGGTGAGGCCGTTAAATGAGGATCAAACCTCATTTTTTTGTTGAACAAAAATCAGGCAAATTTCTTTAGTCAAAAACCCCAATTGTTTTTGTCTGAATAATCCGCGGTTTTTTGCCGCGAAATCAAGAGCGATTTGTTTAACAAAAAAGGGCGGTTGTTCCGTCCTTTATCCGGCCAGTTTTTCGGCCAGGTTGTTATATCGCGCGAACAGCGATTCGGTGTTTGAATTTACCGCCACTTCGTTTTTTTTGTCGAAAAGCAGATCGCCGGCCTCCACCATTAAATCGATGGCCGTTTCCCGGCTTTCCTCCGTTTCTTCGTTCCAGGAGCTTTCCGCTTTGTCGATCAGGCGGGCGACTATCGTTATTACGTCATTCTCATTCATACCGGTCAAGGAATTTCCTAACACCTTATTCCATTTTTGGCAAGTTTTTTGATCGGATAAACAGCTTTTTATCTAAATTAATATTGACAAATAAATACTTATAGTTTATTATAATCACAAGAGGCGATTTAAATGTGGAAAGAGCAAGACTTGGAGTATTTCCTTAAAATGTCCCGGCACGGGCTTGAAGTGGCTCAGGAAGAAGCCGGTGAAAAAAAATTTTCGGACTCGCTCGCGTTGACCGCCCGGGAATCGGGTAGCCAAGGTATTCAAGCTCTTCTGATGATTTTCAAAGTTTTTGAATGTAGCTTCGAAGAAGCGCGGTACTTCGCCGAGCAAAGCGAGATATATTACAATAAGGCCAAAACAGGCGGAGAAAAGCAATCGGCCATGTATGGCAATTTGGCCATTGCCTATGGTGTTCAGGCGCTTATTAAGTATTTCGAACACAAAAAGCGAACAGGTTAACCTGTTCTTTTTTTTGGTCATGGATCTTTCCGGCGACGCTACTTGACAGGCGGGATATCTTTTCTATACTGAGATTGGGACCGCTGGTATGTGCAGATGACCGAAGCTACGTGCTAATGACCGATGGTAATATTTCGCGCAACGCGGAATTAAACTAGCCAGAGGCTCCTAAGCGGCCTGATGGAGATTGACGGAGTCCGCCAGAAATGGCCTTCTCTATAGTGTAACCCGGGCGGGCTTGCTCGCGCCACCAGGGTTTTCGCACCGCTGATCGAGGGATACCTGCCAGGAACGTGCAACTTCAAACCCGGTTGCGCAAACGATTATCCATAATTGTTCTTGGTCCATTCTCCATCATTATATTTTTTTCCTATTCATAGCTCATTCTTTCGGGTTTTTAAGCCAGGCGCCGATTTATCAAGGCGCTTTTCTTTTTGCGTTGATGGTTGACAAAAGGTATTTTTTATGATTAAATTAACGCGGTGATTATAGTGGGACAGTATATTATTGAAGTATTCGTGGTTTTGGTAAGGTTTGTGGTTTTTCTCGCTTTCCTGGCCATGCTTCACAGTATTTTCGGTAACTATCTGATAGCACGGTACGTTCTGTCGCTTTATCACAAGAAAAACGGGGAAAGAATGATTCCCGTGGAAACCGTTTTTTCCGGGAAGCCGGGTTATGTCAACGACGCAAAAAAACCAGGCGAGCAATTTACCCGGGAATTTTACCGGATACCGATTTTCATGGGAGTTAACGGCGCTTGCAGCAAGGCCGCGCAAATATACCGCCGCTATCGGCAATTCCATGGCGCGACCTTGGTTAGTCTGTCCGACCTTGGCGAAGCGGACGAAGGCATAAAGAAGCGTCTTCAGCACGCGATGATCGATCATGAACTTGATGGCTTGGCCATCGATGCGTGGATCTTTGAGCTAAGGGAGGAGCGGATCAACCGCCGGAACTGGCTGTGGCGCATCTTTAATTAATGGGGAACAAACCCCATTTTTTTGCGGCCGCAGTTTTCATTTGATACAATAGACCTAACAGATAAAACGTATGAATAATAATCCCGGTCCGATCCCCAAAAAGGTGGATGATTTTTTAAGGCAGTCTGACGCTAAATTCGAATTGGTTAGGCATAAAAAGGTTTATACGGCTTACGACAAGGCCGCTACTTTAAAGATCAAACCGTCGGCCGTAGGAAAGGTGTTGGTGATGAAGGTGGAAAATGAACCGGTGATCGTTATTGTCGGGGCCGATAAAAACCTTGATATCGAAAAGATCAAAAAAACACTGAAAGCGAAAAAGATCGATTTCGTGTCCGAAATAGCGATCAAGGAAAAATTCAAAGGTATCGACGCGGGGGCCATTCCGCCTTTCGGCGTTGTTTGGAAAGTGAAAGTCTTGGCGGACAAAGGATTGCTGGCCCAGCCAAAGATCATTCTTTCGGCCGGGAAGTACGAGTGGTCGGTTCGGCTTACGCCCGCCGCGTTCAAAAAAATTTCACCGGACCTGGTTACCGGATTTTTCTCCAAAGCCAAGGAAAAGAAAGCTAAACCGAAAAAGAAACCCGCCAAGAAACCGGCAATCGGAAAAAAAGCCGGGAAACCGGCCCCAAAGACCCATAAGAAAAAATGATCTATTACAAGTTTGTCGCTTCGTTTAAAAAAAAGACAGCCAAAAAAATGGCCGAGGATTGCTCCGGGTTTATAAAACCCAAATCCAAATTTCTTGATCTTGGCTGCGGTTCCGGAATCGTATCCCGGGAGTTTAAGGAGAAATTCGATCTGGATCTTATTGGCGTCGATATCGTCGATAATCTGGCTGTTGAGATGGAATTGAAGCTAATTGACGGCAAGACCCTTCCTTTTGATGACGGGTCTTTTGACGCCGTTCTGATCAGTTATGTTTTGCACCACGCCGACGAGCCGGTCCGTTTATTGAAAGAAGCCAAAAGGGTAGTTAAGGCTGGCGGGAAAGTGATCGTTTTTGAGGATCTTTATAAAGGTATTCTGGCCAAAATAATCTGTAAGATCCATGGATCGACCTATGGTTTTTTATTCGAGCATCATGGAGGGAAAGAGCGGATCAATTTTAAAAACCAAAAACAATGGGAGGAAATATTCCGAATGTTGGGTTTTAAGCTGGTTTATGGCTTACGCGTATCGGCCAATATCCACCCGGTGGAAAAGCGGATGTTTGTCCTGGAAAAATAACGGCCGGAGAGGTTGCAAAATCGACCGAATAGTGTAAAATCTGAATGTGCAGTTTTTGAGCGTGTAGCGTAGCTAAGTGGCATAACGCCGTCCTGATGAAATAATTTTACAATTTAATAGTTTTTTGGTGGGCGCGTAGTTAAGTGGCATAACGCCGTCCTGATAAGACGGAGGCCGAAGGTCCGATTCCTTCCGCGCCCACCAAAAAAACTAATAATCTGTAGGTAAATTTATTTCCGTTCTTGAAGAACGAAAGACGGAGGCCGAAGGTCCGTATTTGAGCGATAGCGAAAATCAAGGTTTTGCGTAGCAGGTTCTTATTCCTTCCGCGCCCACCAAATACCCAAAATCTACGCAAGTTTTTTCTGCCTTGAGGGCAGAAAGACGGAGGACAAAAGCTTGATTCCTTAGAAAAAAACAAAGCGGGCGATATCCGCCGCCGGGCAGATAGGGATCGGCTGGTTTTGGAGTGGGATGTATCGCGGCGATAACGGTAATATTTAGCTTTCTCGATCGATGTTATTTTCCGGGCCGGAACTTCAAGCGGTTTTGCCTAAAATCTTAGGTGAACGCGGGGCGGGGGAGTAACTGAAGCCGGCTGGGGCCGGTTTTTTTGCGTTCGTCGGAAACTCGTCTTGCCTTCAAGCCGCCGCGAATTATTCATACCGGGTGGCGCGTTTTTTGGGGAGTGGCGGGCCGAGAAAAATCCTTTTAAAAAAAGGTAATTTTAGGCTTGGATTATCCACAGTTTGATGGTTTCATCAAGCGCTTTTTTCTAGTATAATAAACGCATAGGCCTAAGAAGGTCGAGTTTGTTGTAATAGGAACAAAAAAGCCCAAAAAAAAGAATGGTTCGGCGGCATTTAAAGATCGTTAAAGCGGGATTAACAGCAGCGTTTTTTTTGTTGCTTTTTTGGGTTGTAGGCGGACAAAACCTTATCACTCTGGCCGAAGATATTACGCCGTCTGGCAACGAGGCTGTCACGGAAAATCCGGTTTCAGCGGGGCAAGCGGTTAGCGGGGAAGTTAAAAGCGATCCGGCTCCGGCTCAAGATGTCGTTTTGCCGGAAGCCGCCGGTTTGCCGGCCGCGGTGGCCGGGGCAACTACGGAAAATCCCGAGCCCGACGCGCAGCCGAAAGACCAAGGCACAACGCCGGCAGAAGCAACTCCAACGAAAACAACTCCGGAGACGGATACCGTTCCGCCGGCCGAAGATGCCGGAAGCGAACAACCGCCGGCCCCAACGGTTCCGGAAAAAACTTCGGATGCGGTGCCGGAAACAACTCCGGCGGTAAACGTGCCCTCGGATGATGCGTCCAGTCCGAAAATTTCCGATTCTCCGGCTCAACAGCCCGCGACGGAAAAATCTTTGGAAGCTCCGGCTTCGGAACCGGACGCGCCAGGAAATGGAGCGCAAAAAAGCAAGGAAGCGCCTCTTCTTAATTTGTCAAAAAATGAAGACCAGGAGGTCATAATTTTGCCCTCCGCCATCGACGATAACCCGGCGACCGGCGCCGGAGAATGGGAGAACTTTGGCGCGGCTTTCAATCATGATCTGGCGGATAACGCGACCCCCGGGGATTTTAACGAAAACAATTCCGCTTATTTAAAGATCGGGGCCGGTGATTCCGGGAAGCTCAAGACGATCACTTTTACCAAATTCGGATTATCCGGCAGTCAAGTGATCACCAATCTTCAGTTGCGCGCCTCGCTGGCGGTTTTGGCTCCGGTCAACAACAGCGGTGCGCAAATCCAGGTTGAAATGAATCCGGGTACCGGCAATAGCGATTCCTGGATATCGCTGGGGGAGATTCCGGCCGACAAGGAGATTTCCAACGCCGCCAACGGCGGTTTTTTCCTGTTCTCAATGCCTCTGCCGGAGAGTTTAAGTGATCTTGAAAAAGCCAAAATACGTTTCAGCTATCAATCGCGGGAAAACGAACAGGTGGCGATTTATCTAGACTCGGTTTGGCTGGAAGCGGTTTGTCAAGCCTTTATCGGACCTAAATTAACGGATATTCTGCTTAAGTACCCGGTAGTAGACGAAAAGATACCGGTGGAAAATTTAATCCCCAAAAATCCCCTGCCGGTGCCCTTGGCCGGGGAATTGAGGTTTTTTCCGACGGCGTTGGATAATGAGCCGGTAAACAAATCTTTGGGCTGGCAGAATTCGGAAGCGGCTTTCAAGCGGGATCTTTCGGAAATTTCCGCAACGTCCGATTTTAACCAGGACAATTCGGCCACCCTTCAGTTCGATAAAGATGGCACCGCCGGGCAGTCCAAAGCGGTCACGTTCACTGTTTTTGATGGCATTCGGGATGTCGCGGATAAAACCATTACCAATTTGCAGTTGCGCGCCTCGCTGGCGGCAATGGCCGGAAAAAACGAGGGCGGCAATGGCCAGATCGAAGTTGATTATCTGTCGGGTAAGGAGGGCGCATCGTGGATATCTTTAGGTTCCATTCCGGTTGGCGAGGGAATTTCCAACGCCGCCAACGGCGGTTTTTTCCTGTTTTCCTTGCCGCTGCCGGAAAACTCCGGCGACCTGGCGGCTGCCAAAGCGCGCTTCAGTTTCAAACCGCAAATTGGCGCGCAGGGGACGGTTTATCTTGACGCGCTGTGGCTGGAAGCAACTTACGAACCGCTTCCGACCAAAGAGGAAGTAATTGATGAAAAGAGGCAAAAGATATTGGATCGATTCTTCAAAAATAACGAAAATCCCACTTTTGTGTTCGCCAGCCTCGAAGATAAGAAGAATTTTTTCCAAAAGATTTTTTCCTGGGCAAAAGGCGAAAAAAAAGAAGTAACCGCCAAGCTGATAAATCCGCGCGAGGAAGAAACCGGCAACGGGATAACGATCGACGGCCAGACGGTAAAAATCGATAATTTAGACGCGCGCCAATTCCGCCCCGGCCGGTACAAGATAAAAATTTCGGTTAAAGAGGGCGACCAAGCGACGGAAGAGGAGCAGGAATTCGAATGGGGCGTATTGACGGTAAACAGCGATAAATCCATTTATAAAATTGGCGATACCGCTCAAATCGCTCTTGGCGTTTTGAATAAATACGGCCATACGGTTTGCGATGCCCAGGTTGTTTTATCGATAACCGACCCGGGCGGAAATACCACCTATCCGGAGGTGGCCTTCAGCGATGATTGCGAAATAGGCAACATAACCAACAAACCCGATTATACCGCCTCCTTTGCCACTGCGGCGGCCGGGACTTATAAGATCGACGTTATTGCCACTACCCCGGAAAGCACGCAAGAAATCACCGATTCTTTCGAGGTTAAGGATAGCGTTGATTTTGACGTATCGAGAACCGGGCCGACGCGCATTAATCCGACCGCCGAATATCAAATGCGGCTCAGGGTCGTAGCCAATAAGGATTATGCCGGTAAAATAATCGATTACGTGCCGGTGGATTTTGAGATCAATGCGCCGTCCGGTAACGATAATGCCTCAACGACGGTCGAGATTGACGGCAACCTGAAGAAAATATCCTGGGACGCGGATCTGAAAACCGGCCAGGTCTATAATTTTGGCTACACTTTTAAGGCGCCGGAGATCAGCCCTTATATTTTCCTGCTTGGGCCGTTGCGGATCGGAGATTTTTCCGAACTGCGGCAATGGCAGATCGCATCCGATGCGGTTTATTATTCGGTTTCCAGCACCAACTGGGATGCCGATGGCGTTACTTGGTCTTTGAGTTCGGGCGGTTCGTCGACCAGCGCTCACCCCATCGCGGGCGATACCGCGATCGTTGAATTGGGCCACGCGGTTGTGGTAAACGCGAACGCGGCTTGCGCAACGTTAACTTTTGGAAGCGGTACCTCCGCCAACAATACGGTAACCATCAACGCTTCCTTGTATACACTGGCCGTGTCCGGCACGATTACCATTCCCAAGGCTAATACCGGTTACTCAAACACAATGGCCGTTGCTACCGGTATTTTAACCGCCGGGACCCTGGCTTTCACCAACGGCGGCGCCGCCGGCACCACACAACAGGTTACGATTTCCACCGGACATGCGACAATTACCGGCGATGTTACCCAAAGCGGCAGTACCGGCAGCGCTTCCATTATTTTTAGCAGTACCGGGACTTTGACCTTGGGCGGCGCGCTGTTCACTTTATCCACGGGCACCATGACGCAAGTTGCCGCCTCAACCGTGGAATATCACGGGACGGTCAACCAGACGATCCAAACATTTTCTTATCGTAATTTAACGATCAGCAACAGCGGCGGTGCCGTGGCGGCCTTGGCTACGGCCACTCCTATCGTTAACGGAGCATTAACGGTCAATGCCGGGTCGATTCTCGACGTTTCGTATGCTTTGGGAGGAACCACCAAGCCCACCAGTTTGGCCTTGTATTGCGGCGCTACCACCGGCTCCGACATTACGGGTTCGGGCTCAATAGCTCTGGGAGGAAATGTCACCGTGACAAGTGCTGGTACCGGTACCGACGGCGCGGTTGTTGTTCCGTCGATCGCCTTAGGCTCGACGCGGACTTTTACGGTGGCTGACGACGGGAGCGCGGCCAATACCGATTTAACCCTTTCCGGGGCGGTTAGCGGTTCCGGTCTTGGGATTACCAAAGCCGGCGCCGGCCAGATGTATCTTTCGGCGAACAATACTTATACGGGAGCCGTAACGATCAGTGCCGGAACTATCATTGCCAATACTTTGGCCAATTCCGGGTCCAACAGTTCCTTGGGCACCGGCGGCGGAACGCCGGAGATTTCGATGGCGGCCGGCACAACTTTGCGATATGTCGGATCGGGGCACTCCTCCAGCCGCGCGATCACGCTCACGGGAACCGGGGTCACTCTTGACGCTGAAGGCTCCGGAACAATGACGTTGAGCGGCGCGGTGAGCGGCAGTACTTATGCCCTGGTGCTCGACGGGGCCGGTAATGGGGCGGAAGGCGGGGTGATTGGCACAAGCACGGGTACCGTTACTAAAAATGGCGGCGGTACCTGGACCGTTTCCGGGAACAGTACGTACACTGGTTTAACTACCATTAATGTAGGTACGCTAAAGCTCGGCGGCGTGGGCTCCGGATCGTATTCACCCTTGGGAACCACCGGCTCGGGCACCGTGGTTGCCGCCACCAGCGCGGCCTTGGATCTGGGCGGTTACCAGCTGGTGACCGCCGAAGCGCTGACTCTCAACGGCACCGGCGTATCCAACGGCGGCGCCTTGATGAATTCCGGCGCGGGAACTACTTACAGCGGCTTGATTACTCTGGGTAGCACCGGCGTCAGTATTTGTGGCGGTTCGGGCACGATCAACATCAGCAACGCCAGCACGATCGCCGGTTCCGGTTTTGCTCTGACGCTTTGCGGCGCGGCCGGCGGAACACTGGGCAGTATTCTGGGCACGGGCGCGGGTACCCTGACCGTCAATGCCAGCAACGGCACCTGGATCCTTTCCAACTCCAATACTTATACCGGCCTGACGACGATCAGCGCGGGCACGCTTAAGCTGGGCGGTGATACGCCTTTGGGAACCACGGGAGCGGGCACCGTGGTTTCCGTCACCGGCGCGGCCCTGGATCTGGGCGGTTTTACGCTGGGTACTTCCGAAGCGCTGACTCTCAACGGTACCGGCGTATCCGCCGGCGGCGCGTTGATGAATTCCGGCGGGGCAGCTACTTACACCGGTTTGATCACTCTGGGCAGCAGCGGTGTCAATATTTGCGGCGGTTCGGGTACGATCAACATCAGCAACGCCAGCACGATCGCCGGTTCCGGTTTTGCTCTGACGCTTTGCGGCGCGGCCGGCGGAACACTGGGCAGTATTCTGGGTACGGGCGCGGGCACACTCACTGTCAGCAACGGCACCTGGATTGTTTCCAATTCCAATACTTATACCGGTTTGACCACGATCAGCGCGGGCACGCTTAAGCTGGGCGCTACGGGTGGTGCCACCTACACGCCGCTGGGAACCGTCGGCGGGGGTGTCCAGGTTTCCGCCACCGGCGCGGCCCTGGATCTGGGCGGTTTCCTGCTGGGTACTTCCGAGGCCTTGACTCTCAACGGTACCGGCGTATCTGCTGGCGGCGCGCTGATGAATTCCGGCGGAAACACTACTTATAATGGCGCCGTCACTTTGGGCAGCGCCAGCGTCATCGGTACAACCGGAAATATAATTTTGGGCGGCGGTATGACCGGGGGCGGATATGGGTTGACCAAAGTGGGCGCGGGCAGTTTAAGTTTGGGCAGTGGGACCGTGGCGTTGGGCGCGCTGACGGTCGGCGCGGGAACGCTCGTTTCAACTTCCGGCACCATGACTGTGACCGGCGACTTTGCCAACAACAGTACTTTTACCCATAATTCCGGAACGGTTAATTTCAGCGGCACAGCGCAAAACATCAGTGGTTCCGGATCTTTGGCTTTTAATAATCTGACTTTATCCAATTCCGGCACCAAGACTTTTTCCAAGCTTTTTTCGGTTGTGGCCAACCTGACGCTTAACGGTGCTCAAGCCAGCTTGGCAACCGGCACTACTTCTACGTCAAACCAATTATATTTTGTTGCGGCTCTCCAACCGCCCGGTACTTTTGGTTCCACGAGCTCTGCGGCTACTTATAAAAACGATACTTATTTTGCCGCGACCAACGGTATTGTAAGCGTTGCCGCCGGAGGTTGCGTGCCCGGAACCTGGCAAGGGTCAACCAGTGCTTGGGCTACCCCGACCAACTGGTGCAACAATACTTTACCGGACGCGTCGACCGATGTTATCATTCCGTCGGCCGGCACTCAGCCGATCATCAGCGCGGCCGGCAGTCTTTGCAGAAACATCACTATCAACAGCGGCGCTTCGCTAACGATATCCGGCACTTACGGTTTAACGGTTAGTGGTAACTGGGTGAACAACGGCGGTACTTTTACCGCGAACAGCAGTACCGTAACTTTCAATGGCGTTTCCAAAACCATCGGCGGCAGCAGCAGTACCACTTTTTACAACGTATCCACCAGCGGCAGTGCGACCATTACCACCGCTTACGCCACCACCATCGGCGGCGCGCTTTCCATTGCCGACGGCACCACCTTTACCGCCGCGGGTTTTGACCTGACGGTGACCGGAACAACTACCGTAGGCGGAGGATCCACCGGCAGTTTGGTCATCAGCAATGCCACCGGCGCCAAGACCTTTACCGGCGATGTGACTATCGCCGCGGGCGCGACCTGGAACAACTCAGCTAACGAAATAGTCAGCTTTGGCGGATCGCTGGCCGTCAATTCCGCAGCGAGCAATATCACCTGGGGCACCGCGGCCCAGACCTTTACCGGCGCGAGCAAATCGATCACTACTACCCAGACGTCGCAAACCTATATCATTCCTTACCTGTCGGTTACCGGAACTTTGACCAACAGTCTGGCCAGCACCAATGAGTTGACGGTTTCCACAACCTTGGATGGCAACGGTGGATTGACCCAAGGTGCCAATGCCAATCTGAATATCGGCGGCACGTCGGGCATCACCACCCTGACTGCCAGCGCCTCGGGCAACACCGTGGACTACACCGCCGCGGCCCAGACCGTGCACAGCAACACTTATTACAACCTGACGCTCTCGGGCAGCGGCACCGATGTTTTGCAATCCGGCACCACGGCCGTCGGCGGCGACTTGATTTTGAGCGGCACAGTTGCCACCGCGACGGCGGCGAATTTAACCATTAGCGGTGCCCTTGGGATTAATAACGGCACCACTTTTACCGCCGCGGGCTATGACTTGACGGTGACCGGTACTACCGTTGTGGGCGGCGGATCCACCGGCAGCTTGGTGATTAATTCGGCCACCGGCACCAAAACATTTGGCAATGTGACCATTTCCGCGGGCGCGACTTGGAACAATTCGGCCAATGAAATCGTCAGCTTTGGCGGATCACTGGCCGTCAATTCCGCGGCGAGCAATATTACCTGGGGCACCGCGGCCCAGACCTTTACCGGCGCGAGCAAATCGATCACTACTTCGCTGACGTCCCAAACCTACATCATTCCTTACTTGTCGGTTACCGGGTCTTTGACCAACAGTCTGGCCAGCACCAATACGTTGACCGTTTCCACAACCTTGGATGGCAACGGCGGATTGACCCAGGATACCAATGCCAATCTGAATATCGGCGGCACGTCGGGCATCACCACCCTGACTGCCAGCGCCTCGGGCAACACCGTGAATTACACCGCCGCGGCCCAGACCGTGCACAGCAACACTTATTACAACCTGACCTTATCGGGCAGCGGTACCGATGTTCTGCAAACCGGTACCACCGCCATCGGCGGCAACCTGACTTTGAGCGGTACGGTGGCCACGGCGACGGTAGTGGGCTTGACCGTAACCGGCAATGTTTCCCTCGGTAACGGCACCACCTTTACCGCCGCGGGATTTGACCTGACGGTGACCGGAACGACCACCGTAGGCGGGGGATCCACCGGCAGTTTGGTAATCTCTTCGGCCACCGGCGCCAAGACCTTTACGGGCAATGTGACTATCGCCGCGGGCGCCACCTGGAACAATTCCGGCAATGAAATCGTCAGCTTTGGCGGATCATTGGCGGTCAATTCCGCGGCGAGCAATATCACCTGGGGTACCGCGGCCCAGACCTTTACCGGCGCGAGCAAATCAATTACCACTAATTTAACTTCTCAAACCTATATCATTCCTTATCTGTCGGTTACCGGAACTCTGACCAACAGCTTAGCCAGTACCAATACGCTGACGGTTTCTACCACTTTGGATGGAGGCGGCACGCTGACCCAGGATACCAATGCCAATCTGAATATCGGCGGCACGTTGGGCATTACCACCCTGACCGCCAGCGCCTCGGGCAACACCGTGAATTACACTGCCGCGGCCCAGACTGTGCACAGTAACACTTATTACAACCTGACCTTATCGGGCAGCGGTACCGATGTTCTGCAAACCGGTACCACCGCCATCGGCGGCAACCTGACTTTGAGCGGTACGGTGGCCACGGCGACGGTAGTGGGCTTGACCGTAACCGGCAATCTTTCTCTCGGTAACGGCACCACCTTTACGGCCGCGGGTTTTGACCTGACCGTTACCGGTACCACCACCGTAGGCGGGGGATCCACCGGCAGTTTGGTGATCAACAATGTCAGCGGGACCAAGATCTTTACCGGTTTGGTAACCGTGGCCGCGGGCGCGACCTGGAACAATTCGGGTAACAGCGCGATTACTTTCCGCGGTGGTATCACCACCAGCGGTGCTTTCACCGCCGGTTCGGGCGTGCAAACCTTTGATACCAACGCGCAAAATCTGACCTGCACCGCGGCCAGTCTTTCTCTTCCCAATATGACGGTGACCACGATCACGGTAACCGATAAATGCACTGGGATCTATCCCTTGACCGTGAGCACCGCGCTATCGGGCACCGGCGGCCTGACCCAGGATACCAATGCCAATTTGTACATCGGCGGTACCTCGGGTATCACTACCCTGACTGCCAGCGCCAGTGGCAACACCGTCAATTATTCCGGCACCGCGCAAAACGTACACAATAACAGTTACCAGAATCTCACTTTATCCGGCTCGGGCAACAAGACCTTTGCCGGTGCCACCACGATCGCCGGAACGCTGGCCATTACCGATACCGCGCTGGCCAATTTTGCGACCGGCGCCAACTCCACGGCCAACGCGCTGACCCTGGGCGGAGTCAGCGAGCCTTCCGGGACCTGGGGTTCCACTCTGGCCGCCAAAACCTACATCAACGATACCTACTTCGCGTCTTCCACCGGTTATGTGACCGTGGCCACGGGCTGCACGGCCGGCAACTGGCTGGGTACGACCAGCACCGATTGGAATATCGCTTCCAACTGGTGCGGGGCAATTCCCGGGGCGACAACCGACGTTACCATTCCTTCCGGCGGCAACCAGCCGTCCATCGGCGCGGCCAACGGATTGGCGCGCAACCTCACCATCAACAGCGGCGCGACCTTAACGATCTTAAGCACCAACGGCTTAACGGTCAGCGGTAACTGGGCCAACAACGGTGGAACCTTAACCGCCAATTCCAGTACCGTAACATTCAACGGTGTTTCCAAAACCATCGGCGGTTCGGGCAGTACCACTTTTTACAACGTATCCACCGGCGGTTCGGCGACCATTACCACCGCTTACGCCACTACTATCGGCGGCGCGCTTACCATCGCCGACGGCACTACCTTCACCGCCGCGGGTTATGACCTGACGGTGACCGGTACCACCACCGTAGGCGGGGGATCCACCGGCAGTTTGGTGATCTCTTCGGCCACCGGCACCAAAACTTTTACCGGCGACGTGACTATCGCCGCGGGGGCGACCTGGAACAATTCGGGTAACGAAATCGTCAGCTTTGGCGGATCACTGGCGGTCAATTCCGCGGCGAGTAATATCACCTGGGGTACCGCGGCCCAGACCTTTACCGGTTCCACCAAATCGATCACTACCACCCAGACTTCCCAAACCTACATCATTCCTTACTTGTCGGTTACCGGGTCTTTGACCAACAGTCTGGCCAGCACCAATAAGCTGACGGTTTCCACTACTCTGGATGGCGCCGGCGCGTTGACCCAAGATACCAATGCCAATCTGAATATTGGCGGTACTTCAGGAATTACCGGCTTGACTGCCAGCGCCAGCGGCAACACCGTGAATTACACCGGCACCGCGCAAAACGTTCATAACAACAGCTACCAAAACCTGACTTTATCCGGCTCGGGCAACAAGACCTTTGCCGGGGCAACGACAATCGCCGCGGGACTGGCCATTACCGATACTGCGCTGGCTAATTTTGCGACCGGCGCTAATTCCACGGCCAACGCGCTGACCCTGGGCGGAGCCAGCGAGCCTTCCGGAACCTGGGGTTCCACTCTGGCCGCCAAAACCTACATTAACGATACTTACTTCGCGTCTTCCACCGGTTATGTGACCGTGGCCACGGGATGCACGGCCGGCAACTGGCTGGGTACGACCAGCACCGATTGGAACATCGCCTCCAACTGGTGCGGGGGAATTCCCGGGGCGACGACCGATATTACCATTCCTTCCGGCGGCAACCAGCCGTCCATTGGCGCGGCCGGAGGATTGGCGCGCGACATCACCATCAACAGCGGCGCGACCTTGACGATCTTGAGTACTAACGGTTTAACGGTCAGCGGCAACTGGACCAACAATGGCGGAACCTTTACGGGTAACAGCAGCACGGTTACTTTAAACAAAGCCGGAGGAACCACCCAGGCAATTTCAGGCGACACCAGTTTTTATAACCTTACCGCGACCGCGACCGCGGCCCGCACCCTGCAGTTCGCGGCGTCATCGGTTACTACGGTTACGCATTTATGGACAGTTACCGGTGCCAGTAACCAGTTGATAACGTTAACTTCATCGACAACGTCCCAATGGAGCGTTAACCCAACATCGGCTTCGATCTCTTACGTTGATTTGAATTATTCCAACAATACCAGCGGCAGTTTGATTTGCGCGACTTATTCGCAATCGACCTATAACAATAATACCAATTGGGCTACGGGCGCCGGAAGCAGCTGTAACGCGGTTCCGACCTTCAATACCGGATTTGAACCGCACGAAGATCCCGTTTCTTACACTACCACGCCAACCGACGTCGGCGATTACGTGACCTTTAAAGCTAAGGCTACCGATACCGACGGCAATCAATGGTATCTGGCCATTTGCAAAAGCGACGCCATTACTACCAACAGCAACGCCGAGCCCACCTGTACGGGCGGGGACTGGGAGATATCTTCGGCTACCGATTCTGATACCGTCGCGACGGCCGCTTACCAGATTACGGCCGGAGAAACCAGCGAGTCATACGATTGGTACGCGTTTGCCTGCGACAAGGTCGCGACATCCCCGGGATGTTCGCCAATGTCGAATAGCGGCACGGCAACAAATAACGGAACGCCGTTTAGCGTGAACCACGCGCCGGGTTTTACCGCTTCATCCAACGCGGGCAATAAAAATCCGGGCGCGCAGCAAACGGTCACGGTTTCCAGCGGCCAATACAGCGACGGCGATAGCGCCGGCAGCCAGGATCAGGTGAAATTGTACGTGTGTCCGACGCAGGCGTTCACCGACGGGGCCAGTCCGCACTGCAACGTGACCGAATTATGCAGTTCCAGCCTTACTACTCCGGGCAGTCCCATGACCTGTAATTTTAATCTTGCCAATCCCCTTGCGCACGGTACCAAGCATTATTATCCCTATGTTGCCGACAGTCATGGTTTGGCGAGCGGCGGAGCCGGTCAGGGCGAAGACAAAACTTATTCGGCGAACGATGTAGCACCGATAGTTTCGGGCACGCCGACATTCAACGGTTTATCGTCCACCATCGATCTTACCAACGAGGGCGGTACCACCGATATAGTGGTTACCGGCGTCGCCAGCGACGATAATCTTTGCGACGACCTGGACGCGGCCAATACTTTTGCCAATGCCTGGCTGACATCTTATACCGGCGCCGCTTGCGTTACGAACGCGGGCGCCGATGCCAATAAATGTTATTTTCACGCAACCTGTACGCAGACCGGAAGCGATTCTTGCGCCCACGATGGCGTTGATAAAACCGCCGGTTTTTCGTGCACGATCCATTTCCAATATTACGCCAATCCGACGGATACCGATTCGCCCTGGGACGGCGACAGCTGGACTGCCACCTTTATCCCGGGCGATGGAACGGGTCCTAGCGCTACCACCGGTAATTCCGGCGCCAAAACCCTGGACAGCTTCCTGGCCATGTCGTTAGAGACGGGATACGACGCGATTTCTTATCCTAACTTGAACGTGGGCGACACCACCGATCCTTTGTTGGAAAAAACCCACGTCGTGGCCAGCGGCAACGTGAGTCTGGACGCCACGGTTTCCGGCACGGATTTGACGAAAAGCGGGGCCAGCATCGGAGTGGGCTATCAAAAATACGGGCTGGGTACGAGCGCGCCGGCCTGGTCGGCGGGTACCGTGCTGTCGGCCAGCGACGCCGCGGTGGATCTAAATTGTTGCAAAAGCGGTTATACCCAAACCCCGGCTTCGGCCCGCATCTGGTGGGGGATCAACATACCGTCCGGCAAACCCAGCGGATCGTACTCCGGTTCCAATACCATTACGGCGGTGGAAAATGCCTGGTCAAATAGCGGCGACTGGTGCGAGTAGCGGAAGCGCTTCGCGATCGGTTTTCCGCTCATCGTTTGGGCTGTTGATAACTTTATTGCGAATTAATTTCGGCATAGTATAATAAATAATTAATGTCCATTATTTATATTGGATCAGATATAAGTTTCCTTTTATTATTATGACAAAAAACAAAATCCGTTTGACGCGATTGATGGCCGGAATTCTCGCCTTGGCCATGACTCTTTTCCCGGTGCCGATATTTACCGAGGCGGATTTCGCGGCGCCGGTAACGACGGTTTCAGTGGCAAATACCGCTCCGACGATCAGTGTTGCTTACGAATCGCCGACTTCCGATAATACGACGCCGACCGATGTGGGCGACAATGTAACTATTTACGCTACGGGGAGCGATGTTAATGGCGACCAATACTGGCTGGCGGTTTGTAAGGGAGCGGGGATAACGAAAGGTACCAGCGGCGGCGCTCCGACTTGCAATACGGCGGCGTGGAAAATCGCGACTTCAAAACAGACGCAAGCCGTGGCGACTTCCGTCAGCTTTACGATTACTTCCGGTGAAACGCTGGAAACGTACGATTGGTATGCCTACGTCTGCGACGATAATGCCGGGGACCAAAAATGTTCGGCCGCGGATCAGGGAAGCGGCGCCTCGGGTTCGCCTTTCAAAGTTAACCACGCGCCGGGTTTTACCGGTTCATCCAACGATGGCGCAAAAAATCCGGGCGCGCAACAAACGGTCACGGTTTCCAGCGGCCAATACAGCGATGGCGATAGCTCCGGCAGCCAGGATCAGGTGAAATTGTACGTGTGTCCGTCGCAGGCGTTCACCGACGGAGCCAGTCCGCATTGCGATGCAACCGAATTATGCAGTTCCAGTCTTACCACTCCGGGCAATCCCATCACCTGCAATTTTAATCTTGCCAACCCGGTTTCGCACGGTACCAAGCATTATTATCCCTACGTTGTCGATACTCACGGCTTGATGAGCGGCGGCGCCGGGCAGGGCGAAGACAAAACTTATTCGGCAAACGATATAAGGCCGACTTTCGCCTCGACGCCGACCTTGAACGGCGGGAGCGCCATTGGTCTTACCCACGAGAAGACTACCAATAATATCGATGTGATTGGTACGGCCACCGATGATAATGGTTGCGGTGATTTGGTTGCGTCCAATACATACGCGGATGTCTGGCAGACCTCATTGACCAGAACCGGTTGCGACAGCGGCGGCGAAGCCAGCGGCAACAACTGTTATTACCACGTGACGTGTGCGCTTGATACGGCAACCAACGATTGCACGGGAGGTAGCGACAAGGACGCGGGTTTTAAATGCACTGTTGCTTTCCAATATTACGCCAATCCCACCGATACTTATTCGCCCTGGTCTACGGATAGCTGGACTGCCACTTTTATCCCCGGCGACGAACAAACGCTAAACGGGACGGGAGAAAAAAATTCCAACACGGTGGTAATGAACAGCTATTTAGCGATTGGCCTGGCCGACTCTCCTTATAATGCCATTGCTTACGGAAGTGTGGCGGCTGGCGCTCATACCACGCCTAATCTGCTTGATTTGACGCACATGAAAGCCACCGGAAATGTGAGTATAGACGCCAGTATTTCGGGCGATCCGATGACGGGACCGGGTACCAGCATACCGGCCAATAAGCAGAAATATGGCATCGGAGCATCCGCGCCGCTCTGGGGAGCCGGCGGAAACGCGGTACTTTCGGGAACGCCGACCCTTACCGCGCTGCATACTTGCAAAAGCGGATACACTCAGACGCCGGGCTGGAAATCGGTTTATTGGGGAATTGATATTCCGGCCGGACAGGTGGCCGGAGATTACACCGGATCAAACACGATTACGGCGGTGGAGAACAATTGGTCGGGCTCCGGTTCTTGGTGCGAATAGTTTTTTTCCTGGCAATTTTGCGAAATATCTGGTAAAGAGCGATCATACTGTCGAATTAACGCGGGCGGAGGTTTAACTTTTTTATAGACCGCTGATTTTCCCAAGGAACCTAAAAGGGAGCCGGAAGCGAGCTTCCCGGGGGTCGCGGAAAGAGGGTAAACCCTTGGTTTCCGGTCTCGCAGAGCCGAAAGGAGTATTCAGGTACCGTTAATCTTTGAGGATGCTTTCTCTGGCCATTAGGCAGGGTTTAAAACCACGTCGGGCGAAACGCTATCCGGAACATATAATTGATTATTTTATAGATCACGGGCTTGCCCGTGGAACATAAAATGTAGCCAGAGGCTACCTTCCCGCATTATGCGGGAAGAAATGAGGAGAACTTAGGTACTCCGGAAGTACTCTTCGAGGATACTTCCTCTGGTCGGAGGGCGTGGTTTCATACCACGCCGGGCGAAACAACATTTGGAAAATATATATTTGATTTTTATGTCGAACTATAAGTTGCCATATTTGGTTGGAATCTTTTGTTTATATTTACTGCTGGTTTTGCCTTGCCCGGCTGGCGCGTTTGGGATTTCGCCTCCGCACGTGGTCAACGACCGTCTTTTTCCCGGGGCTCATTATGAACAGCAAATAACGCTTTCGCGCACCGACGAGGAAAAAGGCGTGAAATGCAAAGTGGAATACGATATTCCCGGTTTTGAAAAATGGATTACGCTTGATCCGGGAAACGAATTTGTGATTCCGGCGGGAGAGAGAGTAGCTAAACTGGTGGTAAAAGTGGACGTGCCCAAAGACGCGAAGCCCGGGCGGATAACCGGGAATTTGCGGATCACGGCTGCGCCTTTGGAGCCGGTAGTCGGCAAGATCAATATTGTTCTTGGCGCCCAGGTAGCCATCGATTTGGTCGTGACCAGCGAAAAATTCAGCGAAATGTCGGTGCTCCAGGTAAAAATCAACGACATCGAACCCGGGTGGAAAGTGAAAGTGGACATGAAAGTCGCGAATAAGGGAAACCAGCCCATTACGCCCGACCGGGTAGTGATCGATGTTTATGATTCCAGCTTTAAAAATTTAATTTTATCGGCCCATCAGGACAGGCTGGCCAAAGTAAAAGCTTTCGAAACAAAGGAAGTTTCAGCTTATTTCGACCAAAAAAAGCTGGAAGTCGGCCAATATTGGGGAGACGTGAAGGTTTACCGGAATGGGGAGGTTGCCTGGGAGGAAAAGGCGATTTTCACGGTTCAACCGAAGGGAACGCTTCCGCCTCAGCCCAAAGAGCCGGCATTCGATTTGGACACCATGCCTTTATGGATAATTTATTCGGTAGTTTCGGCCGTTGTTCTTATTCTGCTCGCGGTTATTTTTATTACGATAAAAAAGATCAGAAGAAAAAAACATAATTGATCTGTGGCGACCGATATGATTTTTTGGTTGAAAAAAAATGCGCTATTGCTGTTGTTTTTTACGCTGGCAGGATTGATTGGCAATCCTGTTTTTTTGTCCCAGCCGGTTTTCGCGCTTGGAATACCCACGTCGATCAGTATTACGGTTTGCGGCGATCACATAAAGCAAGGAAATGAGTTTTGCGATGAGGGAAGCGATAATAACAAAGTTTATGTTTATGGCGCCAATCCCAAGTATTGCAATGTTGATTGCGCTTCCTTTGCTCCGGCCTGCGGCGATACGGTAATTCAGAGCGGGTTTGGCGAGATTTGCGACAGTGCTTCCGGCAGTTGCATGGTCGGATTATATTCAGGGACTAAAGCCTGCAATGATACATGTGATGCTTGGCTTGATTGCCAAGCGACGGAATACTGCGGAGACGGTATTAATAACGGCGGGGAAACCTGCGACGGCGGTACCCAAAATTGCACGATCAACGGTTATAACGGCAAAAAAGCCTGTCTTGGCGATTGTACCGGCTGGGGAGATTGCGTAGCCAGCGACAGTTGCGGGGACAAAATAATCAACGGCGGCGAGATTTGCGACGGCGGTACCCAAAATTGCACGATCAACGGTTATAACGGCAACAAGACTTGCAATTCATCTTGCAGTGGGTGGAACCTTTGCCAGACAAGCGAATATTGCGGCGATGGTATCAAGAACGGAAACGAACAATGCGATGGCGGTTCAAGCTGTACATCATTGTGTCAAATAAAGTCTGGTGGAGGTGGCGGCGGTGGAGGAGGTGGAAGTTCGTCGAGCGTAGCTACCAAAGTCATCATGGAGGGCAAGGCGTATCTTAAAAGCTCGATTACGATTTTAAAAGACGGCAAAGTTACCACAGTTACGAATGCCGATGAAAATGCTGACTTTAGAGTCGAAATAAGCGATGTAACCCCGGGTGTTACGACTTTTGGCGTTTGGGCCAAGGATAATGAAGGGCGAAAATCCATTACGTTCAGCTTTACGGTCAATGTTCAAGCAGGTACCACTATCACGATCAGTGATATTTTCCTTCCTCCAACCATCGAACTGGATAAGACGGCGGTGCAAAAAGGCGAGATGATAACGATCGAAGGCACGACTGCTCCCTTAAGCAGAGTTGATATTGTGGTCCAGTCGGCTCCGCCCGGGATTACCAAGACGGTCGCGACCGAAAAGAACGGGATTTATTCTTACAATTTCGATACGAGCGTTTTGGAAGAGGGCTCCCATCTGGCCAAGGCCAAAGCAACATCGCCGGGAGGGTTAATGGGCAGTTATTCGCAAAGCATGACGTTCACGGTGGGTAATACGGGTTTTAATTGTCCAAAAAATTCGGATATCAACCGGGACAAAAGGGTGAACTTGGTCGATTTAAGCATTCTGCTTTACAATTGGGGAGTGCCGAAAAACGCCAATGCCGATATTAATTGCGATAAAAAGGTGAATCTTATCGACTTTTCCATAATGATGTATTATTGGACCGGATAAACCGATTCATCCAAACGGAAGTTTAGAAATTTTTTTGGAAAAATATATAATTTATAAAAATGCCAGCGTTAAAATCAGCCATTATAATACTGATTTCCCTTTTCTGTTTTTTGTTTTCCGGCGCCAACGCCGTTTTTGCGGCGGTCGTTTATTTGGATCCGCCCCAAGGAAATTTCCAGTTCGGCCAGACTTTTATCGTTTCGGTCAAGATCGATACCGGAGGCGAATGCGTAAATGCGGCCAAAGTGGATATCGCTTTTGACCAGAATGTAATGAGGTTTGTTGATTTTGACCGGGGAAATTCCATCATTTCTTTATGGATGGACGCGCCCAGCGGTCAAACCGGATCAAGCGGAAAGATCTCGTTTAGCGGTGGCATGCCCGGCGGTTATTGCGGAGAGATAGCGGGCGTTTCCGGCGAAAGCAACGTTTTGGCCAAACTTGTGTTTAAAACCGCGGAAATGAGAGTGGTCGCGGATACGGAGCCGGTTTCTGCGACAGTGGATATTTCGGATAGTTCGGAGGTTTATTTGCATGATGGAGCCGGGACAAAAGCCGCGCTTGTCGCGCGCGGCGCGGTATATAATTTTTTTCAACATACAGGGTTGCCCCGCGACGAATGGCAGGAAGCAATAAGAAACGACAATACACCTCCCGAACAGTTCGAATTAAAATTGTCCCGCGATCCCTTGATGTTCGATAACCGGTATTTCATTACTTTTATTACTACCGACAAACAAACCGGTATTGACCGCTACGAGGTATCCGAAACACCCTTGGGCTCAAAACAAGAAAAGGATCTTTGGGTGGTGGCCGTGAGTCCCTACGCATTGAAAGACCAGGCTCTTGGCAGTAAAATAAAAGTGAAAGCCGTTGACAAAGCCGGCAATGAAACTATTGCCGAATTTACTTCTGGCGTAGCGCCAACTCCCGTAAGGCCGGTCAATTTGGTTTATATGCTCGCGTTCTTAGTCGCGGTTATTGGCATCGGCTGGTATCTGGTCAAAGCGTTCAAAAAAAGATCAAAGCGCCATGAATAGGGGAAAAAAAATAAAAAATTACCGAGCATTTTTTGGATTTTTTCCGATCAAATTCTTTGTTTGCCTGGTTTTGTTTTTTTTGAGCCTGTTTTCTGTTCCCGCCGGGGTTTCAGCCGGCGGCGTTTCTTTGTATATTTTTCCTCCCAGCGGTACTTACAAAATAGGCGATACTTTCACGCTGTCGGTGAGAGTCGGAAGCGCGGAAGAGGCGATCAATGCGGCCGAGGGTACCCTGATTTTTAATCCAGCCGAAGTCCAGGTATTGAATGTGTCGAGCTCCGGATCCATATTCAATCTTTGGACCAGTGAACCGTCTTTTTCGAACAGCGATGGAACGGCTAATTTCAGTGGCGGTTCCGCAAAGAGTTTTACCGGAGCGTCGGGAACGGTAATGACACTTAGTATGAAAGCGAAAGCCAGCGTTACCACGCAGGTTGGTTTTTCTTCGGGATCGGTGCTGGCCGCCGACGGAAAAGGGACCAATCTAATCTCGCAAATGAACGGCGGTTCGTATACTTTTTCGCCGGTAATGGTTATCCCTCCTCCGGAGCTTACTCCGCCCGAGATCGAGCAGCCCAATGAAAAGAACAACGTTCCTTACGCGCCTGTGGTAACTTCGGCGACGCACCCGGACCCGAATCAATGGTATGCCAACAATAGTCCGGAATTCAGCTGGACGGTCCCGGAGGGAATTACCGCGATTCGATTCTCGCTCGACAATAAGCCTTACGGCGCGCCTGGAGATAGTAATTCGGCCGATATTTTTTCCACAAAAAAGGAAAACCTGGCTGATGGTATTTGGTATTTTCATATCCAATTCAAAAATAGCGACGGTTGGGGGTCGATTCTGCATCGCAAGGTTATGGTCGATAAAGCTCCGCCCGAACCATTTAATGTTTCGGTAGACAATGGTGGAGATCCCACTAATCCGGCGCCGCTTTTAAAGATCGAAACAAGCGACAAGTCGTCAGGTTTAGCCCACTATGAATTGAAGATTGGGAGTGCTCCGTTGGTTTCGCTTTCATTGGATGACGTAAAAGACGGTATTTATAAAATTCCGGTACAGGAGCCGGGTATTAAAACGGCGATCGTCAAGGTGTATGACTTGGCCGGCAACGTTGCTATGGTCACGGTCGAGATTCCGGTTGAGCCTTTGGAAAAACCCGTAATCAATCCTTTGCCGGAGTCCATCAGAGAGGGTGAAGTTTTGATTGTCCGCGGATCATCGAAATATCCCGATGCCAGAATAGTCCTAAGCGTAAAAAAGGAAGGAGAGGAGCCAACCGAACAGGAGACAATTACCGATTCCAAAGGTGATTGGGTTTTGGTTTATGAAAGAAGCGTGACGAAAGGCGCTTACCAGATATGGGCAAAAATAGCGGACCGGCGCGGGGCGGAAAGCATGAGTACCGGAATAGTGACGTTAGCCGTTCTTCCGCCGGTCATCATTAGGATCGGTTATTTGGTCGCCGATTATTTCGGAGCTTTTATCCTGGTGCTGGGGTTGATCGCCATCCTGGTGCTGGCGGTTTGTTTTGGCCTGTATTTGATAAAACGGATGCGCCGGCATTTAAGGTCAAAAACCGAAGAGCTTGCCTATAAGATCTACATATCCTATGAGGTGTTGTTGAAAAATATTCACGACGAAATCGAATACCTTGACGGCAAGCCCGGCCTTTCGAAGACCGAATCGGCAGTGAGGAATAAATTGCAGGAGGCTTTGAATGAGTCGGAGAAATCGGTAAGCAATGTCATTAAAGACATAGAGAAAGAACTCAAAATAAAATAGAATACGGCTGCCGTGCCGGCCATCGACAAGCGCTCCTTTAAGCTTCTCAAGATAGACTTTCTTTGACAAAAGTTGTTTTGTGTTGTAATTTAGAGGAGCTATGTGCTGTCGCTATTTAAAAATACAGGGGAGGGATCGGAATAAATTCAGCCGGTAAGACCATAGGTATCGTTGAAGGAATGTCGAGTTACGGATCGATCAGGTTCCAGGCGGGTGATTATTTTTCCGTGGCGCGCCTGGATAAAAAAACGGGAAGCATCGAATGTGTCGTGAAAAGATTTTGGTGGCCGGCCCGGTTTTATAATGCCCACCCTTATTTTCCGTTGTCGCGGTTTGTCCGGTCGATGACGAGGATGATGGTGCTTTTGTCGGGAAAATCCGTCGCGGTTATTGTTGTTATGTTGTTGGTGGTATCCGCCATAATGCTTCAGGCAATGCTCGTTTCACCGGCAAACGAAATGGCCGTTAGCCGGACCATGGAAACCGGGGTTGGATTGCTCTACGCTCCGATGGTATTGTCGATCCTTATCGGGTTAAAAAGGCAGGCAGGTTGGCACGGAGCGATGAATATGGCGCTGGCAGCCTATAACGAAGGCGGAAAAACCGATTTGCTGTCGGTTGCGAAAGAGGACTACATTTACTCTAAATCCTCCGATCGCTTCTATATTCCTTTGTCGGCGGCCGGCGTATTGTCTTCCGGCCTAGCCGCGGTTTTAACCGCAAACCGGGATTTGACGTATATGTTTGTAGCCGAAGTATTTCTTTGGTTAGACTTTGTCAAAGGGTTCGGCGCGATACCGATTTCATCGCAAGCTTCGCGGCTTTTCCAAAAATGGATTTCCGCGAAACCTCCGGAAGGTATCCAGTTGCTGGTTGCGCAACGAGCGATGAAAGGGCTTATCGAAGCCCAACGGGAAAGCCGATGAAAGTCCGACCGGGCTTTCTTTTTTTATCCGGTACTGGACAAAACCGTATTTTATGGTATTTTTTGGCTAGCTTATTGAGGAGGAAAATGTTTTGCAAGACGAATTAAGACGATTGCGGGATCAGAGCGAGGAAGTTTTCGAAGATCTTTTGATCGTTGACGCGCGGATCAAATTGGGCAGTTCCGAAGAAGCGGTGTTCTGGTTTGCCGGTGTTTCGGAAGAGGTAAGGCGAGCTGTTTTGCTTTCGGTGAATTTGGGTATGATTATATCCTATACGAAAGCCGGTTATTGCGACCGATGTATTCTCAAACGGCTTTGTCGTTCGCCATACTCGCTTTTTATGCTTTTCGACAAGATGGAAGGCGCTCTTACTGACTTGGGCTGCGAGATCGCGGAAATGGAAGCCAAAGGGATGGTTCCAAAAGAAATTGTTGAAATATTGAGAAAGAAGCATGGGACGCCGGATCATCACGGATCCAGAACCGAAATAAAAACATAGGGCGGAAAAATCCGCCCTTTTCTTGACTTTGCGCCGATAATGTTTAATATTTACCATTGTGACTAGCTGTTTTAAAAATCGTTAAAGAGAGGATGTCATGAAGAAACTGGATAATATTGATATATTGGGTTCGGATGGAAAGCCCGCGCCGCCGAATGTCAAAAAGGAACTCATTGTTTTACTGGCGTCTTTTGATCTTTGCGTTAACGGGAACGGATTGCCGTATGAAGCCCTGGAAATTGCCCGCGTGCTTTCCGCGTTTTTTGCGGAAAATAAAGTTTCCTGCAAACCCGGCTGTTCTTTTCCGGATTGGGCCGACGCGCTGGTAAAGTTTTATTTGGCCAATGGCATGATCAAGATGGCGATTGAAGCCACTGCGATTCGCGGCCGGCCTCTGGACGTAAAAGAACTGGATATCTATCGCTTGGCCCTTGTCAAAAAAAAGGCCTATCAAGCCCAATGCCTTGAGTTGGCCGAGATGTTAAGCCAGACCGGAATGATCGTGCAGGCGGCAGCCGCGGCGAAGCTTGCCGGACAGAATTTACCGGATAGCAGTTTGAATTCGATACGCCAGCAAATCCTTATGGGAAATCCCAATTTGAATTGTGATTAGAACGGATAAAGCCGTTCTTTTTTGTTATCGGCTCCGCGCCTTAGCGTTGCGCCAAGGGAGAACAACAGTGTTGTTATCACGTCTTTTGGTTGATTTTTTGGGAGAAAAGGATTACGATTCCGACAGTTTTACCAAAGAGGTGTTGCTTGATGCAATTGGAAAAGGATTTGCCGTTGAAAATGGAAAAAAAAGACTTGGAACGCCTGGCGGCCATCGATGAATTGTTCGATGTTTGTATCGAAGAAGGTCTTGAACGGATATGTTTGCAGCTGGCCGATCTGGGCATATCGAAGAAAAAAATCGATCTTATGATCGAAATTTATCTTAATGCCGAAGACGCCGTACTGGAAGAAAGCGCAATTCTTAAAAAATGCTTGAATCTGGCGCAGAAAGGCGCATCGGCCAGATCGATTGAGCTGATCATTGCCAAGTGCCTTAAGCTGGGCAAACTGGAATACCTTCCCGCCTTGCTTACGGTTGCCGGGCGCCAGCTTACCGTTGAAGAAATCGAATCAATTCACAAACATGTTCCGGCTTGGATTGAAATGAATAGGAAATTTGCCCAAGGAATGCAAAATTTAAATACTTCCCTGGAACGTTTTCACGACAGTTTGGTTAGCGTGAAAAAAGGATAAAAACCAGAGAACGGATAAAACCGTTCTTTTTTGTCGCTTTTTTTGTTTTTTATCTTTTCGCGGTTGGTTTTAGCCAGAATAACAAAAAAACCGAAACCAGGCAGAGGATTCCCGCGATCAAAAAGGAATCGGAATAGTTTCCAATTTCAAGGGACTTGGAAAGAATGGCGCCGGATTTATCGATTGCTTGGTAGGTCCACGTGTGTACGTCTTTGATCAGTTTTGGCGCCAGCCACGGTCCGAACAAGCCCCCGGCGCCATAAGCCGTGAACATCAATCCGTAATTCGCGCCCACGTTTTTTACGCCGAAACGATCAGCGGTTAGGGCGGGATAAAGGGCGAGAAAGCCGCCGAAACAAAAACCAACGGTTGCCACCGCGGCCATGAATAGAGGATAAGTTGAAAATGAATTCAGGGAGAACATCGCTAACGCGCACAAGACAAAGATCACCGCTAAAGTTTTCTCGCGTCCGATACTGTCGGAAGCCTTGCCCCAAATGATCCGCCCCAGGCTGTTAAAGATCGATACGGCTATGACCGCTGTCACGCCCGCAGTCAGAACTCCGGAAATTACTTCGCCAGGTATCATTGCCCACAAGTTGGGAAATCCGGCGGCGGAGATCGATTGCCAGATATTGGTAATATTCATGATCACCAGCAGTCCCGCGGTGCACCCGGAAAAATAAGTAGCCCATAATATCCAAAACTGGCGCGTTTTCAGCATTTCTTTGGGAGTGAATTCCCTCACGGAGCTGGTGTTGGCGTTCGTAACTTTGGGCGTCCATCCCGCGGGGCAGTAGCCGGCGGGAGGATTGGTCATTACGCGGGATCCGACGATGATCGCGAAAAAAAAGATTAAACCAAGGTAAGCGAACGTATCCATGATACCGTTAGCGGAAATAAAATAGTTGGCCAATGGCGTAAAGATCAGACCGCCGGCGCCGAATCCCGCCACTGCCAAGCCGGTGATGAAACCGCGTTTGTCGGGAAACCACTTGATGCAGGTAGCGATCGGGCAGACGTAAGCCGCGCCGATGCCGATGCCGCCCAAAACCCCGAATCCGAAAACAAACTGGCCCAGCGTAGTTGCTTTGGCCGCGATCAACATTCCGACGCCCAGGAGAACGGCGCCCCAGGTGGCGGTGATTTTGGGGCCGGCCTTATCCTGAATCCGTCCCGAAACGATCATACTCAAGGCGAAAAAAGCCAGGACGATTTGGGAGGGGAGGGCGAGGTCGGTGGCCGACCAAGCCGGGAAATGGCTTTTTAAAGCCGGTTTAAAAACGCTGTAAATATAGATCGCGCCCAAGCTTGCCTGGATAAGCAAAGCGCCGGCCACCACCAGCCAGCGGTTAAAAGTAATTCCGGGTGTTGTAAGCATATTGTTCCTATTTTATCAGATTGATGGTGATAGGCAATGAATCGCGCCAGACCGTTTTTTTGTAAACTTTTGTTAAAGTAAATACAATCGAATATAATATAAAAAGGGTTATAAATTTTGCGGTATGTATTTCGTAAATCAGGGTATATGATCGCGTTTTATTCATTTTCGGGAAAACCTATGATCATGATCGGAAAAACAAAAAAAAGAATGGCGGAATTGTTGAAAAAAGACAGCGTCAAACTATTTTTATCGACCTGCCTGGCTTTGTTCATGGAGCTGGCGGTTATTCGCTGGGTATCTTCGGAGATCAGAATCTTTTCTTTTTTGAAAAACATCCCTTTGATCATGGCTTTTTTGGGTTTGGGGCTTGGGGTTATGCTTGAGAAAAAGAAGGCCAGCATTAAACCCGTTTTGGTTTACGTGATAGCGGGTTTCGCGATCATTTTGGCCTTGGCCCCGTTTTTGTCGATATCCGATATTCCGATCCCGACCCAAGGCAACGACCTTTGGATCTGGGGTTCTTCGGAGAGCGGTTTTAACGCTTTCCGGTCTTCACTAATGGTTTCTTTGTTTTTTAATTTCATTTACGCGGCATGCGTGGTTCTTTTCATCACCCTTATTTTCATCACTTTTTTCGGGATAGGAGAGATCATCCATGAACAGTTGAAGAACTTCAAATCTTTGAAAGCTTACAGTATCGATCTTTTAGGCAGTATCACCGGGGTGATAATGTTTACGGTCCTTTCCTTTTTCCAGCTTTCCCCTTTTTGGTGGCTGCTGGTGGGTTTTTCGATCTTGTTTATGCTTTATCCTCCGTCGTCCCGTTCTTTGGCCGCGGCCGTTTTGGCGCTGGTCGTTACGGCCGGGGGCGTAAGCGTGGCCTATTGGTCGCCCTACTACCGGATAGAAATGACAAAAGTTTATGACAGCGTTTCATCCGGCGTTTTTTATTATTCATTGAACGTGAATCATGCCTATCATCAGCATATGGCCGATTATTCCGCCGGATTTTTTGAAAAACATCCCGATTCCGGGCTTAAAACCACAGCCGATTCGTATAATTTGCCCTACAAATTCATCAATAATGCCGGCCGTACCCTTATTGTCGGGGCGGGCGCCGGCAATGACGTTGCCGCGGCCTTGCGTCACAACGCCAGCCAGGTGGACGCGGTCGAGATCGATCCCAAGCTTATTGAATTAGGGAAAGAATTCCACCCCGAAAAACCTTATGACAGTGAAAAGGTAAACGTTTACGTTGATGATGCGCGGAGCTTTTTTGAAAAAAACGACAATCAATACGATACGATCGTCTACGGCCTGCTCGATTCCCATACGGCCGCGTCCGCTTTTTCCAATATCAGGCTCGATAATTATGTTTATACTATCGAAAGTTTTAAAGCGGCGAAAAGCCATTTGAAAGAGGGCGGTACGCTGGTTTTGAGTTTCGCGGCCGGAGAACCTTGGATTTTGGCGCGGATATCCGCGATGCTTGAACAAACCTTCGGATACGAGCCGCTGGTATTCAAAAGGCCCAGCGGCGGGGACGGGGGAGTGTTCATTATCGGCAGCGCGCTCAACCTGGCTCCGCTCGGGGATCCCGATGTAAAAGACCTGGTAGTCCGGTTTCCCGCGGAGGCCAAGATCAGGATCCCGACCGACGATTGGCCGTATCTGTATTTGCTGAAGCCGTCGATACCGCTGCTGTACTTAGGGACTTTGTTTTTAGTGATCCTGGTATTTTTCGCGATCGTCTATTTTTTCATCGGAAAGGAGATTTTTTATCCGTTGCTGACTTACAAATTCGAGTACTGGCATTTCTTTTTCCTGGGCGCCGCTTTCCTTTTGATCGAGACAAAAAGCATCAGCCAGCTGGCCCTGCTTTTTGGTTCGACCTGGATCGTCAATTCGGTGGTGATCTTTGGTATTCTTTCAATGGCCTTCATTGCCAATTTGGTCGTGATGCGCAGGATCAGGATTCCTTTGTGGGCCATTTCATCCGGTCTGTTCGTTTCGCTTCTTTGCGGTTATTTTGTTCACGCCAGTTCGTTTTCCGGGGAGCCGTTCCTGACGAAATTTTTGCTGGCCGGGTTTTTCATCGCCCTGCCGATCTTTTTTTCCGGTTTGTTGTTCTCAAGCTCCTTTAGCAAGATTTCCAATGTCTCGTTCGCCTTCGGCGCCAATTTGTTCGGCGCGTTTTTCGGCGGGATCCTGGAAAACCTTTCAATGGTGATCGGTATGAACGCGCTGGTCTTTTTGGCCATGGCTTTTTACGTCCTGGCTTTGAGATTCCGTCCGGCTAAGGGATAGCGGTTATTTTTTTTGTTTGACTTTTCGGGTAAATCGAATAAAATCAATCAAACTCGTTTTAGAAGTGGTGTTATGGAGAGCAAGCAAGAAATTGAATTGAAAGAAGCCAAGCAGAAAGAGCTGGCGGCTTTGATTGAAACGTACCTTCGGATGCATGCTTTTTTTGGCGCGGTTAGCCTTGCCCGGCTGGGTGTTTCCCAACCGACGTTGGATCTCATCAGAAAAGCCTGTCCGAACCAAACAAGAATCAGGATCGAATTGGCTGAAAACACGGCGAAACTCGGTTTTTTGGCAAAAATCAGCCAGGAAGATCTGGATCTTATCGTTAAAGAAAGCGTTGCGTCGGGGAACCACATTTCGCTTTTCGAGGCATTAAAATATTCGGGTCGGGAAATTACCTTGGAGGAGACCAGGCAATTAAGGGAAATTTGCGAAGCCAATATTAATCTGATCGGGCCGCAGGTTTTGAAAATCGAAGAGTTATTGCAGAAAGCCGATTTTTTATTAATTCAGGCTGCGGGCAGGTCGCGATAGAACGGATAAACCGTTCTTTTTTCTTGTAATTTCGCCTGTTTTTGATAAAGTGATAATGTCTTTCGGGCCTTTAGCTCAGTTGGTAGAGCGCCTCATTTGCATTGAGGAGGTCACCGGTTCGAGTCCGGTAAGGTCCACATTTGACGATTAACAGTTAAAAAATCGCACGGCCCGCCTACGGCGGGCGTTTGTTTTGCCCGGCTCTCCCCTTGATTTTGAAGGTAATTCCACGGCGATTTCAATTCCACGGCGAATGTTTGGTTCTCAATTTTGCGGTCCGAGCCGATATTTTCAAGAAATGCGCGCATTTCTTGAAAATTGTTACCGGAGGCCAGTATTTGTGCTTGATTTGCTTCTAAAATCCAGTTCCGGGCGAGTTCGAGCCAACGATAACTATCTCTCTGGAAATCAGCCATTTTTTCCTCAATATCCTTTTTTTGAGCCATCAGTTTATTCTTTCTTTCCCGATATTCCGGGAGTTCAAAGCTGCTGTCCAGATAAGCATCAGTCAAGCGGGAGATTTTTAATTTTACGCCCGAAAGTTCATTTTTTAGCTTTTGGGTAAAAAGCTTGGAAGGCTGGCGGCCTTCAATTTCCCATTGGCTCAATCTTTCAAGATATTTGTCGCGCCATTCATCGGATAGGGAAACGGTTTTAATAAAATCTTTGACTTGTTTCGCCAATTCATCTTCGCGCACAAAACGCTGGGTGCAGTTGTGCGTTTTGCTTTTGCGGCTACAACGATAATAAACATATTCTTTGCCGTTCTTTTTGATTTTTCTCTCAATGGTTATCGAATAGCCGCATTCGCCGCAAATAGCAAAACTGGGAAATAAAAATCCTTTGGGCTGGCGTTTTTTGCGCGTTCGTCCGTTGGCGATCATTGCCGATTGGATTTGATCAAAAGTTTTTTTCGAGATCATCGGTTTGTGACTTCCTTGATGGATTTCGCCTCGGTATTTAAAATGGCCGTAATAAAAAGGATTGGTAAGAATGTCGCTAATGGTAGACAAATGTAAAGGTTTTCCGCTTTGGTTGGCCAAGCCAACGGAAAACATTTTTTCCCGCATCGTTGTTAATGTATATTTGCCAACGGCGTAAGCCTCCAAACATTCTCTAACTTTTTTAAAAGTCTTTATATCCGGCTCAATGGTTCTTAGTTTGGGTTCGTTGAAATATCCCAAAGGAGCTTTTGCCGACAGTTCGCCGCGCCGTATCTTTTGGCGTATCCCGCGCAAAATGTTCTCCCGAAGGTTGTCGGTGTAATACTTGGCCTGCCCAAATGCCACGGAAAGCATGAATTTGCCCTGCGGGGTCGGTTCAAACCAGAAAGTGGGGAATCGTAAGGAAACGATCTTTCCGGTGTCTACAAGGTATATAATCCGCCCACCGTCGATGCTATTTCGCGCCAATCTGTCCGGGTGCCACGCCAAAATGCCTATACCATCCGCTTTTTCGATTTTTTCCATCATTTCTCCGAATTTCTCACGGCCCGGGATCTTTGCACTTTTGGATTCGGTGATCTCTTCGATAACATTCAAGCCATCCTTATGAGCAAATTCCCGAAGCTCGAAAAGCTGTGCCTCTATACTCATTATCTGATGATCTTCGTCCTCGGTAGATTTTCGAGCGTAAAGAAAATATTGAAGCATAGTGTGTATATGTAACTTATAGTCTGTAGTCTTATTTTATACAATTGTTAGAATAAAGCAAAATGGAAGACGACATTCAACTAAAATTAGGGAAGAGAATTAAAGCTCTAAGAAACTTAAAAGGTGTTTCTCAGGAAGTGCTTGCTTTGCATTCCGGCCTTCATAGGACATATATTAGCGACATAGAAAGAGGCGTTCGCAATGTGTCAATTAAAAATATCGAAAAAATAGCTAAAGCTTTAAATGTTAGTATCGCCGAAATCTTCAATACATAGGGAGACGGATTGTTACTACAGACAAAAAGTTTATGGAAGATAAAATCCCGCAAAGTACGATCGATTCAATCGCTAAACATATTAGTGAACGAAATACAAAATCTTACAATATTCCTACAGTTGGCAATGAATTAAACATCGAAACGCCGCAGATATTTGAGATTATCCCATTCAATGAAATTGATGAGGGGGAAAGAAAATTTTATGCCATAGATGGCAGCATTAATAGTCATTCATTCTATAATGGTGTTTCTGTTGGGCTTTATCGCGCGGGATATGTTTGTTTTCAGTCGGGGAAACAAGTGCGCATGAACGATCTTACCGATCCTCTAATTTTGGGCAAGTCTTATATACCGGAAAATATTTTGGTAATTAAACAAGAACACATTGAGGCAATTTATGATGAGTTGCTAAAATTAGATCCAGTCAAAAAATTTATTGATTTTTTAGGGGGCAAACCGGAAGATATATTTCCTTTTGGCCGTGAAGAGCTGTGTCGGTCTTTTTCTAACGTCCTTTCCTTTTGTCAGGAGGTGCTAGAATGGTCATTAGTCTATGAAATATTAAATCGCCCGGATCTTTGCGCTGGCGATTTCGTTTTGTTCGATGGTGACTTAAGGTCTTTGCAAATCAAGCAAGATGCAATAGTTCAACTCGGCAAATTAGTTAATGAGAAAAAAGTCTTTTTCGTGGCAATAACTAAAAATTCCCCGATTAAAATGGAACTTTCGTATACTCTTCGGCAAATCGATGATTATATGCAAGACAAGCTGAAGCCGCAATATCCATTTAACGAAAAAGATCCAAAGCGTCAAAAATTATGTTGTTGGTTTGAGGTTCCTGGATCGGTTTTAATGAACGCCTATGGTTCGTCTGGTGGGATGTTTGTTCGTAAAGCAATAAAAGGAGGTCGTGGCGTTGGTTTATTCTTCGCGGCAAGGCTTGATTATGTTGAGAAACTTCAAAATTATGATTGGGTTATTGCTGACGTAAATATTTTTGATGCTATTCCGGGTATAG
>CAINCQ010000003.1 GCA_903847095.1 uncultured bacterium
CCGACATAACCACGGCTACGTCGTAGGTGTTTCCATAGACAACGCCGCCGTTATTCATGTTGAAATCGAACCACATTCCTATATTTTCCTTAACCGGGAAGAAATAGGTTCGTTCGGTTTCACTGTCGGGTATCCAGCTTTCGGGTATGCCGGAGAAATCCGCGGACCTAAAGATCGGGGTCGGTGCGTACGGCGGCAAGCCGTGGGCCATTTCGAATCCGCTTTCGCCTTTGGATATCAGGGCTTGGGGTAAATTGATGGTTGCCCGAAGGCCGGAGATATCCATTGTCTGATTGTTGGGGTAATTCATCGATGATCCTCCTGAAAAGAAATTGGCAAGGGAGAAGCGGGTGCTTCGTCCCTTGGCCATTTCAAAACGCGCGGTTGCCTTCCTTTTCAATTGAGAAGGGGCTCTTCGGGCCTGTTTGACCTGACGATGAGACTTTGTTGCCCATCCTGATCTTAAGAGTGGGCAGTTGGCCGGTGCTTTCCAGCTCGGCGAACTTTATCGAGGCCGCTGGCCAGCGTCTTCTCAAGGCATCCAGATCGTCTTTGAATTTCTCCACAAGATCGACCACATATACCGCCTTTTTGGGGTCGGCGTCTCCGGTTTCCAAAGCTATTCGGGCGAGTTGCCTGATAGCCAGTGGTATCGGTTGCCAGGAGAATGGCACTTGGTCGGACGATCCGTCCGATCGCAGGCGTTTGCCTGGGAACAGAGGGTCTTCATCGTACATCCGCATGGGATTTTCTCCGATGCGATAGACGGGAACGGGGACTCCGTTGAGGTTGTAGTTGTTGCGAGGCTCAAGTTTGTCAACGACGATTTCGTTGATGAGCCTAACTGTGGCGTCGATGTCGACCTTGCCGGTTTGGTCAAAAACCACACAAGGCTTATTACCGCCCATTCTTCGGGTCAACTCAGAGTGGATAATATCACTCGAATCGTCCGGATTATAGACGAGGACCAGCGCTTCAATAGTCGCCCTTTTGGCCTGATTCGGTCCCAAGATTACTACTGTCTTGGTGGCTGTTTCCACGGGCTTTTGTTGGTCGCCGCGGAAAATCTTGGCGACAACTTTGGCCAAGAGGTTTTTTTGTATGCCGTATTTGACCAAGTCCTCATAACTACATTCTCTCAGGGCGGCATCGGTAATTCCGCCGTCGTCCTTGAGATTCTTCTCAAACGCTGTCCAAACCGTTTCGTCGTTTATCGCTGCCCTGGCGGCAGCCAATTTCGCTTCGTATATTTCTTCCATACTCTCTCACTCTCTCTGTCTTGCTTTTTTGCCGGTTTCAGATATCGAATCCTCCCGTAGATTATGCGATCATCGGTTCCAATGATCCGGAGCCTGCGGGAAAACGCCCAAAGAGCGCCTTACCGCAGGCTCCGAATGTTGATCGAATAAAAAATCCAATTTTTAAAAGAACGTTTGTGGCAATAGTATATCATATAAAAATAATTTGTCAATATTTCCCGCCATTGCCTGTTATGCCTTATAATGATGAATATGGCGCAATATTGTCCGATGTGCAAAGCCAGGATCGAAGGAAATTATGCAGCCGCCGAAGATGGTTGCCAGAAACTTTTCGAACGGGTTCTGGCACTCGAATATTCGGACGCGGTTTATGGCGGGGCGCATTTATTGACCGTGGATTGTTATGCCCTGCAGCACTCGGAAATTCATCGCCCAAATTCCAACGCTTTCCATCTTTTACGTCTAGGCTGGACCTTAAACCGGGTCAGGGTTCCGAAATTGGGTCAAACCGATAATGATTTCAAGCGGTACGCGGTCGATTTGCGTAGTTTTCCCTATCTTGAAGCTCCGAAAAATCGCGGCAAAATCACGGTTGTCGATGTGGCGGAAACAGTTGAGCCAAAAGATCATATGAAGGCCGTTTGCGTTTGGGCCGGAGCGGTCTGGCGGGCGTATGGCGCGCATCACCCCTGGGTGCGAAAAAAGCTCGATCTCGATTTTTAAAATGTCGGATTCCGTGCTATTATTTTATATTATATACATCAAAATGCCGACTCTTCCCATCCAGCTGAATTTTATTCTCGACCTTCTGCCTTGGTTTTATGATCACGGCTTGCGCGTTGTTTTTGTTATTGTCCTGGCGGTATTCAGCGATGCTTTTCTAAATGATTTTTTGTCGAGAAAAGGCTTGGGTACTTCGATGATCGGCGGGAGATTAAAGCAAAAAATGAACGGAATGCAGAAGCAAAGGATGCAGACGATCTTAAATGTGGTTTCCGGTACTTTAAGCTTTATTATTTTTGTGATTGCGGTAATGATGATCATGCCGGAATTCGGGGTCAACATCGCTCCGATCCTGGCGGGCCTGGGATTGGCCGGTTTGGCGGTCAGTATGGCGGCCAAGGATGTTCTTACCGATTTTATTACCGGTTTTTTCATTCTCTCCGAGCGCCAATATAATATCGGCGATAAGGTTAAGATCTCGGGTATCGAAGGGATCGTCAGGGAAATATCGCTGCGCCGGACGATGGTTGAGGCCGACGACGGGACGTTGAATTACATCCCTAACCGCGAGATCAAGATCGTTACGCGCCAAAAAAACGAATACGAAACCGAATCCAACAACGATTATTATTAAAAAGACCACAAAGTCTTTCCGATTTCTTGAAAGACTTTTTAAAAACGCCGGATCACGGCGCAAGAAACAAAAAATATGAATAATTTCGATAACGCATCAATCATGGCTTTGGGAGGATCAATGTTGTTTTTCATTGTTATTCTGATGTTTTGGTCGCTATTTTGGAAAGGTATTGCCCTTTGGAAAGCGGCCCGGAACGGTAGTAAAGGCTGGTATATCGTTTTGCTGGTGTTTAATACGGCCGGTATCTTAGAGATTTTGTATATCTATTTGTTTTCCAAAAAAGAAGCCGTGGTTAAGCCCGCGGAATCCGCAAAGTAGTTATAAGGTCCAAAAAAACGCCCCGTTTCGGGGCGTTTTTTTTGGCGGAAAAGACCTAGATCCGGTCAACGATCTTTAAACTTAATTTTCGGGTATCGGTTTCAAGTACCGCGAAAGTAGCCTTATACAGCAAGCCCGCCAGATTTCCCGGATTGGCGAACAGGCAGCCGTTTACTTCTTCCATCCAGGGTTTATGGGTGTGTCCGTAAAAAATGAAATCGAATCTTCCGCCATCCCCTAATTTCAGGCCGGTTTCCCGGTAATGGCAGAAGCCGATCTTTAACCCTCCGATCTCCGCGATTCCGAATCCCCGGAAGACCTTAGCACCGTTCGTTTGATTGGCCGCGCCCATTAATTGATGATCGTAATCGGCATTTCCCAGAGACAGCAGAATTTCGGCATCGAGGTTTTTAACCAGGGTCTTGAGTGTTTCCTGCTCTGCCACGTCGCCGCAATGGATGACGGTCTTGATCTTTTCACGGGCGCAAAAAACGCTGAATTTTTTTAAAGTCGCCAGATTATCGTGGCTGTCGGATATTATTCCTACTTTCATGGGTTATGTTTTAGAAAGGAAAGAGACTTGAGTCGTTCTTCATTTGACGGCTAGTTTTTCGTAAACGCGCAAATAATTTTGCGCCATTATCGCGGAGGAAAAATTGTTCTCGACGCGTTCACGGCAATCCCGTCTTTTGATCTGCCCGATCCGTTTTATCGCGTTAAGGAATTGATTTTCGGTTGTAACGACAAACCCGGTTTTTCCGGTTGCGACGATCTCGCTCGCCGAACCCCGGTTGTAAGTGATCACCGGTGTTCCGCAAGCCATGGCTTCGACGAAAAACAAACCGAAAGGTTCGCGCCACTGGATCGGGGCCAAAAGGGCAACCGCGTTTTTCAATAATTTAACTTTTATGGCATGGCCGACTTCTCCGAGGAATATGATTTGTTTCCCGTCGATCAGCGGTTTTACCTGTTTTTCAAAGTACGCAACGTCGGTCGCGTCCACTTTAGCCGCCATGACCAGTTTAACTCCCGCGATCTTAGCCATTTTTATCGCCTGGACCGGTCCTTTTTCCGGAGACATCCGTCCGAGAAAAGCGAAATAGCCTTTGGTATCGTCGGAAAAGGGGAAACGAGTTACGTCGATGCCGTTATAGACTGTAGAAGTATAATTCAATTTTAATAATGGTTCACGCTGGTTGTTGGAAATCGAAACAAACGGGGAATCGCTGAATTTATCATAAACAAATCGCTGGTACGCGATATCCAGCGGTCCGTGAAGAGTGGTAACGCATGGCACGTTGAAAAGCGGAGAAAAGGGAAGCATTCTCCAGCCGATATGGTTATGGATTATATCGGGTTTTAAATTCCGGAGTAAATTCATTATCGTTCCGATGCCGATAAATTTCAAAGCGTCGCGGATTTTCATATCACGCGCTTCCGGTAATTTCCTGATGGACTTTTTGAAAACCGGTACCAGCTTGGCGCGTGTTTTGGAGTCTCCGGAAGCCAGCAAAAAGACCTCGTGTCCAAGATTTATCAATTCTTCACATAAATTGTATACGACAAGCTCCGTTCCCCCGTATTTTTTGGGCGGGACGGGTTCTTCGAACGGCGACAATTGGACGATTTTCATAATATTTTTTGACCCTCGGTCAATGGTTCATAAATATCGGCAATCTGTTGGGCGATATGGCTCCAGGAATAATTTTTAGCGATTTCGGTATAAGCGTTTTTCGCGAGTGTGTTCGCCAAATCCTTGGAACGGTAAATTTCCATTATCTTATTTTTCAAGGAAAGGGAGTTGCGCGCCTCAAAAAGCAGGCCGGTGATCCCGTTTTCGATCGTGGCCGCGAGTCCGTCCACCCGGGACGCTATCACCGGTATCAGGCTGGCCATTCCTTCGAGCGCTACCAATCCGAACGGTTCGTAATAAGAAGGAATCACGAAAACATCGGCGCTTCGATAATAAACCGGCAACCGTCCATGATCGACGTTGCCGCAAAAAGTTACGATGCTTCCCACCCCTTCTTCCTCGGATTTGATTTGCAGTCTTTTGAATTCTTTGCAATCGGCCGCGTTTTTATTGGGTCCGAATATTTTTCCTCCCACGACCATGATCTTTAAATTGTCTATTTCCTTTTTAAGCAAGCCAGCAGCCGTGATCAGCGTTCCTATTCCTTTACGCCATTCCAATCGGCCGACAAAGAGAACGATGAAGGATTTTTGGTCCACGCCGATGGTATTTCTGGCTTTTTCTTTTTCGATAAGGGGCCAATGTTTTAAGTTCACGCCCCCTTTAATAACCTTGATCTTTTCCTTCGCGCAACCGTAAAGTTTTTCCAAGTTTTCCTTCTCCGAAGCCGCCAAACTGATGATACAGGAGCAATTTTTCATTATCTCGTTTTCCAGATTGATCCGTTTCGAAAAATAATCCGCTTCATCGCTATCATTGAAAAATTTTTTCTTTGTTTCATGCCTTACTATTCCGATCGAATGGAAATTCTCGACAAACGGTTTCCGGAATTTCTGAGCCGCTTTGAGAGCCATCCAGCCGCCATCCCAATAGTGGCCGTGGAACAAGGCGTATGGATTTTCGTAATTGATGAATTTTTGGAAATTTTCGAAGATTTCGGGCAAAACGGGAAAAAGGTCCTTTTTGGGAATGGACGAAACCGGTCCGCCTTTCAAGCGGATCACCCGGCTATGTTTGGAAAAATTGGTAACCTGTTTTTTGCGGGGGTTGTCCCAGCGGGTGAAGGTATCGGTGTACCAGCCTAATTTTTCCAATTCTTCGGCCAAATATTTGACGTATATGTTCTGCCCGCCGCATTCCTGGCTTCCAAGAGGAGCCAGCGGATCGGAATGGATGCTGAACATCGCAACCTTTTTTGGGTTAGGTGTTTCCATACGATTAAGTTGTAAGCGGACTTTCTGTTTGAATAGAAAACCACGGTCTGCACGACTCGATCCCGATATTGAGTTTAATGATATATTTTAATGTTTATTTCGCCTTATTGTCAAGGTAAAACGCCGTTAAAGCGCCGATCAAAAGCCCTAAAATTTTCCCTGTTTTTTTCTTGATTTTTGGTTGTTAATAGCGTCGGACCGTGTTATTATACGCTTGTTAAAAGACGCAATCGTAATGTACTCTTCGGTCATTGAAGAAATCAAAAGCAGGCTGGACATCGTTGAGGTTATATCCCAGTATATCAAGCTTCAAAAAAGCGGCGCCAATTATAAAGCTCCGTGCCCTTTTCATTCGGAAAAAAAAGGTTCTTTTTTCGTATCAACCACCAAACAGATATGGCATTGCTTCGGTTGCCAGAAGGGAGGGGATATTTTTGGTTTCGTAAAAGAGATCGAGGGCGTGGAGTTCGGTGACGCTTTGCGTATTTTGGCCAACAAGGCCGGCGTGGAATTAAAGAAGCAGACCCCCGAAGCCGTCCAGCTTAAAACCGAGCGCGAGCGGCTTTATGAAGCCTGCGAGCTGGCCGCAAAATTCTACGAACGCCAATTGGAGGGGAGCAAGGCGGGCCTTGAAGCCAAGAGCTATTTATTGTCGCGCGGACTTTCGGAACTTAGCATCAAAGACTGGCGGATCGGTTACGCTCCCGACTCTTGGCACGGACTCGGTAATTTTCTTAATTCCAGCTCTTACCAAAACGGTGAGATCGAAAAAGCGGGTCTCGCGGTCCGTTCCGAGACGGGTTCCGTTCACGACCGGTTCCGGGGCCGGATCATGTTCCCGATCTTTGATTTTAATTCCCAGGTTGTTGGTTTTGGCGGGCGGATAACGCAGGCCAAAAGCCCCGATGACGCCAAATACATCAATACTCCCGGAACAATTCTTTACGATAAAAGCCGCATTTTGTACGGGCTTGACCGGGCGAAGGTGGAAATAAAAAAGAAGAACGCCTGCATTCTGGTTGAAGGGTATACCGACGTCATAATGTCGGTCCAGTCGGGGATCTTGAATGTAGTCTCGAGTTCCGGGACGGCCTTGACGCTGTTTCAGTTAAAGATCATGAAGCGGTATACCGAGAACCTTATCCTTGGCTACGACATGGATCTGGCGGGCGATACGGCCAACAAAAGAGGTATTGACCTGGCTTTAAGCGAGGGGTTCAGCGTGAGGGTAGTGCGGCCGCCTTATGAAGGAAAGGACCCGGCCGATGTGATCGCGGAAAATCCCGAAGAATGGAAAAAAGCGGTTTTGAACACCAAATCGATAATGGAGTATTATTTCGAGAATGCTTTGGCCGGGAACGATACGTCAACCCCGGAAGGGAAAAAAAACATTTCCAAGCTTTTATTGCCGGCCATTAAAAAATTAGATAATCAAGTCGAGCGATCTTATTGGCTTAAAATTTTGGCCCATGAGTTGGACGCGAGAGAAGAAGATCTGCGTCAGGAATTAAAGAAGGTCATAGATGTTATGACCGATACGGATTTGAATACGGTTCCCCAAAAAACCGCGCAAAAGCCGCGGATCGAGCTTTTGGAAGAGCGTTTGCTGGTTTTAATTTTAAAATATGCTAATAATATTGAAACGGTTGATATCGGCTGTTTGGTTTTATTTTCGGAACGAGCCAAGGAAATATTTTCGGCTTTGAAAGAAAGCCCCCTTGATCTTGACGGCCGTTTACCGCCGGAAATAAAAGGATACTACGATGTTCTTTATCTGAAGGCCGAGATCGAAACCGTTGAAGAAAAAGAGGCGGCCGAAGAAACCCTTTTTTTAATAAATGAAGTTAAAAATTTAAAATTGAAGGCGGAGCTTGAAGTAATTTCAAAAAAACTAAGAAAAGCCGAACAAGATAATAACGCGGAGGCCGCTGAATCTTTAAAAAATGATTACAACGCCTTATCAAAGTCGATTTTTAATTTGGAACACAGCGATAAAGTATAATATAGAAATCACATTCACGAATCGGTAATCTATTTTTTAAGTTAAGGAGACTCTTCGTGAATATGCTTTCTATAGTCCGCATCACCGTTTGAATCAATAGTGTGATCCGGAGGATAAAATACAACGTCGCGAAAATTTAGCGTTTCTAAATATATTGTCCGTTTTTATGATAAAAAAAACAAAAAAACAAGCAACAAAGGCCAAGCCAAAAGATCCGGTGGCCAAACAAAAGAAAGCGCCGGCTGTTTTGGCCAAAAAGGTTGCCAAGGCCAAGCCAAAAAAACCGGTTTTAAAATCGAAAATAAAGATCAAAAAGGAAAAACCGGCCAAGTCTCCAAAGGTTTTTGATCCCAAAAAGCTCGAAGTGTTCATGGAAAAGGGCCGGGACCGCGGCTTTGTGACCTATTCGGAAGTTTTGTTTTTCTTTCCCAACGTCGAGCTCGATATCGACGGTCTGGATGATTTGTATCAAAATCTTGATCAAGCCGGCATCGAAGTCAAAGAAGCGCGCGAGTTTTTGGAGATTGGCGTAAAAGATGTGAAGAAACGGCCCGAGGCTAAGATCGATCCGGTCCAGATGTATTTAAAAGAGATCGGACAAATTCCGCCGCTTACGGCGCGCGATGAAAAGGAGTTGGCAAAAAAAATCGAAGCCGGGGATCTTGAGGCCAAAAAAAGGCTTACCCAGTCCAATCTGAAACTCGTTGTCTCGATCGCCCGCAAATATATCGGCCGGAGCCAGCATCTTACGTTGCTTGATCTCATTCAGGAAGGGAATCTTGGTTTGTTCCGGGCGGTGGAAAAATTCGATTGGCGCAAAGGTTATAAGTTTTCGACTTACGCCACTTGGTGGATCAGGCAGGCGATCACGCGAGCTTTGGCCGACCAGGCGCGGACCGTGCGTATTCCCGTGCATATGATCGAAACGATATCGAAATACACGCAAGCCAAGCGGAAGCTTTTGCAGCTAATGGGTCGCGAACCTTTCCCGGAGGAAATCGCGTCGGAATTGGGTTTGGAGGTCAGTAAAGTCCGTTATATCCAGAAGATATCCCAGGATTCGGTATCGTTGGAAACGCCGGTTGGTGAGGAAGGCGAAGACAGTATTCTGGCCGAATTTATCGCCGACGACAAGGTTATTTCCCCGGCCTTGGAAGCAGGGCGCAGTTTATTGAAAAACCGTTTGCATGAAGTGTTGGTCGATCTTACGCCGCGCGAGCAAAAGATCCTGGCTTTGCGATTCGGCCTGGAAGACGGAGTCACCCACACCTTGGAAGAAGTGGGTAAGGAGTTTGGGGTTACGCGCGAACGGATCCGCCAGATCGAGGCCAAAGCGCTGGAGAAGATCCGCCAGCACGCGTCGTTAAAAAAACTTAAGGATTACTAGAGATTACCGGATTTAGCTAAAAAAACGGGGTATTAACCCCGTTTTTTTCGATGAAGAGAGAAATTTTATTTAGCCTGCCGCGATCAGCAACACTCCGCAGACCATCGCGGTCGCGCCCGCGAGCTTTGGCATAAAGTTTTTTTCATTAAACGCAAAGTATCCGATAAGAACACTCCAAATAACGACGGTACGTTTCAAGGCGATGACGTAGGCAACCAGGGCCGATGAGATGGCGGCCGAATAAAAAAGCATCATGACGGCCGCGATTGGGCCGATGGGAAGCAAATATTTAAGGTTCTTTTTGATATCGTTTTTCGTTGTTTTTTTCCGCCAGATCACTATCGGCAAAAGAACCATGGCTTGGAAGGCGTAGATCGAGGCCGGATACAAAATGGCGCTTGAGTGCCGGATCCCGACCTTGTCGAAATTAGTGCTTATCGAATACAAAAAAGCGACCAATAAAGCCAATTGCGACGCGCGGTTTTTCGCGAAATTTTTAAAGGGATCTATCAGGCTTCCCCCTTTAGTCCATTGCAAGGCTAAAGATCCGACCGTGATCATTAGTATGCCGATAAATCCGCTGGTGCCGATCGATTCGTTAAGCATTAATTTCGAGGTCAGCGTCAAAAATAGCGGAGTAAAGGCAAAGTAGGGAATGGTAAGCGAAAGATCGCCTATTTTCAGCGCTTTCATCGTGAGGATCGAGGCCAGGACGTTTATTAAACCGGAGACTATGAGCGAAGGCCAAAACAGCGTTGAGAGCGCGGTCCATCCGGTTGCCAGGATGGCAATGGCAAAAACAGGCAGCGAAAGCAGCGTTTGGGCCAGGGGAACAAGATAAGGGTCGACATTTCTAACTGCTTTTTTGGAAAAAGCGGTAGTGAGAGCGTTTAAAAAACCGGCTCCAAGGCCAAACAAAAACCACATAGAATTTAGGGATTGTTTCCGTTATTACTTTCTTTCGACTTCGATCGTGCAATTACTGATCAGGGCGGCCAGGGCGCCGACCGCGGCCCAGATCGGGACCAGTGCGGTTCCCACTACCGCGATCGTCAGCGGAATCTCAATAAAAGTTTCTCCTTTTTCGTTTTTGATGATTATCCGCCTGATGTTTCCTTCCGCGATCAGTTCCTTTATCTTTTTGACCATCTCGTGGCCGTTGACCTTATACTCTTCTTTCTTGGCATTATTTTTTTCCATAAGCTTAATATTAGATTCAAACGAACGCAAAGAATGATTTTAATGGTTTCCAATAAAAGTCTTTCCAGCCTTGGACCAGGGATTTATAATATTTATCCGGGACGTTTGTTTGAGTAAATAGCAGCTCCGTTCCTTTATCGTGATCTTTAAACTCAAAGATCACTTCGGTAAAGTGGCCCTTTGGAAGGTCGGTCGTTGTCCATCGCTGGACTATTTTCTCATCCTTTTTAAGTTCAAGATTGGTCCCGCTGATAAATCCGTCGTAGGCGCTGAATTTTCCGCCAACCTTAATATCGTTTTCGGCTTTGGCTTGCGTAAACTCCGCGTGGATCTTTGGATCAAGGATGGCCTCATAAACCTTATGTCTTGGGGCGCCGAGAATGATCTTTTGTTGAATGGTTTTGGTTTCCATCGCAAATTCATCTTAACAAAAGCGCGTAATAAAAAAAGAGGCGTATTGTCGCCTCTGCCTAATGCGGTTATCGCAAGGTCTTGTTGGGTACAACGGAAAGATTTTCTGCCAAGCTCTTTTGTTCCTGTTCGTCGAGCATTCCCAAAATGAGCACATCGGAGTTTTTTTGGCTCGAGGGGAATTGGACGATTTGGATTACCTTAAAGAAAGTCATTGCCTCAGCCTCGCTTATCCTCCGCAAGAGTTGTTCCGGGGAAAGGACGACAAAGGTTCCTATCTCCAGCCTTCCCCTAAAATTGATATGGCCAAGCCCTATGGGAGCGTTGATTTTGTCAATTGTGTTTCTTCTAATAACGACAAAATACTGCTTTTCCTGTTCGCTCACTTTCAATTCCTCCTTTTACCGATAAGGATATTTTTACCACGAAAAAATATATTTGTCAATATAGAGCGATAAAAAAAGAGGCGTATTATCGCCTCTATCGGGTGGTTCGTTTCGCGGCCGACAGGTTTTTAACCAATCTTGTTTTGTAGTCTTTTTTGACCGGGCGCAAGATCAGTACTGCGGCATTGAATGGAGTTGAGCCCGACAACTCATCGCATAGAACAATATCATCGACTATAAATAAGTTATATGGTTCATCCGATTTCACGTCGCGCATCCGGTTAGCCCGTGCTCGAGAAACGCAGATTGTTCCTTCAAGTTGAGGCTGATATTCCAGGCTTATCTGCCCCAGGGATAAGGGCTCCGCCTTTTCATCCGTGGGATCCGCGGCTACAACAGCGTAATATCTAAATCCGGTCATTTTTTAAACCCTCCAATTTTAACCATTTAAATCCTTCCGCTTGAAGGATTAAACATTTTTTGTTCTTTGTCAATAGCTTTAAAGTTCTTCGGAGTTGAAGCGGGCGATTGTTCCGTGTTTCAGGTTATACCGATAAATACGCACGAAAAACCAATAAGCCGCGAAAAAGTAGACAGCAGCCAGTACTCCCGCGATTCCAAGGTTTAAAACAAGGGATTGGCCGGAGAGTTGGCCCGCGATCATGCCTCTCATACTTTCGAAAACGTATGATGAGGGGAGGAGCGCGGCAAACGCCCTCATAAAGGTCGGCAAGGTCGAGATCGGATAAAAAACCCCGGAAAACAAAGACAGGACAATCGGGATCGGCCAGCCTGCCCATTCGGCCGAGGGGCCGAAGCGGAAAATGACGCCGGCGACAAAAATACCCACCGCCATGCCAAAAATAAAAAGAACGGTCATAAAAGGCAAAAGGAGAAAGCCGATCTCAAAAAGATTATAGCCGAACGCGAGTCCGGCTATTCCGATCATGATCATAAAGCCGATGATCGCCGTAGCTATGCTTGACAGGATCAGGCCCGCGACGTATTCGCTCACTTTCAGAGGGGAGGCGAAATAATTAATGAAGTTCTGGGTCCAAATGTCTTCTAAAAAAAAGGCCATGATGCCTTGCTGGATGCGCGTCATGAATTGCATCAGGATAACCGCGCCCAAGATCACCGAAACATAGCCGAAGGTCGCGTATCCTAAAGTTGCCAAATATTTGCTGATAAAGCCCCATTCCGTGACATCGATCACCAGCCATAAAAAAGTGTTTGCCAGCCGGGTAGGATTGTTTTTAATAAGGAAAAACTGGCGGATGAAAATGGCGTAGATCTTGGATGGGTCCATGGTTTTAGGCCGAAGGCGCTTCCCGGGCGATTTTTATAAAAAGTTCTTCCAGGTCTTTTTGGCCGCGTTCCTGGGGCAGGGTTTTGGGGTCGCCTTGCATTATGACCAAGCCGCGCGAGAGAAAAATTATTTTGTCGCAGACCGCCTCGATCTCACGCATGTTGTGGGACGTCCAAAGCACCGCGGCGTCGTTTTCTTTGGCGTATTTTTTGATGCGTTCGCGGATGATCCGGGAAATACTGGGATCAAGCGAAGCGGTTGGTTCGTCCAACAGCAGCAAGCGGGGATCGTTGATGGTGGATTTGGCGAGATTCAGCCGGCTGGACTCTCCCGACGAAAGAAGGCCCGAATTGGTATTCGCAAAAGTTTCCAAATCATATTCCTTGAGAAGTTTTTCGATCTTTGATTTAAGATTTTTGACACTATAAAGAAGCCCTGATACATAGAGGTTTTGGTAAACGGTAAGATTGGCGGGTAGGTGAGCGTAAACGGCCGCGAAATTCATTTTAGCCGCGGTTTTTTCGCGGTGGTTTTTTGTGTTTTCGCCGAGAATCTCGATCGAACCTTCGGTCGGTTCCAGAATTCCCAGGATCATGTTGATGATCGTGGTTTTTCCCGCGCCGTTTTGACCCAATAGTCCGACCACTTCACCGGCCTTGATTTCGAATGACACGCCGGCGACGGCAATTTTCGCGTCGTAATTCTTGACGATGTTTTTTACTTTCAAGATGGTTTCTCCGGGCATAGGGATTCGACGGTTTATTGGGAAATACCCCGTATGCTATGCATCGGGGTGTTTCCCAAGAGGATTCCTTAGGTAATCCTAAAGCATTAATATGCTTCAAGGGGTGCTCCCTTTGGCCGCAAGATCGGGGTTTAATACCCCGATCGCGGAGTCAATTTTAAAATATAATATTTATTTGATGTCGACGATAAAGTATTCGGTTTTTCCTCCCGGGGCGTCGATGTTGATCTTATGCCCCTTGGTTTTTCCCATCAAGACCTTTCCCAGGGGTGATTTGAACGATATTTTTCCTTTGAATACGTCGGCTTCCTCGGGGCTGACGATGGAATATTCCTCGTTACTGCCGTTTAACGACAGCAAAACGGTCGATCCGATCCCGACCAGGCCATTATTCACTTTTTCCACCACCTGGGCGTTGGAAATGATCCCTTTCAGTTCCAGGATCCGGCCTTCAAGAAATCCTTGCGCTTCTTTAGCTTCATGATAAGCGGCATTTTCTTTAAGGTCGCCAAAAGAAATGGCGTAATTCAACTTGTCGGCCAGTTCCCGCCGCTTAACGGTTTCAAGGTTAATCAGTTCCTTTTTGAATTTCTCCATGCCTTCCGGCGTTAAGTAGTTGCTCATATGATTGGCTTTGGCCGCGTAATAAGCGTGGCGTTTTTAACATCGAACTTATAACATTAAATCTAACAAATAGATCGTTTTTTATCAATCGTCCGTTTCGTAAAAAACGGCTAGAATCATTTTTCGCGCGTATCCAAATAAAAAACGCCCGTTAGGCGTCTCGTTTTCGTGAAGCCATTATTAATTTAAAAAATTAATTTCAAATAAAGGACAATAGGGGAATCAGCGTTTACTACGGCTGATTCTCCCTTTTTACATCACTTTTCTTTTTGCCAGGATATGGGTTGCCACACCTGCAAGAACTTGGCGTCAATCTTGGCATGGCGAATGCTTAACTGACCGGCATAAGAATCACATGTGGGCCATCCGTGGCTTCCTTGCGTATTCTGACATCCTTTCCATAGCCTCACACTAAGGTTATTGGAGGCGCTTATGTCGAAGAATTTGGCGCTGAAATTTCCTAACGGATAAATTCCGGCCTCAAGATCGTTATGGGCGGTCGAGTTTGTCGGCGTTGCGTGAAGCAAGAAACAATTAGCTTCCGTCCCACTGCCGTTAAATCGGATCATGAGTTCATCGGTAGCGCCCAGTTCGGTCCTTATCTTGGACCCATTATCGGGTACTACATAAACCGTAACCGTTTCGTTGCTCAGCCACCAATATGGAGTGATGTCCATATAGCTATCTTCGGCCAACACTGCCGAAGTTGCCATCGACAGCATAAGCATCAAACATATAACTTTACATCGCATCAAATCACCTCTGCGCTATATATAATCGCTTTGATTGGATAATGTCAAGAGTATTGATCCGACATGTTCGTTCCATCAATGTGTTTAATAAAATAAAAAGCCGGGATTGGTTCCGGGCTTTCAAAAAATCATCTTCGGGCGGCAATCGCGCTTTCGATCTGTTCCGAATCCAGGATCGTAAGTTTCCCTTTTTGATTTAGGGCGACCCTTAATTCTTCGATCGCGGCTCGGAGTTTTTCGCCGTCGCGTTTTCTCATAATAGCGCCGCCGGTATCGGCTTGGTCAAACATATTGACCACCCAGATGGAATTTTCGAGCAGTGTGCCGGTTTGATCTCGGCTTGCCAAAAATCCGTTAAGCTCTCCAATGGCATTGGTAAGCAGGGCGCCGCGGCTTCCAAGATCCATTAGTTCCTGGTAGTTGATCGCTTCATTCAGTATGCTGGCGGCTTTTCGGGCTTCTGCTATGAAAAGCGCTTCAGCGAGATTAACTTTCTTGTTTTCTTCGGGCATTCGCTTATTCTCCTTCCAATTCTCCCAACTCGGTTTTTTTCGGCTCGATTAGTTCGGCTATCGGTGCGTTAAAGATGATCGAGAGCTCTTCGGCCAGGCTTTCCTGGTAGTCATGAAGAACCTTGAGCAGGTAATCGATCCTGGGCGTTGGTTCGTCGCTCCATTCGGATATTGTCAGGACTTCCCTGGTATCGGACAAGACTAGGTGCTCCAGGCTGTTTTGCGTGCCTTCGACAATGTACTCTTTGCCGTCCCACTTAAATAGAAATTCCATGTTCTTCCTCCTTTTAAACGGACTGATGAATTTTTTAACATAAGTTGGGCGCTTAGTCAATGATTGGTAAAAAGATCGCTAAAAAAGAAAAAGGCCATTTAAGCCTTTTGTTACGTGTTATTACGCGGGAACGGACAAATAAATCAAACGGATCAATCCGATCAGCGGGATCCATCCGCTTAAAACCAGCCACCATGGGGCATTATAAGCCCAGGTTTTTGTTTTAAAATTAGGAATTTCACAAAAGCCCACAAAAATAACATAAACCGCGCTAAAGATAAGAATGCGTTCCATCAGATTGTTGCTTGGCGCGTAATCAATGTTTATCCAGCACCAATTCCAAAACTGGTTGATCGCGACACTGAGGATTGCCCATCCGGTTACGACCAAAGCGTAATAGCTGGTTTTATTGAACGGCTGGCGCGGATATTTCCATAATTTCATTTTTGCCGTTCCCAGCCAGTCGATGGCGTATCCCATCGCTCCGAAAACCGGGAAAACAAAAATACATTTGGTTATATCTTGCGGTCGACCGACAACCAGCCAAGCGGCTAATAGAATGAAAAGAGCAATTTGGATCCAGCGGAATCGAGCTGCCGCTCTCCAATTCTGAATCTGCGTTTTCGCACCTCCTTGCCGCCAAGAGTATCAATAAAATTTTTTTTTGTCAATCGCGCCCATTCGCCCCCGTTATATTGATCGTAACAAAAAAAGGCTTTTGAGCCTTTTTTTCTTTATCTGCGGGCCAAAGATCAAGCTAGGGGGTTGGCTGGTCGGAAAGATTGCTAATGCTCACTTGCGTGATGTCCTGGCTGGCGGCGCAAGCGGTTAGGCTGAATCCCGGTTGGCTCTGCCCGCCTTGGGGCGGGACGTTCTCAAAATTCAGGTTAATGTTTGGCGCGATCTCATAACTTAGCGTCGCGTTCACCGTGTTGATCCCGGAATTGCATTGCGGGCCGTTCGGAAAATGGATCAAGGCGTAAACCGCTGAACCCGGATTGATCACGAATTGCTTTGCGCTCGGCAAGCCTTGATTTACGACATTGATGTTTTTTACCGCGTTTTCGTCGTAATTAAGCCGGGGAAAATTATTTCCTTCGATCGTGCAAGCTTCATTGGAAATGTTTTTAATGCTTAGCGACCCATATATGGTACCGGCCGCGCCTTCAAAGCTCACCGAAGCCGAAAGATCGCTGGCGTCGCAAGAAACCGGCGATGCCGGGGCCGGGGTCGTAGTTTCCGAACAAGCTTGCGGCTGGGTTGCCGGACAAACCGCGGGTTGTACCGTGGGGCAAACCGGATTTTTGACATAATAAAAATAAGCGAAAACCGCGCCGGCCGAAAAAATGGCAAGAATCAGGCACAACGCGACACTACAAGCTCCTTTTTGTTTTTCCATATTTTTTGGTGGTTAATGGATTTCTATAGTAATATTGTACGCTATTCGCCAATAAATTGAAGCCACTTGCCGCCTGCCAGCCCTTGAAATATTTTGCCTAATAGGTTATTATTTGAACGTATTCCGATGTGGCGCAACGGTAGCGCGGCTCGCTGTGAAATATCGCAGCCTTTGGCAGAAATGCCAGAGTGAAAATTCCGGGATAACGGTGAAGCCTAAAATTAGACTTGTCTAACAAGGTAATACCGTGGGAACCCCCGCATTCTGCGGGGGGCACCGTAGAGACTAGATACCGGAACGCCTGATCCAAATGGAAGGCGATGATATAGTCCACGCTTCGTGGAAACACGGGGATAAGTGTAACGAGAAGGTTGTAGGTTCGAGTCCTACCATCGGAGCCCAGAAGTTGAAACATTTACGAAAAGCGGGAGAGATCCCGCTTTTTGGTTTGATTTTCGATTTAAGCTTCGGTCGCCCCTCCAAACTGCTGTTTTCCGGGGCTTCCCTCGCAAAGGGGCAGCCGGGCTCGAATTGGGGCAGGCCAACGCATTTTAGCCGCAAGGTGGGGGTAAAAGGGGGTATTTCGCATAAAAATATAAATAGATCTGACGAAGCCTTGGGCTTCGTCAAAAAATTGATATAAGGCAATAAAAGCGCTAAAGTAGAGAAAACAATATGTCCAATTCGCCAAAAAAAACATTTGCTTTTATAGATTTATTTGCCGGAATAGGCGGATTCCGTTTCGCACTGGAAAGTTTCGGCGGTGTTTGCGTTTTTAGCTCGGAATGGAACAAAAATTCTCAAGAAACATATTTAAATAATTTTGGAGAATTACCCCATGGGGATATTACAAAAATAAAAGAACAGGAAATCCCAGATCATGATGTTTTATGTGCAGGATTTCCCTGCCAAGCGTTTAGCATTTCCGGGAAAATGAAAGGCTTTAATGACGCAAGGGGCACACTGTTTTTTGACGTTGCGAGAATAGCAAAGCACAAGAAACCGTCAATTTTATTTCTTGAAAACGTGAAGAACCTGAAAAAACATAATGACGGAAAAACAATAGAAACGATTTTAAGGATACTGGACGAAATCGGGTACAAAGTATTTACTAATGTTTTAAAATCCAGCGATTATGAAGTCCCTCAAGCCAGAGAAAGAATATATATAATAGGTTTTAGGAAAGATTTGAATGTCGAAAATTTTGAATTTCCAACAAAATCGGCGAAAACTAAAATTGTAAAAGATATTTTGGAGGATGAGCGTATAGTTCCGAAGGAATGCTATATAAGCCGTCCCGATATTAAAATACGCAAAACAGACGAAATAATAATTGATTCAACTAGGCCGTTGCAAATAGGAACTATCAACAATGGCGGCCAAGGAGAACGCATATATTCCATTAACGCAGCCGGGATCACGTTGTCGGCATTTGGCGGCGGAGCCGCCGCCAAAACCGGTGCTTATTTGGTAAACAATAAAATAAGAAAACTAACGCCAAGAGAATGTGCCCGACTGCAAGGATTCCCCGAAAATTTTATTTTGCCACCACAAAGAAACGTTGCTTACCAACAATTTGGAGATAGCGTATCCGTTCCGGTCTTAAAACTTGTTTTCGAAAAAATTCTTTGTGCATACCCGGATTTAAAAAATACGCGTACAACGAACTCGATCAAAAAAGCGGTAATAAGAACTTTGGATTTCAAAAAAGATGGAAAATAAAAAAGACAAACAAAAACTTATAGACAGGGGGTCGGCCACCGCCAAGGGCGGATTTAGAAACGAAGACGACATTGTCAAAAAATTTAACGATTGGAAAAACGACCAAGAGGCGCAAGAATGGCTGACTATAATGGGTTATCCGCTAGATGAGATCGAAAAAGTCGAAGCGTTAAAGTTGCACGGATACAAAACTGATGTTCAAGTTCAGATAACGATTTATCTAAAAAAAGTTATCGCCGCGGAAAATCTTTCGGTCAAGCTGGTAAGCAATCCGCAGGGATTCAATCAAATTGATAAAAGATGGGTTGATACTTAGGTTTCGTTATGGCAAATTCCTGAAGACATTAAGCGCATTTTAAAAATATTCACCGGCGAAATCGCTCCCAAATCAAAAATAAAATTAAGAGATGATCGCCGAATGTTTCTAGACGAAATGTCTCTAGAGGATCAAGCTAAAATAATCGCTTTTTTCGATAAAAACAAAATATTGATCGTTTCCGATATATTGAAGGGCCGCGGCATATTATCCGCCGGTTGGATGCTCGTTATTTTGGTTTCCAATGGAACCAGAAAATGGTCGTTAAAGACCATAAACGAAGCTATGAATTTCTTCGCCAACGGCCCGGTGAAAATAACAAGCAAAGGCAGTTTGAAAATAGGCAACATAACCATGCAAAGAAAGGGCGGAGATGGAGGCCGGGCCACCGCGAATATGCTGCAATTCAAAATAAATCCAGTACAAATTTTTGATAAATAACCTTAATCATAAATAATATGGGATTAAGACAAGGATTGAGAAATCTCACAAACGGTTACGAAAGGAAACTAACTAACAGCGAGTTATTGCGAGGGTATTTTTTTGTGTCCATGGATAGAGAAATTGTTAAATTGAAAGAGCTCCAAGTCTCAATCAACGGCAAAAAAATCGGCAATAAAAGAATAGATCGCAGCGGCAGAATCTCCGTTGGGCAGGAGACAACCGCCTTGATGAGAAACAAAAAAATCCATTTAAAGATTATCGAAAACGCTTTAAACATAAATTTTTAATATTTTAATTTAGCAGTCTGAAAGAAATCATAATAATAAATGGACAAACTTTCGCCGCAAAAAAGAAGCTGGCTGATGGGAAATATTAAAAGCAAAGACACAAAGTTGGAAGTTGCCTTTAGGAAAGCATTTTGGTCAAAAGGATTCAGATATAGAAAAAACTCGTTAAAATATTTTGGCAAGCCGGATATAGTTTTAAAAAAATACAAAATTGTTATTTTTCTCGATTCTTGTTTTTGGCACGGATGTAAAAAACATTTTAGAATGCCCGCAATACGGAAAGAATATTGGGAAACCAAAATTGCGAGAAATATAGAAAGGGATAAAGAGGTTAATCTATACTATAAAAAAATAGACTGGAAAGTGTTTCGTTTCTGGGAACACGATATTGAAAAAAATTTAGATAAAACCATGGCCAAGATTGTCGATTTTTTAAATGACCAAAAAGAAAAAGAAATCGAAATCAAGTTGCGGATTGATTCAAGAAAATGCGCAAAACGGCACGTTGTCGCAATTATCGAAAAAGACGGCAAATATTATGTTGGTAGTGACTGGTGCCGCAACCCGCAGAAGAAATGCCCGCGGTCGCCGGGCGAGGATTATTCGAAATGCAAAGCAATTTGCAAACAGGATGGCCATGCGGAGCTGGATGCAATAAAAAATGCCAAGGGCGATACCAAAGGCGGAATAATGTATCTGATCGGGCACGACCATTGCTGTGAGCCATGCCTTGCAGTTATGAAAAAAGCGGGAATCGAAACAGTAATTTTTAATAAATATCCCGAAAAAATAAGATGGAAGAAAAAAGCGTCAAAATAATAATAGGCGAACCGGTAAAAGTAACTGCTTGCATGAATCCTATGGAAATTAGAACTGAATCAGAATACCTCATAACATCCAATAAGGAAAAATGCAGACTGTTGCTGTCTAAAGGAGACCTAAATGAAGCGGATATAATAGAAACCTTCATTTCGTTGCACCTAGTTTTGGAGGTCAGCTTGAACAGTTTGTTTCGCCGTTTATCGCTAATTGGCATAAAAAAAACAATTAGCGAAATAAAGATTGCAGAGAATATAGATAGAATAAATTTTAAGGATAAAATGGTTTTGTTTATTTATAATTCAAAATTCAATTTTGATGATAAATTAGATAAGGCTACAAGCTATCATAGTATTATTGAAAAGCTTAAAAGCTTCTCGGAAGTTAGAAATAAGCTTTTTCACGGGTATTCCATAATAGAAATTTCTTCCGAAGATAAAATTGAACAATCGTCCTTAAAGAAAAAAATCAATTTAGAATATCTCGGGGAGCAAATAAATAAATTCGAATCTATTCTAGAAGGAATGCGATTTTATCTTGATCGCCTTGAATCGGATCTTTCGCAAAGCGAAAAAGAAACCCTTAAAAAAACTTATTTGGATGACTCATTCTTACCTAATAAAAATTAAAGGAATTAAATTTTTTTAAAGTGGATTTATTAGCGAACGATTTATTAAAAATTAAAACATCAGATCATTCAAAAATCCAAGCTTGGATCAAGCGATATTTTTATGATCTCGGCTATTACTCCCGAACAGAAAAAGAGGTCTGGCGGAACCGGAGGGGCCGAATCGATGTATTTGCCCAAAAAAGCAGCTATACGGTCGGGATCGAAGTTGACCACGGATCAATCCGGCTAAATTCAATAGATATTCCTTTTTGAGCATGATATTTTGTAAAAATTAAAATATGCAGCGGCAGGAGGCTTGCTTCTGCGCCTAAGTTGTATTGTTGCGAAATTTGGTAGCAAGAATTGAAAAAATATATGTCTTCCAAAAATAATCAAACGCAAAAAAATCAAAGAAATTCCTTTGTTGCTTTGTGCGACTATGCTTCGCAAAAAAATTGGTGTTGGAAACTTTTTTGTACAACATGTGGGCATGGCGCTTTTCGCGTTGCATTCTCAAAAATAATACACGGGTACCATCCCGACGACGAAACATTCTGGCCACATGGTAAGGAAAATCACGCCCTTCTCAAGGAAGCTGATAAATACAGTGATTTTTTTGTTGGCGCAAGCGTAACAACGCAAATAAAACTAGCAACCTTAGTTGCTGAATCGAAATTGGTTGATATCCAAGCGACTGCCAAGTTTCCAGACTGGTTGGGATATATCGGTCTCGTTATTAATTATTGCCCAGATCAAGAACCACGAAAAATCATTTCGAAGGCATTTTTACCGCAGTTTATTACTTTGTTAAAGAACGAGAAAGAAATATGTGAATATTTGCAGGAAAAACAAACTAACAATAAACTTCTAAGCATCAATGATTTAAGTAGGATCGAAAACAAGAGGGTAGATTTGGAAAATCCGCCGCTGCCTTTAATAAACGATATTTTATGAGAAAAATCATATGCAAAAACCAGAAGAGTGTCCCAAATGCAAATCAAAGAAGATTTTGCGGATAGCATATGGTTTTTTAACTCCGGATACGCCGATCGCGGACGACGAATTCCCCGGAGGTTGCTGTGTTACCGATCTCAAATGGCATTGCGCAGCCTGTAGATGGGAGTGGGATCCGAATGGAGAAGGTTCATATAATAAGGATAATGAAGAATATTAAAATTATGAATTTTATTATATTGTCCAAATCGAACAAATCCGTGAGCCAAAAAGAATTCATTGATTTTTGGGACGCTTTATACGAAGATTCTTACGAAGAAAAATCGGGCAATAAATACAGTGATAATATTAATCAATCTGAGCACAGCAAACAAACTTTGCTTGCCTTATTTGAGTGGAAGAACAGATCAAAAATGAGCGCAAAGAAAACGAGATCTTTTAACGAAAACATACTATCTAAACTAAAAATCATCAATAAACTCAGAAACGATCCTAATTTTAACGAAGATATATTTCTGAAGGAATTTAATACTGTTTCAACAATATGGAAAATTTTTTTGCTTCACATTATCAAACCAAACAAATACCCCATATTTGACCAACATGTTTATCGAGCGTTTTGTTATATTAATCACCAGGGGGTTTGTGAGTTACCATTAAATAATCAAGAAAGAGAGAAAAAATATTTTGATGAATATTTACCTTTCTTCCAGCAGATTAAAGAAGGTTTTTCATCCTGAATTTTGGCTTTGA
>CAINCQ010000004.1 GCA_903847095.1 uncultured bacterium
ACTATACCTATTGGTGGAATTGCAACAACGCTTGCGCCACGGTGGCCGCTTGCCAGACTGCCTGCGGCGCGTTTGATTCGCAACAACTGAACCTTGCCGCTACGACCAACTCGCTATCGCATACTTACGCGGCCGCGGGAAGTTTCACTCCAAAGGTGATCGCGGAACGCGCCGGCCTCGGCGCCGAAAGCCGCGCCACCGTAACCGTCTCGGCGCCCTTAACGCTCGCGGTCGCCCTTAGCGCCGCGCCGATCTCGGGTTCCGCTCCGCTTACCACTTCACTTACCGCCACGGTTTCGGGAACCGCCACCGGCACCATCAACTACACCACCTGGTGGAATTGCAACAACGCTTGTACCACAGTGGCCGCTTGCCAGACTGCCTGCGGCGCTTGGGATGACAAGGCGGATGGCGTAGTCGCGACGACCAGGAATTTAAATCATACTTACGCTGCTGTCGGAACGTACACTCCCAAGATCATCGTGGAGCGGGCGAGTTTGATTGCGGAAGACTCGGCTACCGTCGATGTTACCAATGGTTTGCCTACGGCCAGCTCGTTGATCAAACAAATTGACTATTGCGGCAGCGGATTGGCTACAATGTTCTCCTGGACTTATTCGGATCCGGAAAACGATCCCCAGACCTACCGCCAAGTGCAGGTTGATAATGACGGTGATTTTGCCTCGCCCGTGGATGATTCGGGAAAAATAGGGACTGCTTCGCCCAGTTACGTGACGCTGGCTTCCAAGCTAGCTTACGATACTACTTACCATTGGCGCCTTAAGGTCTGGGACAGCAACGGTAACGATTCGGGCTGGATTGCCGGGTCGGATTTTTCGACTTCGCAACACGCTTATCCGGTAATTGCCTTCAATTGGATCCCGGCTACTCCCAAGGAAGATACGGAAATTACCTATACGGACCAGACGCAGGTTTTCGGCGGTGCTACGGTTTCCGCCCGGTCTTGGGTGATTCAAGGAGCAACACCCGGTACGTCGGTGGCCGAGGAGGTCAAGGTTATTTACGCGGTCAAGGGCGATTTTACGACCACCCTTACTATCACCGATTCCAGCGGCTATACTTGCTCACTGCAGAAAGCCGTCAAAGTCAAAAGCGGGATCCCGGATTGGGAAGAGCTTTAAAAAAAGTTAAATTTATCGGCGAAATACTTGGGATATTTCGCGTCAGGTTTTGAGTAAAGAAGATTCTCCCCGCAAGCTTGCTGAGATCCCGCAAAATGCGGCGACAAGCTCCCGGGTTGATAATAATTTATCGTTAATCGAAAAATTTATGATGCCAAGAAATAATTTTCGCGCGGTTTTATTCACGATTGCGGCTCTGGGCTTGAGTGTCGCGGGCTTGGCATCGGCGGCTTATACGAATGTTATGAATTGCGGAACCAACGGAAACACCATTGTTCCCACCGGTCCGGCGAGCGGATCTTATACGTCGGGGCAAACCATAACTTTTTCGGGTACGGTAAAGCAAAATATCGCAACCGCCGGCTACACGTCGTATTGGAGCAGCGGCGTGATGGAATTTTATATGATGGAAGACGTCAAGGTTCCGCTTATCGACGCTTGCAACGACGAATATTATAACCAGGAAAGCTGTTTGATATATTCTTGTTCGATGGGCGGTTCCGTTCCGGCAATGTCTCCGTCCGTGTCTTGTCCGATGAAATGGCCTGGTTGCAAGTGGGCTCCCTGTGATTCCTGTAGTGGCCGCGTTCAGGATTGGTGCGGTTCCGCAAAATTGCCGTACTGCGACGAAGTTGATACCGTTAGGACAACGGGGCGACCAAAGTGGTTCTTCTGGGGTCCTATAACCACCCTAACGCGTCTAATGTCACCTCGTTTGATTATAATAAATCGGTTGTGATCCCGGTGGCCAGTTTTTCCGGCAATGTCCGATTTTTTGTTTATTATCGCGGTATTTACCAACGGCAAGATCCATTTGGCCGGCTCATAATACTTGGGGGTACGTCAACATCGGCTTGGGTTTGGCAGGTAGCTTATGGCACCGCAACCTATACTCCTTGCATTTGTAATTCCTGGACCGGCGGTTCCTGCGGCGCGGGTGGTTGTGGGTTTTTACAAAGACAGCAGAACCGCACTTGCAATCCGGCAGGTTGTTCTACCACAAGCCAATGCGTGAATGACGCTACCTGTTGCTCCTGTGGCGCTTGGACCAATGGTTCCTGCGGCGCCGGAGGCTGCGCGGCCACCCAGCGCCAGCAGACCCGCACTTGCAATCCGGCCAACTGTCAATCCCAAAGTCAGTGCGTGGCCGATGCGGCCTGCGGAAACGTAACTATATCCGGCCGGGTGGCCAATAATTCCGGAACCGGTTTGCCGGGTGTCGTTATCGATACCTGCGGGGCTAGTGTCACTACCGACTCAAATGGTAATTGGTCTCGAACGGTTCCATCCGGCACGTCTTATTGCGCGCGCGTCAGCAGCGGTCTGCCGGCCGGATACAGCGCGATCAAAGGTACCTCGAACAATTCTTGCAATACGAACGCGTCAACCTACGAATATCAGATTGCCGGACAAAACCAGTATGTGAATTGCGGTTATGCCGACCAACGTTCCTGGGATCTTGCGAACGATTCCAATATTAATTTCGTCGTTGATTATCCGCCGGCTTGTTCCTGTAATTCCTGGACCAGCGGTTCCTGTGCCGCCGGAGGGTGTACCGCCACCCAGCGCCAGCAAACCCGAACTTGCAATCCGGCCAATTGTCTGGCCCAAAGCCAGTGCTTAGCCGATGCTACGTGTACATCCTGTTCTTGCGGCGCTTTTTCTAATGCCGGTTGTGCCCAAGGCGGGTGTTCCGTTGGCCAGATGTGGCAAACGAGATCCTGCAATCCGGCCAACTGCCAGGCAGAAACCAAGTGCGTAGCGGATGTTGATTGTACTTGTTCCTGCGATCCCTGGACCGGCGGTTCCTGCGGCGCGGGTGGTTGTGGAGTTTTACAAAGACAGCAGACCCGCACTTGCAATCCGGCGGCTTGTTCTACCACAAGCCAATGCGTGAATGACGCTACTTGTTGTTCGTGCGGCTCCTGGACCGATGATGATTGCGGTTTGGGCGGTTGTGCTTCAGACAAGATGCGCCAGATCCGTATTTGCAATCCGGCCGGTTGCGAAACCGAATCAAAATGTTCGGTCAGTGCGAGCTGTCCCAGGAGTTTGAACGTAACCTTGGTTGCCAATCCGAACTTCGGCAGCGCTCCCTTAGCCGCCGTTCTTACCGCCACGGTTTCGGGAACCGCCACCGGCACCATCAACTACACCACCTGGTGGAATTGCAACAACGCTTGCGCCACGGTAGCCGCTTGCCAGACTGCCTGCGGCGCTTGGGATGACAAGGCGGATGGCGTAGTGACGCCGACCAGGAATTTAAATCATACTTACACTGCTATCGGAACCTACACTCCCAAGATCATCGTGGAGCGGGCGAGCTTGATTGTGGAAGATAATAATACCGTAACCGTGTCTTCCGGTGGCGGACCGACTTCGCTTTCGGCGGAAATTGTGGCCGCTCCGTCTTCGGGGGCGGTTCCGCTTAATACAACCTTGACAATGACCGTTTCGGGGACTGCTACCGGAACCATCAATTACACCACCTGGTGGAATTGCAATAATACTTGCGCTACCGTGGCCGGCTGTCAGACCGCTTGCGGGAGCTGGGACGACAAAGCCGATGGCTTGGCCGTGACTAACAAGGTCTTGAACCATACTTATGCTAGCGCCGGAACTTTCACTCCCAAGGTCATTGTTGAACGGGCCAGTCTGATTGCCGATGATGACGATACGGTGACAGTGGTAGTTGGCAATAATCCTCCGACAGCCGATACCCTGACCAAACAGAATGATTTTTGCGCTTCCGGTTTGGCTACAATGTTTTCCTGGAATTATACCGATCCGGAGAATGATCCGCAAACTTTCCGCCAGGTCCAAGTCGACAATGATTCTGATTTTTCATCGCCCGCCGACGATTCGGGCAAAGTTGCTTCAATATCAAACAGCTACGTAACACTGGCTTCCAAGCTAGCTTACGATACTACTTACCGCTGGCGTCTTAAGGTGTGGGATAATAAGGGAAATGAGTCGGATTGGATCAGTGGTTCCGATTTTTCTATGCCGCTTCACAGTTATCCGCTCATAGCTTTCAGCTGGAGTCCGGCTGAGCCCAAAGAAAACGATGAAGTGACTTATACCGATCAAACGCAGGTTTTCGGAGGGGCCACTGTTTCCGCGCGCTCCTGGGTCATTGAAGCCGCAACCCCGAATACTTCCGTGGCTGCCCAAGTAAAAGCGGTTTATGAGACCAAGGGAACCTATAAGACGACCCTTACCATTACCGATTCCAACGGATATACTTGTTCGTTGGAGAAAAGCGTCAAGGTTAAGAGCAGAATCCCTGATTGGGAGGAGCTTTAGGCAAATTATTCTCCGGACTTCTACCGATACGCTTAAACTTAAAGAGTTATTGACATCGATTATGAATAATGCAATCTTGCATTAAAGAGTTTGTTTGGTTCGAGGGATGAATTTGGGGACGATCGACGAAAGAATAAAGGCCTTGGAAGATGGTGCCAACGAGGAATTGATCGAAATTTTATTGGAATTATCCAGGATCATGGAAGAAGAACTGGGTAGAAATTTAAAACCTCTAAAAAGAAGGATCAGAGCCTTGAAACGAAATCATCCAAAGCCGGGGCAAAACCGCCTACAGCAACCGAAAGCTTGACTTTCGGTTTTTTTATACCTTTTCTTATCTTGACAACATCAAAAATGTTCTGTATTTTAAAGCCTTGAGTTTCAGTACATTGTAAATATCAGGAGGTATATCGGAAATATGGATTCAGGAATTATTTTGGCGGGAAAGCGGATTGACCGTCGTAAAACACCGGTTTTGGTGCTGATTGCCGGCAAAACCGGTGCGGGTAAAAGCATCTTTGCGTAGAAACTTTCCGGTGGCCCTGTTTTGGCCTCGATCGTTCGTCTGAACGATTATCCCGATGCGGTCAAGATGTTCTTACGTGAAGAAAAACCTTTGAATGAAATGCAGGCCGATTGCCAAATGGCGTTGGCTGATCTGATAGTTGAAGGTAAATAAGGAGGAAAGAGAATGGCTGGAGAAAAGTTGGTGGAAATGAAAGCATACTGCCAAAAAGCAATGTCCTGTAAGAATCCGGAGCAGCTTTTCGGCGAATTGACGGGGGATACTTCAAAGGAACGTTTGGATAAGCTGAAAAAAGAATATGTCAGGCTTCTTTATTTGTATCACCCCGAAGCGAACAAAGGGGAAAGCGAAGAGCTGCTTTGCGTGGCCGGGAAGATTACCAACGTCGTAATCTACCTTTATTCGCTGGCGGAAAAAAGGATCAATCTTGGTATCTACGGATCCTCCGATCCGGGGAGTTCAAAAAAACCGCAATACGAACCGCTCAAAACCCAGCATCACGGATATGCCATCAGTCGATTATTGGCGGAGGACAATGATTCCCGCGTTTATGCGGCTCGGATGGACGAGGCGGCGGACGAAAACGTTTGTTTGAAAATTGCCAAGGAACCGGCAGCCAACAAACGTTTGTTGACCGAATTGGAGGTTTTGGAATACGTCCGTCATTACCAGTTGCCCAAGCCGATCGATGCATTCATGACCGAGGATGGACTAATGGTTTTGGTCCAAGAGCTGATCGACGGTTTTGATTTGTTTTCGATCCTTGCGATGCCGCGATACCAAAACGGTATTCCCCAAGAGCATGTGGCTTGGATCGCGGACCGGGGGTTAAACATTATTGGGAAAGTCCATACGCTGGGAAGGTTGCATGGAAACATCACGCCATCCCATTTAATGGTCAGATCGCGGGATCATAGCGTTTTCCTTATTGGCTTTACCGAGTCGGTGAAAAAAGTCGGAGGGCGTTACGGTTTTAAAGCCGATATTTATGGCGCGCCCGAGATAACAAAAGACGCGCCCTTAATGACTCAAAGCGATCTTTACGCCTTTGGCAAATGCCTTATTCTTGCCCTGGGAGGAGATCCGGTTACCAACCGGTTGCCGGAATCGGTCAATCCAAAAATCGTTGATTTTTTAGCCGGTTTGGTCCGCGTTGATCCTAACCTTCGGGAAGGTGATGCTTGGGGCGCCTGGCATCGCTGGTCGGATCTGCGCTTGGAGTTATTTGGGGAGCGGCGTAGTTTCAAATATTTTGCAGTCGATTAGGCCAAAGCGGGGAAGTTTGGAAGCAAGCTTTCCCGCTACCAATTTTTTACAGCCCGCTGGCCATAAATTATTTAGGGGTAGCGGGCTGCAAATAACTGCAGCGCAAAAGCACTTTAAAAATAAACGGGGAAGGTGAAAAAAATGAGCAGTTTTGACCACGAAGAACCGGTGCGTAGAAGCAGCAGTCATCCTTTCACAAAAGATTCGGGCGCCCGCGAGTTTTCCCTTGAGTCTCAGGCGGAAATGAGCGAACGTTCGGAGCCGGATAAAAGCGTCATACCCAAAAACCGGGTAATAAAAGTGGAGGTCGGTGAGGTTGTTGTTTTTATTATCATCGATTATACGGGATCGATGGGAGGAGACTCCTGCATCTTGAGGGATAAAGAAGCGCTGCTTTGGGATCAGCTCCGGAATTACCTCGGCAGTTTGCTGGTTTGCATGGGCGGCGTGGGCGATGCCCATGGCGACCGATACCCCTTGCAACTGGCGGGGTTGGCCAGGGGCGGTGCCATAAAGGATGAATTACTCAAAACGTTTGTCGAAGGAAAGGGCGGTTCCGGCTGGCGGGAATCCTACGAGCTGATGGCTTACTATCTCCTCAACAATATCGAGGTTGCGGAGGCAAAAAAATCTTTTGTTTTCTTTTTCGCCGACGAAGGGTACTACGACGAAGTTTCGGTTTCGCAAGTCAGAAAATTCATCGGCGGTGAGGCCAAGGCAATCGATTCCATAGAGGTCTTCCGCAAGCTTTCGGAGAAATTCAACGTGTATCTGATTCATCGCCGGTACGCGGATAGCGATGCCGATACCATGATCGTGGATCTTTGGTCGGCCGCGATTGGCGACGACCATGTGCTGCGGCTTCAGACGCCCAACGCCGTTGTTGATTATCTCTTGGGCGTTGTCGCCCTGCATTCGGGACGGACTCTTGCCGAATACGACGAAGATATGAAAAAACGGGGTCAGACGGAAGAGCGGCGGACGGAAGTGCGCCTTGCTCTGGAAAATTTAAGCAAGGTTCTGGTTTTCGAACAAGCACGCGCGCCATCGGCTGAAAAAGGAGCGATCGATAGAAGCAGTCCTGGCCAAAGGCTATGACAAGGAAAGCCAACAAGGCTTTCTTTTTTCAACCAAACAGGAGGTGATGGATTTGTGGTATGCGACTTTGCCGGCGCCGCATTTGCGCCAAATGGCGGTTGTGGCTAAAGAACCCCTGATCGAAGGCGTGCGTTACAACATTGGGTCGCGGACCCTCTGGAATCCATCGGAAACCATCGATCGGATTCTAATGGTTGTAAGGAAAAAGGAATTCTGGCTTGACCTCAAAGGCGGCCAGCCGCGCGTGGAGCGCTGGTCGATACCCCCGGCCGGGCAGATTATTTTAAACCATAAGATAATCAGCCTTGATTTGCCGGCTGAAATTCTTTTCCGGCACGAGGACGAATGGCTGGATATTGTCGCCTTCAAGGGCAACGAGATCTTTGTCGATCCGCCGCCTAGAGTTACCGGCCAGGGGCAAGCGGCAAATATCCGGGGAACAAACCTTAAATTTGATGGATACCTGACTGCCGAAGACGTCGCTTTTATTGAGGCGGGGCGGGATATCGGGATCCACCGGTACATGCTTTCCTACGTGGAAAAAGCCAGCGATATTGAGGCCCTGCTGGCTCTTGATCCGAAAGCCGAGATTGTGGCTAAAATCGAGACGTCAAAAGGTTTGGATTTCGTTCTTAATGTTTATCCATCCTTTGACCAAAAAGTCCGGCTCTTGGCAGCCTGCGACGATCTTTATATCAATATCGGCGAAGACATGATGCTGGATGCCCTTTATTCCATCGTGAGTGCCAATCCAAAAGCCATCGCCGCATCGAGGTTGTTTCCATCGCTGCAGGACGCCAAGAAGGTTTCGCTGTCGGATCTAAGCCACTATTACCTTCTGCAAGCGATGGGCTACCGGTCATTCATGTTGTCGGACCGATTGTGCGCGCACCCGGAATCTTTTTTCAGGGCAATAAAACAGCTGAAAAGATTGAAAGAATCGAATTACCAGCCCGCATGGAGGGAAAGTGTCCGCCATTATATTGAGAGGTTTGGGTTTTGGCGATGAAGGCAAGGGGACAATCACGGATTTTTTGGCCCGGACATTGGGCGTAAAAACCGTAATCCGCGACAGCGGCGGGCCGCAAGCCGGTCACCGGGTAGTCGATGAAGCGGCACGCGAACACGTGTTCAGCCAGTTTTCTTCGGCAACTTTCCAAGCGGACGTGAAAGGCTATTTGTCGGGCGATATGATCTTTAAGATCCCGAATTTTTTTAACGAAGCCAGGGCGCTGGAAAAAAAGAAGATTGCCGGCGCGGCCGAACGGGTCAGGATCGATCCGGGGTGTGCGTTGGTAACTCCGTTGCACGCAATGCTTAACCAGATCAAAGCCCTGGCTCGGATAAAAAACCCGTATGGCAGCGTAGGAGTGGGAGTTGGCGAGGCGGTTTATGACCGAGATCAAACACCCGATTTTGCCTTATATGTCCGCGATTGTTTAAACGAAGAAATTTTGAATAAAAAGATCGACCGGCATTTTGAGCAGAAATTTGCCGCGGCGAAAGAAATCGTGGCCAGGAATCCGAGAAACCAGGCGATCGCTGAAATTTACGCCGAAAACCGGCACTGGATAACCAAAAAAAGGATTTTGGAACAATGTGCCGCATTCCGGGTAGACTGCGGGCATTTATTGGAAAAGCCGGTCGATTTTTTCGGGGCCTTAAATTCGGGTGAGCCGATTATTTTTGAAGGCGCGCAGGGCGCGTTACTTGATCCCGCCTGGGGTTTTTGGCCCCATGTCACCAAGACTTGCGCGACGGCCAAAACGGCCAAAATACTTGTCGACAAACACCTGGCTGGAAAAAAAATGGTCAAGATCGGGATCCTTCGCGCTTATTCGACCCGGCATGGCTTTGGCCCATTCGTATGCGAGGAATCGAATTTTCCCGCCCGCCTGCTGGATAAGCAAAAGGTTGTTCATCCTTGGCAGGGGGAATTCCGAGCCGGATGGTTCGATCTGCCCGCAGCGCGTTATGGCCTTACCGCCAATAACGGTATTGATTCTCTGGCTCTGACGAACCTGGACCGATTGTCCGCTTTCCGGAAAGTGAAAGTTTGTACGGCCTATCATTATTGCGGCAAACAGCTGGGGCTGGTTGATCGGTTTTTCGAATGGACTCCGTGTACCGGCGGTGCGCGCTTGGAAGCGTTCAAGCCCGGAAAAACCGGGGAAGACAAAACGGGATTGGCCAGGATTTTATTCGAATGCGAACCGATAAAGTATCGGATATTTCCGGGTTGGAAATTACCGATATCCCACGTCAGGGAATTCGGGAAACTGCCCAAGGAGGCCAGGAATTATATATCCTTCCTTGAATCGGAAGAAGGTTTGGATGTTCCGGTTTCGGTCATTTCGGTCGGGGAGAGGAGCGACCAGAAGTTTTTAAATAATCCCTTGTGGTAAACAGGGGATTTTTGTTTGACAACCGGGAATTTTCCCGTATATTATGAACAGCACAAAACACCGCCAAAAGGAGGTATTAATCGTGACAAACGTAACGATCGTCGGATGCCCACCCGAAATGATCGATCAATTAAAAAAGAGAATCAGAGAGGCTGTTGCCGGAATGAACAAGGGGTACGAATTGACCAGCGTCATCAGCGGTCCTTTAAGTTTTTGTGTCTCGATGAGCGATTTGACCCATTCCGAATCCTTTTTGCTTGTAAGGGACAGCAATGTTAGAAAAGCAAAACGGATCGGAAAACGGCTTCAGGAGAAACTGCGTATGGATGTCGAGGTTGGGAAAATCGAAGCATTCTACCCGCGCGATGCCGGTCCAGACACGGAGCTATCGTGCCCGGTCAAGGCAACCTTCATTGTGGAACCGGGTTCAGTTTCGCTTGAGCTGATACACGAAGCTTGTGGCGGAAAAGCCGGAGCCAAATACCAGGATTTGCCCTGCGGCCCCGAAGATATGAAAAATCTGGTGATCAACTGCCGGGATTGCAGCTTCGACCAGACCATACTGACGAACCGGGAAATGAGACGTGAACTTGCTCTGGTAACAAGCGGTCAGCAGGAAGAAGCGATATTGGGAATCGGACTGATCGATAAAAAATGCATAGTATTCATAAACCCGACTTAAAGGCCGGGTTTTTTTACGGCAATCTTGACAAATTAAGAAAATAAAGTATAATAATTAGCATTCGGAAATAAAGGAGACCGGAGAATGGTAATACCGACAGAAACGTTTAGATACAAGGGCATGGAAAGTGCCGGACCGGACGGGGTCAGCGTTGATCACGAGAATTGCGGCCAGGAAGCGAAGGTAAAGTTTTTGCCTATTCAAAGTGAAAACATTTACCTTGAAGTTATTTGTGCTTGCGGCTTTAAGCAGACGATAGTGATGACCCAGGCTGACAAGAAAAAGGCGCTTATGGCCATATTCTTGGGCCAGGAATATTCGATAGAAACCGGGTTTTCCGCGGATTCCAGAAAAAAATTCGTGCTCAAACCAAAAAAATCCTGATCAAAAGTCAGGATTTATTTTTTGGGGCAGCTTTGAGCTAATGGTTGTGGACAACTGTGCCTTCTCCGAGATCTTTCGAAAAACCTCCGATCTTTCCTTCAGGAATCACGGGCAAGGTATTCTCAAAGATGTATTGCGCGTCGCCTTGGGTCATATTGGTGCAACCGGCGCTTTGGGGCGTTCCGAAATTGTCATGCCAGTAGGTGCCGTGGATCGCGTAATCGTAATTGTAAAACATTGTCCAGGGGATGTCTTTCAAATCATAGCGGTAACTGTGAAGAGGTGGTCCGCCTTGCATTTCCGCTTTGGTGAGCTTATACCAGACGCTGAACGTGCCTTTTTCGGTCGGGTTTTCAGCGCGTCCCGGCGATATGTAGGTGGCAAAGATCGGTAAGTCATAATCGAATAAGGTGAGAATCTTTTTTTCCAGATCGACATCGATCCATTTCTCGCCGGTTTTCACGGTTTCCGGGATGTTGAATTCGGCGGGAGGCTGGGGCTGGACCATGGGAGTGACATATTCGGAAAAAACATAGGAATGCGGATACTTTCCTCCATCGATCTCGTACCATAAATTGTTTTCGCCGATCATTTCGCCAAAAACTTCTTTTAAAACTTTGACCCGGTTTATGGAAGAAAACGTTCCGATTTTTTTGGATCCGGCATCCGGACCGGTTCTGACGGCGATGCCGTTGGAATTGATCTCTCCCCACCAGCCAAGGTATTTAAAACGGTCGCGGCCCAAAATTCCCTGGACCGGCACTTCGCCCCGAAACATCCAGGTTCCGATCATGGTCCGGTCGTCCGAGTCGGTGATTATAGCTTTGATCTGGTATTCCCGGTCGGTCTCGACTATTTCATTAAATTCGAATTGGTAAACATCGGGAATGGTTGATGTCGCGCTTGCGTCAACAAAGTTCCCTTGATAATAGACAATCGCTTTTTTAAGCGGGCTTTTCAGTTCGGCTTGGAAGCTGATCGTGCGGAGAGCGGGAAAGGCGGCCGAGTTGTCGGCGGGGCGCTGGTTTGAGATTTTAGGATAATTATCGTCCCCGGCTTTGAGAAGAATGACGGCATAAGGTCCGTCTTTTGATATTTCCACGGGAAGATAGGCTCCTTTCCGGAAGAGTTCCACGATTAATTTATTGTTATCAATATAATAATTAATGGAATCGATCAGGGGATTGTTCGCGACATCCTCATAATCGAATTCTTTTTTAATGGTGTTCACGCCATCAAAAGCGATGACTGATTTTGCCTGGTCGGTAAATTCGTCGATCCGGTAAGCTGGTATGGTATTTTGGGCGGATCCATTCGGCGTGAATTTTAAGGTGATCCGTGCTCCCGAATCGTCTATCCCGCTGGATATCGCGGAAACCGAATAACCACTGGTATTTTCGGGCGCGGTTTTGGCTGTTGGTTCTTTTTTGGTTTTGGAATTTCCGTTAATGACGGAATTCGATGGTGTTTGTTCCGGGTTTTTGATAAAAAATAAATAAAAAAAACCGGCAGCCGCCGCGATCAGAACGATGCCAAGGATCAGCAATATTGGCCACGGATTCTTTTTCATTTGGGGTTAGGGGAAATAACCAGCTAAGCGGTTCAAACGTCCTTTACTTAAAAATACCATAATTAGCCGGGACCATCAATCGTTCATATACTTTTTTTTGATGGCCATTGTTCCTTTTTTTTATCGGGAATCCGATTTTGAAAGAAGGCCGGAATCTGCTAAATTAAATATAGTGGTTGATTATTTCCGAATGCGGTCCAACCGATTTTTTGAGAACATGAAAAGGTCGAAAAACATCTGACAAAAAAATATGGAAAAAATAGAAATCAAATCAAAATACGAGTTATTGATGACCTCAAGTTTATTGATCCTTTGTCTTCTGCTGATCATAGTGATCATTTTCTTTGCCGTGCGGATCCAGAATGACATCAAGGCCGGTCAATATATCGGCCAGGAAGTTCAAAACATGAACGTGATCACCGCTACGGGGGTGGGAGACGTTAACTCAAATCCCGATCTGGCCCAAATGACCTTTTCGGTGATCAGCAACGCAAAGACAGTTTCGGAAGCCATGGCCGACAATACGAAAAAGATGAATGCGGTAATTGTTTCCGTTAAGGGGCAGGGGGTCGAAGATAAGGATATGACGACGGCGTCGTTCAATATCTCTCCGACCTACGATTACGTACAAGGCTTATGCACGACCGCGTCTTGTCCTCAATCCAACCGCGTTCTTACCGGTTATGAGGTTGACCAGTCTCTGCAGGTCAAGATCAGGGATCTTTCGAAGATCGGCGCCATAATCGAAGGAGCAACGGCGGCGGGCGCCAACCAAACCGGAGATTTGCAATTCACGATCGATGATCAGGATTCCCTGGTCGCGCAAGCGAGGGTGAAAGCGATAGCCAAGGCTAAGGCGCAGGCCAGCCAACTTGCCAACCAGCTTGGAGTGAGATTGGTGAGGATTACGGGTTACAACGAGGGAAACAATATACCAACTCCGGTTTATTCGCTTTCGGCCAAGGCAATGGATACCGTGTCGGCTGGCGCGGGGGCCCCATCGATCCAAATCGGCCAGAATAAGACGGAAGTATCGGTAAGTATCACTTACGAGATTCGTTGAGCGGCCGGTCAACAAGCGAGAAAGTAAGCAGGTAAGTAAAAGCCGCCCATAGAGCGGCTTTTGCGTTAGTTCGAAGAGCGTTGGCGGTATAAGATCAAGGTTTGAGAAGCGGGTACTCATAGAAGTCGGGTAATTACCGTCCGCGCGTAGCTTCGGGGTGTCAAGGTGGGAGCGGGCCGAAATATCGACAATATCCGGCAAAAATGTCAAAGTGGAGGATGAGCTTTTTGAAAGAAAAGGCTTGCTGATTTTGTAGTAATTTTGATCACACCTATCAATTATGGAAGAAGCCAACGATGAAGATGTTGTAGCGCGAGTCCAGGCGGGGGACATGAGTTCATTCGATATTCTTATCGAGCGCTATGAAAAGAAGATCAAGCGCTATGCCCGGAAATTCCTCTTCAAAGACGATGCCGACGATATCGTCCAGGAAGTCTTCATTAAAGCCTATATCAATATCAAAAGCTTTGATGCCGGAAAGAGATTTTCCCCCTGGATCTACCGAATCGCGCACAATGAATTTATTAACGCGATAAAGAAAAAAAAGACGGAGAAGATCCTATTTTTCGATTTCGATCTGCTTTTTCCGCACCCGGCCGCGCGCGATAGCGCCGATGGCGAAGCGATAAACAACAGCCTTCGCTCGATGCTGGATAAGTGTCTTGATAAAATTAACGTCAAATATCGGGAACCGCTGGTGCTCTATTATTTCGAAAACCTTAATTATAAAGAGATCTCCGACATCCTCCATATCCCGGCTTCGACGGTCGGGGTGAGATTGGCCCGCGGCAAGGCCATTCTCAAAAAAAAGGTCAAAGAAACCGATCCTACCTATGAATAACCAAAACAACAACTCATCGATCAACGCAACCGTGATGCAAGCGGTGCAGAGCGGCATGATCAAAATGCGGCCAAAATGGCATTTTATCCTGCGGGCGGCTCTGGCCATAATCGGTTCGATCGTTTTGGCGCTTTTCGCGCTTTACTTGGCCAGTTTTATTTTTTTCATGCTTTTGAGAACCGGGGCCTGGTTCATTCCCGCTTTTGGCTTTCACGCGATTGTGGTGTTTCTGATTTCACTTCCTTGGCTTTTGATTCTGCTTACCGCGCTTTTCGTGATTATTTTAGAAGTGCTTGTCCGTCGCTATTCCTTCGCTTATAGATGGCCGTTGCTTTATTCGGCGATCGCTATTATCTTGATTGTTCTGATCGGGGGTTTTGCCGTAGCCAAGACGCCGATCCATAAGCATTTGATCGAATATGATCAAGGCAACGGGCCTTTGTGTTGCGGTGGCGTGTATCGCGACATGGATCGCCCCCGGTCCAACGACATTCATATCGGCATGATCATAGAATTTACGGAAGACGGTTTTAGATTGCAAGACCGCAGCCAAGAGAATTTACGCGTGGTTGTTTCCAAAAAAACCAGGTTGCCATATGGCTCCGATTATTCGGTGAAAAACGTTGTGGTCGTTTTCGGACCCCTCCATGACAATATCATCGATGCTTTAGGGGTCCGCCGGATCGAGGAAATGGAGCCTTTTTTGATGGACCAGTCCGGTCCGCCGCCGGTTTTATATCAAGGAGCCGAGTAAAAGCCGGGAATGAAATTTTAGAAATTTTAAATTGTAGTAATTAAGCGTAAGGCCAAGGAACTTAGGTCGAAACAGGAGGAATTAAGAGCTTTGGTCTGACGGGTCGAGGGAGCTTGCGGCTTATTCGCCAAACGGCCAAGATGCCGCAAGCTCCGAAGGCCCTTTTCTTTTTTAAAAATCCGCATTGACGTTATATAATAAAACAAAGAATTCGCGGCCGGTCTTAAGCGAACAAAAATCAGAAAATCATAAAATATGTTAAATCCCATCAAAAAGATCTTTGCTCATAAAAAAATTTCCGTTTTACTGATCGTTGCATTAGCGGTTGGCGGTTATTATTCGTACAAAGCTCTTAATCCGCAAAAAACAGCGGTCAGCTACACGACGGCAACGGCCCAAATCGGAACGGTCATCCAGTCTGTTTCCGGAACCGGGCAGATTTCAGCTTCCAACAAGATCGATCTTAAGGCGAAGACGGCCGGCGACGTAGCCTTGGTTAATGTTTCATCCGGACAAGCGGTAAAACAAGGCGACGTGCTGGTAAAAATCGATAGTTCGGATGCCACGCAAGCCGTCAAGGACGCGGAGATCGCATTGGAAACGGCCCAGCTTAACCTTGAAAAATTATTGAAACCGGTCGATGAGCTAACTTTAATGCAGGCCCAGAATTCCCTGACCGAGGCCCAGGATACAAAATCGAATGCCAAAGATTCGCTGGCCAAATCATACGATGACGCGTTCAATGATGTCGGAGGCGCTTTTCTCGACCTGCCCGCTATCATGATCGGCCTTCAGAATATCGTCCAAGGGTCCGATTCCACGGTTGTTCAGTCCAGCGCCAACTATCTGGAGTATTACTATAATTCGGTAAGCCAATACTCCGCGGCCAGCGGTTATCTGCGCGATGCCAATACCGCTTACGCCAAGGCGCGCGTGGCCTACGATCAAAACACGGATGATTATAAAAAAATCAATCGTTCTTCCGATGTGGCCACAATCGAATCGCTTTTGAACGAAACTTACGATACGACCAAGCAGATGGCCGACGCGATAAAGAACGTTACCAATCTGGTCCAGTTTTACGAGGATAAGGCCGCGGAAAACAACGTGGTCCCTCAGACGTTCGCCGATAACCAGCTTGTCAGCCTGGCATCGTATTCAAGCAAGATTAACAGCCATTTGGCCGCGCTTCTTTCCGATAAGAATACGATCAAAGATGACAAAGATACGATCGTTGGTTCGGATCGGACGATCATTGAAAAAACACTTTCTTTAAAAAACACTGAAGCCGGCGCCGACGAGCTTGATATCAGGGCTCAAAAAATAGCCGTTGACCAAAAAGCAGCCGCGTTATCCGACGCGAAAGAAAAATTAGCGGCTTGCATCATAACCGCGCCTTTCGACGGAACGGTTTCAAGCGTAGGCGTTACATCGGCGGATTCGGTTGTGTCCGGCGGAGTCGTGGTGACTCTGATTACAAACAGCCAGATAGCCGGGATTTCCTTGAACGAAGTCGATGTCGCCAAAATCAAGACCGGCCAACTGGTCACCCTGACTTTCGATGCCATTGACGGTTTGACCCTCACGGGAAAAGTTTCCGAGATCGATACGGTTGGAGCGGTTTCCCAAGGAGTGGTGTCTTACGGGACTAAGATCGGTTTTGATACGCAAGATGACCGGGTCAAACCGGGGATGAGTGTTACGGCTTCGATAATCACCGCTGCCAAACACGATGTTTTGACGGTTCCCAATGCCGCGGTAAAAACGGATAATAGCGGCGCTTATTATGTCGAGGTAATGAGCGGTTCCGGTATTCCTTCGCGGAAATCCGTAGAAACGGGACTGGCTAACGATGAATTAACCGAGATCACCAGTGGTTTGAATGAAGATGATACCGTTGTCGTCAGTTCCACTGCGGCCACTGCCTCCAAAGCCGCTGCTACGACCAGCGGATTCAATCCGTTTGGCGGCACGAGGGCCCCGGGTCGGTAGAAATAGAATAAATCAATGATTGACTGTAAGAATATCGTCAAAACATATAGTACCGGATCGATATCGACCACCATTTTAAAAGGGGTGTCTTTTAAGATCGAGGAAGGTGAGTTCGTCGCCATTATGGGTCCGTCGGGTTCGGGCAAATCGACCTTGATGAACATTTTAGGCCTGCTGGACGCTCCGACAAGCGGGGAATATTATCTGGATGGCCATGACGTGTCCAAATTGAACGATGATGAATTGGCGGATATCAGGAAAAACAAGATCGGGTTTGTTTTCCAGTCTTTCAATTTGCTGAAGCGGACCACGGTTTTACGGAACGTGATGTTGCCGCTGGTTTACGCGGGCGTAAAATCAAAAGAAAGAGAAAAGATTGCGGTCGCGGCGCTTATTCACTCGGGATTGGAAAAACAGCATTACAACCATTTCTCGAACCAACTTTCCGGCGGACAAATGCAGAGGGTGGCGATCGCGCGCGCTTTGGTCAACAATCCTTCTTTGATCTTGGCCGATGAGCCAACGGGAAATCTTGACTCAAAGACCGGGGAAATAGTGCTGGGCACTTTCCAGGACCTTAACGAAAAACAAAATCGGACGATCATTTTGATCACCCACGAACGGGAGGTCGCGGAATACACTAATCGCATTATTACGATTCGCGACGGAGAGATAGTCGAAGATAAAAAAAACAGCCGGCGGAAAGCCGGATCGGTAAGCCGTCCCTAAATTCATGTTTTTCACAGACATAATACAAGAAACATATCTGGCTTTGATGGCCAATAAGGCCCGGTCGGGTCTTACGATCCTTGGTATTGTCATCGGGATAGGTTCGGTGATCGCCATGGTTTCGATCGGCCAGGGAGTGCAGAGCTCCATTACTTCCAGTATCGAATCGCTGGGATCGAATTTGATCATGGTCCAACCGGGAACTCAGCGCGGAATCGGATCCCAGGTAAGTTCCGGCCGGGGGTCGTCGCAAACCCTCACACTGGCTGACGCGGAAGCGGTGAAACAACAGATAAGCCTGGTCGGAAACGTAGCTCCTGAAGCATCTTCTCGTTACCAGATAACGGCTAAAGGAACGAACACGAATACCCAGGTTGTAGGAACGACTACGGCTTATTCGATCGTAAGGAACGTTTCGGTTGCGAGCGGGGTCTTTATTTCGGATCAAAACGTGAACAATTCGGCCAAGGTGGCGGTCATCGGGCCGACGGTACGCGTCGATCTTTTCGGAGAAGGGGTCGATCCGCTCGGAAAAACGATAAAAATCAACAAAATCGAATTCAAGGTGATCGGCATGACCAAGGAAAAAGGGGGCAGTGGCTTTTCCAACCAGGACGATATGATCTTTATACCGATTTCCACGGCGCAAAAATTTTTAACGGGAAATGATTATCTGAGCACAATGAGCATTCAGGCCGTTGACGAGAAATCCATGACGGAATTGCAGAACCAAGTAAGCGCTTTGCTTTTAAGCCGGCATGGAATAACGGACCCGACAAAAGCGGATTTTTCGATCATGAACCAGGCCGACATTGTTTCCAGCATGTCCACGGTTACGCAGACGCTAACGCTTTTGCTGGGCGCCATCGCGGGTATTTCCTTGGTCGTGGGCGGTATCGGCATTATGAACATGATGCTTACCACCGTTACCGAGAGGACGCGCGAAATCGGTTTACGTAAAGCCATCGGAGCCAAGAAAAAAGACATTACCGTGCAATTCCTGTCGGAGGCCGTAGCCCTGACGTTTATTGGCGGCGTGATCGGAATAATACTGGGCTGGCTGGCATCGCTGGCCATGACGCGGTTCGCCGGCATCACCACTACGGTTTCGATACCGTCGGTTTTCCTGGCCATTGGCGTTTCGGGAGCCATCGGCATTATTTTTGGCTATTATCCGGCTTGGCGGGCGGCCAAGCTGAATCCGATCGACGCTTTAAGGTATGAGTGATAATCGATCGATAATAAGTTAAAAAAATAAATTAAATTAAAATAAATAATAATCAATAAAATGAACATGAAAAAAATAGTACCGCTCATCATTATTTCCGCGCTGCTTGTGTCGGGAGTCGCTTACGCGGGCTATCGGTACGTGCAAGGGAAAAAGACGGCTGCCGGACCGCAAAACGGCCAATGGCAAAATCAGGGTGGCCCAAACTCCGGGCAAAAAGGCGCGGGAATGCGGCGCGCCGGCGGAATGGTCGCCGGAGAAATATCCGGCAAGGGAGCGGATAATTTAACGCTGAAATTGCCGGAAGGCGGGTCAAAGATTGTATTTTATTCCAATACGACAAAAGTGGTTTTATATTCCGATATTACCGCGGGAGACTTGGTTGTGGGTGACGAAGTAACCGTAATCGGGAACAAGGGTGATGGCGGCGGTATAACTGCGGTATCCGTGCAGTCGGGAACGGTGTTGAATAAAAATTCCGCGCCGGGCGCGCCAAATGGCCAAAATACCAATTCGGACGTAAAGAATGCGAATGGCGGCCGGGGCGGAGCGGGAACCGGAAAAATGGACTTTACTTACGGACAAATAACGGCGACCGTGGATAAAGGTATTACGGTAAAAATAAGCGATGGCACCGAAAAGAGCATCGCGCTGGATTCAAACACCAAATATTCAAAAATTTCCGAGGCCACTACAAACGATTTGATTGCCGGTAAAATCGTAGTGGTAATCGGCACCGCGAACACCGATGGAAGCGTTACGGCCCAATCGATCGAGATCCGGCCGGAACTCCCGGTTATTCCAAAGCAAAATCAACTGCAAAACGCTCCGCAAAAAAACGTACCCGCGGGACAAAATAACCAAGGCGGCGGCGGACAAGGCGGAGGCGCGCGTTTTCGTTTGGGCGACTAAATTTTAGCCAATAAAAAAACGGGAAACGCTCCGAAGGTCAGACCGTCGGAGCGTTTTAAGGCAAATAGGGGGCGGGGAGGGTTGATTTTAGCGGAAAAAATGGTAATTTGGGGTAAATCCAATTAAAAACCGGCGATGGCGTTGTTGTCGCGGTGAAAAATTCGGCAAAAAATATGAAAATCAAGGATTTGGCGATTATTGACCGGCCCAGGGAGAAGTTGGAGAAATATGGCCCGGATAAATTGACGGATCCGGAACTTTTGGCGGTGTTGCTGGGCTCGGGGATCAAGGGGTTGAACGTGGTCGAGCTGGCGAAAAGGATCGTAAAGATGATCGAAAGGACCGGGCCGGTTAAGGTTGGCTTGGAAAATCTATTGAAAGAGAAGGGGTTGGGCAAGGCAAAAGCAATGCAGGTGATCGCGGCCTTGGAATTCGGCAAGCGGATCAATTCGGAACAAAAAGCGGAAATTCTTTCGCCCTCGGATGCGTGGAAATTATGCGGCGATATCCGTAATTCAAAAAAAGAACATTTTGTGGCGTTTTACTTGGATACGCGAAGCAAGCTGATCGAGCGGCAAATAATCTCCATTGGTACGCTTAACGCCAGCCTGGTGCATCCGCGCGAAGTGTTTGAACCGGCTATTGTTCTTCGCGCGGCCAGCGTGATTGTCGCCCATAATCATCCAAGCGGGGATACGGAACCGTCCGATGACGATATAACGAGTACGAAGCGGCTGACGGAAGCCGGAAAAATTTTAGGTATAGAGTTGCTTGACCACGTTATTGTTACGGCCGCCGGATTCTCAAGTTTAAAGGACAAAGGCCTGGTTTAGAATTCATGTAAATAACGGATTTAATATTAAAAATATGGATAAAAACAACAAACTGACGGTTGAATTTACCAAAGAACAATTTTTTTCTTTAATGAAGGCGGTATATCTTGGAAATTGGATGGCCAACGCCGCCCGGATGGATACCAAAGATTTCAAGAAAGACTACGAGCAAATCTTGGATTACATTTTTTCCCTGGCGCCAAAATTCGGATTGGAAAAATATATGGATCACGATTCGTTTGATCAAGAAAAATATCTTCCATCGCGCGAATTTGAGGAAAAAACCGACGTGGAAATTCTTAGCGATGAATACGACGAGGAAGTTTTTTGGAATGAAATTTCCGATCGTTTCGGCAGCCGTGATTTCACGCGGGCTTACGGCGAAAACAAGATCGGAAAAATGAGCGACGAAGAACGGGCCGCCGGGCTATGCCGGAGCATCGAAGAATGGAGCAAAGAGTTCGAGGATCACGGACTGGAGCGGTTGGAAATCAAACAGAAGATCTAAATTATTACTTTTACTCGTATAGAAAAACATCCCGATAATCCGCGGAATATCGGGATGTTTTTTAATCAGGATGCGCGTAAAGATTGGCGGTCGGGGGTTGAATCTTGACTCTACTGACTTAAAGGTAATTGCATTGATGGCCCTTTAGTCGTTGATCGGCTAGGTGAATTGTTGTTGACAATTTTAAAATTTATTATATATTCTTAAAAGAACATTAAAAGGAGGTTTAAGAGTGTTTGTGCTTGGATTGGAAAAAGATGTGAGGAAAATCGTTCCCCTTAAGTTGGTCGCGATGCCCGTGGATTCGATAGCGATTCCGATGTTGAAGAGGGATCATTATCTGGCTTGTGGCGTTGAGATTGAAGGTGGCCAAACAATTTCTTTGATGGAGAATGTCTGGGAAACCATGGTTATGGTCAAAGTATTTTCCGGGCGTTGTGTCTGGTATGATCTGGACGCGGAGGCCATTACCAAGGAATTAGGCAAGGTTCCGGAAAAATATCAGATCGCGCTAATGCGCCAGTGGTCTTCTTCGGACGTGGTCATTAATATTATTCCCGCTCCTTCGGAGAAAGTGATCATCATTACGATGGTTGACCAAAAGGGGGTTTTTGGGAATGAGGCGCGGATGATCTTGGTTTTTACCACGGAAGAAAAGGCAAGCGAGTATATGGTAAAAGCCGGTTTTTTTATGGGTTATACGCTACCGCTTTCCTGGGCGGAATTGGTTAACCAATACGGCCAATTTTTCAAGTTTGCTTTAATGGACCCCCTGCCTTGCGATGAGCAATTTAACGTTGTTCTTATGGAATGACGATTCAGCAGCCAACTTGGCTGTTTTTTTGTTCAATCGGGGATTGGCGCGGCGGTTAAACAAAAAAAGGCGAAGTCCGCCTTTAAAATAATTTTGTCGCCAGGCTTTCCCAGCCGTAATAAATATTCTTGCCCGAGAAGATAAGTTGTCGGATCTCGTCGGGATTGGTACTTGAAGTGAGGCAATTGGTAAGGCAGAAATTCTGTCCCCATAAATCGTAAACGATTGCGCCATGGACCAGGTTCAACAGGAATCTGGCCCGCCCATGGGCTGCTTTTTTCTTTGATAAAGGATAATGCCGTTTGTTTGCAATTCGCGGACCGGGATCGATAACCTATTTCTTTAATCGGTTTTAGATAGGCGGTTATCAATTCGGGATATAAAGTCGGTTCTCCTTTGCCCGTAAACAAAACGGTCGTCACCCGGCTCATTCTGGCCATTTCGCAGGCAATTTCAAGATTCCTTTTATCGATATTTTCGGCTTTCAACACAGGCAGTTTTAACGATGGGGTCATTTCGAAAACGCAGAAAGGGCAGTCGCCGTTGCAATCTGGTCCACCTACGACAATACTGAACGTTTGGAATTTCATTTTTCCTCCCGGTGATTTTTCTAAAAAACTGCTCATTTTGTATCATATATTTTAAGTATGTCAAATTATTCTTTTTGACAAAAAAATCAGGAAATGTTATAAATAAAAGTCTTTGATCGCAAAGCTCGTTAAAAGGAGGATAAAATGAGACAGGTGAGGAAATTGGCGATTTTGGCCCATCCGGAAAAACCGCGGGCGCGGAAAGCGGCGGAAGAAGCGACCGAATTATGCCGCGAAATGGATATTGAGGCGGTAGGAAATCTTAAGGCGGAAAATCTTGACGCGGTCCTGGCATTCGGCGGAGACGGTTTTTTTGTCCACACCGCCAATGGCCTGGCGGAAGCGAATCTTCAAATACCGCTGGCGGGGGTTGATTTCGGAAAGCTGGGTTTTTTGACCAGGATCGATCCGTTAAAAGTCGGCGAGTGCTTGGAAAATCTTGGGGTCGGAAATTATTTCGTTACCGAACGAAACCGCCTCAAGATGGAATGTTTAAGAGATGGAGAGCTGTTTGTCGTCGGCCAAGCCTTAAACGACGTTTATATCGAAAGAACCACGGTAAGAACGATCACATTCAATGTAGCGATCAAAAATCAAGAGCCATTCGCGCGCCGGGCCGACGGCGGTTTGGTCGCGACTAAAACCGGTTCTACCGCTTATAACCGGTCCTTGGGCGGTCCGATTTTGACCGACGAAAGAAATTTCGTGGTCAAGATCATGAACTCAACCGAGATAGACGATAAGAATACCTTTGTGATCTCAAGCGATCAGATGGTATAATTGTCCGATTTCGGCGGCGGAGGAATAGCAAGGCTGGTTTGCGACGGAAAAGAATCGGCAATCTTGGATAGGGCGGACGTTGTTAAGATCGCCAGATCCGAATTAACCACCAGGTTTATCGAATTTTCCGAAGTGGACTGGTGAATTTTTTTTGTTCTTTTTTCTAAGTCAAAATTTGGCGCGTCCGGAGCGGATTTAATTCCCAGCTCCGGTTTTTTTTGATAAACTAAAATAACAGAAAAATTCTCATACCAATCCGATGAATATCATTAATCCGAGTGAAGAAAAATACTATTCCGAAGCCGCGATCGAAGACGTTTTAAAAAAATTAGATACGACAAGGAACGGCTTGTCCGATGCCGAAGCGAAAAACCGGTTGGAAAAATTCGGGCAGAATGTCGTGGCGGAAGGGAAAAAAACCAATATCGTTTTGGAATTTTTTTCATATTTCAAAAATCCGCTGGTTATTATCTTGCTGGCTGCCGCGATCGTTTCGTTTTTTTTGCGCGAAAAGGCTAACGCGGTCATCATTTTTCTGATGGTTATTTCCAGTGTTGCTCTCGACTTTGTCGAAGAGCACAGCGCCAACCGGGCCGCCAAAAAACTGAAAGACAAGGTCAAAACGACGGCCACGGTCAAGCGCGGAGGAAAAGAAAAAGAGATAAACGTAATCGACGTGTGTGCTGGCGATATCGTGGCGCTTAATGCCGGCGACCTGGTCCCGGCCGATGCGAGAATAATAGAGTCCAAGGACTTGTTCGTTGACCAGTCGGCGCTTACCGGGGAATCGTTTCCTTGCGAAAAAAGCGATCTGGCTAGTTCGGGCAACGAGCGCGGAAATATCCTTTTTTTCGGGACCAGCGTGATCAGCGGTTCGGCTAAGGCCGTGGTGGTCAGGATCGGGAAAGACACGGAGTACGGAAAGATCGCCGATAGCTTGGATAAAGTTTCAGAGAAAAGCGAGTTTGAGGTTGGCGTGGCCAAGTTCGGGGTTTTTGTGGCTAAAATAGTTTTTTATCTTGTCCTGTTCATCTTCTTTTTTAATACGCTGAAGAATTTCGGGATGGGTGGCGCGAATGGCAATTTCAACATCATCCAGTCTTTTTTGTTTGGTATCGCCATAGCGGTAGGGCTGACGCCTGAGCTTTTGCCGATGATAATGTCGGTAACGATGGCGCGCGGTTCGATCAGAATGTCAAAGAAAGGGGTGATCGTAAAAAAGCTGGGCGCTATTCCGAATTTTGGCAGCATGGATGTTTTATGTACGGATAAGACCGGTACCCTTACCGAAAACAAGATCGAACTTATCAAACACACCGATATCCAGGGAAACACTTCCCCGGAGGTATTGTTTTACGCTTATTTAAATAGTTTTTATGAGTCCGGGATCGAAAATCCCCTGGATAAAGCGCTTTTGAATTTTAAGAAATTTCCGGTCGATGAATATAAAAAGATCGATGAATTACCGTTCGATTTCGACCGCCGGATAATGAGTGTGGTATTGGAAGGAAAGGAAGGGAGGTTTATGGTCGCTAAAGGCAGTCCGGAATCTATTTTTAAACATTGCGCCAATTATCGATCGGGAAAGAAACGTCTGGCCTTTGGACCGCGGGCAAAAGAGATGGCCAAACGGCAATACGATTCATTAAGCGAAGAAGGGCACAGGGTTTTAGCCGTGGCGATCAGGATATTGAAAAAAACGAAAAACACTTATTGCAAAAGCGATGAATCAAGTTTGGAACTTTTAGGGTTCGTCGCGTTTCTTGATCCGCCTAAGGCGGGGATCAAGGAAGCTTTAAGGGATTTGGAGGCGATCGGCATCGAGGTAAAGATCATTACGGGCGACAACGAGCTGGTCACCCAAAAGATTTGCCGAGAAGTAGGGCTAAACGTGAAGGGGGTGCTTTTGGGTTCCGAGATCGACAAATTAATGGATCAATCCCTGCAGGCAAGGGTCGAGGGAATTACGATTTTTCCGCGGTGCACTCCCATCCAGAAAAATCGGGTAATCAGGGCGTTGCGGGCAAGGGGCCGGGTCGTTGGTTATCTTGGGGACGGCATTAACGACGCGCCATCGCTGAAAGGGGCGGATGTGGGGATTTCGGTGAACAATGCCGTTGACGTCGCCAAAGAGGCGGCCGACATCGTTCTGACCAAAAAAGACTTGAGCGTCTTAAAGGAAGGGGTAATGGAAGGACGGAAAGTGTTTGGGAATACCATGAAGTACATTATGATGGGATTGAGTTCGAACTTCGGAAATATGTTCTCCGCGGCCGGAGCGGTTATTTTTTTGCCGTTCCTTCCGATGCTTCCGATCCAGATCCTGCTGAATAATTTTCTTTACGATCTTTCCCAGGTTGCCATACCCTTGGACAAGGTAGATATAGAATGGGTTCAAAAGCCGCGACGATGGAACCTGATGTTCATAAAAAAATTCATGTATTTTTTCGGGCCGATAAGTTCGGTGTTCGATTTTTTAACCTTTTTTCTTTTATTCAGGATTTTCGGGGCGTCGGAAGGCCTGTTTCAGACCGGATGGTTCATGGAATCCCTGGCTACCCAAGTGTTGGTGATCCATGTCATCAGAACCAAGCAGATTCCTTTTCTCCAAAGCTGGCCCAGTAAATTCCTGCTGGCGAGCACCGTTGTATGCGTGGCGGTCGGCTGGCTGATCCCGATAACCCCCTTGGGCAGATATTTCCATTTCGAACCGCTATCTTTGGGGATGATAGCCGCGATCGTTTTGATCGTGGCGGTTTACCTTGTGATCGTTGAGGTCATGAAAAGGATATTCTACCGGAAGTATTCTCATTTTCTTTAGCCGCGGGGGAAAAACCGAAGAAATCTTCTTCTTTTATTTATTTAAAATGGCGGTATAATAAATGTTAGCGCTAATTCTTTTATCGGCGTCGCAAATTTGCGGCAACTAGTTTAATTTTATGGCAAAAGATAAGGAAACAGATTACACCGAAGTAGCTCCGCAGGACTGGCTTCAAGTGACCATCACCAAGGCCGTGAGCATGGGGGCTTCGGATATACATATTGAGCCGGAGCAGTTCCGCCTCAATGTACGTTTCCGGATTGACGGTATCTTGCGCGTGATCGATCAGCTGCATCTTACTTATTTAAACCAAGTGATTTCATGTCTCAAGGTCATGTCGGGTCTTAATATCGCCGAATCCCGGCGTCCCCAAGACGGTCATATTGTTTTTAGACCCCAAACTCTGGCACCGACCGAATCGGTGGATATCCGTCTTTCGATCTTTCCGACCGTTTTCGGAGAAGCGGCGGTTTTGCGTATTCAAAACAGAAAGGATCTTATCTTTGACAAACTCGATAAGCTTGGGATCGAACCCTACGATCTGGAAAAATTGCAATTCGTCCTGAGGCAATCGGAGGGAATGGTGTTGGTGACCGGTCCGGGGGGAAGCGGCAAAACCACGACGCTTTATACTATTTTGAATGCTTTGGCCTCATCGCAAAGGAATATAGTTACCTTGGAGGATCCCGTGGAACTTCGCCTGAATGGCGTTCGCCAATCCCAGATTCATCCGGAGCTCGGTTTTGATTTTTCCCAAGGCTTGCGTTCCATTTTGCGCCAGGACGCCAATGTCGTGATGGTGGGTGAGATCCGCGATGACGAGACGGCGGAAATTTCGATCAGGGCCGCGCTTACCGGTATTCTTTTCTTGGCCTCGATCCATACGACCAATTCGGTCGGTGCCATCATTAGGTTCATCGAACTGGGCATACCGCCATCGATGGTCGCGGCGGCATTGCGGGTGGTGATCACCCAGCGCTTGATCAGGAACGTCTGTCCGAATTGCCGGGAAAAGATCGTGCCGTCCGATAAGATCGTTCAGTTTTGCCGGATTCCCAAGGACTACCAATCAAAATTCGTCCAAGGGAAGGGTTGCAGCGAGTGCGACGGAACCGGCTATAAGGGGAGGACCGGCATATTCGAGGTTATGTTCGTCAATGAAGATTTGCAGAGAATGATCATCGAGGGCGCGGCTTTTACGGATCTGGAGCTTCAAGCCAAAAGGAATGGGATGAGAACGCTAAAGGATGTCGCGATTTCCCTCGCGTTGAATGGAGCGACATCTTTGGACGAAGTGATCCGGATGACGCCGCTGCACTAATAATAAAATCAATATCAAAAAGACAGAGGCCTTCACCGGCCTCTTTTTTAATAACATCCGGCGCCGTTTTGTTCCGGGCGGGATTTTTGTATAAAGATAATACTTTTGAAAAATAGAGAATCGATAGTTTGGCACTCGCGGTTGGATTATATGGATTGTTTGCCGACAGGAACGTTGGGTAATCAACCGATAAGGGAAAAAATGCGGTCTTTACATGTACGATGTTTATCGTATAATCCCAGCAGTTCTTAGGGATGATTAAGACATGGTATTATGGTCTTCGCTTGGCATTTGCTTGGCTGGCTTGATGATATCGTTTGTTTCGTATGCTATTGTCTTGGTGGTTGCGAGATACCTGCCGGATAATAGATGGATTCGTTATTTGTTGTCGGGTTTTGCGATTTTTTACGGAGTCGCGATGCTTACTTTCGGAATGCGTATCGTGGATATTGTTTGGCCGCTTGAGCACGACCATTGGGACCTGTTTGCTTTGGTAGCCCATATCGATATATTTTACATCAAAATATTTTTCTCGGTATACGCAACCGTATTTGCGGTTATCGTGATTTTCGGCTATCGGTCGTTTCGCCAAAACAGGAATGACATCAAAGGCAATTAATTGCCTTTTGTTTTTATAAACTCCGCCATTTAAAAATAGTAATGTTACAAAAACTCTTGATTAAATCAAAAAAATATTGTATTTTATTGCCAGCTATTTAAAGAGGTGTGAAATTAATGCTTGGGATAAAACTATCGCAGCTTGATGCGGGTACGCTCCGGGAGATTTTATTCATTTACGATCAGCTCATCGGCGGGACTTCGCGGGAACGGCATTATTTTGCCGACGATAACGTGGTTCTCAATCGAACGGTCGAGATGATAAACGAGGTTCTGAACCGCAGTTCGACTTACGCCGAACTCCGTATCGGATCCAGTTTTTACGGCGAAGAAACCAACGGAAAGCTTTTTATTGTTCGGGAGGGCAATATCGGCGAGGATCAAGTGATCCAGTTCAGTTATGACCCCAATTTCGAGCGTCGCTGTTCGGAGGCAAATGCTTTAGCCCGGGATTTTCAGACGGAAATCAACTGGTTTTTGTTCTCGCGCGGCTTGGCTGTTTTGGCCGGCGACCTGGAACAGCGAAACAAAGTCGATCGTCTGATGGAAACGCTGGAAGCTTCGGACAACGATGGTTCCTGGATTGCCGGTTTACTGATAAAGATTTTGGAAGCCAGGGAAAAAGTGATCCAACGATCCGGCAATCGTCGAGAGGTCAGGCCATTGCTTTACGCGCTCGCCGACCTTCAGGGCCGAATCGAGCGTAAGGGAAGAAGCCTATCGGGAACGGGAACCAAATTTGTTTTAGAAGACAAGAAAAATTTTGTCAGCAAGCTGGCCATTATCTACGAAGTAATCGGCTGGAATGAATAGTTAAACTGCCGTCCGGCAGTTTTTTTTGACGCGATTTATCGTTGATGTTTAAGAGTATCTGGAAAATAGAACGGATTTATTGTAAAGTTTATTCAGATAAAAAAATTTTATGAAAACAAAGTCCGGCGGTTTTTCGAATATAACAACCATAATATTGTCCTTGGTGGCTTTAATCGTTCTTGGAATAGTGTTGTTTACTTCGCGGTCGAATAATGACGTTCCGATCGACGAGCCGATTCCGGTCGCTTCTCCTACCATTAAAATAGATTCTCCCGTATCCGGCCAGGAGGTTAATAGCCCGCTGGCCATATCGGGCCAGGCGCGCGGTTCCTGGTTTTTTGAGGCGGTTTTTCCGGTCAAGATCGAAGATTTATCGGGTAATACCATTGCCGAAGGTCGCGCGCAAGCCGTGGGCGACTGGATGACGAGTGATTTTGTGACCTTCGACGCTTCGATTGATTTTAAAGTTATCGAAAAGAAAAATGCGGAAATCGTATTCAAAAAAGATAACCCGTCCGGTTTGCCCGAAAATGACGGGGAATTCCGAATACCGGTTGTTTTACTGCCTGCGGCTCCGGATGATTTTATCAAAACCGGAAATCTCATCCAGCCTAATTTAGGGGAAGGTACCTGGTATTTATCATACGAAGAGCCGGGAAAACCGGGTCTTGAGGCCGTCCTGGTCTTCAGCGATGAAAGCCGCTGTAAAAGCGGGACGGATACGGTGGTTTGCGATACCGGCAAATTTCAGGCGGGACAGCGGGTAGAAATTTCCGGTCGCCGGGCCGGTGATATGGTTTTGGTTTCGATTTTGACATTGGTTGAACAAGAGCCAAGCCAGAAAAAGGAAATCAATCTTTATTATTATAATCCGAGTCTCGATAAAGACGCGTCAGGCAACGTCCTTTGTTCGCGAAAAGGGCTGGTTCCGGTCAAAAGGCAGCTTCCGGCAAGTATCACTCCGATCCAGGATGCGATCAAATTACTGATCCAAGGTGGTTTGACGGCGGCGGAAAAACAACAGGGCCTCACTACCGAATATCCTTTGTCGGGTTTTGTTTTGAAGGGGGCGTCGCAAAAAAACGATGTGCTTACGCTGGACTTTTCCGATCCGAACAATAAAACCGGCGGAGGAGCTTGCCGGGTGGGAATTCTGTGGTTTCAGATCGAAGCTACGGCCAAGCAGTTTCCCGGCGTGAATATCGTTAAACCTTTAAACGAAACCTTATTCCAGCCTTGATTTTATTGGCCATATTGTTCTATTAAAAAAGGGCGCAATTCGGTTGCGTCCTTTTATGGTCTGTTTGATGATCTTTGGTTAGCCAGGCGGTTTTGGACTAAACTCAATGCCATGTCATGGATCATTTCCCGAACATCAAGTGTGATCATAATGCGGGTCGAAAGATCCCGCATTGCATGTAAACTTTCAATGACGGCGGGGTCATCTCCCATACTTTGGCTTGTTAACGGTTGCGTCAGGTGCAGGCTGGCGATTTTTAGCAGCATTCCCAGGGCTTCCCAGGCGCTTTCGTTGTGCGTATTGAAATCGTTAAACACATCATAGGCTTTTTTGTCGATTATTTCCTGGACCGACATTTGGCGCATCTGTTGCATTTTTCTTGCCGCTTCTTCCAGTTCCTCGACGTTCCGCCGGGCTTCCGCGACCCAAAACTTCGCTAGACCCGTCGTATCCACCAGGAATACGATGATGCCGTGGTTGCCGCCATTGATCATCGGTTCCTCTTTGACAGGGGTATCCCAGCCCAGGTTTTTCAATAGTTCCGCGACTATGGATGCTTCGGCCTTGAACGGCGTTGCATGTTTGACCAACGAGGCGGCTCCAAAAGAGAGCGTATCGCTGGTTTCAACTTCACAACCTTCTTCTTTTAATTTAGCGGCTATGCAAGCGATCTCATGCGGATCGCAACAAAGTGTGTTTAGGTAGATAATGATTTTTTTCATTTTAAACGAACCTCCTAGTTTCTATACAATAATGTAAAATTTATTAATTGTCAAAAACATTTTCCTTTTTTGCTATTGACAAAATTATCAATAAGGATTATAATCTAAAGTGAAAAGCGCGATTGGTCGCGCGGTTGGTGAAGAGGAATGGAAACATCGGTATTGGTAATTGTATTGGGGCTGATAATGATTTTCAGTTCCCTAATAGCTTGGGTACTGAATTTTTACAAACAAGGAAGAGCTTCCTTCGAGGGCAAGCAAAGCCTGAAAGGCGGCGCTCAGAATATTATACTGGGCTATGGCCTGACCATAATAGGCGTGGTCTTGGGAATTTTTCTGGTGTTCGTCGGCTTGGTATTTAAATTTCTTGTTTGAGCGTTGTATCGAGGCAGCTGAAAACAGCTGCTTTTGTTTTTATCCGTTAAATGCTAATAAAATATCAGCACCTTTTTAGAAGGAGGCTTTTAAACGGAGAAATCTGCGGCGATCAGAACCGCGTCCAACCTGATTATCGAGAACAACCGGATTTTATTGATACTGGAAGGCGATGCCGCGACGAACGGCGGGCTTTACAGCGTTCCGGGCGGACGGTGCGAAAACGGCGAGCCTCCGGCAGCTTGCGCTGTTCGCGAAGCGAAAGAGGAAATTAATGTCGTTATAGCGATTAACGGGGAGATCAATAATTTTCACGTCCGCGTGCGCGGAAATTGCTTGCACGGCTATGTATACGATTCCCGGATCCTACAGGGCGTACCCCGGCCGGGCGGCGGCGTTAAGGCCATTTACTGGGCGGATCTTGCCCAAATTGAAGAGCTTGAATCCCGCGGCCTAATGATAACGGGAAAACTTTTTGAAGCCATAAAGAATAGTCTGATACGTTCGAGGTAGAGCGCGCAAAAACGCGCTTTTTTATTCGAAAAACGCCGCGTTTAAGCGGCGTTTTTGCGAAACAAAGCTTGTTGTTGGTTATGGTTAGAGCTAAGGGAGCATAATTTTGGGCATAAAGATGTAGGCGGCTCCGAAAAATAGCAGGCTCGCAATCGAGAAGATTATGGCTTTTGACGCGGTTTTGGAGTCTTCTTTTTTTCCGACGATCCCCAAAACCAGTCCGGCTAGCGGGACAAGCCAGCCAAGCAATGTGAAAAAGATGCTGCTGTAAGAATCCAGAAGCGAGGTGCTTCTTGGATTGGCATCCAAGAAAACGGCGATAGCGGCCAGGGCGTCGAATACCAGAGCGGCTATACTTGTATAAACAGCGATCTTAGCGGCCGAAATGGATTTTCCGCTAGCTTCGCTTTGAATGTGATCATCCATAACGTTATTGTTTTTTATAGATTATCCTCGAAATTCTTATTATTTTATCGACCGCGGCAAACCCTAAGAACATAAAATGTAGCCAGAGGCTACTTTCCCGCACCCTGCGGGAAGAAAGGAACCCTGCGGTTTCCTGCTTCCACGGAGCAGAAAGGAGGACTTAGGTACTCCGGAAGTACTCTTCGAGGATACTTCCTCTGGCCCCGCAGGAGGCGGGGAACTCCATTCGAAAGTATATATTTAATTGTATCATTTTTTCGTTAATTAACCGATCTTAACATCGGCAGGCCGATCCGTTTTCTTTGGGTTTCCCCGGCGAACAGATTTTTTTTGCGTCGGGCGGCGTCGCCGCGATCGCCTTCATGCTGGAGGCTTGCCATCGCGCGCATACTGGAGCCCAGAAATACCGTATGTTTGCCGAATTTTTCCGAAAGCGCGTCAACTTTTTCGTAAATTTTGGAGAATTTTTTCGCCTTGGCCGCTTTTTTAAAAAGGTCGAGTTGGCCGCCGGTTTCCCGGGAAAGGTCGAGCAAGGTGATCCCGGTGGCCCGGTAAAGGGTTTTGGGTTTAGATATCTCAAAAAAATATTGTTTGGCCAAACCGATAATTTCGTGAGGAATGTTTACCGGCCGGTCCAGTTTAACCTCGGCTCCGGAATAACGGAAATCCTGGGTTTTCAAAAAAAAGGCGAACTTTTTGGAGCAAAGACCGTGGCGGCGCGCTTTAATGCAGGCGTTTTCGATGTTTTTCGACAATTGGGAAAAAACAAGGTCAAGGTCAAGCGAGGCCGGCGTGAAAGTCCGGGTTTTACTGATGGACCGATAGTCGTTTTTTTGTTCGGTTGATACGGGATAAACGGTATCGCCGCGCAGTTCCCGCCAGATCTCGTAATGGGGTTTGGTGAGGCGGGCCAGGACCCATTCTTTGCCGCGCGTCGCGAAATCATAGGCGGTGTTCACTCCGCATTTGTTTAAATAGGCGGCGGTTGCCGGCCCTACGCCCCAGATTTTTTCCACCTTAAGTTTTGCGAGATAAAGATGGATATTATAGCCCGGTATGATCGTCAGCCCCGATGGTTTTTTCCATTTCGAGCCGACTTTGGCCAGCACTTTGGTGGGTGCCAGTCCCACGGAAAAGGTCATGCCAAGCTCGGTATCGAGATCGTCCTTGATCTTTCCGGCTATGGCAGCGTAATCCATATTCAGCGGGCGCTGCAAGCCGGTGAGATCGGCAAAGCATTCGTCGATGCTGTATTCCTCGACTTCGGGCGTGTAGCGGCGCACGATATCAAACATTCGCACCGAAAATAGGGAATAGGTTTCGTAATCCGACGGCAGAATGATGGCGTTAGGGCAGACTTTTTTGATATCGGATAAACGCATTCCGCGGGTGACCCCCGCGGCTTTGGCTTCATAGCTCATAGAGGAGGCGATGCCGCGTTCCCGGCCGGTTATTACCGGCAGGCCCTTTAATTTGGGATTAAGCGCCATTTCGCAGGAAGCAAAAAAGCAGTCAGCGTCGATGTGGAGGATGGCGCGGGGGAACTCGGCTAAACAAATTGGCGCTGGTTTTATGGACATATTGGGAGTTAATTTTCAATCAGTATTTTCTTATTACGGCTTTTACCACCGCGGCGATCTTCAGTTCGTTTTCCGGATAGATCGGTTTATATAATTTGTTTCCGGGTTTTAAATAGATCTGGGTTTTGGTTTTTACCAGGTATTTGATCGTCCAGTCGTTGTCCACTTCGGCAATCACGATATCGCCGTTTTTGGGAGTGATCGAGCGGTCGACGATCACCAGGTCGCCTTCAAGGATCCCGGCGTCGATCATCGAGTCGCCGCTTACTTTTAAAATGAAGGTTGCGTCTTTGTTTGAGATAAGGTATTCGTCCAAAGAAATGGTGTCGACCAGTTCTTCTTCGGCCGGGGTGGGGAATCCGGCTTGGATGGAGCCGAGGATCCGGGTTTGTTCGTACAGTCTTGCGGGTATAAGCTTTCCGCTCTCATCTTTTTCCAGGAAGCCTCCGGCTGCCAATTTTTTCACCAGCTTGAAAACAGCGTTCTTTGATTTAAAGCAAAGCATTTTCATGATCTCGGAATACGTCGGCATCCGCTTGTTGGTTTGGTAAAATTTCCTGATTGATGTTTTGGCGTCTTTTGGCATATTGTTGCTTGATTAGATAAATTAATTATAGGTGAACAATCGTTCACCAACAAGGGAGGTTATCCACTCAAGGTTTTTTTAAAGCTTGACGCGTGAGGCAATATGTTTTAGCCTTTGCCCAGTACCTAAAATCAAAGGAGGAATAAAATGGAACCCAGCGACGTGGTAAGGGCGTTATATAAAGAAATAGTTAAAGAGCAGGGAAAAGAAGGGTCCGAAATTGTGGAAATGGCCACTGGTTCAAGTAAATGGCAGGTCCGGGAATTGAAGAACGGCGTGTTTGTCGGCCTTCGCGATTGTAACAATAATACCGGAGATTATTTCCTCGGATTGAGTTCCGTATCCTGTTCGTTCTGGCCGGTTAAACCACATGAGGATCTTTTGTATTTCGCGCCGTTCGAGGTGAAAGCAAGGGGATTTGAAACCGGGACCTGGATTTACGGTTCAGGTAAGGTCTTAAGGGAAAGCGTGCAGGTATTATTCTCAAACCGCAGTTTTTCCGCTCACGGCCGGATACTCGATACCATTAAGGAAGTGCTGATCTTCTTGAGCGCGACCATGATTGACGAAAAAGAATACAGCCAGAAAGACATTAATCCTAACGGCGATTATACCAGTCCCGATTAAACCATACCTTAGTATGGTTTTTTTATCGCCAATTACATTCTCCGCCCGAGGAAGGTTGAATTTCCCCGGAGACACCGCGGATTTTCCGAGAGCTTGACCTTGGCGGGCCCGGATGTATACAATAAAAACAAGATAGATGATCGACTATGAAAATTATGGAAAACAAAAAAAGAAAAATCACGATTATAAAAAATGGTCCCTATATTGTGAGCGGTAATCTGCCGCTAGCCAAAGAAATTATCGTAAGCGATGAAAATGGCGATTCCGTCGGATGGAAAAAGAGCGAGAAATATTCTTGTCCGGAGCAATATTCTTTATGCCGGTGCGGCGCGTCAAAAAACAAGCCGTTTTGCGACGGTAGCCACGTAAAATCGGAATTTGACGGAAAGGAAACGGCTGATCGCGGAATTTTTTCCGATCAATGCGAAAAAATAATCGGTCCGGGGCTTGATTTGGACGATCTGCCCGAACTTTGCGCGCGGGCGCGTTTTTGTCATGACCAGTCGGGCGACGTGTGGGAAAACACGGAACGGTCCGACGACCCAAAAAGCAAACAGAAGGCGACTCGGGAGGCAAGTCTTTGTCCGGCGGGCCGGCTGGTAGCGCGCGAAAAAAATTCCGGCCAGGCCATCGAACCGGAGTTGGAGCCAGAGATCGGATTGATCGAGGATCCGGAAAAAAAAGTAAGCGGTCCCGTATGGGTTAAGGGCGGTATCGAGATCGAATCGGCTGACGGCCTAAATTACGAGAAAAGAAACCGGGTGACGCTTTGCCGGTGCGGAAAATCCGCAAACAAGCCGTTTTGCAACGGCTGCCATATCGACGAAAAATTCAACGACGGGGACAAGAACATTAATTATTAATTCCTTTTTGCTTCCAGAAAAACCAACATTCCTAAAAGTGTTGGTTTTTTAAATTTCTCAAATAAAAAAACATGCGGAAGGCATGTTATGAGACGGCTGGATCTTGTAATTTTTGTGCCAAAGATAATTCGGCGTCGTTTTCGATAGCGCATATAACGAAAACTCCGGTAAGTACGAAGAGCGCTAGTGCTACGGTTTGGCCGAGGCTTATTCCGACCAGTGCCGCCGAGCCCCTATCCAGAATAACCAATATCAGTCCGAAAATATCAACAATGGCCAAAGCCATATAAATTTTTGCCCAGCCGTGTTTTTCTTCATTGCAATTCTTATTTGAGGCATAGACAAGCGCCCAGAACAATCCCCAAAAGAAGAGGAAAAAAGTTCCGTTCCATAATACCGTTAGCCAAGCCAAATTCATTCCTCCGCTAGATCGCATAACACATTTTACGCAAACATTCAAGAATAAGCGCTTGGGGATTGCCTGCTGTTATAAAAGCTTAAGGTTGATGATATAATAAATGAAGAGATTGTGTTTTAGCGATTTATAAATTTCAAAATCTATGCCTGATCAAAAATTATTGGATTATATCAACCAGCAGTTGAAAAGCGGCGTGTCCCGGGAAGAAGTGAAAAATGCTCTGGTAAACGCCGGTTGGCAGCAATCTTTTATCGACGATGCTTTCAGCTTCACTGGAGGGCAGAAAATTTCCGTTCCGGTTCCGGAAGTCAAGACGGCCGACCCCGTGGCGCAAGCTCCGGCCGAAATAAAAAAACCGGAAGAAAAAGTGATTACGCTTAAACCGGCTATGAATCCGCAACAGCCGGAAGCGATTTTGCCGTTCAAGGTCCAGCCGGTGCCTGAAGTGATTGCGAATCCCGGTTTTATTCCCAACTCCGGCAACGATAAGCCGATTGAACCAACGGGTCCAAAGCCGGCCGAGAGGAACGAGGTTTATAGCGACAACTTAAAATCGCAGCCGGGCGGGATAGACCAGAAGGCCGATGCGATTTTTGGCGAATTGGTTCCAAAAGTAAGCGAATTGGACCAATCTTTCGGTAAAACTTTTGGTATGGGTCAGGGATCGGCGGCCATGGATACCGCAGCCCTGCCGCAAAAAAAAATCCTTGATCCGTTTATTCCCGAAGACAGCGCGGCGGTACCCGATTCCGGAAAAAAAACCGATCCCGGCCTTGAGGATAAGCGTGTTTTTGTTTCCGAAAAAAAAGACAAGGAAGATTTTGACGAGATATTGGATAAGCCGGGGGAAAAATTACCAAAAAAAAGGGGGAGCGGTATTTTATTTTTGATCATCGGGATAATCGGAGTTTTATTGCTGGGGGGAGCGGCTTTCGCCTACTTTTACTACCTTGAGCCGACTCCGGCTTCGGTATTTCAAAAGATGGCGGAAAAATCAAGCGGGCTTAAAACCGTCAATATCTCGGGTAAGGTCTTGGTCGGATCTCCGTTAGTGGCCGAACCGTCCGGCGAGGGAGGTTTGGCGGACATAGCGATTGATTTTAGCGGCGTTCTTGACGCCAGGAACGTTGAAAACCTGGCGGGGTCGATCACTTTCGACGAAACCGATAATTCGACGTCTGGTTCGAGCGCGGCTAAAATAGAAGCAGTGATCAGTGATAATGCTTTATATTTAAATGCCACCGGTCTTTCGGGTCCCGGAACCACCGAACTTGCTTCTTATGAGGGGCAGTGGATAAAGATCGATGGTTCCGGCGTTCCCCAGGAATTCGGGTCGGTTTTCCCGGTATATGACAAAATCAAGGAGGAGGTGGGGATCGGCGATATCAATATTAATCAGCTTGCCGGGATATTGATGGCGGCCAGTAAGCCGACCGTGATCAAGCCAAAGGACAAGTTGGCCGATGAGACGGTTTTTGAGACCGATTGCCGGCATTACAGTTTTGAAGTCGATAAAGAAGCCCTAAAAACCGAGGTTGCGGCCGCTTTGAGCGGGCAAAATGCTTCTGAAGTAGAAAAATACGATCGGATCATCGATAGTGAATCGGTCGCGGGGGAAATATGGATCGGCAAAAAAGATTTTATGGTTTATAAAACATCGTATTCCATCGGTTATGAGGACGCCCAGACACCGCCAGCGAAGATCGATCTAAAGATCGAAGCCTCCGGTTATAATGGTAATGTTTCGGTGGTTGTTCCCGTCCAATTCCGCTTGGGCAGCGAGATATTCAGCGAGGTTAGGGCCAAAAAAGAGCAGCCGGTAATAGTGGACCAAGCGTTGCAGGACGATAATTTGAGAAAAAATGACCTGAAAATGCTTTTTTCTGCTCAAAAATCATGGTATCTCGCGAATAAACGTTTTTATACCTGCTCGGCCGCAAGCGGTGATTGTGGCGGCAAGGCTTTGAATTTTCCGGCGTCAATCGGAGATTTTATGACTATGGCGCCCAACGATCCCAGAAATTCCGGTACGGTTTGCGGTCAGGATCTTGTCTATTGCGGTTTGGATAATTCCAAAAATCCCAAAAGTTTTTGCTATTACGCCAAAATGTCGGACGGATCGTTTTTCACGGCTTCTCCATATGGGAATTTCATCCGTTCCAGCGCGCCGAAAAGTTTTAAGGAATGCCAACAGGGAACTTTGGTCGAGTAATGCGCCGACCTGCTGTTTGCGGATCGATTCAGAGCCGCTCGTAAGAGAGCGGCTTTATGCTTTCAAATTAGGGATTGTTTTGGTACAATAAACCACTATGCGCCGGATAATTAAACACTACTTGATTTTGGTCTTAGTTCCATTCGTTATTTTCTGTTTTGCTTTTTTGTTGGTTAAAAACTTTTTGTATCTTTTCCAGCCGGCTTCATTGATCGTTCTGCCTTCTTCGCAACAGGCGCTATCCGGCAACGATTATTGCGCCAGCGGTTCCTGCGGGGAGCCATCGGCCGCGCGGATTTACAACCTGGCGTTCGATACTGATCCGGCAAACGCGGATTACGCCATGGTTTTTGGTGATGGATCGGAAAAAAAAGGAAAAACTCCTTTTTCGGGTCCGGTCCCGTCGGGCCAGGTCAAGGTGGCCATCAGTTATAAAGGATACAACCCTTCCAACGTTGAATTTTTGCTCGACAAGGATACTCAAAAATTTTTCTATCTTGACCGTTCCGGACAGCTTGTCCATCGTTTGCTGAATATCGAAGCGGTACCTTCGCCCAAAGCCCTGGCTTTCTCGCCCGACGGGAAGGAGTTGTGGAGCACGATGCTTTTGAATAAAAAAAGGGGATTAGGCGTTTATAGCGTTGATACCGGGGCTGACCTGGCCGACATCAACCTTGACGATGGAGGCGGGGTCGAGCTGGTTTTTTCCTCCGACGGGTCAAAGGTGTACGTGAGCCAGATGGAAACGGCCCGGGTTTACGAAATAGACGCGAAGACAAAAAAAATACTGCGGACTTTCGATACCAAGAGCGCCTGGACCAAGGTCGTGGCGCTGTCTCATGACGGTAAATCTCTTTACGCGGCGAATTGGTCCGGGAACGATGTTTCGATCATTAACCTTGAAAACGGGACAGTGTCCCGGATCCCGACCGTCAAAACACCCCGAGGTCTCTATGCCACGCGCGACAATAAAACGCTTTATGTGGCCGGTTTTGGCGCGGGTGAAATAGAAAAGATCGATCTTAAATCTAAAAAGGGAATCGTTATTTATAAAAGTGGCGGCGCTATGCGCCACCTGGCGGTGGACGAAGACCGGGGCGTGATGTATGTTTCCGATATGGGCCGGAACGCGATCTTTGAGGTTGACTTGGCGAATGACTCGGTAAAAAAATTCGCCGATACCGACTATGATCCCAATACGATAGCGTTAAGTCCGGATAAAAAGATCCTTTATGTCTCCTGCCGCGGTCGCAATGCCGCTAACGACAATTATTATATTCCCGGTCCGGAATGGGGTTCGGTCCTTTTGTTCGATACCAAAAACGGCAAGATGCTCGACGCGATCGTCGCAGGAAACCAACCGACGGCGCTGGGTGTGTCCGACGATGGATCCCTGATGGCCACTTCCGATTTTCTTGACTCAAGGATCGAACTTTTCTCTGTGCCGCCCTACGAAGTTTTACGGGCGGGAAACGGCGGAAGAAGCGCGGTTTACCGTCAGGAGCTTTGGAAAAAGTGAATTTAGACGATCGTCCTTTTCTATATTAACCGTCAAAACCCTTGAATAAAGAGCCGAATCGTAAGTAGCGAAAAATTAAAAAAAACAAATGAAGAAAAAAACAATCATAATTTCGTTTCTTATCCTGATAGTGGCCGCACTCAGCTGGTGGCAGTTTTACCGCGTTGGTCCGGGCCCGGGCGGCGTTGGATCTTTAACCGAAACAAAGGTGGCGAAATATACGCCGCCGATTGATTTTCCTTCCGAGACGCGCAAAGGATTTTGTTTTAATAATTCGCTTCTCCAGCCTTATCGTGACGATACCTGGCGTTGCCGGGTGGATGACCAGGTCAAAGATCCGTGTTTTTATGTTGCCTCCCAAGACACGATGCTTTGCGACGTTAATCCATTTTCTCAAACCGCGGGGTTCAAGCTGCAGCTTTCCCAGGGGTTACCCGTTCCTCAATCGATGCCTCCCGCCAAAGATAATTGGGGCTGGCTGGTATTGCTTGATGACGATACCGTATGTTCTCCGTTCGCCGGGACAATACCGGTGCTCGACGGAAAAAACGCCGTTTTCGGCTGCATTTCAACCAATAGCGCGGAAAACATCATATTGCTCGGTGATTTGAAAAGCGGCAAGATCTGGACGGCAACCAAAGCTGTTTTTACGATCCAGGACGGAAAGCCGGTGATAAAATCAAATAAGGAAGTTAACGTGCGGGAAGTCTGGCAGTAGATTATTTTTTAACTAAAAAAACGGGTAGTACCTGTTTTTTTTGTTGACATTGAGGGCGGGCTGTAAAATAATGTTACCAGGTGATCAAACGTCCATGAAAAAATTTACCTTGATTTCGATCGCTTGCCTGCTGGTTTTTGTCATCGTATTCGCGTATTTCGTTTTTCAAAAAAAATACGGTTGGCCGGCCGATGGATTTCCCCGGGTTTGTTTTAAAAACAAATGCTTTGATGTTGAGATCGCGGCGACGGAGGCCGAACGGCAAAAAGGCTTGATGAACCGCGAAAGTCTGGGCGCCGATAAGGGCATGATTTTTATTTTTGATAAACCAGCGAACTATTCTTTTTGGATGAAAAACACCCTTATTCCGCTGGATATGGTATGGCTAGACCAGGACCGCAAGATCGTTTTCATAAACGAGAACGCCCAACCCTGTGGATCAAAGGATTGTTCCGTAGTCACGCCCGTAATCAAATCCCAATATGTTTTCGAGGCGAAGGCTGGAACAGCCAAAAGGATCGGTCTCAAATACGGAGACCAGGCGGATTTCTTCCTGTACGCCAAACAATAAGCCAATTAAAAAAATTTAAAGACGGAAAAAAAGCGGTTCCGCGTTTTTTTGGTTGGGCCCTTGACAAACTTTTATATTGGTGCTAAGAAAGTACCTTCGGTGATCTTTTACAAGTCAAGTGTTGATTTGCGTAGCACCCGGCGGCCGGACCATCGGCGATCAGGTGCTGCGCAGATCATAGTCGCGGCTGAATATAAATACGCTAGAGAGGTAAAAAAAATGTCCATAGGTCTTAAGGGAGCGGGCTCGATAATAGCGATTTTGTTCGTTATCGGGTTTCTCGCTGTTTGGAATACCGCGGTTACCATCCCCGCGGGCGAAGAAGGGGTTTATGACTACTTTGGCAACGTTGATCAGGCATCGATACCCTCGGGATTCCATATTTTGAATCCGCTGGGGCATGTAACGCTCTTCAGCGTAAAGACGCAGTCATTCGAGTTCCAGAAGATCGAGGGAACGCTAACGTCTGAAGGGCTGACGGTTGTGCCCGACGTTAGCATCATCTATCGAATCCAGGCGGGAGCCGCTCCCGGTATCTATCGGAAAGTGTCAGGCAATTACTTCGACACTCTGGTCACGCCAATCTTCATGTCCACCTTGAGAGACGAAATTAAGAGATGGACGGCCGAAGATATCTATACCGGCAAAGCCAGCCAGATTCAGGCTGATGTTCAGGAAAGGCTACAGAACGATTCCCAACTGCTGGGGAACGGTATCGTTGTTGAAGCCGTCCTTATCAGGGGAACGGTCCTGCCGGCTGAAGTAACGACGGCCATTGAGGCTAAGATCAAAGAAAGCCAGGCTGTGGACCAGATGAAATTCAGTGTCCTCAAGCAGGATCAAACCAACAAGGTCATCATCTCCGCGGCCAATGCCCAGGCTCAAGCCAATCAGATATTGTCGTCTAGTATAACACCGAATTTAGTAAACATGAAGATTGCCGAGGCTTACGCGACCAACCCGAACGTTGTGTTCGTGGGTGGCGGGAATATGTTGATTGACGGCACAAATCTCTTAAAAAACGGGTAAGCGGAGCCGCTGTCAAAGCAGCTCCGTCAGCCATGTTGCCGTCATCTCCGGCCGTGCCGAAGAATTCTACCGCTGGCAAAGATGAGTCGACGCCAGGGTTTGAAGGCATTTTCGCTGTCGCAGGGCTTTTGGCGGTTTCCTTCATAGTCTTAAGGCGTCGCCATTAGCATAAAGGGATGTAAACCATCCCTTTTTTGTTTGGAATTTTCGCTTGACAAAAAGAGCGATTAATAGTAAAAAACAAAGTAGTTCATCAAAAAGAGGTGGAAAAAAATGAGACAAGAAGTAACAATGGAAGTACCGAAACTCGGATTGGAGAAAATGAGCGCTCTGCTCACGGCGACACCTGTGCGGATTTTTAACGCGAGGGAAGCCGAGATTCTTTCGGAACAGCCCATGGAAATAAACATCCCCGGCCGACCGGTGGTAACGGGCTATGTGATCCTGGCTCAAAATACCAGAAATCCGAATCCGCTGGAAATAGCGGTGAACGCCAAAACAGGCGAATTCCTCCAGAACGCGAAAGGGGGAATGGAGTTTGTCCTGCGGCGCGGCGGTTTGTCGCTCTCGGGCCGAAAGTCGTCGGGTGCCGAAGAACAGCTTAAAGGGAAAATGACCTTGAAAGAGCTGCCGATCAGGGATCCCGATTGCTTAACGATCGATGGAATTCAGTTCAAGCAAACCGGCACGATAAGCATCAAATTGAACGGGGGGGCTTTGATCAAAATACGGGAGTAGGGAGTGAAGCATGAAAGAATTCTCGGAATTGAGGGAACGGATAGAAAGCGAAATCGGGCGGGTTTTCAACCTGCCCAAAGATTTTGTCAGTCCGGTGAGCGAAGCGGCAGGTGAAGCCAGGGCGAATATCGTTGAGCTTCATAATCCCGTTGTGATGACCAATAACCACACAATAGCGGTTACCGGACGGGTATTCGTCTTGAGCGGTAATCAGCTTATAGCCGCGCTCAAAACCCGCTATAGTGTCGGGAAAGCGAGCAATTTTGCCAAAATCGTCGACGATTTTATCGACAGGGGAGAAAGTGCCGATCTCGGCGCGCTGTCGCAGCGTTTCGACACCAATCAGGTGATGCGGGAACTGCGCGCCGTCAGCGAAGTACTGATGGCGGACAGAAACAGGCTGGTTTTACTCCGATCGCTTGAAACCATCGAACCGGTGAACGAATACGTGATCGATGGCGCCCACTCCAGCGGCAAATATTTGCCGTCCATCGAAGTTCCGGCCATTATCAAAGCCGACAATATCGAGCTCAAATTCGAGTCCGACCAGGGAGTCAGAGTGAGCGACGGACGGGTCGAAAAAAATATGATAGCTTACCTTTCACAGATCGCGATGATCGTCGAGGGTATCGAAAACAACGTCCGGGAAGTTAAAGGTGGTATTCCTTATTTGGGCGATGCCGTAGCGATTCTGGGCATCATAATGTTTGCCTTCGGTATCATGGTTGCGTTCGGCTCTAGACTGCGCTTGTCCGAATTTTCCATACCGGTTGCGGTGGTCGGTCTCGCGCTGCTTGTAGTACGTTATGGGCCGTTTTTTCCCGAGTATTTTTCGGAAGCGAAGAAAGTCGTTGGCGACGCGCCGATGAAAATTCGTTTCTACGGAGAATTAGAATGAGCATCAATGTGCTCATTTTTCTTTTTTCCGCCGATTGACAAATCATTGGTAAAAGATTAAGTTTAGGTTTGTAAAATGGAGGCTAAAAAAGTGAAAGACGAGCGGGGAAAAAATCTAAGCGCAAGCGCGGTATCGGCTGGAATTATGGTTTACTGCGTTCAAGGTCTTGGAACAAAAGAGGATGAAGCCGAGTCCTGGTCAAATTGTTTTTTGTTGCTAGGAATAAAATCCGGTTCCAACATGGCGGACGCGATCCGGCACGATATCGGCGATCTCGCTTGGTTCTGCAATCCCGATGAAGACCCCGATGGATTTATGTTATTCGTCAAGGATTATCTCAAAGATTACCTTCGTGCCCAGTATCATTAGTTCTTTGGGTTTTAAGGAGGAGTGGATGAAGGAAGTTAACGACATGTGTTTAGACGAAGAAAAGTCGGTGATCTTATCGCAAATCGAAAGTCTTTCGGCCATGCTTGGCCAAATCGACGCTCTTTTGAAAAAACCGCCCAAGAGATACGATATAGGCTTGAAAAGTTCTCTAGAGGCAAGTTTGCTAGCCAGAGAATTGTCGATCAAGGGATTGCTCGAGCAATCGGAGTTCTTTATGAAACAAATAAACGGCCTGGAGCTTGCTTGTAAATGCAGGCATGAGACCTGATGAATCGAAATATAAAGCGGCTATCCCCGCTTTTTTTGGTTCTTATTCAAAAAAGGCGCTAAATGGTTTAAAATAGGATGAGGAACTAAAAGGCGTTTTCCAAGACGCTGGATTTAAATAACCATGAAAAAGATACCCAGAGGAGTTTATTCGGTATTTATTTTGATTCTGTTGTTAATAGGTGTTTTGATCTACGGTTTTTATTATGAATATTATTTGAAACCGGTTGATTGCGGATCTCATCCGATCAACGATTGCCCGGTCCGGTGCGCGATTTGCCCGACTTGTCCGACTTGCAATTTATCCTGCCGCGCGATCGAGGATTGTAAAAAAGACGGATTTTACGATAAGAATTTCGAACAGATAAGGACTCATCAAAGCCTGCCCGATCCGATCTTTTTGATCAGGGAAACCTATGAACCCGCGTTGAAACAATATCCGGCTTATGACCATATGGTCATAGGGGAATGCGAACAAGCCACGATGTGTGTCCGGATCTACCTCAAAGAAGATTCGGCCGATTTGAAAAGTAAAATGCCTGATTCGATCGATGGAATGAAAGTGATTTACGTAATGATGGCCGAAGGCGGCCAGCCCGAACCCGTTTTAAAATGCGGAATTGAAAGTTGCCACGGTATGGACATCGTCTGCGGGTCCAATGTTCCCGATGTCTGCACGGAAGTTTATATGCTCGGCGATGGTTGCCGCCAATTTGCCAAATGCGGAGTTATTGCCGGCCAATGCCAATCCGTACAGTCGCCGCGATTCGACCAATGTAAAACCTGCGTTAAAAAATGCGAAAGCGATTTTGCCAAAGATAACGCGAAGATGTTCGAGTGCGAATCCGGCTGTTTGCAGCCGGTAAAGTAAAACGGGTGAAAGGGTAAGCAAGAAAGCAAGAAAAGAAATTTCCGGTTAATGCTCGTTGGAGTCGGAATGCATCGGGAAAAAATAATTTGACGATCTTAAAAATGGTATCGTACGCGAAAATACTTTTTTTCTACACCTTTATCGGATTAATGGTTTTTGGCGCTTACGTGGAGCGTGATTTTTTGATCGGTTTATCCGATCCCAAGCCGGCTCTTGATTTAGTGAATAAACAAAAGAACGCGGTTGAAAAAAAGATCGCGGAGGTCAAAGGCGCGATCGAGAAAGGTTTTAAAAAAAATCCCATTGATCTTAATTTGGATAAAACGGTTCCCGAAATTAAGAATCAGATCGAAAAAAAGATCGCGTCGGTTGATTTGGGCGTGAATCAAACGGGGTTGGGAGGGGAAACTAAAAAAAACACCAAAGAGATCATACCGGATGTGTCGTTAAAAACCGGAATTGTTGAAAAGACGGATACTTCGGCGATCGACGAACCGCCGCCTACGATCAAAAAAGAAGAGGTGGCGGTTTCCGGATTGACCGTCGCGGGAGTGATCGCTTTGACCAACCGCGAACGCGCCTTGAATTTGGGCGATGGCCACAGCCTGGCGGAGAGTTCGATCTTGGACCAGGCGGCCAGTTACCGCTTGCAGGATATGTTCGCGAAACAATATTTTGCCCATGAATCGCCCGACGGTTTGAAAATGGGTTATTTTTTGGAAAAAGCCGGCTACGACAGTCTGGCTTCCGGCGAGAACCTGGCGGAAGGGGATTTTTCCGGCGACCCGGATCTGGTAGAAGGCTGGATGAACAGTCCGGGTCATCGTGCCAACATCTTGAATGCCACTTACGATGAGATCGGTGTTGCCGTGGGTCGCGGCCAATTCCAAGGGCGGACCGCCTGGGTCGCGGTCCAATTGTTCGGGACGCCTTCGACAGCCTGCGCGAAACCGGATAAGGAATTGGAAATTCGCTTCGATAGCCTGAAAACCGAGTTGGACAATATAAAAAGCGAGCTGGCAACAATGTCGGCAACGATCGATTCGCTGAAAAACGAGGCGGAGGCGGAAAAAGAAAACATTTCAGGCCTTATTGATTCCGGCCGCGACTCCGAAGCCGCAGCGGCCCAAGAAGACCTTAATCTTTTGATCGACCGGACAAACGAACAAGTAGACGCTTACAATTTGAAAGTTGTCGGGCAAAAGCACCTTTACAGCGAATACCAGGCGAGCGTCGTTTTGTATAACAACCAAATAAAAGAATTCAACGCCTGTATCGACGCGTTATAATTTTTTCCCGGGGCTTACCGGGAATAGTCGCGCCGGGGAAGATTTTGACAAGCGGTTAAAAAGGTTTAAGATCCGTACAGTGCCAAAAATGCGAGTGGGGAGGAATTTGTTTGGAAATCGAAGAAGGAGAATGCGGTGTTTGCATGCAAAAAGAGCGGGTCGCGGTCCTTGAGCAGGGCAAAAAAGTTTGCCGGAAGTGTCTGGCGGCCTATATCACAACGCTTCTTTACCGCTGTCCGATCGAAGACGTGGCTTTAATATATCGCATTCTGGAAAAAGGTGAAAATCGTCCGGGTTAACGGACGTTTTTTTTGGCCGGTTTTCCGCGAAGTTACTTTGATTCGTCTTTAATGAAAGTGGCGAAGAGGGCGGGGATGACGAAGAGGGTGAAGAAGGAGGAGATGGAGAGGCCAAAGATTATGGCCGCGCCCAGGCCCTCCCAGGTTTTGCTGGAAAGGGTGATGGGGATAATGCCCAGGATCGTGCAAAAAGAGGTGATGAAGATCGCTTCCAGCCGGGATTTTCCGGCGTCGATGATCGAGCCGCGCCAAGCGATGCCGCTTTTGAGGTTGAGGTTGATTTTGTCGATTAAAATAATGGCGTTTTTTACGACGATGCCAAACAGGGCGAGGATGCCGATCAGGCCGGGGAAGCTTAAGGGGATGCCGGTGACGGCCATGCCGATGAAGGTGCCGATGAGGGCCAGGGGAACGGTGATGAGCACGATCAGGGCCTTGATGAAGGAATTGAATTGGACGACCAGAGTGGCGATGATCAAAATGAAGGCGACGATCATGGCCAGAAGAATGGACGTGACCGAATCGGCATTTTGTGAGTTTTGGCCGCCATACGATATTTCATAACCGGCGGGAAGCTGATAGTCCTTTTTTAGGATATTTTGGAATTCGGTTAAAACCGCGGTCGGATTGGCAATTGCGGAAACGTCGCCGGTGAGGATCACGGTTCTTTTTTGATTTATGCGCTCAATGGTTTGAACGCTGGGTACGAGCCGGATGTCGGCTACGTCTTTTAAATAGACCGGCTGTTTGGCGAGGTTGATAATCTGGAGATTCTGGATGTCCTCCAGCGCCGGAATCGATCCGGGGTTGAAACGCACGTTTACTGATGTTTCTTTATTTTGGCTGAATATGGTTGTTGCCTTGGTACCCGAAATCGCGGTGCGCAAAACCGATCCGACGTAGGCGGAGTTCAAGCTATGCTCGGCCAGTTTTTGCTGGCTCAAAGTGAAAGTGTATTCCGGAGTTGCTTCTTTCAACGAAACATCGGTATTGATGACGCCTTGAATCTTTTCAAGGCGGGGTTTTAAATCGTTCGCTATTTTATCCAGCGTTGCCAAATCGTCCCCGGTAATATCGGCTTCGAAAGCCGCTCCGCTGGGCGGCCCGCCGCGAAGTTCGGTGATCACGATCTTTGCGTCTTTAATATCCGCGAAGTCTTTTCGCAAGGCTTCGCCCAATTCATACGATTTTAATTTCCGTTCGTTTTTGGGAACGAGATTTATGGTAATGCCGGCGGAATCGGCGGACGACGAGGACCCCGAGGAGAAACTGTCAGTGGAGGCCGATCCGCCGATCACGGTGGAAAAATTCTTTATTTCTTTATAGGTTAAAAGTTTTTCTTCGACCTTGGCGACGATCAGGCTCGTTTCTTCCAGCTTGTAGCCGATGGGCGCCTCGATATTGACGGTGATGTAGTTAAAATCATCGGCGGGGAAGAATTCGGTTTTGACGATTCCGAACGCCGGCAGCGCCGCCGCTACCAGGAACAGGCAAAACACCGCGGCCAGGAAGAAGATTCTCGTTTTTTTATTATCGATCAGGATGGCCAGGTATTTTTCGTATACGGGCAGGAAGGCGTTGATATTGGCGAAGCCATGCGTCAATTTGGCGGTGAAACCAATTTTACTTTCGGTTGCCTGCGCGCGTAATTTCGCCTTGATCAGATCATCGCTTTTCGCTTCCAGATACAATAATCGCCGGTTTTCCCAAAGCAATTTCTTTCCTTGGCGTTCATACCAAAAGATCAACCAGCCGACTGCGATAACGATCAAACAAGCCAGAATATTGGCAATCAGCCCTCCGCCGGCAAGCAATACGATAGCGGTCGAGAAAAGCAGGGCAAGATAGATGAAGAAAAACGCGGGTGTTAAGCGTATTCTTTCCAGAATGGCGGCTAAGGGATGGTTGATCATCAGCGCGATGGCCAGCGAGGCGATTAATGTTACCGAGAGGGCAACGGGGATCGACCGGATGAAGCTGCCCATAATACCCGACGTGAAAAGCAAGGGCAGAAAGGCCCAAACCGTGGTAAGCGTCGTGGAAGTAAGTACCACCTTAAAATCGTTTAACACCAAAAGGATTGCTTCTTCGGGCGTAAACTTTCCCGTTCGCATATACATTTTAGTCGCCGAAACCACGACGATGGCATCGTCGACGATCAAACCCAGCGATAAAAGCAAGGCGAAGGTCGAAAGGAAGTTCAAAGAGATTCCGGCAAGGTTCATTACCCCGAAGGTGACAAAAAAGACCAAAGGTATGGCCAAGCCGGCGACGAACGCTTCTTTAAGGCCGACCATCAAGATCAGGACGCCCATAACCAAAATGATAGTGAGAATGAAATCGTGGGTGAGCTGGTTAAAATCTTCCCTGATATATTCGGACTGGTCAAGCGTTACGTCGTATTTTAATCCGGGATTTTTTTTAACATATGAATCAAGCGCTATTTTTACGGAATCGGCGGTTTTAATGATATTTCCTCCGGTACTTTTTACGATACTGATAACGACCGCATCGGTTGGCGAACCGCCCGACGATGATATCCGCGAGTAAGCGGTTTTCTTGATGGCGGTTTCTTTGACTTGAGCCACATCTTTTAAGTAGATCGGGGCGTTAGTGTTGCCGAAGGCTACCGGAATTTGTCCAAAGCTCGCGGCATCATAAATTCTTCCGTCGGCCGAAATGGAATAGATGTAGGTTTTTCCGTCAAAATTTCCGGAAGGTACGGAAAGGTTGGCGGCTTTCAAACTTGATACCACTTGGTCGATCGATATTCCGTAAAAGAGGAGTTTTTCGGGAAAACAGGAAACGGATATTTCTTTTTGATCTCCGCCCGAAATCCTTACCTCCCTAACGCCGCTTACTTTTTCCAACTCATCCTTGATTAAGTCGGCATGGTCGCGCAAAGCGAATCCGTCGAACGATCCTGAGATGGCAAGAGTAATAATGGGGGTATCGTCCAGCGAGATCTGGTTTACGATCGGGTCATTGACGTTTTCGGGCAGGTCGTTTTTTAAAGTGGAGACGCTGTCGCGGACACTTCGAATGGAATCTTCCAAGTTTTCCTTGGGATCGAATTCAACCATCACCGAAGACACGGAGTTTGAAGAATAAGACGTGATCGTATCGACGCCCTTGAGCCCGGCGATCTTGGTTTCCACTTTTTTCGTAACCAGTTCTTCAACGTCCGAGGGCGCGGCGCCCGGAAAGACCGTTGATACGACCGCGATCGGTATTTTTACTTCCGGATTGGATTCGCGAGGGAGTTGAAAAAAGGAATACAGACCCCAGGCGGTGATCGCGGCGATCATAAGGATGACCACGCGGAAACGCGACACAAAAAAATTGAGCCAGGTTTTTTTCAACTCCGGCCTGAATTCCAGCCGTTCCAGATATTGATAATCCGATGATGGTAATTGACCCATATTATTGTTCGGAAATGATAACCTTGTCTCCGGGCGCGATACCTATGGTCGAAGATATAATCTTCTGATTGGGATCAAGGCTGCCCGAAACTTCGATTTTTTCGCCGACCAGATCGCCCGCGGCAACGGGAATGGCAAAGACCAGGCCGTTGGAGGAGACCGCGAAAACATCGCTCACCCCGTTTGTTTTAACGGCTTGGATCGGTAAAAGATAGACCGGCTGGGCCGTATTTGATTTTTTACTTTCAATGCTTAGGTTCACGGTTTGTCCGATAACGATGGGCGAGTCGGGGTTATTTTTGGTTACGATCACGAGTATTTCCGCTTTTTTCGTGTTTGGGTCGATTGCCGGAGAAATCCGATAAACCGTTCCGACGATATTTCCTCCATCTCCGATTTTTACCAAGTCATTCTGGGTGATATTGGGCAGATCGGCTATACTCGCGTAAGTTTTTATTTGCAAGGCGTCCGGGTTGACGATCGAGGCCACGAGCTGACCATTGGAGATCACTTCTCCGGTGCGCGCGTCGAGATAGGATATCCGGCCTTCGATTGGCGCTCGGATGATGGTTTTTTCCACTTGAGCTTCCAAAACGGCGACCGCTGCCGCGGCTTGGGCGACCATCGCTTTCGCCTGCAGGAGTTGTTCATTGGTGGCGCCGGCGGTTTTTAAATTAAGCGCTTGAGTCGCTAAAATCCAGGAGGTTTCCGCTCCCTGTAAAGAGGACAATGATCCGGCGGCTGAAGACCTTGCGGCGGAAAGCTCGGCTTTGTATCCGTCCAATGTCTGTTTGTCGGCACTGTTGTCGGTGGTTAGCGTATTCGCCAGCGGCGAAAGGTCGTTTAAAAACCCGATAAGAAAATCAAGGTTGGCGGCCGCGGTCTTAACGCCGGACGAAAGATCCGACGATCCATCAATGGCCTCCAGATCGGCTTTCCAATCGTTTAGACGTTTTTCCAATTCCACTCGCTTGATCGCGACGAGCCGCGCCTGTTCGCTTCCAACCGCTCCATATTGAATGGAGGTGTTCGCGGAATTAATGACGATTTTGAATTCCGGAGATTGGGTATCCGCTCCGAGGAAGAATTTGTCGACATGGTTTCTTATGGCGTCATCGGCCTTGGCGTATGAATCCCGGAGAGCCGCCTGAAGTGAAAGGGTCGCTTGATCGGCCTGGGTACGCGATATCGCGATGTCTTCGGATCGGGCTCCCTTTTCTACGCTCTGGAGGGAAGCCAGGGCGTTTGCCAAGCCGGCTTTGGCCTGGTCAAGCTGGGCGGCAATGTCGGTTTTTTTTAGCGAGACCAGGACTTGGCCCGTAACGACTTTGTCGCCAAGCGCGACATTTACCGATTCGACCGGAGCTGAAAACTGGCTGCGTAAATCGGCTTGGTTCACCGATTCGACCGAGCCGCTATCCAGCGTGATCGCGGCGGTTTTTTGGTAATCGCTTATCTTAAGAAGCGTGACCGTCGGGCCGTCGGAAGAGATCTGGCCGCTGCTGGCCGCCTGTTTGATTTTGGGCAGTTCGATCGCGATAAGGACAAGAGTCAAGGCCAGGATGAATACAGACAGGATCAGGTTTTTTTTGAATAAATTGATTAATGACATGCGTTTTATTCTTTTATAATTTTTTAAATTAAGTATTATCGGATCGGACCAGCTTCAAAGTTTTTTCGACAAAGAGGGAAGCCAGATATTTCCCGTAACGTTTTGGGTCCACCGCGGACAAATTGCTGTTGGCGTGCAATACATAACAGTGGATGGCATTGATAAGGACCTCAGCGGCCAGATCGGGATCTTTAACGCCGAGTGATTCCAGGATCTTCTGGGTCAGCTCGTGAATTTTTTGCAGCGTTAAACGGATTTTAGTAAAGGTTTTTTGGTCCAGTCCGATGATATTCATGTCCACCAGCCGGATCACGGTTTCGTCATTCAGGCGTTTTTCGATGACTTCGCCAACAATCCTTTCCAGCGTTTCTGTTTTTGATCCGCTTTCCTCCAAATAGCGTTCCAAGTCTTTAATGATCGTGGAAAGCGAATCCTTTACGACGTCGGCATAAATACGCTCCTTGTTTTTAAAGTGGTAAAACAGGGAAGGTTTGGCGATCGATACTTTCGCGGCGATATCGTCCAAGGTGGTGCAGGCATATCCCCTTTTGGCAAAGAGTTTTTTGGCCGCGGCCAGGATTTTTTGTTTCGTGTAGCATTGTTTTTCCATGATATTTGTCCGACCGGACGGTAATCTACCTACCATTCGGTAGGGAATCCGACTTAGTTTATATATCCCTAACGGTTTTTTTTGTCAAACGGCATTTAAAGTTGTATTATAAAGACGGAGAATATCATAATTAATCTTGGCAAGAATCATGGATCACGCGGTATTTGTGGATCTCAAATCAAACGAGCTTAGCCGGCTATTGAAGGGCAAAACTACGGCAATCATCCGGGGCGCCGCCGGTCGTCAAATGCCTTGTGATAAGGTTTTTCCGGGCGAATATGTTTATTTCGTCCGGGATTTGGGAGACAATGTCGCGGTGGCTCGGGGGTTGGTCAAGGATTGTCATCGTTCCGGGCAAGCGGGCCAGCCGGTTTCCGCCGATCTGATCGGTCTTCATAAAGAAAAATTGGGATTTACCGGCCAAGAGATTACGAGCTGGTCGAAGCGCAAACACGTTCTTCTGGTTGAGTTAGACAGGGTTAAAGAGATAGGTCCTTTCGCAGTTGAGACATCGGAAAAAAATGGATGGACGGCGGTGGAATATATCAATAAAATCCGGAAAGATTGACAGCCGGGACCGCTGGCCATTATATTTCGACATAGAGTTTTGGTTATTTTTTTTCCCAAGGAAAACCCCCGTTATTAACGGGGGTTTTCTGTTTTGATTTAACCTTTATAACTAGGCTTGTTTTCTCACTTTAAACATCGATATCGCGAATAACACGATGGCGGCGATATCGGCAATCCTCCATTGGTCGGCCGTCAGATAGATCGGCGCGATCGGGTTGAAGATGACTGCGGCGGCCACAAAAATCCACATATAAGTTCTTTGGCCCCGGTTTTTAGCGGCCAAGGCGACCGTTAAAGCGGCGATAGCGACCATCCAATTGGTCAATTGGTCGTAAACGTAGGGAAACGGTCCCAACGCGCCGGCTATCATTACGATAGCGGCCAAGACCAGCCAATTCATTTTTAAAAATTTGTTCATGCCATTATTATAGCATATTAACAATATTATGTCAAGTATTTTGGGCTTGAATTTTTGGTAAAGGTCACCCGCGATTTTGGGATATTGTTTTTTTGATTGTATAATGAAATCATCGTTTTTATGAAAATAGGACTGGCATTAAGCGGAGGCGGGGTTTTGGGAGCCGCGCATATCGGCGTTATCGAAGAATTGGCGAAATCCGGCATTGAGCCGGATTTCATTTGCGGTTCGTCCGCCGGAGCGCTGATCGGTTTGGCTTACGCGATCAACGGCTTGGAATCGCTTAACGCAATTTTTGATGAGCTGGTCGGGTCGCGGATCTTGGCTAATTACCGGTATTTATTGGCGCCGCGGCCGGACAGCCTTTTCGATTTATTGGAAAAAGTTTTCCGAAAGCATTATAAGCCGGATGGTTTGATGAGGACGAAATTTGCGTGTGTTGCGACCAATATCGGAACGGGGGAAAGTACGGTTTTGGATTTGGGCGATCACGTCAAGAATGTGTTGGCTTCGGCAGCTTATCCGGGCGTTTTTTCGATCCAGCGGATCAAAGATTCTTACTATTTCGATGGGGGTATTACGCGCAATCTTCCGGCTGGGGAAACCCGCGCCTTGGGAGCCGATTTCGTGATCGGTTCTTCGATCTATTCCATCGCCGAGCTTAAACCAACGGAGGTGAAAAAAATGAACCGGCTGGCGGCTGTTGCCCGCAGTTTGGATATTTATGAACGGGAATTGAGCCGTTTCGAAGAAAAACAATGCGATTTTTGTTTTAAGCCCGAAACGCAGCCTTTCCGCTGGTTCAATTTTTCCAAAATCAAACTGATCAAAGAAGCCGGCCGCCGGCACGCGGCTCGCGAGATAGCTAATCTTTGCGCCTGCTTAAAGAAATGAACAAACAGATCTATTGGAAGATTTTGCTTTCCCTTTTCTTGCTGGGCATTGCTTTGGCCGTTTCAGTGGTGGCAAATTTTTTGTTGAGCGTCGACGATCAAAAAATCTCATTTATAGCGCCTCGGGGAGTTGAGCCATCGGATACCGGAAGCGCCAGCCAAGTTTTGCCCGGAGGGGTGGTTGTCACCAAGGTTATCGACGGAGATACTATTGTGGTCGAGGGAGGGATTACAGTGAGGCTGTTGGGTATCGATTCCGACGAAAAAGGTTATCCTTGTTATTCGGCGGCCAAAGAACGGCTGGAGCAACTGGTTTTGGGTAAAGTTGTCAGTCTGGAGGCATCAAAAGCAGACCTTGATCAATATGGAAGGAGTTTAAGATATGTTTTTTTAGGATCTCAAAACACTAGCGTCCTTTTGGTAAGCGAAGGTTTGGCCGTGGCGCGATTTTTTCCCGATAACGAAATATACCGCGAAGAGATTACCCGGGCCGAAAATGAAGCAAAGACCGCTAAGCGCGGCTGCAAATGGGACCAAAGATCCCAAACTAAAATAAAATGATCTGCGTAAAAAGCCTGGAAAAACTTACCGAGAATGACTTGCCGGAGGCCGGCTCGAAGGCGGTAGCGCTGGCGTTGATCAGCAAGAAAGGTATTTTTGTGCCCGCGGCGTTTGTCGTGTTATCTTCGGCGTTCGATCGGTTTTGCGAAGTATCGAAGATCGGTAGCGCTATCGGGAATATTCTGGCTGCTGCCGATATCGGAAACTTGCCGGATCTGGCCCAAAAAAGCGCCAAGATCAAAGGCTTGATAATGGCAGAACCTCTGCCCGGCGATATCGTGTCCCAGATCGAGGACGCATATGATACTTTGAATTCCACCGAGGTAGCGGTAAGATCGTCGGTTGCCTCAGAGGATAAGGTTATGGGATCGGAGGCTGGCTGGCTGGACAGTTATCTCGGCGTTGACCAGGCCAGTTTGACCGAATGCGTCAAAAATTGCTGGGCCTCCGCGTTCTCAATAGGATCTTTGGCCTATTTTTTTAAGGCCGGTATCGATTGGCATTGGATAAAGCCGGCGGTTTTGGTGCAAAAGATGATTGATTGCGAAGTATCCGGAGGAGCGTTTTTAAAGATCGCGGAAGCGACCGGAAAAAAACTGCTGGTTATCGAGACGGGCCTTGGCTTGGGTGTCGCCGGTACCGGGGCGATATCGAGCGATCATTACGAATTGAATATCGATCCGCTGTTCATAACCGAAAAGAAAATTTCCGGACAGTCCGGGACGGCGGATCGCCCCAAAAAATATATTATCCATCCGGGTAGTTTCAAGGAAGAACAAAGCGCGGGGCAACCAAAGCCGAAATTGACCGATGACCAGATTAGATGGCTCGCCCAGGTTTTTTTAAAGATCGAGAAGCTATTTTCTTCGCCACAAGACGTGGAATGGGGTTTTGCCAACGGGCGGATCGCTATTCTCCGATCCCGCTCGAGGATCAAGGTTGTTGGCGTCACGGCGAAGGAGTGCCTTTGGTCTAATGTCAATATTTCCGAAGTGATCCCGGGAATCGTTCCGCCTTTGGTTTCGAGCAGCCTGATCTCCGTGATCGATCCGGCTTTCCGGTCTTTTTTGACCATGCCCAAAGACGAGCCGCTTATCAGAGATATCGAAGGGCGGCTTTACTTTAACGCCACGGTGATCGAGCGATCTCTGGCCTTGAGGACCAAAACGAAAGAGTTTCCGATCGCAAAATTTTTTGGCGGTAAAAGCCGTGCTGGTCAAACAAAGCTGGCTTTTGCCGGGAAAGTGGGTTTGTTGTCCTATGGCGCCAAAGTGATCTTTTATTCCTTCGTTTCGTCCTGGACCTTTAGGGCTAAGATCAGCGAAGCGGAGAAAAGGTCCGAAGAATTGGAAAAGTGTATCGAGGCCGCGTCCGATTTGGAGGAGTTGTTCGCCCTGGAATTTCAAGTCTTCGCTTATTTAAGGTCGGTTACCGCACTCGCGATTAAAACCTTATTATTTCCTCTTACTTTTTATTTCATTTTTACGCACTTGTGCAAAAAATGGTTGGTTGATAAGACCGGCGAAAAGGCCAATTCGTTTATGGCGTCAGGTTCGCGCCAGATCGCGTTGATCAGGGCGTTCGAGGAACTTTGGGGCCTAAGCCGCATTATCAAAAACGATCGTGTCCTATCGCACAAATTCCTTAAGGCCCAAACGATAGCCAAGGCGGAAGCGGTTCTTCGCGATTCGCCGGAGGCCGTTAAAGCCTGGCGTGAATTTCTGAAAAAGTACGGACATAGATCGGTCAAGGAAGTTGATTTTTCGCTTCCGCGCTGGAAGGAGGATCCAAGCTTTCTGATCAACACGCTCAAGCTCTATCTGGGCGCATCCGAGGATATCAACCCGGCATCAAAAATCGAAAAATTGGCCATTAAAAGGGAAATATTGCTCTGTGAAACCAAACGTCTTCTGCCCCGCTGGAAATTCGCTATTTTTAAAAGTACTCTGGGATTCGCCGAATCGGCCCAAATTTTGCGCGAGCGGGTTAAGGCCGTTTTGGTATTGCTGCTTTTTCCGTTGAGATCCGTTTATTTAAAGATCGGCTTAAAGTTCCGGGAAAGGGGATTCTTGAAAGACGCGGATGACATCTTTTATCTATCGTTCGACGAGATCGAGGCCCTTCGTTCCGGGTCGTTGCCCAGGGATTTTGGACTGGCGGGTTTGGTCGCGCGGCGCAAGAACGAATACAAGCGGTTTGCCGGCCCAAAAATTCCGGAAACGATCATTGACAAAAAGGAAGTTTCGCTGGCGTCCTATCTTGATTTGCGAACCCGAGATTGCAGCGTTAAATTTTTACAGGGATTGGGTGTCAGTTCCGGGATCGCGCAAGGTGTGGCGCGGATTGCCGTAAACATCGATGAACTTTGGAAAATTAAGCCGGGGGAAATATTGGTTTGCGACCACCTTGACCCGGGTTGGACGCCGGTCTTCGTGGTCGTTAAAGGCCTAGTTTCCAATACCGGCGGTTTGTTGTCTCATGCTTCGATCGTGGCCAGGGAGTTCGGCCTTCCGGCCGTGGTCAATGTTGAACTCGCGACCAGTAAGATCTTGGACGGACAGAAAATAATCGTTGATGGAAACCGGGGTACGGTAAAGATCATCAATGAAGCCGGTAATGACTGACGCCCTAAAAAAAGTGGTTTCCGATTTGGCGGCCCAAGCCGATATAAAAAAAGCCAAGATCCTTTCGGGTTTTTTTAAAGTAAAATTGGGCGAATACGGTGAAGGAGACCGTTTCCTAGGGATCACCGTGCCAAAACAGCGGATCATCGCGAAAAGCTATGCCGCCCGCCTTGATCTTAACGATCTGGCAACTCTTATTAAAAGCCGCTGGCACGAGGAGCGTCTCACCGCTCTTTTGATCTTGGTGGAAAAATTTAAAACCGGAGACGCGCCCTTTCAAGAAAGAATTTTTTCTTTCTATCTTAAGTACCGGCGATATATCAATAATTGGGATTTGGTGGATCTGAGCGCGCCAAAGATCGTCGGGGCGTATCTGGAAGGCAAGGATAAAAGCGTTCTTTATGAAATGGCCCAATCGATCAGTGTTTGGGACCGGCGGATCGCGATTCTCGCAACTTTCCATTTTATCAAAAAAGGCGACGCGAGCGATGCCCTTAAAATAATTTTCGTTTTAAAAAACGATCCTCACGATCTTATTCGCAAGGCCGCGGGCTGGATGCTCCGCGAGATCGGTAAGAATTGCGGTCAAAATATCGAGGAAGAATTTCTCGTAAAGCACTATCGTAAAATGCCCCGGGTTATGTTGCGCTACGCCATCGAAAGATTCGGACAAGAGAAGAGAAAATTTTACCTTAAGAAAGATCCGGCGCGTGCAAAAAATTCTTAAAACAGTGCATAACTCCCTGTTTGATTTTAGCGGGTATCTTGTATAATAAATACATAGCTTGTGATCAAGCCATTTCTCGTTTGGTTAATTCGGTTTAATGAAAAAAAGCCATCCCGTAAAAATTTTGATGTTCGGATGGGAGTTTCCTCCTTTCAATTCCGGCGGTTTGGGAGTTGCCTGCGAAGGGCTGGTGCGCGGTTTGGCGTCTTGCGGCGCGAAAATAACTTTTGTTTTACCTAAGCCCGTGGATTGCGCTTCCAGCGCTTGTTGTTTTGAATTCGGCGAAGACGCGTCGGAAAAGATCCGGATAAAAACGATCGATTCGCTTCTTAACCCCTACGTTAATTCGCGAACTTACGGCGATACTTATCGAGACTTGGTGGTTCAAAAAAAGCGGAATATATACGCACGCGATTTGGTTAGCGAGGTAATGAGGTATGCGGAGAACGCGAAGCGGATCGCCAAGAACGTGGAATTTGACGTGATCCATTGTCATGATTGGCTTAGTTTTCCGGCCGGCTTGGCGGCCAAGGAAATTTCGGGCAAGCCGCTCGTTTTCCATGTCCACGCCACCGAATTCGATCGCGTGGGCGAGGGTTCGTTGAACCCCGATATTTACGTGATCGAGAAAGAAGGATTCAAGAAAGCCGACGCGATAGTGGCGGTGAGCGAATACACCAAACGCGTGATTTGCGATCGGTACGGAGTTGACCAGTCTAAGGTGCGGGTCGTTCCTAACGCGATTCAAGCCGATAAATACCGGGCGAAATTCTGTGATCTTAATTTCAAAAAAAACGGAAAAAAGATCGTGCTTTTTGTGGGGCGCCTGACTTACCAAAAAGGACCGGACTATTTTTTGCGCGCGGCCCGGCGCGTCTTGGAAAAAAATCCCGAGGTCTATTTCGTGTTTTCGGGTTCGGGCGACATGGAGCGGTGGCTTATTTCGGAATCGGCGCGTCTCAACATATCCGATAAAGTGATCTTCGCCGGTTTTTTGCGCGGTTCCGAACTTATCAGACTTTACCAAATGGCCGATCTTTACGTGATGCCATCGGTGTCGGAACCTTTCGGGCTGACGAGTCTTGAAGCGATGGCCAGCGGTACCCCTATTTTGGTAGCCCGCACGTCCGGGGCTTCCGAAATGATCAGCCATTGCTTGAAAGTCGATTTTTGGGACACCGATCAGATGGCCGCCAAAATGCTGGCGGTGGTAAATTATCCGGCGCTTGGACAATGTTTAAGCGAGAACGGTTCAAGCGAGGTCGATAAATTCTCCTGGCGCGAATCGGCGCAAAAATGCCTATCTGTTTACGGCGAAGTATCGGAGGCCTGAAAACAGAAAATTGTCCGTCCGAGGCGGGTGCGCCTCTGGCGCAAGAAATTACGAAGTGAATTTTATGCCCTCTATCTCTTTATATCTTCATTGCCATCAACCCCAGAGGATGAAACAGTACTCGGTTTTCGATATCGGGTCGCATAATCCTTATTTCGACGAGGCAATGAACGGCGCAATCCTGGAAAGGATCACCCAGAAAAGCTACTTGCCGACCAATAAAATGCTTTTGGGCCTTATTAAAAACTCTCAAGGAAGGTTTAAAGTGAGCATGAGCATTACGGGGGTGCTTTTGGAGCAGCTGGAAAAGCGGTTTCCGGCCGTGCTTAAAAGTTTTCAGGATTTGGTCGAGACCGGATGTTGCGAATTGGTTTGCGAAACATATTATCATTCGCTGGCCGCGCTTTATTCCAAGGATGAATTCGTGAGCCAGGTTGGTCTTCAGAAAAAAAAATTCCAACAGTTATTCGGTTTCACTCCCGCCGTCTTCCGGAACACGGAACTGATGTACACGAATTCGGTCGCCAAGACCGTTGAGGAAATGGGTTTTACCGGTATCTTGGCCGAAGGCTGGGAGAAAGTTTTGGGCTGGCGGTCGCCGAATTTCGTTTATCGCGCCAAGGATACTAATTTGGCGTTGCTGATGAGGAATTACCGCCTGAGCGACGACATTGCTTTCCGTTTTTCCAACCGCGGCTGGAAGGAATGGCCTTTGACTTCGGAGAAGTATGCCGATTGGGTTAACCAGACCAATATCGGCGACGCGGCGCAGACGATAAACTTGTTCATGGATTATGAAACTTTCGGCGAACACCAATGGGAGGAAACCGGGATTTTTAATTTTTTTGAGGCTTTCGTCTGGCGCGCCCTGGATCATCCGCAGAACAGTTTTAAAACCTTGTCGGAATTGATACAATTATATGAACCGGTAGATTATGTCGATGTGCCGCACGCGCTGTCCTGGGCGGATACGGAGCGGGATCTGAGTGCGTGGCTGGGCAATACGATGCAGCAGTCTGCGCTCGAACGGATTTACGCGCTGGAAAAACAGGTGAAGGGGTCCGGTGACGAAACAATTCTTGATGACTGGCGGAAACTTCAGACTTCCGACCACTTCTATTATATGTGTACCAAGTGGTTTTCCGATGGCGACGTGCACAAGTATTTCAACCCTTATGAAAGTCCCTATGAATCCTATATTGCCTTCATGAACATCATTGGTGATTTGGAGATGAGGATCGAGAATGGTCTTCGCGGCAAAGACCAGGCCTTGCAGGACGAGAAACTGGTCCGCGAACCGGTCAAAAGACAAAGCCCAAAGACGATTTTAGAACAGAAAGGTCGTAAAGTTTATAATAAACGTAAGGCGCGCGAAACCATAGTGAAAAGCGCGCTTAAGAAAAAAAATGGCAAAAAAATTGACCACGCCGAAAAAAACATCATTCGAAGTGAGCGCGGAAAAGAGGTTCTGGCTTAACGACGGAACGATTCTTTCCAGCTTAAAAGAATTGGATAATGCTTTTGGCAAGATGAATGAGTCCGTCTGGAAGCATCACGTGACCAAAGACAGGAATGATTTTGCGAATTGGGTCGAGGGCGTTTTCCAGGAAAAGAAACTGGGGTTAGCGATCCGAAAGGCGAAGACCGCGAAAGCGGCCGGAAAATTGGTAAGAAGCAAGGTTGAAGGCGCCCGGCTTTGGACGTTTTTTTAAAGCGGGCGGCGCGTTCCAAGCGGCGCGATAGTTGAGCGGGCCAAAATGGGACGCGCGAGTTTTGGTAGGATACGACTTGTATTTCAGTTTTTATTTAGGCCGATATGGAAGAAATAACAAAAAAAACAATCGCAGCGGAAGCCGATCTTGTTTTCGAGATTTCTTGGGAGGTTTGCAATAAAGTAGGCGGAATCAATACGGTTTTGGCGACCAAGGCGGTCCAGATGTTAAAAAATTACGGATCCGGATATTATCTCATCGGCCCTTATCTGGATAGCAGCGTCAAAAACCAATTCGAGGAACGCAAACCTGACCCGGAATTGCAGGATATCTTTGATTCTCTGGCCGGTGAAGGGGTGCGTTGTCATTTCGGCCGTTGGATAATCGATGGCGAACCCAAGGTCATTTTGGTTGATTTCAACGATCTGTGGAAAAACATCAACCAATACAAATGGGAGCTTTGGGACGCCTACAAGATTGATTCGCTTAATTCTTCTCACGAATTTGAAGAACCGGTGGTTTGGGGTTTTGGCGTCGCGAAGTTATTGGAAAAGTTGCGAAAGTCTTATTCATCCGAGAAGATCGTGGCCCATTTTCACGAATGGCTGGCGGGATCGGCCTTGCTGTTCACTAAAAAATTCGGAGTCAAGCTTGCTACGGTTTTTACGACCCACGCGACGTCTTTGGGGAGGAGCATGGCTTTTTCTAATATCGATTTTTACGGCATTCTTGACCAGATAGATCCGCAAAAAGAAGCTTATCGCTACGGAATACCGGCCAAGCACCAATTGGAACGGGCCGCCGCCTTGGAATGCGATATTTTCACGACGGTTTCCGAGATCACGGGCGTGGAATGCGACCGCTTTTTGAACCG
>CAINCQ010000005.1 GCA_903847095.1 uncultured bacterium
AGGGCAAGCGACGCTCAGTCGGGGGTCGGAAACTGTCATTTGGGGCTGGCTTTTGGTATCCTTAACTCATTCAGGATTTTCTTGAAAATAGATACAGACTTTTTCCAGCAAACACCACAAAATTAATCGGAACAACGAGAAAGTTACCGGTTCTACGCCGGAGGCGCATCCGCCTCTGGCGGAGAGTCCGGTGGAGCGATGAATTCCAAAGCGCGTTTGACGATTTTCTTTTACCAAACTATTCCGTTATTCTGCAGAATAACGGAATAGTTTGGTGTAGGGATTGGTTTTTCCAGAGGCTAACCTTTGGTATCCTTTATACAATCTCAGGGGATATTGACGAAATTCGATAATAACTTTATCATTCACACCAGATTTTCTTTAAAAAATATACGGAGGATTGAGAAAGATGCGAGTTGTAAAAAGAAGCGTATCTTTGAGCAAAGCGCAAAAAATAAGGAAAACGCCAAATCGGCGGGGCGGGGCTGATGGAATCATTAATATCTATCATGCTTGCCGTACTTTTGGCCAAAGCGAGCGCGACGAAAACCTGATTTGGTCAAAAGAGGTTTTCTTCCCGGAGAATCTGCTTAAAAGAACAGCCAGAACCCATAGCCTTGTACCTGACTTTGGGCTGTCGATCATTGAGATGCGCGGTTTTTATCCGGAAAGATTCGAACCGAACCGATATGGAGAATTTACCTGGAGCAACAATCAGTCGTTCCTGAAGGAAAGGGAGACGCCCGCGTGGCGCTTGATTCGCAAGGAGCCGCTATTCACCGCCAAAAGGATCCGATGGAGAAACGACCTGGAAAGCCAGCTTAAACTTCTTTCCCAGTACCGGTATGTTCCCAGCGCGCGGCGGGTAATAAACTTTTTATTGCTGGCCGGACCACATTCCGATTGGTGGAAAAAATACCGCTATGGACCGATTAGAACGGGAAGCGAAGGTTGCCAAATCGGCATTTATACCACGAACGCAAAATATAATCAGGATAGCGTAATAAATTTTGATGTTGTTTATCCCATCGCGGACGTAAGCCACATTGGAATTTCTTCGGCGTATAATCCGATAGCGCAATAGACCTTTAGAACAAGGTCTTTTTTTATGCTTAATAATTTAAACTCCGTTAAGATGTCGCCAGTAAAAATCTTTTAATTAGTGAAATAACCCGCAGGTACGGGATTAGGTCCGGACAGATAAAGGAAGCGGTTCTTAGGTTAAGACTCTAAGACAGCGCTTCCTTTTTGTTTTACCTTGACTTTTCTGTATAGTATTGTATAATAATTAAAACAGGTTTATTCCGGAAAAGGAGGAAGTAAAAATGGAAAATGGAAAGTACGACTTAGAAGACCTTAAAGAACAATTACTGGATAAGGTATCGCCCGAAGAGATTGAGAGGAAGAATCTGGATTGGTGCCTGGCCAAATGGTACCAGGTTACCGCGTGTACGCTCGGCAATCTTTTCATCAACGAGGTTTATGAAGGCCAGTTTTACGGTCTGGCTCTGTCCGCTCTTAGCAGGCGCATTGAAGCGCTTGGGGGCAAAGTAACTCAATTTGTAGGAATTGAGTTGCCAAAAAAATTGGAAAATTAAGCCAGTTCGCATAGAGAGGGAGGCAGTGCTCAAGTCATTATCTTGAACCAACGCTTCCTTTTTGTTTTTTTACGCCGTCGTAAAGTCATGAAAAAGATGGCTTTTTTTGTTATGTATTGTCCAGCCGAGTCATATAAAAATCAGCAAGTCATACTATTGGTTGAGCCTCGCCAAAGGTGAACCGGAATCGAATTGGGGCAGGCCAAAGCATTTTAGATTGACCATTCATCTTGGAAGGGTAAGCAAAGGTACAGACTTTTTCCGGCAAACACCACAGTCGAAGAGTTTCGCTAATTCTCCGCTTAGGGCGGAGTTTTGCGTAGTGACGCAAATGTCGTTTCAATATGGTAAAATCAATATAATAAGGAATATTGACCAGGCAAAGATAAAGCCGATTATCGGATAAATATTTTATGGATGTTTTGGAATTCCGTTCAAAAATTACGGCAAACGCAACGCTATTGATCGATGGTCGGCGCTTTGGCGTTAAGGAAGTGGTCAAATTCAGATTTGACGACGGGAGTTTCTACGTTAAATGTTTTCTGGAGGACGGTTATGTGTTTGCGGACGATTTGACCGAAAATATGTTTTTACTGGTCAAAGAAATAAAAACGCCGATCCAACAGCCGTTTCCAAAAAAACTGGAATTCGACGGCCAAGAGTTCGATTTTCTTTATACCGCCCACGCGGTTGCCGAGGAAGTCCAGGGAGCCGAAATATTTAAAAAAGGGGACAGCGAAAGATTTTGGGATTATCAGACTGCGGGCGGCGGCTACTTAAGCTTGGGTATTAACGACAAGACCGGCGAAAGATCGGATTTTTACGGAAAAATCGTTGCCAACGATAGCATCAAACTTGAATAGGCAATCCGTTGGTCGAAAGCGCGAAGAACTTCTGCGAGAATTTAAGGCGGCCGCAAAAGAGCGGGGGACAATAAAAAAGAAAATATGGAAAGATTATAAAATCGATCAATAATTTTTTTTAAGATGTTTTCTTAATTTCCCGGCAGAATTCTTCCGGACGAAAACCCCGACGCTTTGCCGGCGGGGTATGGCGCCAATTAAACAAACTAAGAACCGGTTTTCAAAAATATTAAAATTATCGTTAGCATTATTCGTTTTGGAATCAGCTTGTTGCGTTGCTTACGACGCGGTCAGGGTAAAAGTAGCCGATGCCCAAGGTATCGCTGGACATGAATTTTTTAGGGCGCAGCGCCCGCGAGCATTAAGACTCCAATTAAATTGGAGTTTTTATTTATAAGGAGAGCTTATTGGATAAAAAATTATCAGAATGCTAAAATATTCCAATAATCGAAAAAGAGAATTCCAGCGCGGATTTATTTTTTGTCATCGAGACAATAACGGCCGCGCGGCATAAGGCCCAATATGAAAACAACAAACTTCCTTCGTTTACGTATTTCATTCTTCGGTTTTTTGGTAGTTTCCGCTGTGCTTTTTAGCCAGCAGGTTTTCGCTTTAAGCTTTAACTTGGCCGACCATCCCGGAATGTGTTTTCAACATGTGGATCTGAGCGGTCATATTGCCACCATATTGCTTTATCCTTGCGCCAATCCCAGTACTTATACTTTAAACGACAACACTTTGACCTCGATAATAATCAAATCGGTTTGCACCTACACTTATAATTGCGGCGCCTGCGTTTCCGGTTATAAGAACTGCTCCGTAGCTTCGGTTGTCCCGACTGGCTATACTTGCGATAACCAGCCGGTAACCCAGCAAACCTGCACAGTGCCGTCCGCTTGCACATCCTATGACTACAATGCCTGGGGCGCCTGCGTTTCCGGAGTCCAGACCCATACCATTAAGAACCAATATCCCACGGGTTGTACCGACACAGCCAGCGCGGCACTATCCCAGACTTGTGCCATGGCTTGCACATCCTATGACTACAATGCCTGGGGCGCCTGCGTTTCCGGAGTCCAGACCCATACCATTAAGAACCAATATCCCACGGGCTGTACCGATGTGAGCGGCGCGGTTTTGTCTCAGGCCTGTACCTATTGTTCTTATATATATGATTCCTGGAATGTTTGCGGATCGGATGGCCTTCAGACCCGCACCTATACCAAAACGCCGGCCACCTGTTACGATGATCCGGATAATCCGCCGCTAACATCCCAAACCTGTACTTACAATGCCAATATTCCGTGTACCGGCTATAATTACTCTGCCTGGAGCGGCTGCAAGCCGACCGGAAAGCAGGAACGGTCGGTTTTAACCACGGTTCCAAGCAATTGTACTTTAAACAGCAGCTTAAGTATTCCTCAAGTCTTAAGTCAACCGTGTATCGTTTGTTCTTATTCTTGCGGAAGCTGGGGCGCTTGTACCGGCGGAATCCAGACGCGGGCTTGCCAAATCAGTCCTTCGGCTTGCATCGCGCCTGACGATATTTCGACTATTCCATCAGCCAAACAAGCCTGTACGGTTGGTAGCGAGTCGGTAAATTACTGCGTTTATGGGTACGGTTCCTGGAGTGTTTGTGGGACAAACGGGAAGCAAACCCGGCCGGTAGTTTCTAAATCTCCGGATGGATGCATTACCGATACGGCCAATCAGCCGGTGGTCGAGCAATCCTGTTCTTTGCCGAATGTTGTTTGCACTTACCAATGCGCGGGTTGGGGAGGCTGTTCTTCGGCTGGCTTAAGAAGCCGGACTTGCACGGCAATTCCCGCGGGCTGCAAAGCCGCGGCCAGCGCGCCATCTATCCAGGAGACTTGCCCGGCTTGCGCCTATACTTACGGAGAGTGGACGGTTTGCGGTCAGGATGGAAAGCAAATAAGAGATTATAAGCCGAGCCCGGAAGTTTGCTATCAGAAAGAAAAACCCATAACCGAAAAAACCTGCGTTTATGCTGCGTCAGGTTGTTCTTACGTTTACAGTGCTTGGAGTGCTTGCGAGGCTAATGGTGTTCAAACCCGCGCTTACACTAAAAGCCCGGCGGACTGCGTTGAAAACGCGGCCAGCGCGCCGGTGATCAGGCAGGCCTGTGTTCCCGGTACGCCGGCTTCCTGCACTTATACTTACGATTCTTGGGGAGTTTGCCAAACTAACGGGAAGCAAACCAGGTCGGTTGTTTCTAAAATGCCAAGCGGATGTAAAGAAGGGCAAGCGGTTCTGGAGCAGGATTGCGTTTTTGTTCCGGCCGGAGAAAATGAAAAATTCGTTCCGGCTTGCGCTTATGACTACAGCGCTTGGAGCGATTGCGTGGCCGGAAGCCAGAACCGGATAATCGTGGTTAAACGTCCTGTCGATTGTCGCGAAGTGGTTAGTCCGGTTTTGAACCAGGCGTGTAGAACGGGATCGGTCGCGAAAATACGTTCCTCCGATGCCCCCGAACCGGATCCGGTCTCGGTTCTGAAAGAGGAAAAACCCGCTAGTCCGGAGCCTAACGGCAAAACCAGCAATGACTGGCAGAAATATTATTTCGGTTCCGAGATTTGCGCGAACGCCGCGCGCTGCGGCGGCCTGGCCGATCCCGATAACGATGGTTTGATCAATAACGAGGAATACCGTTTCGGTACCGATCCCAATGACGCCGACACCGATCACGACGGTCATGTTGACGGAGAAGAAGTCCGGACCGGAACCGATCCGCTGATCAAACCAAGCGAGGCAAAGAGCGATAAGGTTATTTTTGAAAACCCGAAAGAGGCCGGAGAGATCAAGGAAGAATTATTACAAGTGGCCAACGTTGAAACTATCAAAGCGGTTGAGGAAGGGAACAAGGGTTTAAAGATCAGCGGTAAGGCCTTACCCAACACCTACGTTACTATCTATATCTACAGCGATCCCATTGTCCTGACGGTCAAAACCGATTCCGACGGCAGTTGGTCTTATGTTTTTGAAGGGCCGGTGGATGAAGGAACGCACGAAGTATACGTCGCGGTAACGAATAATACCGGCAAAATAACGGCGAAAAGCAATCCGTTGACGTTCATCCAAACGGCTGAGGCCGCGTCGGTAGTTCCGCCAAACACCAAAGCCTTTGAGGACCGGGTCGCGGCGCCAAGCAAATCAAGGATGACGGAGGGTTATTTCATTTTCGGCGTCGCGGGCTTGGGCGGTTTATTGCTGGCCCTGGCGGCGATCGGGATGTTGAAAGGGAGAAGCGGCAATAATTAGAACCGACAAAGGAATGGAAAAGAAAGAAAAAACGAGCAACATTTTTTCAAAGTCCTTTTTTTTCGTTAAAGGAAATTTGAACATAATTTACTCTTTACTGTTATTGATCTTCATACCGGCGGCTTTTTTCATCAATAATTATTTGATGAATTCCAATTACGAAAAGGCTATCGACCAGATGACCAGAAGCAACGCGGTTTTGGTTGAGAATGTTATTAATAATCTGATCCAGGATCACGTGGGCGATACGGTAACGGTTCAGTCGGCCATCGAGCGGGTAAAAAGAGAAAACGAGGAAGTCGTGGAACTTTCCATTTTACAGCCGAACGATTCCGGAGGTTTTTTGGTAATCAATTCGACCGATCCGTCCAAGGCCGGCCAAGTTATCGAGGGCGATCTGCAAAGTCTTCTGGTCTGGAGTACAAGTGATCCGATTGCTTATCTTGACCGGGGCGGCAGTCAGCGTTATTGGAAAGTCACCAAGAAACTGTTCGATGGTTCGAATCAGAAGATCGGGTTGATCGTCGCGTCCTTTTCGCTGGATAATTCCGATACGCTTATCAATAGAGTCATTTCCGAATCATATTGGGTGCTTTTTCTCACTATCCTGGTCGTGGTTCTTTTGATTGCCAACCAGGCGAGGATGCTTGATTACGCTATCATGGTCACGAAACTCAAGGAAGTCGATAAAATGAAAGATATGTTCATGTCGATGGCCAGCCACGAGCTTCGGACGCCGCTCACCGCGATCAAATGGTACTTGGATGCTTTGAAGGAGAAAAAAGATCTGGTCTTGGATGATGAAAGCAATCATTATATCAACAACCTTTCGCTTTCGGCCAAGCGTTTAAACAACCTGGTTGAGGATATCCTGGAGGTGTCGCGCATTGAAGGGAACCGCTTGCCCATGGAAGTGTCGGTATTTGACGCCAACGGCGTAGTCGCCCAAACGATCGACGAAATGCGGTCGCAAGCGCAGGAGAAAGGCCTCACTCTTAATTTAAAATTATGCGAGTTGGCGGCCAACATCAAAGCCGATCAAAACCGTTTGAAACAGATAGTGGTTAACCTCGTCGGGAACGCCGTCAAATACACCGAGAAAGGATCGATCGACGTTGCAACGTCGATAAAAAAAGACGAGTTGCTTATTTCGGTTGCCGATACGGGGATCGGTATTTCAAGCGAGGACCAGGCCAAGCTTTTCAAAAAGTTCTCCCGGATCATCAATGACCGGACCCGGGACATTCTCGGCACGGGACTGGGTTTATGGATAACTTTTGAGATCGTAAAAAGGATGGAGGGCAAGATTACGGTTGAAAGTATCGAAGGAATAGGATCCCATTTTACGGTGCGTTTTCCGCTGGCTAAAGCCGGAAGTGTTTTTGGGAAAAACCGATCGGAGGAACCGGTCAAATGATCGTGGAAACAAAAAAGCCCGGAAGGGCTTTTTGGTTTTTCATCTAGGCGGCTGGTTATGTCGGGCTTACGGTTGTTCCGGTAAAAGGCTGGCCCGAGAGGATGTTGTCGAGATTGTTGAGATTTTTACCGTTGGCAATAATTACTTCGATCTTTTCTTTCTGGGCCATCTGCGACGCTATCGGATCGAACGGGGTGTTGGCTCCGGGACTCCAGATTTTTCCGGTGATCTTGAGAAGTTCGGCGAAAGTAAGATGTTCGATCGGTTTGGCATCGGCGAACGCCCGCGGATCCTTATCGTAAAGGCAATCGATATTGGACAAATTGATCACCTGTTTGGAGCCGACCAATTTGGCGGCGCAAATCGCGTCCAAGTCGGTTGAGCAACCCGTTTTCCAGCCCGAGGCGACAATAACTTTGGCGTCCGTCGTAATTTTTTTTGAATAATCGGCAATGATGGCCGGATAAGCAATCTTGCCAAAAAAGGCCCGGAGCAGTTCGGCATTGATGCAGGTTGCGTAAATGCCTATTTGGTCGAGGTTTATTTTATCGCTGATTCCCAGATCCTTGGCCGCGAGCTGATAATTGCGCGCGGTTTTACCTCCGCCGGCGATTATGAAGAAACAATGGCCGCGGCGGGTCCATTTCAAAACAAAATTTTTGAATTGCTGAAGAAATTCCTGATCGATTTGATCCGGAACGATCAAAGATCCTCCAAGCGAAACAACGATGGATTTTTTTTCCTCCATATATTTTTAAAAAAAATGAGCGCTGCCGCTCGTTATAAAAAGGCGCTGCTGATAGTGGATGCGAAAGGCGAACGCTCTCTTCTGGGAATATTTTATCACTTTGGCCAAAGCAGTCAATCGTTTGGCTACGGATCGCCCGTTGTTGGAAGCGCGTTTCGCGGGTTTACGGTCTCGTGGATATTCGCGAAGGCCAAACTTCAATGTCTTTTCAATTAAATTTGTCCGGGTTAAGCCCGGGCAAAACCGACCAACACGTAAAGATTTAACCCGGTTAAATAATTGACAAAAGTTGAAAAAAATGTTAAAAACAATCAGTTATTTAATAACAGGTGGTGTTGGATTTGACATCAGAATTGAAGTTGAAGACAAAGATTACCTTTGTCTGGCGGGAAAAGCTTTATGAAACCGACGCGGAGAATCTGGACGCCGATATAATCCTGCTTTCCCACTTGGGGAGGCGGTTGGTGATTACCGGAGTTCTCGGAGCTTGTCCGCCCCGGATCGAAGCGATCCGGGAATCAAAGCCGGACGAGATCGATATTCTGGCCCGCGGAGTGAAAAGCGCTTGGGCGTATTTTGTCCGCAATCACCCGACGCGGGATCGCATGTGGTATGACTGCGCCGCGGGATTGCGCGAGGCCTTGGCTGAAGGCTTGAAACTGGCTGATATCCAGAGTTACCGGCGGACCGCTTTTCTCCAGAATGAAGATCTGAAGGAATTTTACGTTAACCACGGAACGGTGTTCCTGATGCGGACCGGCGATGTAATCGAGGCAGATCCTTTCGACCAAACTCCGAGCCCGAAAGACTTGATGCCCGATATTCCCGATATCATTGAAACCCGGGAATTTTGGGAAACCCGTATGGCCAGAAGATCCCCCGGTCAAAACATTAGCGTGTGCTTTAAGCCCTGGTACGATACGGCCGAGGGTATAACCGCTTGCCTGATCTCCTTTGACCGTTTCTACGGTGCCATAAACGAAAGACGGCGGGCGACCAAGCGGGGCGAGAAGCTTACCTCGTTTTACGTCTACGGACGGTTTTTACTCCACGAAGACGGCAGTTTGATGGTCGAAAAGGAAAATGCCTTAAGTGATAGTATGGCCAAAGATACGCCAAGCGTGGTCAATGCCAAAGAGTGCAATCTTTTCCTGGAGGTTCGCGGCAAGCTTCCGAGGGTTTACTTTGGCTTCGCTTCTTTTTTGAGCGATGAACTGAGGTGCCAGTTTTGCGGGGAACAGTGGTTCGTCCATAATTCCCATGATTACCTTCGCCAGTGGGGAACGGAAGAAATTCCGCTCACCGATTACGCAGGCAAGACTTTAAAAGAGGTAAAGGCAGGCTTGGAACAAAGGAAAGAGACCGAACGCTGGCTGGATTACGACCATCCGGTCAGGAACGACGAATGTATCGATCTGGCCGTGGTCGATTCCCGAGTGCCAAGCCTTAAAGTGAACGAAGAGGGTTTTCGTCCGGACGTAAATCGCGCAACCGATGATTACGTGATCAGGCCGGGCGATGTCGCCCGATTCGATGTTTGGCGGTATTACCACGAAGAATGCTGGAGACGGCAGTTATGGAAGAATTGCCAGGACGAGTTCCTGGAATCATTCCTCGGGGCCGGTTTTAAAAAAGTGTATATATTTTCGGACAAGCTGAAGCTCAATGATCCGAAAAACGAGTTGCCGGAGTTCTGCGTTGTGGCCGATGGGGATTTTATGAAAATCGGTTGGACCGATGGCGAAGGAATAAAGATCGAATGGGAAGTTTCGACCGGCGACCGCGTTCTTGATTGGTTCAGGGACGAGGAAACCAGAAAAGAAGAAGGGTGCGTTTACGCTAAAAACAGAGACACGGCGAAAGAGTATTTAAAGAGGATTAAAAAAGCTTTTACTTGTTGCTTAAATATCGGATAGGCAACGCGAGAAGCCGTTTGTAATGCCCGTATCCAAAGTGCGGGCTTTTTCATGCCCGGAATTATAGAGTGCGTCCGACACTTCGCAAAATTTAGTTTTTAGGTATAATGGTATAATGAATTAAACCAAAGGTCGCGGGAGGATAATAACAAAACAATTTTTTATGTTGAATAAAGAAAAAACAGCGATGTCGGTTGGCGAATTTTGCGCCGCAATTCATGCCTTTTGGGCGATTCTTGTCTGGATCGGATGGGGCCAGCCGCTTTTGAACTTCGTGTTCAATCTTCATTTCGAGAAACCATACTTTACCGTTGGGCCGTTCAACCTGGTCACTGGGATTATCCTGATCATTGTGGCCGGTCTTGTCGGTTATGCTTTGGGTTGGTTATTTGCTTGGTTTTGGAACAAAAACAACAAGGCTTAATCTTTTTTTAAAGGATTTAAAAAAATCGCCCCGGATGACCGAGGCGGTTTTTGATTTGACAGGAATCTTGACATTAACAGAAATTGGGTTAAGCTTTCCACAGCAAATCAAAAAGGAGGTGAATAGCTTTGATAATTGTAAAACATCGGCCGGACAATCTATTGCAGAAAAGCGTGGCCCGCGGCGTACCTGAAGACGCTAAAGGAACGATGATCGAAACGGTAACACTGCCGGTTCATAAAGCCTTGCTGCAATTCCTCAACGCCGGAGTAGTCGGCTCCCACGCGACCGAAAAAGATCTGGTGGAGATTTTAGAAGAGTGGCCCGGATACGCTAAGGTTCGCGGGGTTGATGTTGCCGGTTTGGCCAAGAATTTCGCCGAGTTGCGTATTACGAAACAAAATACGATTGCTGCCGCATCCGGAATGGGAGGAGATTTCGAGATTGCCTCAATCGAAAGAGTCTAGGCATAAAATACCGTATTATCGGTATTTTTTTTAAAACGGAAAGAATCGTTAAAGAAAGCCGGGGTTCTTGACGAAGAAATAGTGTTGTGATAAATATCCAATACCTGCGGAAAGTACCGGCCGCGGGTATAGGTACGCAGGGAGACGTTCCTGCAAGCGGACAGACGTGGCCGCCAAAGCGAGCTTGTCTCGCAAAATCCGGACCCGCGAGCTCCGAACTGAACGGAGCCAAGGGATACCCACGGGCTTCAGTCAATGGCAGGCGCCGGCTTGCCAGTCGGAAAGGAAAATGATCCTACAAGTGATTGACTAGGCCGAACAAGCGTCTGGCCATGGTAGGAAAAGACTTTTTCTTTCCGCACTCCCAATCATACTTACAGTTCTTTGTTCCATTTATCGCGGCAGCTCCATTAAGGGCTGCTTTTTTTTGGAAAGTCCTTGACTGACAATCAAAAAAACCCGATAGTAAATGAAGCAAATTAAAAAAGGACGGTCAGATATGAATGTTTTCAACAACACACCCAAAAAGAAAATCAGCCAGCCGATTTTAGCTGTATGCGGTCCGGACCCTTTGAAGGTTCTCGCTTCGACAAAAACGATAGTCGAGAATGCCCGTTTCGCGGTGATCGATGTTTCAAAAATCGAGACCGTGGCCGGGTTGATCAAAAAAAAGCTGGAATCGGGGTTGGCGGAGCCCGAAACTTCATTTGGAATAACCGGCAGTTACGAAAAAGATGTTCAGCTGATTTTTCTCGAGAATGCCGTGAATTTTTCTTTTTGGCCCGATTATGGCCGGCCAAAGTGGCAGGTGTCCGTTTCCGGCGGTTGGTATTCGTTGGTTAATTGTTTTGTCCGGGCCATCAAGGACGGTCAACCGATCCTAGACGCTTCCTACTTGGCCCATTTGACGATTCCGGCCGGCCGGCAAATTTTTAAAGGCGATGACGGCGGGGAGATTCCGATGCTGAAAGCGCGGGTGATTAACCTTAGGGAAGCGGGCAGAGTACTGAACCAGCGCTATGACGGGCAGTTCGCGAACGTTTTATCCGAGGCGGAATACGATGCCGTCAGCATCGCCAAGCTTTTGCGCCGTAATTTAAAGTCTTTCCGCGATTCGTCGGTCCACAAGGACAGTGAAGTGATTTTTCACAAACGGGCTCAGATTTGCGCTTTTGACTTGGCGGCGGCGGTATATAAGCATTGCGGTAAGAAATTGTCGCGCTTGGATCAGCTGACCGCTTTCGCCGACTATCGCCTGCCACAAATTCTGCGCGCCGAGGGCTTGATCGTTTACTCTCCATCGCTTGAGCGAACAGTCGACCATTCGAAGCTGATAGCGTCCGGCAGCCTTCGAGAGCTGGAAATTCGTTCCGCCACTGTCTGGGCCGTGGAATTATTGCGCCAGGAGTTAAAGATATACAGCGCCGGAGAAATCGATAACGCGCTATGGCTGTTGAGCCAGGGCCGGGAGGATATGAAACCTTACCATCGGACAAGAACAATTTGTTATTAATTCAATATTCGATAAACCAAGAAAGGAGGTGAGATTTTCATGGAACATCCTGACGAGGAAGTAAGAAGAGCGTTATTGAGGCTTACGGATGCGCTTTGCGCCTGGGAGCGTAATACCGGGTTGAGAAGCGTGCTTATATTGCGGGAAGAGAACGGTTTTGCTTATCGGGCGGTGAACGGAAAACCCGATGTGTCCTCCGATATACCGGATAGAGAACTATTAAATCAGATCCAGTGAACCAGAAGGCGATCGAGTCGCCTTTTTTTCTTAAACAAAAATGTTTTTCGTGATAAACTGATGCTAGTAATCATTCCTAAGATATGAAAATATATTATGTCAGTGCCGCGATCATCACGGTTTTAAGCGCCCTATTGTCGGTTTATTTCTATTTACAACTTAAGGATATTTCACAACAATGCGCTATTTATAAGGAAGAGAACGGCCGATTGACGCAAGAGAGGGAAACCGTTAAGAAGCAAATGGATAAATTGGAAAACGATAGAATACTCTTGGTAGGAAGCTTGACCGAAGTCAGAAACCAGGTGGCCAAAGCCAAGGAGTCGGTCGCGGTCCTTTCCGACGTGTTGAATTCATTCATGTACGCGGGGGATATTAAAGCCCAGACCGTAGGTTCCAAGGAGACGGCGGCGGTGGAAGGGGCGATTTCAAGCCTTAGTGATACCTCGAGCCGCATGAGCGCCGAACAAAATTGGACCGATTTCAAAAAAAACCATTATTTTAATCCGTTATTCGGGTTATTGCGCGGTTTGTCGAGAGACATCCTGCAGGATCTTGGCCGGATAGACGGACAAAACGAACCGTCGCAAAATGCCCCGCAAAAGTAAAACCGAATCAAAAAAATAATCAAAAAAAATGAACATGGAAGAAATTAAAAAAACATGCTGTTCCGGAGATCTTTTTTGGCCAGCCTTGGTCATGGGAGCAAGCCTGGTTGTCGCTACGGCGGTCGGGGGAGGGATTTTTTATAAGTCAAAACAGCTTTCCAATGTGTTGTCGGTAACGGGTTCGGCCGAACAGTTGGTTACTTCTGACACCGTGAAATGGCAAAGCGCGATCTCGAGATCGGTTGACGCAACCGGATTGAAAGAGGGAAGCTCCCAGATCAAGAACGATCAAAAGATCGTTGGCGATTATCTGAAAAATTCCGGTGTCCAGGATTCCGAGATTACCTTCAGCCCGGTCACGGTAAGTCCGGTTTGCGAAAGCCAGAACAATATAATTTATGATAAGTTCGGCAACCAGAGTTGCGGCAGCAACCGGACAGTGGGATATAATTTGCAGCAGGTAATTACCGTTGAGTCCCAGAAAGTGCCGGAGGTTACCAAAATATCGCAAACAGCATCCGACTATTTTATCGGCCAGGGATTGGTCTTCACGACTCAGAGTTTGGAATATTATTACAACAAGTTAGCCGATCTTCGCTTGGATCTTCTTTCCCGGGCCACAGTGGATGCCAAAGCGCGGGCCCAAAAGATCGCTGAAAGCACGGGAAAGCAGATTGACTCTCTGCAGGAGGCCAGCATGGGTGTTTTCCAGGTGACGGCGAAGAATTCGGTGGAAGTGTCCGATTACGGTTCTTACGACACGGCGTCGTTGGAAAAGAAAGTGACCGGCGTGGTCAGGGTTTCTTTTTCGCTCAAATGATTTTTGTGAAAGCGTTCAGAAAAAAATTCCGGAAAAAGCTTTTTTTTGCGTTCAATAGGTCCTTCACCGGGTAAACGGCAGTTCGCCGAACGCAAAACTAAAAAGATATCCCAGCCGGTGTTTACGCGATCGGATTAAAACGTTAAAATATAACAATAAATCAAAAACTATTAAAATATGAAAAATTTTTTCCGCGTCATCGCGCCAGGTTTGGTTTTTCAGAGTTATATCCGGACGCGCTGAATATTATCCATTTATTGACCGTTTTGGTCGCTAATTATGCCCGAGCGTCTCAATTTTAAATACTTATGAAAAATAAAAAAAGTTTAGCGTCGATCGGATACGTGCTTTTGGCGGGTGTTTGTTTTTTTGTTCCGGCGGCCTTGGTGGCCGCGTCAACTTTAGAGCTTGACCCGGCCGTTAACCAGCGCGGACCGTTTTCGCTGCCGTTGATCGAAAAAGCCGTGATCAAGAATGCCGGTTTTGGCAAGGGAGATACAGCGGTTGTGGCCGTCGATGTCATCGGCGGAACGTCCGCGAAAAGCATGGTCGTGGCCTGTGAACTGCATTTTTCGGATAAAAACGGTACCGATGCGCTGGTTACGAGGAAAGCGGGAGAATTGTTCGAATTGAACGCGGAGGAACGCGTATCCAAGAATATCGAATGTCCGATCCCGCAGACGATACCGGCCAGCGGAGACGGGTATTTGAAGATTTCTTTGGAAAATTATAAGAATTACGAGTTTGCGTCAGAAATTATACCGGTAAATCTGAAAACCGATCCATCGGGGATTTCCGCGAGGGATATTGTTTGGCAGTTGGAAAAATGGTTGCCGCCGTCGAACGGGAGAGAGCCGATCCGTTCCATGATGAATTGGTATGTTCTCCGGACGCCAAAACTCATTGTGCCGGTCAACAACGATAGCGGGGCCGATACCGAGGTATCGGTCAGGACTTTGACTTGGAAGAACGACAGGGAACAGTCCGGCAAGGTAATGGAAACAGCGGGCGAAACCGTCGCTGCTAAAAGTAAAAAAGAGATAACGGTTTCGCTGGACCCAATCGAAGATCCGGGTGTTTATAACGTTTTTATCCAGCTTATCGACGCGCGGACAAAGCGGCTTCTTTCGTCCGAATACCGGGCGTCATTTATTGCCAAGGGAGCGATCGGAGATTCGTTCATGGAAATCATTGACGTTAACTTTGACAAGCGAGTTTATTCAAAAGGCGATGTTCTTAAAGGGTTGGTTTTTTTTAAGGGTTCCGATACTTACGTTAAGGGGTCAAAGGATGCCGATATCGAGTTCAGGCTGTTTTCCGACAGCGGATCCATCGGCAAGCCGGCTATCGAAGCCGGGACGTATAAGGGAACAATGCCTTTAATATTGTCGACTTACAATTTTGAAATGCCGGTCACTGCCGATATTAGTGATCCGTCCGCGGCCGTTATCATCAAAAAAGACGGGAAAACACTTTCCGAATTCGCGATCAAGGGACTTCCTTATGTTTCAAAGACCGTCAGTGATCTTAAAGACCACGAAGAAACAGCGCCGTTAACGCCGGATTTGAATTCTTATGTCCGGGTTGGTTTGGTTATACTTATCCTGGTTCTTGCCGGCGGTTTGTTTTACGCGTTGCGGAAGCGGAAGAAGGGTGGATCCGGGTCATCGCTAAGTATTATAATAATTACGGGTGCCGCAGCCTACCTGTTCGGGGCGAATGCGGTTTTTGCCTATACGCCTTATGTCTACGATGGTGAAACTTATTGGAATGTAGTACCGACGGGTTCATGGACAAGCCCGGTAGCCGGAGCGGTTTTTAAGCCCGGCCAGAGCGTAACATTCAAAGGAACGATCGATCCTTTCGTCGCCGAATTGATAGCCGAAGGCGTACTGCGGTTTTATGTTTCCGAGGACACAAATTTGCCGGTTTATTCTTGCAAGGGCAGGAGGCAATGCATTGATACGACCAAGGGCAATAAGATTACTTTGCTTGGCCAGGTGATACAGCCGCCGCCGTATTGGATGGCAAATCCCTGGGCGTACAATCAAACTTACGTGATTCCGGCTAACATCAACTTGTCGGGTCCGGTGCGGTTTTGGGTAGAATATACCGGGTGGTTGGCTCATTGGGCCCCGGATTGTTGCGATGGCTCGACAACGGAACATTTTGATGCGTGGATCACCTCTTATCAAAAAGGAACTATACTGGGAAACGATGCCCGATATGTAAGCCAGAATGTGCCCGCGATCATGGAAGCGGGAGTGGTTTATCCGGTCACCGTTACGATGAAAAACATCGGAGTTAAGACCTGGACCGTGGCCGGCAATTATTATCTTGGTTCCCAGAATCCTACCGATAATTCAACCTGGAGCATAAAGAGGGTCAGTGTGGGTGGATCGGTTGTGGCAGATGACAGCAAAACCTTTACTTACAATGTCACGGCTCCGTCGGTTCCCGGTACTTACAATTTCCAGTGGCGGATGGTTCAGGATGGCGTGGAATGGTTCGGCGATACTACGCCCAATGTCGCGGTGCAAGTCATCGGTAATGACGCCGATTATGTAAGTCAGACCGTGCCCGCTACCATGACTTCGGGACTGGTATATCCGGTGTCGATCACGATGAAGAACAGCGGCCTTCATAGCTGGACCGTGGCCGGCAATTATAATCTTGGTTCCCAGAATGCGCCGGACAATACGACTTGGGGTTTAGGTCGGGTTACTGTTGGTTCGTCGATCGCGGCTGGAGCAAGTAAAACCTTCAGTTTCAATGTTACGGCTCCGGCTCCCGGTAACCGCAATTTCCAGTGGCGCATGGTTCAGGATGGCGTGGAATGGTTCGGGGATCTTACACCCAATATCATTGTTAACGTAAAAACTCCGGTTACCATCAAGGGTTCCGTCAAGGATGAGAAAGGCGCGGGTATTCCCGGCGTTGCGCTTGATCTTTGCGCGTCCGGAAGCGTGATAACGGATGCCGGTGGCAATTGGTCAAAGATAGTGGCCGCGGGCGACAGTTATTGTGTGCGGATTTCTTCCGGTTTGCCGACCGGATACAATTACATTCACGGTACGAACAATACGGGTTGTCACGCGAATGCTTCCACCTACGAATGGCAGGTAGCCGGCCAGAATCAATACGCGAACTGTACTTTTAACGACCAGCGTTCCTGGGATCTGGCCAGCGACAATCAATTGAATTTTTTGATCAGCTATTGCGATTGTGGCGCGTGGGGTAACTTGGTTTGTGGCACGGGTGGCTGTGGTCCGCTCCAGCGCCAACAGACCAGGACATGCACGCCGGCGAACTGTTTGGCCCAGAGCCAATGTGTGAATGACGCGACTTGCTGCGTTTGTGTCGCTTGGTTAGACGATGATTGCGCTAAATCCGGTTGTGCCGCTAACCAAATGCATCAAACCCGGACTTGTAATGTTGCCGGTTGCGCTATCGAATCCCAGTGCGTGGCCAGCGCAAGTTGTCCTCGGACCCTGACAGTATCTTTAACTGCCAGCCCGGTTTCCGGTCCGGTGCCTTTGGCCGTCGTCCTCACCGGGATGGTTGGCGGAACGGCGATTGGTACGGTCAACTACACTACCTGGTTTGATTGCAACAATACTTGCGCTACCGTAGCTGCCTGTTTTTCCGCCTGCGGCGCTTGGGATGACAAGGCCGATGGCGTGGTTGCGACCACTAAAACTCTGAATCACACTTACGCTGCTGCGGGAACTTTCCATCCCAAAATGATCGTCGAACGGAACAGTCTTGTTGCCGAGAAGACGGTGGCGGTTTCCGCTATCAACGCTCCGCCGACCGCCAGCGCGTTGATCAAACAAATTGACTATTGCGGCAGCGGATTGGCAACAATGTTCTCCTGGAATTATTCGGATCCGGAAAACGATCCCCAGACCTACCGCCAAGTGCAGGTTGATAACGATGGTGATTTTTCCTCCCCAGTCGATGATACCGGGAAAGTGGCCACTGCTTCCGTCAGTTACGTAACTTTGGCCACCAAGCTCGCGTACAACACCACTTACCACTGGCGCGTCAAGGTTTGGGATGATAAGGGCAATAGCTCCAACTGGGTCAACGGGCCGGATTTTTCCACCCCGCTCCATAGTTATCCGGTAATCGGCTTCGATTGGATCCCGACGGTGCTCAAGGCCACGGAAGCAGTGGTGTTTACCGATAGTTCTCAAGTTTTTGGCGGTGCCACGGTTTCATCGAGATCCTGGGTATTCGAGGGTGCTACTCCGAATACTTCCGTGGCCGCCCAAGCAACCGTTATCTACGCGGTCAAAGGGGATTACAAGGCAACCCTCACCATTACCGATTCCAACGGCTATACCTGCTCGTTGGAAAAAAACATGAATGTGAAAAGCAGTTTACCGGATTGGGAGGAGTTGTAAACCGCTCTTTTCTCCGGAAAGCAAAAAATGCCTTAAAGGCATTTTTTGCTTTCAGGCACTTGTTAAATAGCGGACAAAAAATCGGTTAATGATTATAAGGTTAACAGATATCCCCCAAGTGGTATTTACGGAACCTAAGTAAAGCATTAAAATGTAATAATAAAAAAAGTGCAAAAAAGGGCGTAGCCAGCGGACAAAAACTATGAAAAAAAATCCATTAATTTTCTTGCCTGGTTTGTTTTTTATCATTGGATTTTTTTTAATGTCGGCGGATATTGCCGTTGCCCGGGAGCGGTTGTCGGGAATCCAACCTTCCGGCAGTGAAGTTTTTCTTGAAAAGGGGAAATTTTTTGCCCTTGGGCCGACGATAGGAAGTGTTACGGCCGAAGACAGTATTTTACCTTCCATCAGCAGAGTTTCATTTGAAAACAAAGAATTTGTGGCCGGCCGGCCGGCGATCGGGAAGGTTGCGGTCAAAAGCGGGACCATCGGTAAGCGTGTTTTCGTATCATGCGAGCTGCGATTGATGGGAGACGCGGGCCAGGATCAATTGTGGGCGCGGAATGCCGGAGAAGTATTTTTATTGCCGAGCGGAGCAGTTGAGGAAAAAACGATCAATTGCACCATGCCCGAGGTTTTTCCTTCGTCGGGAAGCGCGTTCATAAACGTGGTTTTAGCGAATGAATTGGGGTATAAGTTCGATTCCAAAGAAACAAAAATAACCTTGACCAAACCCGCTACCCCGGTTATTTTATCCAACGGTTCGTGGAAGCTTGAAAGCGGGAATGCTGCATCAAACGGAACGGCTGCGATAGACCTGACCGCGGACCAATATGTCGGTCATAAACCCCAAATTCTAGCCAAAGCAAAAAACAATTTATCAACCGCTACGAAGATTTTTACGAGAGTCAGCGTTTCAAAAATAGAAGAAGGATCAACCGTCGTTGTTTTGAATGGCGATTCGGTACTGCTGGAACCGGGCGCAAGCAGAGATTTGGATATTCTCTTTCCGGAAATTAAAGAGCAAGGCATATATAGCGGCACCATCCAGCTGTTCGACGCCACTACCAAAAGGCCCGTTTCCAATATTCTTGGCGTCCGTTACATCGCAAAAGAGAAAATCGGTGCCCCGTTCATGGAAATCATTGACGTAAATCTTGATAAGCCAAACTACCAAGCCGGGGATATCGCGAAAATGCGGATTGTTCTTGAAGGATCGGCGGCCAATGTTGAGGGAGGCAAGGATGTCGAGGTTTCCGCGGTTGTTTCAAAGGATGGCGTAACGGTTGCGACATTCAATGCGACGCGAACTCTTGAAGACACTATCGTTGACGCCAGCATGCCGGTGGCAAAAACAGTTACCAATCCTTCAATTGCCGTTACCGTCAAGGGAAACGGCGTTTTGTTGTCGGAATACGCGGTGAACGGTCCGCAAAAAAAGATTGCCAAAGATATAATTCCCGCCGGCCAGGATTTGCCGCTTGAGCAAAATTTACTCGGTGTTTTAATACTGGTCGGCGTGCTCGTTTTAGGTATCGTCATCGTGGTTTTGATCGCGCTAAAGAAAGGCGGAAAAGGGAAGAATGACGCAGGATCGCGAATGTTGTGCGCGATCGGGTTTTTCGCCCTGATTGGTTGTTTATCGGCCGCCTCAGTTTTGGCTTGCAAGACTTATACAGGGGATGTTTGTGAATCGGCTTACCCCGACGTCTACTATTGGGTCGAGTTTTACTTTGATTCACCGAGCAATTACATCGGTATGACGTGGGCCAATGTGTTCAAAAGCGGGCTGGGCGCTGAATGCGGGGGCAATTCCAATCACTCGTTTTCATATACGCTTCCCGCGACGACAGCCAACGGTACGATTATCGCCGACGGCAATACCCACTCAATAATCGTGGTCAGCAAAAAAGTGTCCACCGACTGGTTTCCGCTCGCCGGTAGCCCTGCGTCGCTTACCTGTCCCATTGTCTGCAATTGTGGTTCCTGGGCCAGCGGTTCCTGTGCCGCCGGAGGTTGTACCGCCACCCAGCGCCAGCAAACCAGAACTTGCAGTCCGGCCAATTGTCTGGCCCAAAGCCAGTGCGTAGCCGATGCTACGTGTACCTCCTGTTCTTGCGGCGCTTGGACCAGCGGTTCTTGTGCCGCCGGAGGTTGTACCGCCACCCAGCGTCAGCAAACCCGGACTTGCAGTCCGGCCAATTGTTTGGCCCAAAGCCAGTGCGTAGCCGATGCTTCGTGTACGTCCTGTTCTTGTGGCGCTTGGACCAGTGGTTCTTGTGCCGCCGGAGGTTGTACCGCCACCCAGCGCCAGCAAACCCGAACTTGCAGTCCGGCCAATTGTCTGGCCCAAAGCCAGTGCGTAGCCGATGCTTCGTGTACCGGGGGTTGTTCTTGCGGTACTTGGGCGGATATCGCGTGCGGCGGTCCTTGCCCGGTAACGCAAATGACCCAGACCCGGACTTGCGCGCCCGGCGGTTGCGCCGCGGATTGGCAATGCGTTAACAGCGCCGCTTGCGGATCCCCGCCCGATCTTTCCCTCGCGTTCCAGGTCAATCCCTGGTCGGGTAGCGCGCCGCTGAACTCGGTGATGACCGCCACGGTCGGAGGAAGCGCGGTCGGTACCATTAATTACACCGCCTGGTGGAATTGCAATAATATGTGTACCACAGTGGCCGCTTGCCAGACTGCTTGCGGAGCTTGGGACGACAAGGCGGATGGCGTAGTTTCCAACGTCCGTACCTTGAACCATACCTATGCAGCCGCCGGAACCTATTACGCTAAAATGGTGGTGGAACGCCAGAGCCTGACCACCCAGGGAAAAGTCCAGGTGATCGTTAGTGCGGGTCCGACTCTTACCGCTTCTCTTGCGGCCTCGCCGTCAACGGGAGCCGCTCCGTTGGCGACCACGCTTACCTCGACGCTCGGCGGGACGGCAACCGGGAATTCGAACTATACCTATTGGTGGAATTGCAACAACGCTTGCGCCACGGTAGCCGCTTGCCAGACTGCCTGCGGCGCGTTTGATTCGCAACAACTGAACCTTGCCGCTACGACCAACTCGCTATCGCATACTTACGCGGCCGCGGGAAGTTTCACTCCAAAGGTGATCGCGGAACGCGCCGGCCTCGGC
>CAINCQ010000006.1 GCA_903847095.1 uncultured bacterium
AGGTCAAATAAAAAGCAATAAAAAACTTCAATGAAAGTAACTATCCTACAAGAAAAATTAAAAGAAGGACTAATGAGCGTCGAAAAGATCACAGGAAAAGAGTCGACCTTGCCGATCCTGGGCAATGTCTTGATGAAAACCGATAAAAATTTCCTTGATCTGGTGGCGACCAATCTTGAGACCGGGGTTCTTTGGAAGATCCTCTCAAAAACAGAGCAAGAGGGGACGGCGGTGTTGCCTGCCCAGATTTTTTCCGGATTTATCGGATCGTTGCCGGGAAAATCGATCGAAATAGAAACGGACAATTCCAACATTAATGTTTTAAGCGAAAAACATAAGTCGGTTTTTAAGGGCTTTAGCGCCGATGATTTTCCGACCCTCCCGATCAATACCGGTGGGGAGTTTGTTGAAGTAAGGGGTAGTGCTTTTTGCGACACATTGGCTCAGGTGGCCAATTTTACCAGTATTTCTTCGATCAAACCCGAAATCACCGGAGTGTATTTTGTTTTTAAAAAAGACTCGATAAAAGCAGTAGCTACCGATGGGTTCCGTTTAGGGGAAAAAACAATGGATTTGGCAAAAAAACAGGAATTAACCAAGGACTATTCCTTGATTCTTCCGCCGCGCGCCGTTAAAGAGATAATGGGGATTTTTTCGGGTTTAGAGAAAAATATTAAAATATTTTTTTCCCCAAACCAAATAACGATCGAATCGGCCTTTGAAGACATGGATCTTGCTCAAGTACAATACGTTTCAAGGTTGATAGAGGGAGAATTCCCCAATTACGAAGAGATTATACCCAAGGAATACAAAACAAACGCGGTTTTTCCAAGGAAAGAATTTTTAAGCAACATAAAATCAGCCAGCTTGTTCAGTGGAAAGATCAACGAAGTAAGCTTAAAGGTTGTGGTAGGGGAATCGAAGGCCGAGATATTCAGCCAAACAACAGACCTTGGGGAGTGCCAAAGCGAAATAAAACTTTTGAAGGTTAAGGGGGAAGATTTGAAGCTATCCTTTAATTATAAATTCTTGATCGATGGGCTGAACGCGATCAAAAGCGATAATTGTGACTTTGATTTTTCGGGGGACGATAGCGCCGGTGTTTTGAGGCCGGACGGGGATAGGACCTTTTTATATATTTTAATGCCGATCAAAAAAAATTGACTATTTTTTGACCTTGCGTTTTTTTTGTGCGGGGTGCTTGGTTGATTGGTGTGAATAAAAAAAAGAGGGGGCAATGCCCCCTCTTTTTTCGTTAATTGGGTGGGGAAAATTGTTCATTTCCGTATTTTGGAAGGATTTTGTCCATAAGGGCGTGGAATATCGGACCGGCAACCACTACGCCCGGCTCTTTTTTAAGCGGTGCGTTGTTATTGTTTCCTACCCATATTCCAACGACGATTTGCGGAGTATAACCCAGTACCCACCCGTCTTTATAATCGCTTGTCGTTCCGGTTTTGGCGGCCACCTGATATTCGGGGAAAAAAGTGGGGGAGTTGTATCCAAAAATCGGAGCTCTCGCGTTATTGTCCGAAAGAATGCTGTTTATAATGGAAGCGCTGCGCGAACTTAGCACCCGTCGCGGCGTTTTATTGCTTTCGTATATCGTGTCCCCATTGCTGTTGGTTATTTTTAAAATAGAGACAATGGGCATTCTCATCCCGTTGGTCGCGAAAACACCATAAGCGTTGACCATATCCACAAGCTTAACTTCTCCGCCGCCCAAAACCAAAGATAGTCCGTAGAATGACGAGGGATTATGGAGAGTGGTGATGCCCATCTCGGTTGCTTTGTCGATGCTTTTTTGGAGTCCGGCCAAAGAATTAAGAACTTTTACCGCCGGAACATTCAAGGAGCAGGCAAGGGCTTGTCTTAAGGTTATCGGACCGCGGTAGCTAAGATCGAAGTTTTTCGGGCAATACTCCTTTCCTCCCCAGATTCCAAAACAAGTTGGTTCGTCGACGACGATTGTAGTATCGCTGTAGCCGTTTTCAAAGGCCGTGGCGTAAACAAAGGGTTTGAAGGAAGACCCTGGCTGCCTGCCCGGATCTTCGACGGCTACATTGTATTGTGGGTCAAAAAGACAATCTACTCCCGGCGAACAACCCTTGGGGTAGGGATCGTCGTAATAATTTCCGCTTCCCAAGGTCATGGCCAGTATTTCCCCGGTTTTAGGGTCGGAGGCGACCAGCGCGGCGTTGTGGGCATAGTAAGCGTAATTTCTTTTTACTCCGTTTTTCACTTCTGTTTCCGCAGCCATCTGGAGATCCCAATCAAGGGTGGTGTAAACCGTCAAGCCGCTTTTTTCCAAAGCATCTTTGCCGTATTGTTCCTCCAGCTGTTTTTTAACCCAAAGGGTAAAATAGGGGGCCTTGATCTCGGTCTTTTTTTCCACAAACTTAATCTCTATCCCCTTAGCTGTTTCCGCGTCTTCTCTGGACAGGTATCCCGTTTCCACCATTCGGTCGAGGACATAATTTTTTCTTATAAAAAGATCGTCTTTGTGGTCCGCATAATAGGTGGGCATCTGGATGAAAGCGATCAGCGTGGCTGCCTCGCCAATGTTTATGTCTTTAACCGGCTTATTGAAATATGTTTGGCTGGCCGCTTCAACACCGTAAGCGTTCTGGCCGAAGGGTACTTGGTTTAAATACCATTCCAAAATCTGATCTTTGGAATATTTCCGGTCCAACTCGATAGCCATGATTGCTTCGCGGATCTTTCTTTCCCCGGTTTTTTCGTTGGTCAAGAAGGTCGAGCGGATGAGTTGTTGCGGAATTGTTGACCCGCCTACCGAAGCCTTTTTGATTTTAAGGTCGGTCCAAATCGCCCGTAAGATTCCCTTCGGATCGATTCCGAAGTGGTTGTAAAAATTAGCGTCCTCGGTGGCAACCGCCATTTGTTTGAGGTATCCGGGCATCAAGTCGAGAGAAACCCAGCTTCTTTTTTCTTCGCCATAGATCTCGTAAAGAAGTATCTGGCCCGAACGGTCATAAATCTTTGTCGATTGCGAAAGGTTTTTTTCCGCGAATTTTTCCGGCCTGGGCATATCTTTGGTGTAGTAAATAAAAAGAATGCCGACCGCGACCGCACCTAAAAGAAAAAGTACGGTTAAAAAACCGAAGACTCTCAAGCAAAGGGCGAGTAATTTAGGGAAAAACTTTTTCTTTTCCATTTTTTTGTTGTTATTGGCGATGTACCCCGTATGCCGTGCGTCGGGGTTTTAAGCTAAGATGATTCCTTCCCCCGCGAAAGGCGGGGGATTTCGTTAGAAAAAATATAATTGATTCTTTGACATTTTTTCTTTTTTTGGTAATTTGGCTGATCGGGCTTCTCGGCGAGATGCCTTGTCTGCCATGGACCGGATGATTGAAAAATATACGATTTATTTTAAGATAAAACTATATGGAAATAAATACAAACCCGCAAAAAATAAAAGAGGTGCTGGGACGGGGTGTCGAGGAAATTGTTGACAAAAACCATCTGGAAGAACAAATGGGCTCGGGTAGACAGTTGAGGGTAAAGTTCGGGATCGATCCGACGGCGCCGGATATCCATCTTGGCCACGCGGTTGGCCTGCGTAAGTTGCGGCAATTCCAGGATTTGGGCCACCGGGCCGTTTTGATCGTCGGAGATTTTACCACACTCATCGGGGATCCTTCGGGCCGGACGACTTCCCGGCCGCCTTTAAACGAAGCGCAAATTCGGGATAACATGAAGGATTACATTTCGCAAGCTTCAAAAGTGATCGACACAAAGAAAGCGGAGATCCATTACAATAGCGAATGGTTCAAGGAAAAAACCATGGCTTTTTTGATGGACTTGGCTGGCCGCTTTACGGTCGCTCGGCTGATCGAGCGGGAAGATTTCCAAAAAAGGTTGAAGGAGGGGATCGATGTTTCGATGCTGGAGTTGCTTTATCCGCTGCTTCAGGCTTATGATTCCGTCGCCTGCCGGGCGGATGTCGAGATCGGCGGTTATGACCAGAGGCTGAATTTTCTTTTTACCAGGCGCGCCCAGAAAAAGTTTGGCCAAGAAGAGCAGGATATCTTGATGGCGCCTTTACTTATCGGAATCGATGGTTCTAAAAAAATGAGCAAGTCGGTAGGGAATTATATCCGTCTTACCGAAGAACCAAAAAAAATGTATTCCCAATTGATGGCGGTGCCCGATAACCTGATGTGGAGTTATTTCGAACTGCTCACCGACCTGCCAAAGGAGGAGATCGAGGCGCTAAAAAAAGAGGTTTTAGAAAATAAGAGCCATCCCCGGGATGTCAAAATGAGGTTAGCGTCGGAAATCGTGGCTTTGTATCGCGGCGCGGACGCGGACAGGCTGGCAAAAGAAGAATTTGTACGCGTCGCGCAACACGGCGAGCTTCCTTCCGAGATCCCTTCGGTAAAAGTGGGAAAAAATGAAATCGGCATTATCGATCTCTTGGTGTTGGCCAGGGTTGCGGGCTCTAAGTCGGAAGCGAAAAGGCTGGTGGCCCAAAACGGGGTCCGTTTCGACAATATAGTGAAAAGCGATTGGAAGGAAATGATCAAAATAAAAAAAGGGCAGATCGTCCAGGTTGGAAAAAACAGATTCTTTCGAATAGGCTGAAGGTTTTTTAAAAGATCCTAAACATGAAGTTGTCTGATCAAATAAGTGGCCGCTACCGATAAAGCGTCGGCGGCGTCATCGGGTTTTGGTATTTCGTCAAGGTTCAATATGCGCTTTATTTCGTTTTGAATGTCTTTTTTTTCGGCCCGCCCAAAACCGGTGATGGTCATTTTTACTTCCAGTGGGGTAAAGCGGTGAACCGGTATTTTTTTCTTGGCCGCGGCCAGCAGGATTACTCCTTGCGCCTGGCTTACGGGTATTATTGTTTTGGCGTTTTTAAAAAAGAAAACATTTTCCATGATCAAGGCGTCGGGCGAATATTCTTTGATGATTTGGTTAAGTTCAAAGTGGATTTTTTTTAAACGATAGGGGAGCTCCATGATCGGTTCCGTCAAAATAGTGCCGTAAGAAACGCATTCAAAAAAAGAAGCGCTCTTTGACTCGTTATATTTGACGATCCCGAATCCGGTGGTCGCCAATCCTGGATCGATGCCGATTATGATCATGTTGTTCTGTCGGTATACCTTTGGAAAAATATAGTTTGATTATACCGCATCCTACGAGGAATCACTAAGGCCAAAAAGAGAAACCCCCCGCGGAATGCGGAGGGAGGGAAAATCAATAGGCTTATGTAGTATGTTTCTTTGTCCTCACGAATTTTCGTTGCGAAACCTTAAATTTTCATTACGAAAATCTTTAAGCGGGACGTCTAGTCTTTTAAATTGGAATAAACTTCTTGGACAGCATCGTTATCGTCGAGGGCATCAAACAGTTTTTCGCAGTGCTCTTTTGCTTTTTCATCAACGCCGATTTCTTCTTTGGGTATCCAACCCACAGAGAAGGACTCGACTTTTATGCCCTTTTCCTCTAATCCCTTCTTCACCACTTCGGGTTTTTCCGGCTCGGTGTATATTTCCAAGATATTCTCGTACCAACGGATATCGCTCGCGCCCGCTTCGATCGCGGCCATTTCCAGACTATTTTTGTCTTTTAGATCTTGGGTTTGGTTGTTGACATCAATATCAACCACGCCTTTTCTTTCGAACATCCATTGAATCGCCCCTTCGCCGATGAGTTTTCCGCCGTTTTGATTGATTATCTGTTTTATTTCCGCCAAGGCCCTGTTCCGGTTTTCGGTGATTCCCGACACGAGGACGGCGACATTTCCGGGTCCGTAAGCTTCGAACAGGAACTCGACAAAGGCTTCTCCTCCTTCCGCTCCGGAGGCCCGCGATATGGCTCTTTCGATATTGTCCTTAGGCATATTCACTGTTCGGGCAAGATCGATAGCCATCCTTAATTTATTGTTGGTTTCCACATTCGCGCCTCCTTCTTTGACGGCGACAGTGATAACTCTGATCATTTTCGAAAAAGCCGCTCCTCTTTTTTTGTCGGCCAGGTCTTTTTGGTGTTTGATTGTTTTTGCGTGAGAATGTCCTGACATGTAATTATTTTATATTAATCTTGTATTAATTTTATAGAATATCCCCGAAGGGACAAATCTTAGCTTTGTTTTTGGAAAAATGTATAGTTGATTATTTTATAGACCAAGGGCAAGTCCCAGGAACATAAAATGAAGCCTTTGGCCGGGGATAGAAGTAAGGAGTCCAAGGGATACTCCTTCTGGTCGTCTGCGTGGTTTCAGGCCCCGCCGGGCGAAACTCCGTTGGAAAAATATATAATTGATATTAACCAAAAAAACGATTTAGTCAAGAGCATTTAAATAAATCGTACCAAAATGTGCTTGAAAAATCTAAATAATGGCCGATAAACGGACCCTTATTGCAATCAAAATATAAATAGTGTAAAATATAATCCTTCATAAAATAGTTTACTTTACCTCAAAGTAAAAACAAGGCAGTTAGGCGAACCCCGACCTACCCCTTGACAAATCTTCAGAAAAATATTAAAATGAGGAATACTTAGGAAAAACCCCGGAATTGGGGGTCTGGAATTTTTATTTGATGGGTAATCTGGTTGCGACTGGAATATACCTCGTGAAATTCCAAAAATTGGGCGCAGAACCAATTTGACCCCCGATTCCGGGGTTTTTACTTTTTAAATCCTGAATCAGGTTTGTTGTTGTAATGTTTTTGTCACGTTTTTTTACTTTTCCGCAACACGCTCCACTTCATCGAGGGTTGTTATTCCTTGAATTACTTTGACCAACCCATCTTGATACATCGTGATCATGCCTTTTTTTTGAGCGTCTTCTTTGATCGCGACTACGGACGTTTCGGTTAAAATCGCCTTTTGCACATCGCTGTCAATAAGGAATGCTTCGTAAATTCCGATCCGGCCGCGATAGCCAGTATTGCTGCATTTGTCACATCCTTTGGCGTGGTAAATTTTTAAATTTTCATCAATGTCCGGTAATTCCACTCCTTTTTGCCTTAAAGAGGGGATGGCGCTTTGGATCGATTCTTTAAGTTTAGCCATTTCTTCTTGCGTGGGGGGTTCCAGAATGCCGCAGTCGGGGCAGACCCGGCGCAATAAACGTTGGGCCACGGCCATGTTTGTTGCGGGGCCGATGTTGAACGGTTTGGCGCCCAGACTTACCAAGCGGGCGATCGTGCCGGCTGCGTCGTTGGTATGAAGCGTTGAGAGGACGAGATGGCCGGTCAACGCCGCTTGGAGCGCGATATCGACGGTTTCCAAGTCGCGGATCTCGCCGACCAGGATGACATCCGGGTCCTGCCGAACGATTGCGCGCAAGCCGGAAGCAAAATCATAGCCCTTGGTTGGTTCGACTTGGGTTTGGGAAATTCCCGCAAGATGATATTCGATAGGATCTTCGATGGTAATGATCTTTATCTCGGGGTTCGAGATCTTTTTCATAAAGGCGTAAAGAGTGGTGGTTTTGCCGGATCCGGTCGGACCGGTAACAATAATCATGCCATTAGGCCGGTTTATTTCCTTCATGAAAGTTTCATAAAGGTCCTTTCTTAGACCGGCTTGGTCCAAGCTGATCAAGCTTTTCGGGTTTAAGATCCTCATGACGATCGATTCTCCGTATTCGGCGGGAAGGATCGAGGCCCTGATTTCGACGGAAACTCCTTCGACTAAAATGGAGAACCGTCCATCTTGGGGTCGGTCGCTGACGTTCAATTTCATTTCCGATAGCAGTTTTATCCTCGAAAGGATTGATTCGTAGGATTTGCGATTGAAGATCATCACGTCCTGTAAAACTCCATCCAGGCGGATCCGGAGCTTGGAGTCGCTTTCTTGGGGTTCGATATGGATATCGGAGGAATCTAAAATGATCGATCCGGCCAGGATGATCTCAATGACCTTGGTGATGGTCAGGGAGGAGTCGGCCAGATATTTTTCGATAACAGCACTGAAAGACGGTATGCCGCTTATTTCCTGTTTTAATACCGCGTTCAGTTCATCGGGAATGCCTATCTTTTGCGTGATCTTTGATACCTGCATGGATTCGGATTGGAATTTATTATTTTGTGAACCACGTCAAACCCCGGGAACGCAAATAATTACAAGTTCACGGGCCGCCAAACGTTTTTTTGCGCCTGGCGAACTGCGTTAGAAAAATATATAATTTATAATTACGTCTTCGGAAGGCTTTTTCCGAAGAGATGCTTTTAAAAGAGATTGTTTTAAGTTATCGCAGTTCGATAAAAAAGTCAATCAATGGATTTTGGTCGCTAATCCACAGTGTTTCAAGGCAAGCGGAAGGCTTTTTTACCAAAAGAAACAGCATGAAAAAACAGGTATTTATCAGCAAATCCACTAAAGATACTCAAAGCATCGGCGAGGATCTGGCTATGGCAATCCGCCGGCAAGGGAAAAGAAGGCGGAGGCACGCCTTAGTTATTAGTTTAAGTGGTGAACTTGGGGCGGGGAAGACGAATTTTACCAAAGGATTCGCCAAAGGCTTGGGGATAAAAGAAATGATCGCCAGTCCGACTTTCGTGATCCTGAAAATTTACGAGATTAAAAATAAGACCCTCCAAAGATCCGGGTTCAAGAATTTTTTTCATATGGACGCGTACCGTATAAGCGACCAAAAAGAGATGGGAGCGATCGGTTTTGTATCTATGGCGCAAGATCCGTCGAACATCATTGTCATCGAATGGGGCGAGAATATCAAAGAGCTTATTCCTAAAGATGTTTTAAGGGTTGAATTCGGACAAACGGGCCGTGGTTCTCGCGAGATAACAATGCGCCCGCTTTGAGGCTTTAGTGCCGGCTTGGACATCGAAGCTTGAAGCCGGCTTTCGGCCTAACTACATTCAACCGTATTGGGGCGTTCGCAAGATCGCGGGTAGCTTCGGCCGCGGGACGATTCATGCTAATATAACTTTAGGCGATCCGGTGTTGGCCGCTAAACCGTAACCAAAATATCAGTAATGGAAGTCGAAAAAAAATTCGTCGTCATCGATGGCAATTCCATTGTTCACCGAGCTTATCACGCCTTACCTGGCCTGACCGATAAAAAGGGGGAGATCGTCGGGGCGGTTTATGGTTTTATCCTTGCGCTGTTCAAAGTGGTCAAGGATTTCGAGCCTGACTACATCGCGACCTGTTTCGACGTTGCCAAACCGACCTTTCGTCATCTCGAGTTCAAGGATTACAAGGCAAAAAGGCCGGCGACACACCCTGATCTTTTAAACCAACTTGGCAGGGTGAGGACATTGCTTAGCGACCTTAAAATCGCTTTTTTTGAAAAAGAAGGCTTTGAGGCCGATGACTTGATAGCGACCGTAATCAAAAAAACCCGCGAAGAAGAGGCGGGCAAAGAGCTTATGGTTTATATTCTGACCGGAGATCGGGATAGTTTGCAACTTGTAAACGAGAGGACGAAAATGTATATTTTAAATAGAGGAGTGAAGAATAGTTTTGTTTACGATCGCAAAAAAATCTTCGAAGATTTCGGTATCGATCCCAGCCAGGTTGTCGCCATGAAGGCTTTGGCAGGAGATCCTTCCGACAATATTCCGGGTGTCCGCGGGATTGGGGAGCGGGGGGCCGCCGAACTATTGAAAAAATACAAAACACTGGAAAAGATATACGAGGCGGCCGAAAAAGAACCAGACGATTTTTTGGATGGCTCAAAATCAAAATCGGCCAGAACCAGGGATCTTCTTTTAAAGAACAAGGACAAGGTTTTTTTCTTCGAAAGGATGGTAAGGATGCGGGATGACGTAGCGCTCGAATATAGTTTGGAAGTTTGCCGTTTTACGGACTTTGACGCAGAAATTACCGGCACAGCGCTAACCGAGCTTGGTTTTCCCAGCCTTTTGAAACGGATTCCTTTCAAGACGCATTCAGTGATCCAAACGCTTTTTAAAATTTGAGAGTTTGTTTCCTTTTTAATAAAATTCGGAATCCGATTCGTAAATTATGTCATTAGATATCTCAACATGGTTGATGGTTAACAAGGTGATCATCGTCCTGGTGAACATTGTTGGTTTCTGGCTGGCTGGTACAAGCATACTTGGCAATTGGGCCCAGAAAACAAATAAGTATTTTTTCATTTTCGCGACCTGCTTGCTTGTTTGGATTGACCTTCAATTCGTTATTACTTTTTCGGCTATTTTGTTCCCATTGCCTTTTAATATTCTAGTCGCGTTATGGGCAAAAAGGTTGACGTACGCCGTCTTGGCGCTCTTTTTCGTTGCCTTTTACTATTTTACGCTGTATTTTCCGCGCGAGGGGCAGCGTTACCGGGTTCTTGATGTCGCTTTCGTTTCGGCGTGGGTGCTTCTTTTCGTTTTGTCTTTTTCGCCATGGATGGTCACCGAAGTTTTTTCACCCGATGTTATCACCGGGGCGGGAGATGCGATCTTTTTTTACGCCATCGTTGTCTCCATATTCATTTGTTTGTATAATGTTTTGAGCAAAAACCACTATCTTACCAGTTACGAGAAGGCCAAGGTCAATAATTTAATGCGCGGCTTGATCATTTTCGGCGCTTTCAAGTCAGTTCCTTTAACAACGGTTATTTATGGCGGAATCCTTAGCCAATATTCTTTGATCTTCTTGTTGGGATTCGTGGCATACGCCATTAATCAGAAAGAAATTTTCGAGATGAAGGTCATTTTGATCGAGCTTTTACTTGGGTCTATCGGCGCTATCCTTTTGATTCTGCCTTTGATGACGGAAAGCGTTTGGTTGAAAGCTGCCCATTACGTTCTTTTCATCTTGTTTTGCGTGTTCTTTGACATCATTATGAAAAGCGTGGTCAAGGAATTCCAGGAGAAAGAGATATTGGAAAAGAAGGTCGAACAGCGGACAGGGGAACTGGAGTCGGCCAAAAAGAATTTGGAAGAAACCAACGCTGTCCTCGAAGTGAGGGTCAGGGCGCGCACGGTGGAACTGCAAAAATTGAACCAGACCTTGGAAGAAAAAGTGGAGGAGAGGACTATGGATCTTCAAGATAAAATGAAAGAGCTGGAAAGGTTCAACCGGCTTTCGGTAGGCAGGGAACTGAAAATGATCGAGTTGAAAAAAAAGATCAGGGATTTTGAAGACGAATCGAAAAAGAAAACCAAGAGAGCATTAGGCGGGCGACCGGCCAAAAAAATAAATGATGATGGGATCCAACCCGACGCAACGGCTGAGGGGGATCAGCTTAAAGCGGTTTAATAAAATGTTCGAGGATATAGCGCGGAATTTCGTATTGATCAATAAATTAACGGTTTTTTTGATAAACGCGATTGGCGTTGAGCTGGCTTTTTGGGTTTATTTCATTAACCGCAAGCAAAGGGTTAATAAACTTTTTTTGTTTTTCACTCTTTGTCTGGTGGTTTGGGTCGATTTTGATTTTTTGAGCACATTCGCGCCTTTTCTTGGTTTTGATGCCAACACGGAATGGGTAACGCTGATGTCGAAAAGGATTATTTTCGCGTTTCTTTGTCCGTTTTTTCTTTTTTTGTATTTTTTTTCGGTCCGCGGTTTAAATCCCGACAAAAAACCGAAAATAATAGAATCGGTCCAATCCGTAGCGTGGACCGGGCTCTTCGCTCTTTCGTTCACGGGCGTTATTGTCGCGGGCGTTTCGACCAATCCGTTCGACCCGATCGCTACCCAAATCATTCCCGGCAGCTTTTTTACTTTATATTTAGCGGCGGCAGTCCTATCGCTTTCCGTTTCTTTGTTCAATCTGGCCAGGAAGTATTTAAGGATGCCAGCCCGGGATAAGCGAAAATTTTCTTACGTTCTGGCGGCTTTGGGCCTTTTCGGGGTTTTTAATATAGTTTTCAATGTCGTTATCCCGGTTTATTGGAATGTTTATCCTGGCCAGATATCCCTTCTCGGGGATTATTCGATAATCGTGCTTTTGGCCATTGCCGGTTATTTGATCGTAAAAGAGCGGCTGTTCGGCATAAAAATAATCCTTACCGAGATTTTGATCGGTTTGATGGGGGCGATTTTGGCAATAATGCCTTTTTTGATCGATGTTCTGTGGCAGAGGGTTCTTCTTTCCCTGCTGTTTTTTCTTTTTTGTATTTTTAGCTATTTATTGGTCAGAAGCACCATCAGGGAATATCGGGAGAAAGAGTTGTTGGAACACCAAGTGAAAAAAAGGACGCAAGAGCTTGAAGGCGCCAAAAAAAACCTCGAGGAACTGAATACCGTGCTGGAGATCAGGGTGGCGGCGCGGACGGAGGAGTTGGAAAAATTGAATCAAACCCTCGAGGAAAAAGTGAAGGAAAGAACTACCGACCTCCGGAAAAAGATCAACGATCTTGAAAAATTCCAAAAATTAACTGTTGGACGGGAATTAAAAATGATAGAATTAAAAAAGGAAATCGAAACGCAAATCGGAAGAATCAAACAATTGGAAGCGAAAAGCGGGAGGAGCGGCCTGAAATTGAAAGTAGCCACTGTCCAAAATTGAGCGGATTGCCGAAACAAGCCTTGACATCTAAACAGCAACAATGAAAAAAGACAACAAAAATCAAGACCGCGACGATAACAATTCTGGTCCGACGATCAGTTTTACCAAAGAGGAATTACTGGCCGAGCTGGATAATCTTAACCGGAGGCTGGCGGCAAGGGATATAGAGATCATTCAATTAAAAGAAAAAAGAGGGGAAGAGGTCAAAGAGCTTCAGGTTATAAAAACCCAGCTTGAAGAAGCCAAGGGGATTTTGGAGGTCAAGGTAGAGGCTAAGACCAGAGAATTAAGGAACCTGACCGAAAGCCTGGAAAAACAAATCAAGGACCGGATCAAGGAACTGCAGGAAAAAGTGGAAGAATCGGAAAACTCAAGGGTCGCTTTGATGAACATGTTGGAAGACATGGAAGAATTGCGTAGGCGGACCGAAGAAGAAAAAGAAAAAACCTTGGCTATTTTCACGAATTTCTCGGATGGTCTGCTTTTTTTCGATTCTACGAACAAACTGGTGATGATTAATCCGCAAGCCGAGGCCTACTTCGAGATCGACGCGAACGAGAGTAAGCAATTTATCGGTGAAAAGATCGTTAATTTGAAAGAAAACCAGAAATTTGAATATCTCGCGGAACTTTTGGGATCGAAGATGAGAAAAATCTTTCGAAAAGAGATACCGATGAAAAAAAACCTTACTCTTGAAGTGAGTACGGTGGAAGTTGGCAGCGAACAAAACCGGGTGGGAACTTTGGTGATCCTCCACGACATCACCCGGGAGAAAACCGTTGAAAGAATGAAAACGGAGTTTGTGTCGATAGCCGCGCATCAGTTGCGCACTCCGATGTCAGCCATTAAATGGACATTACGGATGATCTTGGATGGAGATCTAGGGCCGATCACCGGCGAACAAAAAGATTTCTTGGAAAAAACCTATATTTCCAACGAAAGGATGATCAGCTTGATCAATGATTTGCTTAACGTTACCCGCATTGAAGAGGGTCGGCATTTATACAACCTGATTTTGGTAAATCTTGAAGACCTCACCAGCAACATAGTGGGTTCTTATACTGAGATCGCGAAAAGGAAGAGTCTTGTCCTGGAATACGTAAAGCCCGAACAAAAATTGCCGCAGGTCAAGGTGGATGTTGAAAAAATAAGATTGGTGATATCCAACTTGATCGAGAACGCCATCAAATATACTCCAGTCAAAGGTAAAATAACCATCATAGTATCGGTTGAGGACGGACGGGTCCAGGTTGCCGTAAAAGATAATGGTGTCGGCATCGTAAAGGAGCAGCAGGAAAGGATATTCACGAAGTTCTTCAGAGGCACCAATGTGATGAGAATGGAAACCGAAGGTACGGGATTGGGTCTTTTTATCGCGAAAAACATAGTCGAGACCCATGGCGGAAAGATATGGTTTGAATCCGAAGAAGGGAAAGGGACCACTTTTATATTCAATTTACCGGCGATTGCCACTTAAGATTTGTAAATTGCGGGAAAAAATTATAAAATATCTTTACGTGAGAGTGTTGTCTGCGCGTTTACGCGAGCTTAAACGATTATGTCAAAAAAAATCCTACTAGTCGAAGATGAGGAGCTGATTATCAAATTGTTGCAGAAAAAGCTGTTGAGTGAGGGATATGACGTGACGATCGCCAGCGATGGAGAGGAGGGGATGAAGGCGATAAGGGAAAGCAAGCCGGATCTGGTTTTACTTGATATTATCATGCCTAAAAAAGGGGGGTTCGAAGTTTTGGAAGAAATCAACCAAGACGCCGAACTTCGGAGCATCCCGGTTATCATTATTTCCAATTCCGGGCAGCCGATGGAGCTGGATCGCGCCCAACGACTGGGGGTGAGAGACTGGCTGATCAAAACAGAGTTTGATCCCAAGGAAGTGCTGGAAAAAGTCGTTAAGCAGATCGGAAAATAAGGACGATTGTTGTCTTGGATCTAAATTCAACCAAAAGTCGGTCAAACAAAGTTCGTAAATCCTTTTCAATAAAGTTTTCAATATTAAAAAAAGACAGCCTCTTAAAGGGGCGGAGTCAATTAATTCAATAATATGGCCAAAAGAATATTAATCGTCGAGGATGACCGATTTTTAAGAGAGTTGATAGTTAAAAAGCTCTCGAATGAAGCCTACGATGTAGTGGAGGCGGTGGACGGGGAGCAGGGGTTGCAAAAAACAAAAGAAACCAAGCCCGACTTGATCCTTTTGGACCTGATCCTGCCTGGCATAGATGGTTTCGAGGTTCTGGCGCGCAAAAAAGACGATCCGACGATTGCCGCTATTCCCGTGATCGTTCTTTCCAACCTCGGACAGAAAGAGGATGTTGAGAAAGGATTGGGATTGGGCGCGGTCGATTATTTGATCAAGGCCCATTTCACGCCCGGGGAAATCATCGAAAAGGTAAGGAATATCCTTAAATAAATATATTTTAAAATTAACTCCGCGATCGGGGTATTAAACCCCGGTCTTGCGGCCAAAAGGGGCACCCCTTTAGAATCCTCTTAACTCAATATCCCGCATAGCATGCGGGGTATTTCGTTAATAAAGCGATTATTCCGGTAAAAATTAAAGCGCAAAGGCTGTTCCTTTGCGTTTTGTTATAATTATACTAAGCTAAAAATGTAAAGTGCGAATTTTTTGATCTTTTCGATATGAGCTTTTTTCGTATCGGATTTTTAAGGTTTTTTATGCCCGAGCTGCCTGAAGTAGAAACAACTGTCCATGATTTAGATCAAGAAGTCCGCGGCCGGACTTTTGTTGGCGTGTGGACCGATTTCGCGAAAATGATCAAAAGCCCGAATGGTTTTCCAGAATTCAAGAACAACCTTTTTGAGAAAACCATCCTGTTTGTCAAGAGAAGGGGAAAAAATATCCTGTTCGAGCTTTCCGGCGGATACATCCTTTTGGTGCACCAAAAACTAACCGGCCATTTACTTTACGGAAACTGGGTCCAGGATCGGAATAATTGGGTATCCAAGGATTATGGCGAACTGGCCGATCCGATCAATAAGTACATTCATCTTGTCTTGTTTTTAGATAACGGGAAACAAATCGCGCTTTCGGACTTAAGGAAATTCGCGAAAGTCGGATTATGGAAAGCAGCTGCCTTATATGAATCCAAGGAAATAAAAGAGCTCGGGCCCGAGCCCATGGAGGAGGGGTTCAGTTTTAAAAAATTCAAGGAAGCGCTTGGAGCGAAAAAAGGGAAAATAAAGCTTGTTTTAATGGACCAAACGGTGATCGCCGGAATAGGAAATATTTATTCGGATGAAATATTATATGCATCGAAGGTTCATCCGGCTCGTCTAGTTCAAAGCCTTAGCGAAAAAGAACTGAAGGCGATATACCGTAATACGCAAAGGATACTTGCCGAAGCGATCAAGCTGAGGGGAACAACGGTTGTGTCGAACGTAGAGGAATACCGGGGCATTGGCGGCCAAAGGGGGAGGTACCAGGAGAAACTCAATGTATACAGGCTTAACGGCAAGGAATGCCGCGTTTGCGGTGAAAAAGTGGAGCGTATCAAGGCCAATGGAAGAAGTTGGCATTTTTGCCCGAAATGCCAGAAATAACCACCCAGAACTCGTACTCCAAAATGTCGTCCAGGAATTGTTTAAAAACACCAACATGATAATTTTTCTTTATGGCGAAGACACCTATCGCCTTAATAAAAAACTTAATGAGATCATCGAGCAATATAAAGCGCGTAAATTGGGCTTAAATTTCAGTTTGTTCGATGCCGGTAGCGTGCCCTACGAAGAATTTTCGCAAGAAATAAGGCAAAAATCCATTTTTTCCGAAAAAAAATTCGCGATCGTAAAAAACGCTTTTTTAAACAAGGAATTCAAAGAAAAACTGCTGAAAAATATCGAGAATCTGGCTGGTTACGACGAAGTGGTCGTGGTTTGCCAGGAAGGGCATGTTTTGAAAACAGACCGCTTACTTTCATCGCTTAAGAAGAACGCCCAAATCCAAGAATTCGAACCGCTCAGCCCCCTAAAGCTTAACGCCTGGGTCAAAAAGGAAGCGGAGGGGCTTGGCATGAAGCTGTCAAAATCGGGACTCGATATGTTGGTTTTGTTTGTTGGAAATGATTTGTGGAGGCTTTCAAACGAGATTCAGAAACTGGCCAACTACCGTTTTGGCCAGGATGGTGAAGCTCGGGCGGAAGATGTCGAACTTTTGGTCAAACCCAGAGTAGAAACCGACATTTTCAAGACTATCGACGCTCTTGCCCGGAAAAATAAAAAGGCAGCCCTCAAGCTTATCCACGAACATTTGGAAAATGGGGATTCGCCTTTTTATATTCTTTCGATGATCAACTACCAGTTCCGTAATTTGATTATCGTCAAGAGCGAGAGCGAGAGAGCGGGCGAGGGGTCAGGCGTAGCCAAAAACCTTGGCATTCATCCATACGTTTTTCAAAAATCCCTTCAACTGAGTCGTGGTTTTTCTTTTGACGACCTAAAAAAAATCTACCGGAAGATTTTTCAGATAGATTTGGACGTAAAAACCGGCAAATTGGGCGCCGAAACCGGATTAGACCTTTTGATCGCCGAAATATAACGAAAGAGGTGGTTTTCCGGGAGGCCGAAAAGCGGCGTTTTTTGATAGGCGCGGCTACTTCTTCTTTGCTTTTACGACCGGCGGTTTTGATAAAAACTTGGTGATTCTCGATTTCTTGCGGGCAGCCGTGTTTTTTTTGATCACCCCTTCTTTGGCCGCTTTGTCCAGCGCTTTATAGATGCTGGAAAGATTTTTTTTTGCTTCGTCGATCTTTTCCTTGCCTACAAGAGCTCTCGTTTCTTTCAGGAGGGTTTTCATCTTTTGCTTATAAACGGTATTGTGGATTTTTCTTTTCCGGCTTTGGCGGAGTGCTTTTTTGGCTGATTTGATTATTGGCATGTTTTTCTTTTAAGTCGATTTTATTTGTTTGGATTTAACAATAGTCATCAGTATAACACTATTCCAATTTTTTGCAATAAAAAAGAGGCACAATGCCTCTTTGGACGCGCTCTTTTAGCAGCTGCCCCAGTCTTTGGAGTGGGGACTGAGAAAAACATAGACCATGAAAGTAAGCACTATGGCGAATATTACAAAGTAATAACTCTTGCCGAAGTGATAAACTCCTTCGCTTTCTTCCACTCCATAAGCGAAGTATGAGGGCGGGGGAGTATATGTTTCAACGTATTTCTGGATCTTTTGTGTTCGATCGGCGGGCAGGAAGTGAAATTCGCGCAGCAAATTATGATTTCGGTCGATCAATCTCATTAAAACTACCCCGGCGGTTGTGTTCCGGATAAACTGGGGCGCGTTGTTATTGGTTGATATTTCTCCGCCTTCAAAACTTGTTTCCGATTGAATGTAGCCAAAACCGGTTATTTCAAAGATCGGGATGTTTTTTTGGGCCATGGCGGTTTGAACCGCGCCATCCCAACCTATCGGCTGGTCGGGTGCCGGCCAAAGCGTCCAGATCCATAGCGCGGCTAAAAATAATATTGCCAATCCTTTTACCAGATTGACTAGTGTATCTTTCGTCTCGTCGGACACTTAAATCACCTTTTAAGAGTGCTGTTTCTGACTTTAACCTAATTTTAAAAAAAGTCAAAACCTTTTCGTCATTGAACGAAACAGGTGTTTGTGTACAATAAAAGATATATCTAATCGAAAATGATCTCACGTTTAAAAAGAACAGCCAAAAAAATAATACCGGTTTTTGTTATTGATTGGTACCATTTTTGCCTTGCTTTGAGCGGCGCGGCCTATTACGGGTTTCCGGCTTCTAAGTTGAAAGTCATTGGGGTTACGGGAACGAACGGAAAATCAAGCACAGTGGAACTGGCTTCAATAATAATGGAAGAAGCTGGTTTTCCCATTGCGTCATTATCGTCGATTCAGTTTCGAATAAAAGACAAAATCGAACCCAACGCTCTGAAAATGACCATGCCGGGCCGCTGGACCATCCAGAGTTTTTTTTCCCGGGCGGCCGCGGCCGGTTGTAATATCGCTTTTTTGGAAGTGACGTCGGAAGGGATAAAACAGCACCGCCACCGATTCATAGAGTTCGATACGGCGGTTTTCACGAATATTACGCCCGAGCACATTGAGGCCCATGGAAATTTTGAAAATTATAAGCTGGCCAAGGGAAAATTATTCGCCGCGGTAAAATTTCGGCATATCGTTAATTTGGATGATCCCAACGCCGGTTATTTTTTAAGCTTTCCGTCCAAGGAAACATATGGATATGGATTGAAAGGGGAGGCAAGGAAAAACACGGGCATAAAGAAGGACTTAAAGATCGTCGAAGCCGAAAATATCAAGATCGGTTTTAATAATATCGGCTTTCGCGTGAAGGGTGTTGATTTTTCAATAGGACTGGGCGGGGGATTCAACGTATATAATGCCTTAGCCGCCATTTGTGTTGGTTTAAGTCAAGGCGTGAGTTTGCAAACGTGCCAAGCGGCTTTGGCGAAAGTTACAGGCTTGGCAGGCCGGATGGAGGAAGCGGCAAACGATCCGTTTCGCGTTGTGGTCGATTACGCGTTCACTCCCAATGCCTTGGAAAAAGTATACGCGACTTTAAAAGACCAAGTGAATCCCAAGGGCGGGAAATTGATCTGTCTTTTGGGCGCTTGCGGCGGAGGGCGCGACAAGTGGAAGCGTCCGGTGTTAGGGAATATCGCTAATAAATATTGCGACGAAATTATTATTACCAACGAAGATCCTTACGATGAAGATCCCCAAGAGATCATCGATCAAGTGGCTAAAGGGGCCGGTGGACGTGCGCAAAAAATATTGGACAGGCGCGAGGCGATAAAAAGGGCTTTGGGCCTGGCCAAGCCGGGCGATATCGTGGTAATGACCGGCAAGGGCTGTGAGCCGTGGATCTGTTTGAAAAACGGCGAAAAGACCGCTTGGAACGAAAGAATGGTGGCGATCGAAGAACTGGAAAAACTGGGTATAACCCCGGGGAAAAAGAGTTGAAAAGCAGGGAGTCTATCCTTGACTTTTTTGGGTCAATAAGCTACATTTTACTCTAATAGAGCCGATCGGAGGAACCCCCGTAATTGGGGATTTTAAGGTTTTAATAAGGGCATTATGAGTATTAATTTGAAATATCCCGCTTGGGGAAAGAGTTTGCTGATTTTTGTGCTAGGTTCCAGCGCTTTGTGGCTGGTTTTTAGCGATAGGAACGTCGAGGCCGAAGGTTTGGCGAAAGTCCAGGCTCCAGAGGCCGTTCAAGAGGCTGTTAATGCGATGGCGGGAGATATGCCAGTGGCCCAAGGTAACAGCGTTGTCGCGTTGACCGAGAATACGATAGCGGTTACCCACGAGATAAGCGAGCCCGAGGCTCGACAGGCGAAAAGGATTAAAGTAGTGGTCACCGCTTATTCCAGTACGCCATGGGAAACCGACGATACGCCATTCATCACCGCGTCCGGAACGGAAGTCAGAGACGGGGTCGTGGCCAACAATTTATTACCCTTTGGCACTCGCATTAAAATCCCGGAACTCTACGGAGAAAAAATTTTTACCGTCGAGGATCGAATGGCTTATTATAAAAGCCTTTATCACGTCGATATCTGGTTTCCGTATACCAGTGACGCGATTAACTTTGGGGTCAAAAGTACGTCGATCGAGGTTGTGGACTAAGTAGCGAAATAGGGGAAAAATCAAAACGCGAGCAGCGTTTTTTTAGTTTCAACCGCGATAATCCAGCGGCTGCCGACATTCTGCGAGAGTCCAAGTAGTTTGGAAAAGCGGGACCAGCGCGATCCGATACGGTTGGAACTAAAAATTAGCATCAACCGAAAGGCCGAATAAATCATATAGTTTTTTTGCGTTGTGTTTCAGCCGATATCCATCTATGTCAATGCGATTCATAACCAGATAATTGCCAAAATATTTTATATAACCATCCATTCCGACGCCATATAAAATATTAAATCCAGCATCAATAAGCAGTTTTCTTCTCGCCTCGCCATCCGTAAAAACTTGCCCGAAAGGACCGATAAAAACATTGGTGGGACCGACAAGAGGTTGCACTTGGCTGGTCCAAAGAGAGATGTCGCTTCTAAGAAAGGCCAAAGAGGCCGTTCCCTTTAAAAAATTTTGTTCATGTCCGAAACTATGGCAAGCAAAGGTCCAGCCCGATTTTTTGAGCGCGTCCGCCACGAGCGCGGCATTCTTCCGCTCGACATCTCCTTGTTTTCCGCGCCATTGAGTGCGATAACCCAGGATGCCTTCGAAGCCGGTAAGTCCGATGATTCCCTTCGCGCCATTCAGCGAGAAATCAGGGTGTTCCTTGATGAACGCGTCTACTATGGGCACAACATCGCCATCATCGGTAATTATTTTATTTCCTTTTGGCGTCAATATTTCCGTTTCAACGATGCCATTTTCCAGGATCAATTTATGGGCGAAGCCGCCGTTTTTCATGTATGAATAATAGCTAAGGTCGTCGATCGAAAGGATAAGCGGTTTCTTGTCTTTTGGCAGATATAATTTATTTTGGCGGATACTGCCGTTCTTGTTGAACGAGTACAGGAGTTTGGCGTCGATCAGCAGGAAATGGTTTTCATAAAGCTGTTGTAAAACTTGTTTAAATTGCTCAACAGTGAGCATGTTGTCTCTGTATCCATTGGTATTTCCGGTGTCGGCCAAAGCCATTTGCGGATAGACGATCAAGCTATGGAAAAAGACATGACGGACCGGGCCGTAATATTCTTTAATATCCTCGCCAGAAAAATTCGATACGGATGTTGTCGCGTTATTTTCTTTTTTTTGCGCGACATCAGGTTTGGAACTTTCCGGCGGGATTATATTTTCCGGTTTTTCCGAAACAGTTTGCGGTAGGGGATTTTTGCGGACAAAAAAACGGCTCGGATTTCCGATCAGTACAATGCCAAGAATAATCGATAAAATTATTAACCCGGGCAAAAGGGCGTGTTTGATTTTCACCGTAAATTTACTTTACTATGACCGTCGAGAGAATCTATTTCTTGGTTGTTTGCTGGTGAATCTCTACAACGAAGCTCGAACCTATTTTAGCAAAAATGTCTAGTAAAAAACAGCTAAATCTGCCCCCGACTAAGCTCACTTCGCCCTGTTTTGGAGTACCAACCCAAGGCTTCGCTCACAGACCGGCAGCCGGCTTGGGAATCGGGCGTGGCACAACGCATTTTAGCCGAAAAGATGGGGGGTAAAGGTGTGCGTTGTGCGGTTAAAAACTTGTCATTTAGATGGCATTGAGTTGGCATTCTATAAATGACAAGTTTTTAAGCCCGATTCCCAAGCGGTAAGGCCAAGGCTTGAGCCCTATTCCACGGCGTTGTTTTGGCGGTAATGCACAGGTTTGTGGTCATATCTTGGCAAAACAACGCCTTGCTGTTGGTAAATCAAAGCCTGTGCCTTTGGGCAGGTCTGCCGGCTGCCAATCCGAACGGCCGGATTCTGCCAAAAACAAGGTTAAAAAGTCTGCATTTACTCTGCATTCAGTCTGCATTCTAGAATGCAGACTTTTTTGAGGCCAAAAATGGGCAAAATCCGCGCCAAAAAGTCGTCATTAACTCGTCATTAGGTCGTCATTCCAGAATGACGAGTTTAAAAATCATAATCCCTCCACTTTGGAGAGAGATTGCGCCCCATCCCTATCAATTAAATTGCCGATGTCTTTTAAAATGCTTTGTCCGTTTATTTTATCCCCGTAAATTTGAAAATCTTTAGGTAACGGTTTCTCCGCTTTTTTATTATAAATTACGTATTCGTCGGCTCGAAATCCCATGATATCGCTATGGCCTAAAAGTTTTAAATTGGTCAAAACGACGGCACTAATTTTAGAATAATCTTGGCGCAATTTTTTCTCTATTGCGGACGGTAAAGCGGCTAGTACTTTAGCCAGACGCTCCGGAGTCATCACGGCGATATTAAGGTCAATATATACGATATTCGGTTTATCATCTTCTAATTGGCCGTATGCATCGCCTAGGGTTCTAATAGTGCTTTCAATTTTTTCATCTATGAACTCCGAAGGAAGGTAAGCAACTATTTTTATTGACCGAGAAACATTGCCCGTTTTTTTATTAATAAGTTGGTTGCTAATTCCAAAATCACCATTTTTAGCAAATATTTCATGCTGTTTTGGAGATGAAAATTTTTCAATATGTAAATTATACTTATCGCTAAGCAATTTTATATTGCCTTCAAAGTCGGAAATAATTAATTCCTTTATTTCATTTACTAATGTTTTTATCTCTGCTTCTTGAGGATCGAATGGTATTCGAAGCGCAATGCCATAATTTTTTCCGTGAGATTTAAGACACTTCATCAGAAGATGTTGAAACATTTCCCACCAGAATTTGAGTTTTTCTTCTTTTGGTGATATTGTGTCTTTCTTTTTGCACTCGATCAAAACGGTACTACCCGCTTTATCGGTGATATAAAATTCGCCTGTACGTTTAGAAGACCGCTTAATAAAATTTACACGATAGCCCATACGCTCATAGCCAGCAGCAATGGTTAATTCATATTCAGCTTTAGGAAACTCTCTCTTGTTTTGCAATCGTTTCTGTAGGTCGGGAACATCGAGCAAGGGTTCAAGCACAGCTAAATTTTTGTGAAGTAATTCCTGCAAAAGCTCGTCCTTGCCAAGTGCGATTGGTGCTTTTCCATTTAACCTTGCCGTTTCTAGTTTAAATTGAGTGCCAATTATTGCTCTAATGAGTGGATGAAAATCTAAGCTGGCTATGTTAAGCGGATTCATATCTTTATATCCGCCCATCTTAACTTTTCCAAGCTCATCTTCAATCCATTGTTTATTGAAAAATTTTTCTAAAGTATAGTGGACGGGCTGCTCCATTTTTATTAAGCAACATTTTTTATATTTTTTACCGCTTCCGCAAGGGCAGTGGTCATTTCTTCCGATTTTCATTTTTTGAATTTAATTTATTAATTTCCCCTTTACCCCCCATCTTTTCGGCTAAAATGCGTTGTGCCACGCCCGATTCCCAAGCCGGCTGCCGGTCTGTGAGCGAAGCCTTGGGTTGGTACTCCAAAACAGGGCG
>CAINCQ010000007.1 GCA_903847095.1 uncultured bacterium
ATCAGAGATATCGTTAACAAATTAACGGCCAAAGAAAAACTCCTAGATTTCGTCGAAAAGAAAAAAAACTGGATCAAAGATATCAAACAGGCCAGAGAGGAAAAAGACAAGCTTATCCCGGAAGCGGAAACCATCGGCAGCGAAAAAAGGAGCACCGAAGAAACTTTGAAAGAATTGATCGAAAGCGAGAAGGCGATAACCGAGGAGCTGAAAATGGTGGAAGAAAAGGAGAAGCAAGCTTTGACCCCCGACGAAAAAAGGGTTATCGAAAAAATGCGTTGGAAAGTGGAAAGCGACATGAGAAAGACCATTAAAGAAAAATGGCTGCATGTCCTGGCCAAGGAAAAGATCGAAGCGGCCGAAAAAGAAAGCCTTTCTAAAATCGAAAAGTCCGACAATCAGTTAAAAGGAATCGAAGATAAAATATCGGCCGAAGAGATCATATTGGAAAAAGAAGGTATCGACATAGAAAGGATCCGCGACGAAATAAGCAATATCCTAAAAGAAACCGGTTTTGATTTTGACCCTTCAATCTTGAAAGAGGTCGAACAATCCGATAGCATAGACACAAGCGATTACCGAGGGGAAGAAGAAACATGGGTCCCGAAAGAAAAAACCGGCATCAAAGATGCCCAAAATTTGGCCGAACCCAAAAACACCGACCCACTTACGGAAAATAGAACGGACGAAGAAAGAAAACCAGCGGTTTCATTCCGGGAAGATGGCAATTACGGGGAAAAGGACGGTTCGGTTAAAGCTTCAGCGGTTCAATCGGCCGCGATGGAACCGATTACCGAAACGCAATCCCGCATGGGCAGAGAGCCTCTTTTGGAAAACGAACAGCCATCAAGCTCTTTCTTGGAGCCTATCGACGATAATAATGGAGGGATTGCGGCTCCGAAAACCGATCAGGCCTTCGGCGACAGATCCGATCAATCCCATCCGCCCTCTCAAGCCAACCGTTGGCCAAACGCTGCGACTCCGGCAGAAACGGGGGAATACCCGACGGTCAAGCCCCGCAACGAAAACGACCAACCGGAAAATCCTTGGACAAACCGCTGGAACCAGTCTCAGAAACCTTCTTTTCCCGCTCAAGAAATAACATCACAAGATGAAGCAACTGTTTCCAAAAAGGAAACACCGCTAGACGAAGACTTTCCTTTAAACGAAGATTTGCCGAAAAAATCATCGGGCGGGAAAAAGTTAATGATCAGAATCCTGATCCTTCTTGTCTGCCTAGCCGCCATTGGCGCTGCCGTGCTTATCGTTTTCACCAAAAAAACGCCCACCCCGCCTACCGACAACACAACACCGCCGGACAATAGCAATAATAACGGTTCCGACAATACCGGAGACGATAATGCTGCGTCCCCGGACACGGATAACGACGGCATCCCGGATGCCAAAGATAACTGCCCGTCGGTTGCCAATCCCGACCAAGCCGACGTCGATAAGGACGGTTTAGGAGATGCTTGCGACGACAGTAATGGTAATACCTCCGCGCCCAAGGCCGAACCAGCTTCCTTGATCGCGGCCATTTCGACCTTGAATATCAAAGCCAACGATGATTCCGGTGTTCCTGACGCTCTTTCTGGTTATTTGCAACGGAAATTTGAGGGCGAAGGTTACTACCGGATATTGGTCCAGAACAAAAATAACGATTATTTGGGCTTCAAAGAATTCCTTGCGTTGTTTAATACGCATATCCCGGATGGCCTGTTTAGCCACTTAACCAACAATTTCACCCTCTTTATTTATGCCAGCAAAGGGGATAACCGGCTTGGTTTTGTGGCTGAAATTTCAGATCCGGCCGGGCTCGATGCTTTATTGAAAAAATGGGAAGGAACTATGGAAAAGGATTTTGATGGACTGTTGAAGTTTTTGGGAAAAACAAAAAACGCCTCGCCGTCATTCTTCAAAACAGGCACAATCCCAAACAGTAAAACGACTTTCCGATACCTTTCTTTCCCGCTTCCGCCCTCAAACATTAACTCCGGTCTTTGTTACGCGACAACCGATAAATATTTTATTCTAACTTCGTCGGGAGAAAGCTTAATAAAAATCTTCAATCAACTGAAAAATTAGCTATTCATATCACGCTGTCGACGGGAACCACAAAAAGCAGGTGCGCGGAAGGGAAGATATTGCACAAGATTAAATAATTAAAAACATCATGGAAAAAAAGAAAAATATAAAAACCAAAGAAAGGGTCGAGAAAGGACTGCTTGAGGAATTAAAGACCGCCTTAGAAGGGGATAGAACCGCGGTCGAGCAGGAACTACAGAAGATAGCCACGAAAAACGACAAGATCCCCGGCGACTGGAAAAGCAAATTTCCATTCGGAAATTCCGACTCGGGAAGTGCTTCCCTGGAGCGCCAAGCCGACGAAGTAGAAGAATACACAACCCGCCTTCCGATAGAACATAACCTGGAAATAAAACTCCAAGACGTTAATTCCGCTTTAGAAAAAATAAAAAAAGGGAAATACGGCCTTTGCGAAAATTGCAAACATATGATCCCGATCGAACGGTTAAAAATCTATCCGGCCGCCAAGCTTTGCCTAGACTGCCAGAAATAACAGTCATCCTCGACTTAAAAACCCCGCATCTGCGGGGTTTTTGTTTTTAAAGCTGGACTATGGACATTTTTTTTGTTTTTGTTAAATTAAAATCTTTAATAAACTAAAGGGGCTCTGCCCCGGAGTATTCTGCCGGATAAATAAAAACTTCCGGATATTATATCTTTAAATACCAATTAACCTCATCGGCTTTCGCTCCAATTACGATCAAATTGGCGATATGACGTAAAAAAATTTATGCCTTCAAAAGTATTTTCAGCTGCCGTTATCGGCTTGAGCGCCCAAATCATCGAAGTTGAAGTAGATTCAACTTACGGATTAAGACATTTTGAAATCGTCGGCCTGCCCGATAAATCGGTCCAGGAAGCAAAAGAGCGGGTAGCAACGGCGATCGACAGTTCCGGCTTTCCGTCTCCGAACAACCAACCCGTAAAGGTCCTTGTTTCTTTAGCGCCCGCCGATCTTAAAAAAGAAGGATCACTGTACGATCTCCCGATAGCGCTGGGATTTCTTTTGGCCGAAAAACACATTAAATTTGATCCGGCGCGAAAAGTTTTCATCGGAGAACTTGCCTTGGACGGAAAACTCCGTCCCGCTAAAGGCGTGATCTCCCTGGCCATCGCCTGTAAAGAAAAAGGGGTAGAAGAAATCATCCTTCCGAAAGAAAACGCCGCCGAAGGCGGTCTGATCAAGGGTATTAAGGTTATCGGCGTGGAAAGTTTAAACGAAGTCATCGATTATCTCGCCGGTGAGATCGCGATCTTTCCAACTATTACCGATACCGACAACTCTGATATTTCCGGTAACGCCTCGACCGATCTGGTATTGATCTCCGGGCAGGACTCGGCTAAAAGAGCCTTAGAAATCATCGCTGCCGGCGGACACAACTTATTAATGTCGGGACCACCAGGAACGGGAAAAACATTATTGGCTAAAGCGTTGTCTTCGATTATGCCACCGCTTTCATTCGAAGAATCACTGGAAGTGACCAAGATCTACAGTGTTTGCGGTCTTTTGTCCGCGAACTCACCTCTAATAACACAGCGTCCCTTCCGCTCGCCGCATCATACTTCTTCGGGTGTGGCTCTGATCGGAGGAGGGAATCCACCCAAGCCGGGAGAAATAACCTTGGCTCATCGAGGCGTTTTGTTCTTGGACGAGTTTCCGGAATTCCACCGCGACGTCTTGGAGGCCCTGCGACAACCAATCGAAGAAGGGAACATCAGTTTGTTGCGCGCGCGCCACGCCCTCACTCTTCCGGCCCGCTTTACTTTGATCCTGGCCGCCAACCCTTGTCCTTGCGGTAACTTCGGCAACCCCGATAAAAGGTGCGTTTGCTCAAACTCCCAGATCAAAATGTACCAGAAAAAACTATCCGGACCGCTGATGGACCGGGTTGATCTTTTCATCACGGTGCCGTCCGTTAAATACGACAAATTAGCGGCGAACACTTCCGACGCCAGACAAAACAGCCAAGCTGCCAGAGAAAGGGTAATCAAAGCCCGCCAAATTCAGCAAGCCCGTTTTAATGATTTTTCCACTAATGCCGAGATGGGAATCGTTATGATAAAAAAACACTGCCTTTTGGATGGCAGGTCGCAAACCTTGCTTAAAAATTATGTCGACTCGGGTAAATTGTCGGCTAGGGGATACCACCGGGTATTGAAAGTGTCGCGCACGATCGCCGATATGGACGGCTCGGAAAATATCCTCTTCGACCATTTATCGGAAGCTTTAATGTACCGCCCTAAAAGCGATACGATAGGCTAACGGATAAAAGGATTAGCCGCTCCGATTACCTCGAAATGCAAATGGCAACCGGTCGATAAACCGGTACTGCCCATCAAACCGATATTCTGCCCTTTGGAAACCGACTGCCCTGGTTTGACGAATATTGTCTGTAAATGAAAATATTTGGTAACCGCCCCGCTCGGATGAAAAATCGTAATATAATTCCCGGCTCCTTTATTCCAGCCGTAAGCGGCGCGCTGAACGGTGCCGGAAGCGGCCGCGTAAATAGCGTCTCCGCACTGGCCGTTCGAAAGATCAACCGCGTTATTATAGTGCGCTCCCTGGGTTTTACGGCACGTTTGGCCGATCGGACAAATAAAATAATCTCCCGGCAAGTTTAATCCGGTGTACCCGGAATTGGGCTTGGCGGTAATCGCAGGTTTCTTAGCCGCGACTTTCGGCATTTTCCCGCCCGGAATAATCAACGTATCTCCAATATAAACATCGGCCTCGCCCGATAACTTGTTAAAAGCCACTACATCGGCCGTTGGCACTTGGTATTTTTGCGCCATCGCGGATACCGTATCGCCATTAACTACGTTATGGATAATACCGGTAACCGGCAGGATGATCAATTGTTGGCCCGCTTTTATCTGGGCTGAACCGGATAAATTGTTGGCCCAAAGAATAGTATCCGTGCTAATACCAAACTTCTCCGCAACCAGCGCGACCGTATCTCCCTGCTCAACGATATATTCCAAAACAGCTCTTTGGTCGTCTTCCAATTTCATGTTTTCCTGATAGTATTCATCCCCTCCGACAAGCGAACCAAGCACTTTAGTGGATACTGTGATCGGGGGAGTGGAGGCTCTTACGCAAGAATCGTCAACCAAAAGAAAATCCGGCGATTCCAGCCGGGTCTGTTTCGAAGCATCCAAATAGGCATTTTGCGAATTTTCAATACAAATTTGATCATTCGAGGAGGTTTTACCTTTCCCGGTTGTAGCCGAAAACACCAAAGAAGCGCTAAGCAAAATCGCTCCGATAAAGAGTAGTTTGGCGACATTTTTTAGTTGGAGCTTAATAGACATCGTCGCAACCATTATATCGCGATATGGCGCCCTCTGTCAAGCTAAAACCGTGCCAAAACATGCTAAAATGATTTAACGGAAAACGAGTAAAACATATGCGTTTTTTTCCCGGATACGTATCCGGCCCAAAGAGTTCTCGTTTAACTAAAACCAAGGACTATCCGCCAGCCATAGTTTCCGTGATAAGATCAAGACAGTAATTCTCTATTTAAAGCTTGTTCTTGTTTCGATAAATCGAACCGCCAATAAAATGGACAAAACCTCGATCAAAACCATATTAGACGACCACGACGCCCAGCCTAAAAAAAGATTCGGGCAGAATTTTTTGGTAGACCGCAATGCTATTGAAAATATGGCTAAAGCGGCTGGACTTGGCCCCAAAGACGTTGTTTTGGAAATCGGACCGGGCCTTGGCAGCTTAACCAAAGAGATAGCTAAGACCGCCAAAAAAGTGATCGCCGTGGAATTTGACCGCCGGATGGTCAAGGTCTTGGAAGATACGCTCCACCTGGAAAACGTGGAAATTATTGAAGCCGATATCCTTAAATTCGATGAGACTGGATTACCGTCCCCATATAAGGTTGTGGCTAATCTGCCATTCTATCTATCCGCCCCGGCCATCCGGAAATTCCTGGAAAGCAAAAACCCACCGCAGGACCTTACTCTTATTGTGCAAAAAGAGGTCGCGCAAAGGATAGCAGCCAAACCTGGCCAGATGAGCATTTTGGCGGTAGCGACGCAATTTTACGCCACACCTCAAATCATCCGCGTCATTTCCCGAAACTGCTTCTGGCCCGTTCCCAATGTCGACAGCGCCATCTTGAGGCTTACGCCTAAAATCAATAGGCCGGAAAAACAATTCTCGGATCTTTTTTTCATGATCGTGAAGGCCGGTTTCTCGCAACCCAGAAAACAACTGATCAATAATTTTTCGAAAAAACTTACACGAGCCGACGGCCCGGGAAGGGAAGGGTTGGAACTATGGCTGAAGGAGTCGGAGATCGATCCGGCCCGAAGAGCCGAAACGCTAAGTATCGAGGAGTGGATAAATTTAGCCAAGGCCTATTCAATAAAAAGTTAAAAGAACTTATAATATATTAATATTTAAATTTTGGTTCAGAATTTTATGATACGCGATAAAAAACTTTTTTCTTTTTTTGGTTTTGTTTTGTTCTTTGGTTTTCTTTTGTTTAGCGCTTCGGTGGTTTCCGTCAGCGCGCAGGGGGGTGAAACGACGCCGCCCTGCGAATCCTGTTGCGGACATGCTTATTACACCTGCTCCAGTCCTTGCGGCGGCACCCTTACCGACGTGAACGAAGATCCTTGTTGCGGCGACTCCTGCTACAGCCCCACCTATAGTTGCGAAGACTGGCAAAAATGCGACCCCAGCGAAGCGGTCGGCGGAAAATGTTATTGCGACGGCTCCTGCCTGGAAAAACCGAAAGACCCGGTCTATTACAATAATCCGGAATACGTGCACCAGCCGGATAAAGGCGTCGGAAACGAAAAAGTAAAACTGCCGGTAAAGCTGGAGTGGACCGACGTGCCGGGCTGGAAAAACAAAGGCGGTCCGGGCGCCCACAAAAAAGACCCTTACGGTCCCCAGTCTTACGCGATCGCCATTAAAAATACCGCTAAAGCGCCAAGCGCTTCGGAAGACTACAAAAAAATATTACCCGAATCGGAATTCAATTCCGTAACAGACGGCGAACCCTGCCTTTTAAAATCGGCCTCGGAAGTTCCTTGGTCCGTCCAAGCTTGTTGCAATACGGACGGCACCAATTGCGGGCTGGCTTCCCAATGGAGTTTTACCACCAGCTCCGCGCCCGAACCGATAGCGCCTTATGATCCGGACTGGGTAGGGGATAAAGCCGCCGAAAATCTGGGGGTGCATACAGCGGCTGAAACCGTAAAGCTTGAGTGGTGCGCGATACCAAGCGCGACATCTTACCAACTGCTGGCCTACAAGCTTGAAAACGATAAAGAGGAATGCCTTCCCCAATTACTGGGCGGCCGGGACGGAAAAACCTGCACACCCTACGTAATCAAATCAGACAGTCCGGCCGGAACTCCGCCGACTCAACTAACCAATACCGAGGTTGGATTTTTCACGAAAAACACGCTTTATTCCTGGATCGTCCAAGCCTGCACAAGTGCCAGCGACTGCACCGATTGGAGCCAGAAATGGAAATTCAAAATCAATGATTTTAAATTAAAACCACCCAACCCTTTTTCCCCTCCCGATGACCCGGAAGGAAAAACCCCGGTCGGTTTGCCCGTTAAATTCGCTTGGACCGGCAGTGTCGGCACCAATTCTTATGTTTTCGACCTCACTGGAGTCAGTCTTACCGACGCCGAAAAAAACCGAACGCTCTCGACAATAACGATCGACTATCCCAAGTTACAACTGGACACGGTTTATACCTGGCGCGTCAAACCCTGCTGGGATTTCGATTCCAAGGATTGCGAAGATGATGCCTGGTCCAAAACCTATACCTTTAGAACGACCGGCCGCCCCCCCGTACCGGAATCAATGAAACCCGAAGGTTCCGATATCGGTCTGCCGATAACTTTTGTCTGGGAAAATGTCCCGGGAGCCAAATCGTTTATTTATCATATAGAGGGAAACGGCGTGAACCTGGAAAGAACGGTAACCGATCCAAAGGTATCCGATATTGGCTATCCCGATTTGAAACCGGAAAAAACCTATACCTGGAAAGTTAAAACTTGCGCCCGCGAAGGAGGGGATTTGTGCGGGCAATGGAGCGACGTAAAAAGCATCACTATTTCCAAGATAGGTGCCGCGACCAATCCAAACCCACCCGACGGGGCAACGGTCTATATCAACGAATTGCCTATAAATCTCACCTGGGATAAAGTTGAGGGAGCGGACGCTTATACAGTAACGGTCACCTACACAACCAAAGACGCGGATGAAACCGGTGCTTGCCCTACGGGCGAATCAAAAGAAAAAAAAGTAACGAGCCCGAATTACCAGTTATCTGCCACTTGCCTGGGTACGTATGTCTGGCAAGTCCAATCTTGTTTCGACACCGAATGCAAGGAACTGGGCGGGAAAGGCCCGGAATGGACGCTTAATATAAAGCAGAATCCCGACATCTCCCAAAACACCGGAGGTTTCGTGGTTTGCGGAAAGAATTTCGACGACCCCAACACATCCTGGAACGAAAGGGACGCCTGCAACATCGGCCATCTTTTCATTATGGTTCAAATCATATTCGAATTCTTTCTTTTCCGCTTATCGATCATTGTTTTGGTAATCCTGACGCTGATCACCGGCGTGATCTTTTACACGTCTTTAGGCGACGCGGCCACGATCGAACGCGTAAAAAGCTTATGGCGGGCGGCGGGGCTGGGCTACCTTCTTATCCTGTTCGGCTGGATGATTGTATCCGTAATCCTTTCGCTTCTGGGTTTCCAGTTCGGGTCCTGGTGGAAAATTAAAAACTAAAAAAATTCAAAACAATGAGACCAGTGAGCTTTTCTATTTTAATGATATTCATAATGATCCCGATTCTGGCTGTGCTGTCATACCAGCAGTTTAAAAGTGCTTTTAATTTTAATTTAGAAGCCAATCTCGGCGCATCGCTCATAAATCTTCCGAAAATTGATAAAGTCGGGGAAAACCTGCGAGTCGGCCAAAATACGAAATATCTGGATTTTACCGACCCTTACGGAAAATTAAAAATTCGCTACGGAACTTCCTGGATAAAAGCCGACGATAACGTCATCGCGGAGGTAAAAAATTTGAGCCAATCGGACAAAAGGGAATTATTGTTTTTTCTTTACAAAATCGACCTAGCCAATTTCTTTCCGTCTTATCTGGTCGTTGAACGAATCAAAATGGGTAAATGGGAAGACATTATGGGTTCGCTCCAGCAAGACGCCGAGGACAGCAACCAAATTATGGAAATAGTAAAATCAAGTTTGGCCGAAAACAGAGTAAGCTTGGAAATTAAATATACCCAAAAAGCGCCCCAAACCTCCAAAACCAGCCTACCCGCCCACCAACGGGAAGAAATACTCCTTGATGGCGACGAAAGTTATATGGTATCGGTAATGACCACGGAACAAAACTGGCCCCTGATACAACCGGAAATTGAGGAAATTATTAAATCCGTGGAATTCCTTGGCGCACCTTTAAAAGCCACCACCGATAATACCAGCAATCCCAATAACGACAATACCAGCAATAATAAAACTGTCGGCGCGCCAATGCCCGAGTCAGATAAGTAATCCCGTTTTAACGCCTTACTAAACAAAAGCGCATGACTAAATCTTTCAATAAAAAATACCTGCTTGTTCTGCTGACAATGATCGGCTGCTTCGCGTTCTTCGCGCTGGCTTTTGCCGCGTTGCAAACCGCTTGGCCCGATTCGCCGATGAAAACCAAAGTTGATAAGACAACCAACCTGGGACAATTCATCAAGTATCTCTATGAGTGGGGGATAGCGCTGGGCGGAGTCGCCACTTTCATCGCTTTTGTGATCGCCGGATTCCAATACATCACATCCATCGGCAATCCGACAACAATGAAAGACGCCATAGACCGGATCAAATCGGCGATGTTTGGTTTGGTCCTGTTGCTTTCGGCCTACGTTCTTTTGAATACCATCAATCCCGAGCTCACCAGTTTCCATCTCGACCCCTTCAATCCTGTAGTCACCGACGACTATTTCCAATCCTGCAGCGGCAGCACTCCCTGTCCGGATGGATACAAATGCGTTACTTACGGCGGGAAAGACCTCTGTATGCCGGATGACGGCAAAAGTGTTTTCTGCTCGGATGCCCATATTTGGTCAAACACCAATTTTGGCGGCACCATGGCCACGATAAACGTCGATGAAGTTATTCAAGGAACCGACAATGTGCCAAAATCAATCAAAGCGCGATATACGGACAAGGATTATTCCCAGGCTTGCGACGGCAGCCATCCTTGCCCAACCAATTATAACTGCGTATTAGATGCAAAAGGCGAAAACGGCATTTGCCATCCTAAAACGGCGGCTGACGGGATTAAAGATTGTGATCTAAGAACTATCCGCGACCCTCTGGACCAATCAAAAACCATTGCATCGGGCGATAAGACCGGCTGCGGCTGTATACTGCGGCTCTTTGGCGAAAATAAAGGCTGGCTTTGGTCTAGCTGCGGCGACGTGATTCGCGACGTGCCGGCCTATGAAGCCGATCTGACCCGCTGGGCCGACCGAAATATATATTGCGTCCAGCTATTGGCCCCCGGACTCGATAAACAATAATTATATCCTCTGAAAAGATGAAAATTTTGAAAAAATCGCCTTCATTCCAAAGAACGATCATTACGCTGGTTTCCACCATCACCATCTTCTCTTTGGTCGCGCCCAGCGTCGCCACTGCCGGCCTGACCGACGACCTTACCCTCCAGATCGAAAATATGTTGACGGCAAGCGACGACATTACCGCTCCGCTTCTTTCCGTGGTTCCCGAAGTAATGAAATTTTATGTGATCGCCATAACCGTGCTGGCAGTTTCAACATCGATTTTGGAATGGGAAATTACCAATCCGAACTGGATAGACCTCAATGGAATTATGGTCAAGCACGGCTGGGATCTTACCCGAGGACTGGCCAATATGTTTTTGCTCCTTATTTTTTTGATCGTCGCTTTTGGTTTTATTTTAAGGATCGAATCCCTGGAATCGCAGAAAGCCTTGCCGCGGCTGATTATCGTCGCCCTTTTGCTGAATTTCAGTAAATTATTCGTTGGCATGCTGGTTGATATCGCGACGATTGCCAACAATACCATCATGTACGGGCACGAAAAATTTTTGAGCACGGTTATGGAAGGATTTCTCGCCGTCATGTATTCTACTTTTAGCTGGCTGTGCATAGAAATCATCTCGAGATTTACCTTGCTTATCGTCCCGCTCGGCAGCGTTCTGGCAAAAATGGCCATGATCGCCAGTTTGGCCACTAAAGGTGTGTTTATCTCCAGCGTGCCGATCTGGACATTCCAAATCGTGGCCGCGGCGGGTTTGACGGCGGTTTTTTGCATTTATATCATTTTGTTCGCCGCCCGAGTTTATATCGTCCAGATATTGGCGATTTTATCGCCCTTGGCTTTCTTGTGCCTCATTTTGCCCCAAACCCAGAAATACTGGGACGAATGGTTAAAACACCTAATCCAATGGTGTTTCGTGGGAACCATTCTGCTTTTCTTTTTAATGCTGGGATTAAACGCCGGAAATTCGATTCTGCCCAGCGGGGCAATGCCAAAAGCCTGGGATCTGGGCTGGTTTCTGCCAATCCTCAATATTCCTTCATATTATCTTTTCTATTCTTTTTTGTTCATTTATCTGATGGTAACTTTCTGGATGGTTGACCGCACCATGCCCGTCCTCGCCGTGGCGATTATGGGTATGGGAAAAAGCGCGGCCACCAAAGTCTGGCAAAATGGAGGCGAGGGTGCCGTAAAAAACGGAATAAGAAACTACAACGAAAGAGCGGCAAAACACAATGCCTCCGATAAAGAAAACAGAGACGAAGAAGGCAACCTCACTCTGGAAGGCAAGGATAAATATAAACATTACGCGAACAGCGCGTTGATGTCCCCGGCAAATTTTGTGCACCGCCTGCGGCAAACCACACCGAGACAATCGATGCGAAAATACCAAGCAGAGGACGAAGCAAACCTGGAAAAACATTTCGGCAAAGATTCAGACGGCGTGGAGCGAGCAATGGAAACCATGGCCTCGGATCCGGGCCTCTATAAGCGCATGGACACCAGCAAAAAACTAGCCTTAACGAAATACGGCATGAAGTATAAAGGAACCGAATTCCTCAAGGATATGGAAAAGAAAGGAATATTGGACGATGCTATGAGTCAAGCGGCGGTCCACAATAAAGGCATGGTGACCGAAGCGGTCGGCTACCATCCCGACCTCCTTACCGGCACCCGCGGCCAGCAAATCAAGGAATTGATGTTAAAAGATTCCAAAGCCCCGGATGAACTGGCCCGCCAGCGCTATATCAATCCCAACGCCTCGCAAGCCGACATCGAAAACGATACCGTAATGGCTTTGGGCGTTAAAAAGATTTTGGATAAACCGGAAAATATAAAAAACCTGAAGGATGATGTGTTTGAAAACCAAGCATACAATAAACAGATCGTTTACAACGCAAACAGCGGCCACATACAAAAGATTGGCGAAAATTTTGGGCAAAAATCCTTGGATTCGCTCCATGAACAATACGAAACACAGGCGGCAAACGGAACATTGTACGCGGCCGATCCAAAACTGGCCATGGGAACCGTAACCACTTTAAGAGACGTATTCGCGCCGGAAGAAGAAATAGAGATCCAAAAAAACCTCCAGACCGGAGAAACAAAACTAAGAGACAAAAAGAATCAAATAGCAATGACCCAAGTTAAGATCAATAATGAATGGAATCAAAGAAACCCGACCAAACCACAGCGCAATATCACCATGCCGAGAGACCAACAACCCGGCCAAACCCAAGGCCCGCAAAACCAAGGCACAGGCCGTCGCGGCCAAGCAAACCAAGGCGGAGCTCCTGGCCCTGGTGCTGGCCCAAGAGCGGGAGCAGGTACGCCGCCTGGCGGCGGAGGCGGCACAACGGGCCGACAAACCCGCGCCCAGCAACCGAACCAGTCCAATCTTGGCGATTTCGGACGCGGCCAAACCCAACAGACAACTACCCCCCCAAACAATAACGCGGCGGGCCAACGAACCCGTACCCAGCAACCGAACCAGTCCAATCTTGGCGATATTGGCCGCGGACGAGACAGACAACGAACCACGGAAAACCTTAGGGACGTTGCTAATCGAAGTTTTGCTGATTTTCAACGGGAAGGCCAAGCCCAACCCAACCCTGACGGCACGCCCCGCGCTAACACCACGCCAAGCGGCCGCACAACCGGCGTTCATCCCGACGACACCACTACGCGCCGAGACGACAATTCCTAAACTTGGTTTTCCGGCTTAAGAATGACAATACCCCGAGCATCTCGCCGGGGTATTTGTTTACCTAAAAAAAATAAATAGGGATTTTTCCATCCCTATTCTTGATCTTCTTCTTCGTCTTTTTTATTTTTTCTGTCTGTTCCTCCTCCTTTTTTGCCCTGTAAGCCCCGCGCCAATAAATGGATTGGCGAGGTTAGTCCCATTGGATCCTTGTCCCCTAAGCCGGAAACATCAAATAGCTCCTGGTGAACATCCTTTTTGATCAGCTTTCGCCAAATCATCCAGGATTCGGTTGCTTTTTCGGGACTAAGACCCACGTTGTCGCGAAGCGATATAATCGAAGCCTCGAAATGATTTCGTTCCGTAGACTCGGACTTCCGCTGCAATTCTTCGATTGCCAGCTTCTTTCGGGCTTTTTCGATATCCGCCGGCAAGACTATGTCGGGCACCGTGATCTGCAAGATCCTGATACCGACAAGCTTTGGCGTAAGGCGCTTAGTTCCGTTCTTGAAAGCCTCTACTACATCATTAAGCTCCGCATCCTCGACGTTTAACATCGCGCCGATGATCGCCTTACGGAAACCCTTTTTGTCTTTAAGGGCTTTTTCCACCTTCATTCCGATGGCGTACTCACGGATACCTTGGTTAGCGGGATCATCAAGGATATCTTCCACGCCCGCCGCCATTCCGGCATCAATGTATCGGATCATCGCGATCGGATCCTTATAATCCGGATGCCAGGTCATCGACGCCAACACACCAATTGTCCCGTTTTTAGCCGGCACATTTTCTTGACTCAAATCAGTGTTCTTATCCGCAACGTCGATCCGGATCAGATCCCAGAAGAATGGGATCACCAGACAATACCCTTCTTGTTTAAGATAGGGGATCCTGCCACCCATCCAGGTTCTTACGCCAACTTGCTTGGGTGACGCCTGCACATTCTTAATGCAGATCGCCGTCAAAAAACCAGATGCGGCGATACACGCGGTAAACTGCAAATAGCTGACCCAACTGCCTCCGGCTAGAAAATAAAGGCCTAAGGCGGTGGGTAGAACCAGCAATAACGCCGCGACTACGTTCATGCGATGCTCGAGCGAAGTTGCCCAAGCAATCTCTTTCTTCTGTGCGGGCGTGTACCCTTCATTTGTCCTTCTGGTTCTGGCACGATCCGTCGTTTGTGGCGTCGTTGGCCGTTCCGGACCGAACATCGGCCCGGGCACAACCTCTGGCTGTTCCAACGGTTCTTCCGACCCTATTGGTCCGTGCATCGCGCCAAAGAAATCATCAATCATACCTATTCACCTCATTTCGGTTCAATATTCGTCAAGCGATACCTTTATCAGTAATATTCCTTATAAATTGACAAGGTTCTATATAAAAATTATAGCATGCTTTCTTGTTTTTGTCAATAACATTGCCCGCGACCTTGCCCGTGTTATAATGGTATAATAATCAGCAATTACGCATGTGGTTTTTTGGATTAATATCCGCTTATACATATGATCGAAAAACTTCCGAAAAAAAAGTTTTGGGAATTATACCATAAACTTCCGGTCGCGCTTCAAGACGCCCTTTTCTCCGACGAAATCGGGGAAAATATTATTGATATCTGCACCCGTTATGACTCGCTCGACAGCCTTGACCTGCTCTTGGATGGAATTAGGGAAGTGCTTCTGGGCATCCTGCCGCCCAATGAATTCCTGGCCGATTTGGAAAAAAACCTGAAAACCGAAGAGACCACAACCCGTCGGATAATCCATGAAATCAACCGTTTCGTCCTTTTCCCGGTCAAAGCGGAGCTGGAAAATATTTATAGTCTCCAGATGACGCCGCTGGCCGGAGCACCCTCGGTAAACGCGTCCCCTAAAAGCACTTATCAGGAGCCCGTGGAATAAAACCAACCCCGCGGGAAGCGGGGAAGTTCCGCTACGCTACGGGATTATCGGCCCAGTTTATTTTATGAATTTCATTCTACCCCAATTCATCGACATGGAAACCAAAGTGGTCGGACCGTTCACTTTGAAACAATTCGTTTACGTCGGGGCGGGAGGCGGGATATCGCTTTTTCTTTATATGATATCCACTTCCAATCCGCAGAGTTTCCCGCCGATAGCCTGCGTGGCCATTGTCGCGATTATTATGCTGGTTGCGTTTTCCCTTGCTTTCGTGAGGGTAGGGGGGATAACCTTGCCGGTATTGATCAAACATTCTTTCCTTTTCGGATTAGCGCCCAAGATCTATCTTTGGAAAAAATTTCCGACCGCTAAAATCGTCAATCCCAACCAGGGATTGATCAAGATCGAAAAGGGACCGGCCAGCAAGAAAGCGGACCGGGTAACGACCAAAAAGGGGGAATTGAAAAAATTAAGGAATTACCTGGAAACAAAAGGGAATTAATACATTACACAAATGGCACTCACATCAACCCAACAATTCCTTGAAATCGACCAGGTGAAAGAAGGCGTTATCGTCCTGAAAAACAAAGCTTTGCGCGGGATTTTAATGGTCTCCGCCATCAACTTCGCGCTGAAAGCGGAAGACGAACAAACCGCGATCATTTATCAATTCCAAAGCTTTCTCAACTCGCTCGATTTTTCGCTGGAAATTTTCATCCAAAGCCGGCAGCTGAACATCACCAACTATCTGGACAAACTTAAGGACCTGGAAATAAGACAGACAAACGATCTTTTGAGGATCCAAACCGCCGAATACCGCAAGTTCATCACCGAACTTATTTCTTCGGGATCGATTATGAACAAGACTTTTTACGTAATCATCCCTTTTACTTTAATGAATCTTCCGAATCTTCCTAAGTCCAAAGAAGCGGTCAAAACCGCCGGCGAAGAACATTTCCAGCGGGCCAAATCGCAGCTCTGGCAGCGAATGGAATTCGTGGCGCTGGGCCTCAGGCGTTGCGGCTTGCAATGCGTTCCATTGAACAGCCTTGAATTAATCGAATTCTTCTGGGGCTTGTACCATCCTCAGGAGTCGGAAAGCGGTTATTATCCCGAAATTCCTCCGGAGCTGATCGTCTGACCCATCCCGCTGTCTTTTATCCACTAAATCAATTATTCGTTTTCCGGAAGCGTTCCCCCGCAGAAGGCGGGGAGGATCCTCTCGGCTCAAAAACCCCGACGCAAAGCAAGCAGGGTATATCACCAACCATATGGGCCTTTTTTCTTCCAAAAAAACCAAAAAAAAACAGGACCTGAGCCAAGCCATCGAAATCAATACGATCAATATCAAAGATATTATCGCGCCTTCTTCGATCGTCTTGTCCAGTGAGTATTTGAAACTCGGAGAAAAATTCGGGAAGTCTTTTTTTATTTTTTCCTATCCGCGCTATCTTACAACCGGATGGTTTGCCCCGATCATCAATCTGGAAAGCCCGATGGATATTTCTTTCCATGTCCACCCCATTGAAACAGGAACTACTTTAAAGCAGCTGCGGAAAAAACTCACCGAAGTACAAGCCGAGCTGATGGAAAGGGAAGAGAAGGGGCTGGTGCGCGACCCCGCCTTGGAGATTGCCTACCAGGACCTTGAATCCCTCCGCGACAAACTTCAAACATCCCAGGAACGCATGTTCAAGCTTGGGATCTATTTGACGGTTTACGAAAACTCCCTGGAAAAACTCAGATCCGTCGAAACAACGCTCCGATCGATCCTGGAATCAAAGTTGATCTACATCAAACCCGCCCTTTACCAGCAAAAGGAAGGTTTTACCTCTACCTGCCCCTATGGCTTGGACGAAATAAACGCGCATACCCCGATGAACACCGGACCCCTTTCCTCGACCTTTCCGTTCATCTCTTTCGACCTAAGCGCTAACGACGGCATATTGTACGGTGTAAATCTCCACAACAACTCCTTGATCCTCTTCGACCGGTTCAGCCTTGAGAACGCCAACAGCGTGATTTTCGCAAAATCCGGCGCGGGTAAAAGTTACGCCGTCAAACTGGAGATCCTGCGTTCCATGATGCTGGGGATCGAGTCGATCATTGTCGACCCGGAAAACGAATACCGGGTGTTGGCGGAATCCGTCGGAGGATCTTTCGTGAACATTTCCCTTACGTCGCCAAACCACATCAATCCGTTCGACCTGCCGATCCCCCGGGATGACGAGGACCCGGAAAATGTGTTGCGCACCAACATCATCAATCTGGTCGGCCTTATCCGGATCATGCTGGGAGGATTATCGCCCGAAGAAGACGCCATTATCGACCGCGCCCTCACGGAAGTTTACGCCGCCAAAGATATCACTCCGGAAACCGATCCCAGTCTCTGGACGGAAAGAACGCCTTTGATGCAAGACCTGGAAGCGGTACTTGAAGGCATGGAAGGAACGGAATCGCTCGTAAGAAGGGTGAGAAAATTCACGAAAGGGACGTACGCGCAATTTTTCAACCAACCAAGTAATGTCTCCATGGACAAACTGATGGTAGTATTCGGGATCCGCGACATGGAAAACGAGCTGCGCACGGCGGCGATGTTCATTATTATGCGTCATATCTGGAACAAAGTGAGAATGACTTTGAAAAAAAGGATCCTGGTGGTCGATGAGGCCTGGTGGCTGATGCAAACGGAAGACGGCGCGTCTTTCCTGTACGGCCTTTGCAAGCGGGCCCGGAAATACTGGCTGGGGGTTACAACCATCACTCAGGACGTTGGCGACTTTATGAAATCCACCTACGGCCAGCCGATCATTACCAACTCATCGGTACAATTTTTAATGAAACAATCGCCGGCAACGATCGATATTCTCCAAAAAACTTTCAACCTGACCGAAGGCGAGAAAAATCTGTTGCTCGAGGCGGAAGTGGGGGAGGGACTTTTCTTTGCCGGCCAAAAACACGTTGCTATAAAAGGCATCGCTTCCTACGTAGAAGACCAGATCATCACCACCAGCCCCGAAGAGATACAAAAAATCAAAAAAGCGAAAAGCGAAGCTTAAAAGAAAAGAAAAAAAACGGGATTAACCCGTTTTTTTTCAATAGCACGATGCCTTTACTATGTCCCCCGCGAAAAACCGCTTGTTCGCTTGGCCTGGTTTTAAACTGCCGGCCTTACTATCACTTTCCGGCGCGGTTCGTCCCCGACGCTCGACGTTTTTATGTCTTGGCGAAGCGATAATTCAACGTGGATGATCCGGCGCTCGTAAGGCGTCATCGACGGCAACGCTTTCTCGCGTCCGCTAAGCGAAACCTCGTCCGCGGTGGATTTGGCCATTTCCCTTAAATATTCCGCCTTTTTCTTTTTATAGTTATTAATATCCAGATCTACGTAAATGTTATCCGCTATCTGGCGCTTCAATATTATTTTCAATAGGTGTTGGATCTCGAACAGGGTTTCTCCGTTCTGACCGATCAAGGTTTGTGGCTCTTCCAATTTCAGCTCGATCGGGATGGTTGATTCTTTAATGGAAAAAACATCGATTTTCGCCTCGACCCCTAATTTCTGAAAAAATTCTTCGACTGTTTTTTTGATTTTTTTCGAATCGGTTTTGTTTATCATATATTTGATTATTTTATAGACCACGGACCAGCCCATGGAACATAAAATGTAGCTAGAGGCTACCTTCCCGCATTATGCGGGAAGAAACGAGGAGGACTTAGGTATTCCGGAAGTAATCTTTAAGAATACTTCTTCTGGCCTCACAGGATGCGGGGAACAACATTGGATATATAATTTGCTAAAAGGATTGAAACCCGCTAATCCCTTCCTGCCACGCTCGGACTTTCAAGCGCCACTGCCCCGACCGGCCTTGTTTTACTTAAAACGATATATTGCTGGACGATCGAAAAAATACTCGACGTGATCCAATAAAGGCTCAGGGCGGAAGGAAGTTTATAGAAAATAAATACCGTTATGAGGGGAAAGACATAAAGGGTATATTTTTGCATCTCCTCCATCGGGTCGATCTCTTTGTTTTTCCCCCGATCTTTGACGGCGGGGTTTGTTACCATTTTCGTCTGGAAGTACTGCAATATCGCGGCAAAACCCGCCATAAAGACGCTCCCTTGGGCTAAGTTAACCAAGCCGAGAAAATTCGGATCGATCACCCCGGGATCGGGCACGAAGGAATATAAACTGGCCAATGTTTTGGAGGTTATCCCGTAGTAAAATACCTGGTAAAGCCCGATCAATATCGGCAATTGGATCAAAAGAGGCAGAACAATGCCACCAAACGGATTGACCTTGTGTTGCTTAAAAAGGTCCATTGTCAGAAGAGCCTGTTTCTCTTTATCGTCCTTGTGAATTTTTTTGATTTCCTTGAGTTTGGGCTGGAGATCGGCTGTAATCCGTTGGAATCGAATGGATTCGGAGACCAAAGGATAGAGCAGTAGCCTGATCAACACGGTCAACGCTATGATCGCCAGACCAAAGCTATGGCCCGGCAAATAATGGTAAATAAGTACCAAAGCGTTTAATAATGGCTGATAGAAAATTTGAAAAAGATTCATATTTTTCCCGCGGTCATAAGCCCTGCCCTTAAAAAGGTTTTTTCCATAATCTCCGCAATGCCCCGGTAATCCAATTTTCCGAAGCCGGGAGCAACTATGAAAATAAGGTCGTACCCTGGTTTCAAATAGGGAAGTGCCGCTTTGGAAATTTCCCGCATCCGCCTCTTGATCAGATTGCGGCCGACTGCTGTTTTTGAAACGCGCTTCGATACGACAAAACAAAAGCGAACACTGTCTAGTTGGTTTTTAGCCGCTTTCAGGGTCAAGTTTCCCTCTTTGACGCTTTTGCCCCGCCCAAACACGCTGTCAATCTCCTTTTTTTTACAAAGACGGTTGGTCTTTTGAAGCATGGATTAAGCTGAAAGCCGCTTCCTTCCCTTAGCGCGACGCGCCTTTAAAACCCTTTTGCCACCGGTGGTTTTTGTCCGTTTTAAAAACCCGTGGGTATTTCTCCTTTTTTTCTTCTTCGGTTGGTATGTTGTGCTCATATGATTGTATCGCGGCTTTATTTAATTTGGAATAATACTCCCGCTTCCAGCGGAAGGTAATTTATTACGGCCGTTATACGGCTATTTAGGAAAGCCGAAAATTGATAAGTATATTGTACATTTTTTTGCGAAATTGTAAACGCTGGCCGTATAATTTGGCGTAAACCTTCGTTGTTTTTCCTGTTATCCCCAAGAATAGGGTACTTTTCCACTGCTTTTCCACACTATGCTCTCACCCTGGTCCTATCCGACGATCCTCTTAAATCGTCCTTATCGGATTTCTTGGTTTGTGTTTTTCGTTCTTTCTATTATGTTTCTTGCTTTTTTGGTTGTTTTTGACTATTTTAAATTTATGATACTATGAGTTATAATAAATCACCCTTTGGCCAGCCACGAAGTGTCCCTCTATCCAGATCTTCACTACGCCCAGAAACCCTTTGTCCCGCTCTTCGTTATTTTTTGGACTCCGCTTCACTTGTGGCACTAGCCACCGAATCAAGCAAATTTTCCGAAAATTTGTCGTCTAAAGAAAATTTGTAGCTAAGGTTAAAGGTGGTTTCCCGCCTTTTTTATAAACCTTGGTTTTTAAAAGATGACCAACTTTATATCCCGCCCCGATCGCACCCTCAAGGTCTTGTTGCTTAAGAGGGAACATCGGTTTTATTTTTCGCCAAACAGCAGCCTGCTTCATTTTTAGGCATTAAAACGCGACAAGCAACAACCTCCTATTATGACAAACGAAGAAGTCTGGCAAGCGGTCCTAGCCCAAATACAACTAACGATCTCCCCGGCTAATTTTACCACCTGGTTCAAATCAACCAATATTGTTTCGGTTAAAGAGGGCGGAGTCGTGATCTCCGTGTCTAATTCGTTCGTCAAAGAATGGCTGGAACAAAAATATCAAAAACAAATCCTTAAGATTCTGCACACTATCGATAAAGATATCCGGGAAATGACCTTTTTGGTGAAAAAAGACGTTTCCCGAATCCAAAAAGATCCGGTTGCCATAAACGCCAAAAGTGAAAAGAGCATAGAGGGAATGGGGCAGCTCGGATTCGAAGAATTCAAAATAAACAAAGAAAGTAACTTAAACCCGAAATATTGTTTCGATAATTTTATCGTTGGTCCATATAACGAATTGGCCCACGCTGCCTCTTGGGCGGTCGCCAAATCGCCCGGAACGGCTTATAACCCGTTGTTTATTTATGGGGGGGTTGGTTTAGGGAAAACCCACCTGATCCAAGCTGTCGGCAACGAAATCGTCGCTAAATTCCCGGATCAAAAAGTCCGGTACATCCCGACCGAAAAATTCACCTCCGAGATCGTCATGTCGATCAAAAACGGAGAAATGGAAAATCTGAAGGCAAAATACCATGACATCTCGACCTTAATAATCGACGATATTCAATTTTTAGCCAACAAGGAAAAAACCCAGGAAGAATTTTTTCATATTTTCAACAGCCTATATAATAAAAACAAGCAAATCATCCTTTCTTCCGACCGCGC
>CAINCQ010000008.1 GCA_903847095.1 uncultured bacterium
CAAATATGTCAAGTACCTGCAAGCATTTATAAGTAAATTACGGGGAAATCCCGCTCAAAACCATGGTCAACGCCGGTTTTGGAAAAACGTTCAAAGACCGATTCCAAAAAGCCGTTTTTACGCTTTTTTCCCTAACTTCCCTTTTAAACCCAGCCAAACTATTAAAATCTGGCTGGCTAAAAAGACTGAGGAATAAGTGCCGGTAACTATGCCAAGGATCAAGGCCAGCGAAAAGTATTTCAAACTCAAACCACCGTAAAAGTAAATGGCAAAAACAGGAATCAAGGTAGCTACCGAAGTATTGATCTGGCGGGTCAAAGTCTGGTTTATGGCCCGGTTGGATATCTCCTCAAAGGTCGATTTACGGTCCTTAAGAAGGTTTTCCCGGATGCGGTCGTAAACAACGATTACATTATTGATGGCATAGCCTACGACCGTAAGCAAAGCGGTAATGATCGGAATAGTAACCTGAATACCGTAATTTTTCCCAAGAAAAGAAAATACCCCAAGCGGCACCAACACATCGTGAATCAAAATCAAGAAAGAAGCGGCCCCATAGATCCAAGGACTCACCGGCCCGGGAACGTTACGGAAAGCAATCGCAATATAAACCAACATCGCGAATAAAGAAATCACCACCAAAAGCTCCATTTTGGAACTTAATTCCTTTCCGATGACCGGACCGATCATTTCAAAACTTTTTTCCGTATATTCGCCGGTTCCCTTGAGCGCCTCCAGAAGTTTGGTATGGGTAGCGTTATCAATGGCTTCGGTCCTGATACTCACTCCTTTTCCCTCGACCGAATAAATCGTAATGTCTTTTATCCCCAATCCCCCGATCTTTTCCATTATTGCCTGATTTGACGGGCGGGTATCTTTATAATCGATCTCCGAAATACTGCCGCCGGTAAATTCAATGCTTGGTTTCAAGCCGTAAACCGCCAGCAAAACGCCACAAGCGATCATTACGACCGCGGTAAAAGCCAGAAAAATGTTTTTGTATTTTATGAAATTAATCATGTTGTTGATTCAGATTATAATCCTACGCCAACGGTTTCCAAAGCCATTTTATTTTTTCCAGCTTTGTTCCTACCAATGATCTTAAAAATGTCTTCGTCACTACAATGGCAGAAAACATCGAAACCATGATACCGATGTTCAGCGTGGTCGCGAAACCCTTAACGAAGCTCGTTCCGAAAATGAATAAAATTATACCGACCACGATCGTAGTAAAATTTCCGTCGCGGATCGCCGGCCAAGCCCGGTTAAAAGCCTCTTCAATGCTTTGAGCCAAGCTCTTTCCGCTTTCCAGCTCTTCTTTCATACGCGAAAAAATAAGCACGTTCGCGTCAACCGCCATACCGACCGATAGAATGAACCCGCCTATCCCGGCCAAACTCATCGTTACCGAAATAACCTTGAACATCGCCAAAAGCAAAACAACATAAATGGATAAGGCTATCGACGCCAGAACACCCGGTAAACGGTAATAAAGGATCATGAAAAGGATCACGATCAAAAATCCGATCACGCCGGCTTTTAAGGTCTGGTCCAAAGAAATCGCGCCAAGCGTCGGCCCGATCTTCTGCTGGCTGATCGGCTGGCCAAGTGGGACCGGTAATGCCCCTTCGTTCAAACGCTTAACGATGGTTTTCGCCTCCGACACATTGGTAATACCGGTGATTATAGCTTTGCCGCCGGTAATCTTTTGTTGGATATTGGGCGCGTAAATATCGCTATTGTCGATCTTGCCGTCGCCGTTCGAATCGATGATCGACTGTCCGTCTAAATAGATCGCCATCGGCTTTCCCACGTTCCGTTCGGTAACCTGCTCGAAAATCTTAGCTCCTTCGTCGTTAAATTGCAGGTCAACGATCGGCGAACCGGTGTTCTGGTCAAAACTAAGAGCCGCTTTGGTCAGATATTCCCCCGTAAGCTCGGTATTTTTAAAATAAGGATTTTCAAGGGCTAGCTGGTAATCGGGAATTTTTACGATCTCTTCCATACTTTTCCCCTGAACCGCCTGAACTTCTTTAATCTTCGCGATTATTTTATCCGTTTCTTCTTG
>CAINCQ010000009.1 GCA_903847095.1 uncultured bacterium
CAGACCAGCCACCGTTCACCGGGCAGGCCTGGGTATTACAAGATTCGCTGGCATCGCCAACGCAATATGCTCCGCCATAGGCCGGAGTTGGATTATCACAAGATCTGGTCCTGGTTCCGCCACCGCATGTCTCAGAACAGCCGGACCAGTTAGTCCAGCCACCGTTCACCGGGCAGGCTTGGGTGTTACAAGATTGGGTGGCATCGCCGACACAGCCAGTTCCGCCATTGGCCGGAAAGGGGTTGGTACAAGACCGGGTTTGAGTTCCCCCGCCACAAGAGGCCGAACAGGTTGACCAGTCAGACCAGCCGCCGTTTATTGATTGTTTATTGTAAAATACGCAGGAGATCGTATCTTTGTCTCCCACGGTTATCCCTGAAATAGTTCGACCGCTCAAAGTACCATTGGAGCCTGACGAACCGCTGCAGAGAGCGCTTATAAAGCTATATCCGTTATTAACCAAGGTTTCACTTACGTTCACGGGTGATTGTTTTACCGTAACTTCTTGCTGAACATAGCCGGTCGCGTCAGTCGCGATATTGGCATTCAGGCCGGAACCCGCCACATTAAAATTCCAGCCGGCCCCGCTGATCGTTTGATCGCCCGTGGTGGCTAAATTACCATCGGTATCGTTAACGATTTTTCTGATCACGATCTTGCCTTGGCAAAGAGCCGAGGCTACATCGGTTAATACGTTATTTAATTTGGAAATGTCTCCCATTGCGATATCAACATCATTGATATTGGTAATGGAATCCGCGGGAAAATTTTTGACCTTGTTCCCTGATATTTTTTCTAAATTTACCAGATTAAGGCCGCCGCTAGTGCCGCTGCTGTTAATACCGATAACCAAGATCCTGTTGTCGGCTTTGATGGCGTTGGCCGCGACCATCGCATCCTCAAGATCGCTTAGGGGCCCATTACTGACGGTAGGATTTCCGTCGGTGATCATAACCACTAGGCCACCTGTTCCAACCATCGCGTCCGCGGCTATCAAAGCGGCTTCCCAATTAGTGGATTCGGTTTGCGAAACATGTCCGATGGAATTGATCGCCGAAATAACGGCTGTCTTGTTGGTCGTAGGATTTAACGAACTGACCACATTGGTATCAAAATCGATGACACCAACTTTCGCCGGGGTAGCGGGCATTAAAGCGTTCACTAAGGCTGTAGCCGCGTTTTTCTCGGTGGTAAGGTCGCCAGTACTCATGCTGTCGGAACTATCCAGAACCAAAACCATATTCAAACCACATGATTGGCTAAGTATCGGATTTACCGCGGTTTGCGTTGGAGGCAAAGTATAAGCAACTGCGATATTGACGTGGTCTACAAATGCGGTTTCGGTACTATTGCTTGAACTATGCTTGGCCGAGATTACCATTCCAAAATTCGAGGAATTAATATCCTCAGCGGTCCAAGCCAATCCCCAAAGATCGGTGTTTCCACCGTAAGTTGTCGTATTGTCACCGGTTCCCCAATTAGACGAATTTTTCCTATCGTCGCCGCCGATACTCCCATTCTTTACCAGCCTGACGTTTCCGTCGCTGATCCGGTTGGCGTTATTAGCTTTTTTTTCAATGTTTACGGTGATTCCGTTTATCGTCGATCCGGTTGGTATATTAAAACTAAAACCGGTTGATTTAAGATAATGAGAAACTTCGTTTTTTTTCAATGATACGGTTGCGTAACTATTATTTGAACTTTGAGCTTGTTCGGGTGTCGCCCAATCAATCGTACCCGCAGAACTGTCATTGGTAAAAACCGTACCCGATAACGGACCATTGCTATCGGCAATAACCGCTAGCGGCACGATCATTTGCGCCAGAAGCGCGATAAGAGAAATTAACGCTGTTAATGGCCTTCCATTATAAATACCGGCAAATCCTGATTTTTTGTTATTCATATTTTTTACTTTAATTTTTTTAGTCATAAATTTAGGCAAAAAAAGCCCGTTTTTCGCCCCATTTCTAAAAAGGCGAAGTCCGAGCTTCTTTTGTGATTGATTGGAATAACGATGTGTGCCAGATGTTAAACAATTTATCATGTCCATACCTCCCGGTTAGGACATTCTTAATAATTCAGCATATTCTAACAGATAATTATTTTTTGTCAAGGTAAAAGGGAGCGACAGTAAATAACTAAAACACAACCGCCGGTTTCAAAAAGATACCTTCAAACAAATAAGACCGCTAATTTTGAGCAAAAAAACCGGTTTTATTGGCAGAACCCCCTATTCTTCGGGTCAGCTGGTTTAACGTGTCCGATGGGCCATAAAAGGGCTTTAAGAGGTCGGAGAGAAAGAACGCCATCATATGAATGGACTAAAAACAAAAAAGCCGCGCTTCGGCGGCTGTTTTTGTCAATAAATTGTCGATCGGACTAAACCTTATCGCGTCGGCTGTTGGTGAACGCGGCAGGCTGGATCCTCGCGTCTTTGTCCGACATGGCCTTATGAACGGTATCGGGTGTTTCGGTGAAGATCCCGGACAAATCGGCCGACAAGGGTAGCGTACCGGCTTGGGCCGTCTGCCGCTCGTTCAAAAAGGTCGCGACCGAACCGGAAAGCGCATTGATCTCATTTTTTAGGGAATCAAGCTGGCCGGCGATTTCGTTAAGAGTCAGTTGCTCGGTCGCGGCACCCGCCACTTGCGCGGCTATACCGCCAAATCCTGGTCCATAACCGGGGGCGAAATCGGAATAATGCATATGATGATGCTTTACCGGTGTGTTATCGGGCGGGGTTACATCATCATCGCCGGTTGAGTCGCCAGTGCCATCATTGGTAGAAGTGGCATTGCCATCATTCCCGGAATCATCACCGGAATTATCTTCTCCGGTAGCGTCATCACCGGAACCGTCATCGGTGGAGGTTGCAACCGTATCATCTCCGACATTATTGTTGCTATCGTCAACCGCGTCGCAAGCATCACCAAGGCCATCGTTGTCGGTATCGGCCTGGTTTGGGTTAGCGATCAACGGACAGTTGTCAAGGTTGTCGGCAATACCGTCATTGTCGGTATCGATCACATCATCGCCGGTATCATCTCCAACATTGTCGTTACTATTGTCAACCGCGTCGCAGGCATCACCAAGGCCATCGTTATCCGTATCGGTTTGACTTGGGTTAGCGATCAACGGGCAGTTGTCAAGGTTGTCGGCAATACCGTCATTGTCGGTATCGATCACATCATCGCCGGTATCATCTCCAACATTGTCGTTACTATTGTCAACCGCATCGCAGGCATCGCCAAGGCCATCATGGTCGGCATCGGCCTGGTCAGGGTTATAAACGCTGGGACAATTATCAACAGCGTTGTAAAGATTGTCGGCGTCGATATCCGGATCGCAAGCGTCCCCGAGACTATCTCCGTCGTTGTTTTCTTGAGCCGGATTGGCTATCCAGCGGCAATTATCCAGATCATCGGTAATGCCGTCGCCATCGGTATCTACCGCCGGAAAATAATTAGCAAAATCCTTAGCGGTCGCAATCTGGCCCTTGGTCAGATCGAAAGCCGAAGGACTTAATGTTTGAGTATAGGTCTTAGAACCGCTGGGCGCGCTTTCGGTCAAAGTATAATGGCCGGGCGCTAAGCCGGAAAAAGTATATGACCCATCCACGGCCGTGGTTGTTTGACCGGAAGTTGGGCCGTTCAAAGTAATTGTCCAGCCGGCCAAACCGGCTTCGCCGGCCTCGATTGCGCCGTTATTGTTGGCATCTTCGTATTTATGGCCCGAGATCGAGCCGCAAGAGGCCTCCGAAATTATCGAGTACACATTACCGAGCTGTTGGACGGTCGGTTCATGCAAATAATGATTACCGTCGCTGGCGATCGTTTTCAGCGCGGTCTCGTCCCGTTCGGTCCCGTAAGCTAAAACAAAAATAGAATAGCCGGCCGATTTAAGACTGTCGGCCGCCTGGACAACCGCGTTCACATCTACGGCATTATAAGTGTCTTCCCAAGGCGCGTTGCCGTTGGGTCGGTTTGTCAAGCCATCGGTCAGCAAAATAATCGTTTTATTATAAATATCGCCGTTCCTTCCCTGATCGAGCACGTTCTTCGCGACCGCTAAACCATTTTGAAGGTTCGTCAGATCGCTTGCGGAATTAAAGCTGTTCACGCGATCGATGGTCGTCTGATGCGTTGATGTAAGGATCTGGCTGTCGGCGATGGTATTAAAACCTATTACCGTAGACATGTCTTGCGCTTGCAAACCGGCCAAAACGGCAACGGCATCGCTTTTTTCCTGCGCCAATTTTGACTGCATTGACGCGGAAATGTCCATCAAAAAGACCGTGTCGCTACCGGTCGAGCAGGACTCGGCCTTAACGGTTTGCGGCCCGAAGATGGCGCCGGGTATGATCAAGGTCTGAAATAACAAGGCAAAGATCGTCGCGCTCGCGGCGGCCTTTTTGGACACTGAATTTTTATATTCTTGGGTTGTTTCCCTTAACTTATCGGCTAAGCATTTCCTCCCCGCGGTTGTTTTTTTCATATTTTTTTATACGTCAATTAAGAATATTTCCCCCCATTTTCTTTCATTTCCTCCCCGCGGCTATTAAGTAAAATTTATAAAGTTGTCTGCGAAGATTTCTTCGCGCGTTTTTTCATAAAGTATATGGCAAATGCTCCCGCCAACAAGAGCAAAACGACGATTAGACTTCCGATGGCAATACGTCCTTTCATGAACGATGCCAAAGACGCGGGAAACAAAGCGTTAATTTTATTATTGATGGTTAAACCGAATTCATTTTCGACCACGACGCCATCGTCAACCATGATTTGGGCTTTAAAACTATATTGGCCGCTCTGCTGACCGATCGTTGGCCAGCTTACGTCCCAGTTGACCATGGCGTTGGGAATGATACGTTTCTTGTCCTCCGGAAAAACAAAAGCTTTTTCATCGACCGGCGCGCCATCCTTGGTAACGATTATCCGGGTAAGCGGTTTAACGGACACGTTTCCGGTGTTTTTGCACCAGAGTGTTACGGTAAGCGGATCGCCCTGGTTTATGGTCAAGTTTTTGGGTATGATCTGGCAGGAAACGGTTTTTTGCTCGATACCGGTCACCGAGATCGTGACTGGCCGGGGCACGGACAAACTGACATTGATAGAAGCCGAAGACTCCGGGTTTGCCGCATCCGGCTTGGAAAAAATATTGACATTGCCCTTGTAGGTCCGGTTCTCCGCGTTGCCGGGTACGGAAAATTTGGCCATGACCTGCATATTGGCCTTGGGCTCCATGGAAATTTCCGTGATTGGCGTATTGAGGTTATCGGGCTTATAGAAGGTTGTCCAGCCGGCAATATCGCCGTCGGCGGAAAGCCCGAATTTGACCGGAACGGTTTCCGTATTGAGCAAAATGAGAAGTTGCGTGTATTCCTCTCCCTTAAGAGCGTTTTCAAAAACGATGGGCTGCGACATCTGCCCTATCCCGTAAGTTATCAAGGGAGAAAAAACCAAGCAGGAAAAAAGAAAAACAAAAGCGAAGAACGCGATTCGATTTAAATGAATATTTTGCATAGGGATTTAGCTATAAATTTGTCTAAAAATTGATTCAAACAGTGATTTCTTTTTTATCATCTTCGCGAATAAAACACAAGAGCATCTCAATTGAGATGCTCTTTGCGGTGCTCTAACTTATGAGAATAAAATTTATTCTCTTAGTTGCACGGGTAAATCTGGCCGGTGGCCGTGATGACCAGGCTGCCAGAGTAAGGTGTTCCGGGAGCGTAAGGATATTTGTCGACAAGGATGCCGAAATCCAATTTTTGGGTCTCGGAAAGATCAAGCATGTTGTCAAGAGTATATCCGCCTCCGATAATCGCGTTGGGTTTCTTCACGCTAGGATCATAGGTGGCAAGGCTGGCCCAAAGAGGCGTAGAACCCAATCTGGTCTTGTAATGAACGTTCCAAATTGGCGTGTTGTTCACCGTCCTCTGGTCAAAGCCCATGTCATCCTGCGCCACATGAAGAGTCAGCACTTCGTTTCCGGTTTCCTGAACGGTCGGAGCCAAAGGCGTCGTCATGCTGGTATCGCCACCAACCGTGGCCAAATTACCGATCAACACATTGTTGCCGTATAAAACACTAGTAAAATCGGTTTTAAAGGCGACCAACGGCAGATAGTTCATGTTGTTGGCGGCCGTAACTTGCTGGGCGCCGTCAACGGTAGCGATCGCGGTGACCGCGTAATCTCCGGCGGGAGCCTCATAGCTGAGCGTGCTGATACCGCAGAAAACTACGGCCTCTTGCTGGGAAATCTCTTCGCAAATGTCGGACCAAGTATAGTTGCTATATCTGGTAGCCAAACCCGGGTCGCTGGTCATAACGTTATCGCCAGCGCCGGAGCAAGCTAGTTTCAAACCGTCGGCCACGGACAAAGCGGAAAGATCGATCTCGGTGATCCTTTGGCCGCAAAATTGCTTGGTTGTGCCAATTCCATGGACGTTAGGATAATTGATGTCCGCGGAAACGGAAAAACGGCTAAGATTGTTCTTCAAATCGGGATGGGCAACAACCGCGCAAACAGCGTAGTTGGTATCAATGGTATTGTCGCCGGAGGGCATTAACTGGGCGCCATCGGCTACAAAATTGTCTTCAGACCACCAGCCGTTCGTATACGCGGCGGAAGTCCAATTGCCTACGCGGGAGTCAACACAATCTCCACTGCGCTCTTCCCTCATTTCCCATTTCGCCTTGACGATAATGGGGCTGGTGCTGCTGGTGCTGGGCTGTGTCAAACCGGTGGCTGCGCTGTGCGTATCGCCGGCGCCAACCTGCGTAGTAGTAGCCAAGGCCGGGCCGGCAAACATAGCCGACATAGCTACGAGTAAACAGATAGAAATAACTTTCTTCATATTTTCTAATTCGGATATGGGTTAATCCGCAACCTTTTTTATTTCTACCCGCCCGATCTTTTGCACTCTAAAAACTTGCCGATTACCCTGATTTTAATCAGTACCGGCAACATACAGTGCAAAATCCCGGACGGGTCCCGGTCGACCTTCCCCGATGGCCAAATCGGCCATTCAGCTCCTTCAAAACCGTTCGCGACGTAGCTTCGACGGCCCGTTTCGCTCACTGGTCGTTGAAGTGCGGGTCGCTCTTTTCCTCCAAATAGCGCGATCCGAACTTCAGCTTTCAATTGGCTGTTTATATTATGGCTGAATGATACATTGATGATGATCGGCGATCAGGCCGTTGACCACCAAACTACCGCTGAATTCCTTCGTCAATTTATCGGGGTATTTGAGCACGGTTACGCCCAGATCAATAGCCTTATTTTCCGACAAGTCCAATTCGCCGGGCAGTATGCCCGGTTCGTCCGGCGCATAATATGTCCAAGTCCCGTTTCCCGACGCGTACCGCGCCTGATAGCGGACGTTATAAGCGCCGTCGGTCTTCCCCAAACCCATATCGTTTTGTTCAATCGAAACCTGGAGCCGGGTATTGCCGGTATTTCTGATAAAGGCCGCGCCTAAATTATGGTGGTCATCATCCGCGTAATAGTGCGCCGATTGCGCCACGTTCGCGGCCACGGTGCCATAGCTGACCGTGCTGAAATCCATCACAAACGAGGTCACCGGCAGATAATCCAAATCCGTTATCAATAAATTGCTGAATTTTCCGGCGGCGTTTTGCGCAACAACCGAAGCCTGGTAAATACCGGAAATATCGTCATAAGCCAGGGACTGGTCGCAGCAATAAACGGAAACCGCTTTTTTTTCGATTTCGCCGCAAATGGCGTCATAATCATATAAGGTCTTGTTTTCACCGTCCTTGGCCGCGAAAACCGGCAGGTTTCCATTGTTCTTTTTGATATTTCGGCAAAATAATTCCAAACCGGCCGAGGATTCCAGGGGCTTCATTTGACACAGGGGCGAAACTGCCTGGCCGCAACCGGAGCGTTTAGCCGGATCGTTGGGCGCAAAAGCCGCGTCCTTCGGATAAGAGAACTGGCTGTAAACGCCGAAACCCCCATCAACATCGGTGCCCGGCCTGACGGCGCCGCAGATCCGGAACTGGCTGTCAACGTCTTGCTCTCCGGAAGGCAGGATTTGCGCAAACGGTTCCGGCGAATCATCGGTTCCATTTTCGCGCATGGCCCAAACGGCCATTACGAGCGGATCAATTTTTTGGACTGTTTCGGCTTCGGTTTTCGGCCCGGATAAAGGGTCTTTGCCGGTTGGCACTACCACTGGCATTTCTGGCACACTAACCCCGGAATCATCCCCAATAACGGCGCCATCGTCGGTGGTCGTGGCCGTATCAATCACCTCATCGGTAGTGGTGGCCGTGCCGGTGCCATCGTCGGTAGTGGTGGCCGTATCGATCCCGGCTATGGGATCGGTCGAGGTGGCGTTCCCATCGTTACTTTGCGCGCCCAACAACATCGGCTTCAACATACCGGTAAACAAAACGGCCGCCAATAATATTCCGATTGGTTTTTGCATCTTGTTTTTCGAAAAATCACAATTGAGAAAATCCATTGAATCAAGCCAACGAAACAACGGTTTAAAAAATGGAGTCCAAGTCCTACTTCCCCAACGAGAAAGACGGATTTGCACTCCATTTTTTACAATCCCGATGTTAAATTGGTTGGCCACTTTTTTTATCGATCTGTCCTTCCTCAAATCGATGTTAGTCACTGAAACCGTTATCATCTTTTGATATTGCGGATCTTCTTTGTACATCCAATTCTACCAGAATTATTTCCGATAGGTCAATTAAGTTATCCACAGGTTGTTAACTGTTTAATATAACAATTATTTCCAAAAAATATGTCAATTTGACGTAGGACAAATTGTGTTTTTTACTTAGACCAATTCAGCCTAAATTACCCACCAGCTTGGTTATTCTTTGACCAAAATTAATTGGTTTCAAAACGCAAAATTTCGGAACCTAAAATTTGCTAATCGTCACCGGAGTCGGTGGACGTGGCATTTTCACTATCTTTGGATGACGGAATTATGGCCGGGGGGCCGGAAATGGCGTCCATGGTTTGGCCGTTATCGGTGCCAGAGGGCGCGGCGAAAGGTTCGATCGCTGGTATTTTTCCATCGGTTTCCGCTTGGTTTTCGTCCGCCGTTTCGACTGTGCTTGTCGCGCCGCGAATATCGTCGATGGCAGTGGTGATTTCCTCGGCGGTCATGGGTTTTATTTCCGCTGGATCCAAAGACGCGTCCGACACCGGCCTTGGTTCGATCGAGCCAGAATTTGCCGAACCGGTTCCGCCTAAATCTCCGATCTGGTTCATCAGATCTTCGATGGACAACATGGGCGGGCAAAAATCATTTTCACTGACGGCCTCACCCGTGAAGGCGGCGTTATTTTTTCCGTGGGCAACGACTTTTATCCGCGCCAGATGAGTTACATAAGCCATATCGTAGGGAACTTTCCAAAAAAACGAACCGTCATTTTCCTCGTTGACAGCGAACGGCGGCAGCCAGGTCTGGCCGCTGTCGTTGGAATAATAAAGGTCGACCAACAAATCGGAGTCTAACCCGTAAGGATTGTGGGCCGTCCATTTTATTTCATATTGGCAATCCCCGTTCATCTTGTCGGGATCCCGCGTCGCGCACCAATGCCGGCAAGCCGCGTTCGCCAAACACAGCGGATCGACCGAATACCAAACCTGTCCCCCGTCGGGATAAATGACATCAACGATGGGTGCGTTGCGAACAACGCGGACATGATTGGAAAGCGTTTCGGTATGGGTAAATCCGGGCCCCTCGGTCTGGCGGCCCGTGAAGACAAAATCAAAATAGCAGTCCGAGTCGTAAATGACCTTGTCAAAGTCGTCAACTTTCACCGAAAATAACCAATCGGCGGTCGTTGTCGCGTATTCTCCGGCGTCATAGTTAAAATCAGCCAGTTTGCCGTTAAAAACCGATATGCCGTCAAGCGAGGCGTCAAGCAAAAGATTATCGCAAACATCAATGGTAGTTGTCGCCGTTGCCACGCTGACAGCGTACAAAAATTCAATATCACCCGTATCGGTAATTTTCACAGCCCGGTTGGAAACATCGACTTGATTTTTAATCTCCGGAAAGTCAGCCGGCGCTAACAGGGAAAAGTTAAGAATACCGGCGGAAAATGTAATACCGGTAACTGAAGCCGAGGCGGAATAATAAGCAACGGTGTCAAAAACAGCGTTCAGGCTGGCCCAATTTAACGCCGCGATCAGCATAATTGCAATTATTTTTGAAAATCCTTTAAACATTTTCCGTTTCTCGTTTATTTACCGCGACTTCCCGGTAAATTTTCCGGCTTTCAACAAACACAACCACGATCGCCGGAATAATGATGACCAAGCCAAAAACCATTGGTCTGAGAAAAAAATTCAGCCCGTAGCCAAGATATGGCATGGTAACCAAAACCTTCCCGTCAATATCGGACAACAAAATTTTTCTTCCGTCGGGCTTTTTATTGGCATCGCCTTTTGTTGTATAAACGGATTGTCCGTCTATTGATTCAACGGCGTAGATTCGATGGGTCGTGGGTATTTTAAACCGCGATAGCTGGCCAAAAGTAATCACATCGCCAATTTCGTATTTTGCGGCTGGCGCAACAATTACCACGCCGCCCGCATGGAACACCGGTTCCATAGAGCCGGTAAGCACCGACAATATTTTAACGTTCCGGACGACCGGCAGCAGCGGAACAATCAAACAAAAGCAAACCACGGCCGTCAGCCCCAAATAAATACCGTAAATCAATTTCAGAGTGTTGTGCATTGTCTGGCCTAAAAATTTAAAGCCCCCGCACTCAACCTCTCTTATAGAGAGAGGTTGAGAAGCGGACTTTAAAGACTAGGGAATTTGGTTGAGGTCAAAAACGGTATTTAAGGTTATGCTTTTTCCCATAATATCATTCCCTGCAGTCGACGGCACATTCCACTCGATCTTAACGCTAGCAATCGAATTGTGGGCCATATCGCCAAGCTCATAGGTATTGTTAAGAAGCGTACCCACGGTTCCAGTTACGATAGGCGTAGTGTCGTCCGAAAAACCATCATTTTCCTGATCGTAATAAATGTTAAAAACCAAGTTATCGCCCAGTGAACTCCAGTCAGTTTGCTCAAACCTAATCGAAACTTTACCATCAACATCGCCTGCATTTTCAAGATCCAGTATTTGCTCTCCATTGGAACCCGGCTTTACTTTTTGAAAAGGACTGTACGGAGCAGAAAAAGACGTTACCCAAGTTTGGCCAGCAGATGAAGGATCGCTATCTATATTAAGATCCATATTTTCAGACGTAAAAGTGGCGCCGATTAAGGACGCACTCTTGAGATAGCCAGCAACAGTACCTCCAATGGCCGCACCCGAAACAACCGCGATTGCAATTACACTGGTAAGAATTTTTTTGTTCATAAATTTTCTATTTTTGTTTTGAGAAGTTATTTAATACGCGCTCCGTCATTCTACGGCCCGCAATTGGCCGTTGGTCCCCAGCGGCGCCGGAAATTCAAAAGCCGGGCGGGCGGGCCGGCGCGGGTGATTATGTTTCGCAACAAAAAAACGGCTTTAGGCCGCCTTAAACGATTTTTGGATGATGATTGGTTATTGATGTGTCCGAACGTCAACGAACGATCATTATTGGCAACCCGGCCAACACACGGACACACCTGCCCGCGGGTTTGTTGGCTCTGCGCAAAAATTTTGCCGGATTGGGTCATTTAATTTAAAGAAGCTGCAGTATTTATTTTATAACCTTCGCCATAAAGGTCAAACTATAAGTTGTCAACAGTTGTGGATAACCCGCTGTTTCGGACACATTACGCCATGTCCGATTGGTTCAAATCCTGGGCGGCGCATTACCGAAGGAACCGGCGGGAAAGAAAAAACAAAACTCCGCCTTTTTAGGGGCGGAGGGAGATTTTAGGTTGCGGCCGACAAAACTTATTTGGCCAAAAATCGATTGGCCTTGCGGCGGTCATAAAGATAACCGGCTAGGGCCGCGATCAAGAGGGCTATGAACGGCCACCAAGGCAAACAGATCCGGGCGAAATAGGCCCAGACGGCCAGGCCGATCGGCAAGAGGCCGGAATAAATCCAAGCCCGGCCGGACGCGCTCAAATATTTTTTTAATTCGGCGTTAAGGGAATTTTTGGCTTCGTTGAATCTTTTAGAACCGACAAACGCCGGGATAGCCAGGAAAAGCAGGAACAGCCACCAGGGATAATCCTGTCCGCAGACGGAGGAAGCTTTGCCGTTAAATTCGGTTATAGGGTCTTTTGGGTTGTTTTCATCCTGAACGCCGGCCGATTGTTCGTCGGCCGCGCCTTCCACCGCGGGCACTATTCCAAGGGCAGCCTGCCGCTTCGCCAAAGCTTGGCGTTCTTCTTCCGCGCTCATTAGGCCCTTAACTTGCGGACACAGGGTCGTAAACGAATATTCGCCGCTGGACGTGTTGCCGCCGCCGGCGCGATGCGAAAGGACAACGTAATAATATTTGGAACACGCTTCAAGGCCGGAAAGACCAACGCTATGATCGTTCACAAGGTTTCCATCTTCCGGGACAGGATAAATATGGCCATACCCGAAGTTCGCGCGGCCATCGTTGAAACTGTGGCCTTCGCCTTCTTTGGAAAAAACCACCCGGCTGGTCGAGTCCAAATTCGTATCCCATAAAATATCCGCCACGCCCGCTCCTATACCTTGAGCCCGGACATTGGTGATGGCCAGTTGCATAATAAGTCCGGCGCGGTATCCCAGGGTATGGCTGACTTGGTCGGGGGTCTTGTCGCCGCCAAAGAAGCCAATCGCAAGGTCGAACGCTACGGACTTTTCCTGGTATTTAGCATCTTCGGCGGAGGCATCCATATGGATGGTGAAATCGTATTGGGCCGTGCTGTTCTTGGCAACCTGACCAAGCTCGATCTCGCCGCCGGAAAGAAATTCATTTAAAGGCAGATCCTTTACCAGAACGGGGCCGTTTTTAATGATGATCCGGAATCGGGATGCAAAATCATTATCCGAGCTGACATTCAACGCCTCAACGGCAACCGTTTGCGGGTCCGCGGTATTATTGGTCACCTTCACCCATTTGGCGGTACTGTCGCCGGGCAGAAAATCAAGCTCGTCGAAAAGCGGTTCCGTTTGGAACTGGACTTCGAGGTCGGGTTTTTCGGCCGCGGCGAAAGCCGCGAATCCGAATTGAAAAGCCGCCGCGGCTGTCAATATTAAGATAGTGGTAAAAAATTTATTCATTGATTTGTCCGGCAGTAGCATCCGCGCCGCTATTGGCGCCGGAATCGGTCGTGGTATCGGGGTCGTTTGTCGCGCCCATTGATCCGTCTTTGCCGCCGGGCCCGACATTGGGAACGGCTCCAATGATCGCCGCCGTCTGTTCTTCGATGACGGCCGGATCGCTAAGGTTTGACTGGACGCCATCGCCCGGATGATTGGCATTATCGGAATTTTCGGCCGGCAGAGCGGTCTTCACTCCGGCTTCGCCGGTTTCACTGCTATCTTGAACCGCCTGATCGGCAACGTCGGTAACCGGAGCGGCTTCAACAGAATCAATACCGGCTATCGGTTCATTGGTTGCTTTGAGTGAAGGATCGTTGCTCTCTCCGGAATCAGCGGTCTTTGAGCCCTCGGGCGTTGCGTTTGTATCGGGGCTGACGGTATCCGTTTGCGCCCCCTCGGCCGGCATCGCATTGTTGGCCGAGCCCTCATCCAAGCTTACCGCTTGAGGAGCGTCCGTGGCCGCGGCAGCCAAGGCCGCACCATTGGTTTGAGGAGAATCAGCGGCCGCGTCGTCCAAGGCCGGACCATCGATCGGGCAGGTATCGGTAATTGGCGCGCTTGTTTCCGGGTTTGCGTCTCCAGCTGTTTCTTCCGTAGTCGAAGCGGTTTTGGCCTCTGCGACCGGATCCAAAATTTCTACGATCGGATCGATCACCGGCAATACTTCCACCACCTCGGGCACGTAAGGAACGATAAACATATTGTTCGGCTCGCCGGGCGTAGCTTCGGGATCGATCCAATTGGTCGAACCATCGGGAATGCGGGCAAAAGACTTGTCAACCGGCGCGCCGCCGGCGTAGGTATAATGAACGGTATCGATATCGGCCGAGCCGTTGTTCAAATAGATCGTGTCGTCGGTATTATCCAGATCAAAATCAACGTCGCCGTCGCGGTAGACCACCAGGTAGCCATGGGTTTTGATGGTCAAGGTGCCGGCGTATCCGGTATTCACGGTATTATCTTTCGTGATCGGCAATACGCCGCCGTTAAAATCACGCAATGACCAGCCGGTAGCGTCAACATCGGAATCTTTTCCGTTATATAATTCAATCCATTCGCCGTCATTCGGCAGACCGGCATTTCCGGCATCGCCATTGATGGAATAATGAACGTTGGCTTGCAGAGAATCAAGATTGGCCACGGCCGTGTCGGCGCAATCCGAACCCGGATCAACATCCTGAACGCGGATCCGAAAATTCGCCAATTCCGCGGGTGTCCAGGCATGTCCCCAGGTATCGGCCGATCCGCCAATCGTATAATACGGCGAGGCGGGCGACGTTCCGGTCAAGACCTGGTCCTTGGCGCTTGTCCAGCTGGCTCCGCCATTCCAAGACAAATCGGTCCGAAGCAAGCAGCCGGAATTTGAAGGAGTATAGGAAATAGTAACCGGAATCCAGTCAAGATAAAAGTCGCGAGAGCTAGAACCGGAGTTTGACGTCAATCTAACTTTAAAATTATCAAAATCGGACGCTGTCCAAACGTGTCCCCACGTTGTTGAAGAATCTCCGAGCAAAGAAGTCGTTTCTGTAGTTGGTTCATTCGTGGTACTAAGAGCACTTGTCCATGTAGTACCGCCATTCCAAGATAATTCAACACTCATACTATTAGAGGATAAACTGCTGTCCAGCCACCAATCAAGTCGAACTTGAATCCCATTAATTGTAGCACCGGTTAAATTGCCAAAATTGTAACCGCCAAAGATATGTTTATCGCCTGCTCCGTTCATGTTAGCAGCATTTCCATTTCCGTCAGTAAGAGCATTTTGAGGACTTACTTCAAACCCATTGCCCGACCCGCCGGTTGTTGCGGCCTGAGATGTCGGCGATATTAAGCCGGTATTTAATGGAGCTACGGTTGACCAAGCGTCGGCGTTAATTTCAATGCCATCAATGGTTGCTTGGGCGGGCGCGGATAAAGGCAGATTGTAATATTGCTGTTGATGAGCTCCGGCATCAGTAGCCACCGCGCTGTCATTGGCGTAGGCGTTAGCCGGGTTTGTCCACTGGCCCGAAACCGGATTTACAGCCGACGGCGATGTTAAACCGGTCGCGAATGAACCAGCCGGCAGCGAATAATAAACTTTTAACGTGACGTTGTCTAAATCTAGAGGCGCTGTAGCATTTTGCGCGAAAATTGCCGTGATGTTCAGCCTAAAGTTGTTATTGTTTAATTCGCTCGCTGACCACGTACGACCCCAAGTATCGGTTGGCGACCCCAAAATAACGATTTTGTCTTGCGTGTTTCCCATATCGCCAGTATTTTTTGCCGCGGTATATGAGCCATTGTTCCATGAAAGAGAAGCGTCGAAGGATTTATTAACAGAACTACTTTGTTCCTTATAGCCTTCTACAGAAACCTCTATGCCGTTGATAGTAGCAATACTTGGTAAAGTTATGCCAAAATTAGCGTATTTTTGCGATGAATTTCTCGTACCGGTCGCGTAAGAATTATCGGCAACAAATGCACGGTCGGGATTCGTAAAACCACTGCCATCAGAAAGAATGGGCGTTTTTACCCCTGTGTCTGTGATTATTGCCGTATCAGCGACATTGGGAACAAATTCATTGATAAAAACTTGCTTTTCGGGCGTGAATTTCGGGCCGCAAGCAGCCTGCGCCGGAAGTGCTGCACCTAGAATAACCGCGCCGGAATCTTTGGTAATAGTTTGTCCGGCAGTTGTGTAATAAACCTTAACCGACACCTGGTCCACATATAAAATTGAACTATTTCCGGATGTCGCGTCCAGCTTAACCCGCAAATTTGCTAGTTCGCTGACGGTCCAAGAACGACCCCAAGTATCAGTAGAGCTAACCGATAAGCCAGAATCATCCGAATAGGGAGAGGTGGTATCAGTTGGATAAGTTGTTGTTTTAAGCCCGGTCCCGCTTCCGGTCGTATAACTTGTGCCATTATTCCAAGAAAGAGATACTTCCGCTTGCCGGCTGCCAGAATTATACCCTTCGGTTTGCACCTGTATACCGGTAATGTTTGAGCTAGCGGGCACCGAAAAACCAAAATTATAGTATTGAACAATATCGCTACTAGAGTCAGCGTAAGCTCTGATGTCGTTTGCTGTATAGCCATCAGTTGGATTAGTCCATCCCGAATTCGCGTTCGCGGTCGGCGATAAAAAGTCTGTGTTGCCTGATGACGAAGTTGTAGTCACGAACGCATTCAGGACGGTGCGACCGGCACCAAGGTGAATGTTTCCGGCTTTGGCAAACAAGGCAACGTCACCCAGATCGCCGGTTCCGGCGGTATGAGCCGCGACATCGATGGCAATGGGAGCCGCTAACGCATCGTTGGCAACTAGAAGGATGACGCCTTTGTTCGCGTCAGCGGTGGAACCGTTGAACACAACGTTATCGCCGATGGTAATGGTGCCGTTAACGATGATGGGCACGATCTTATTGCCGAAATTGGAACCCTGGGTGATCACGGTACCCGCTCCGATCGTCAGATTTTCGTCGACATAAATGGGTCCGTTAATGGTAGCGGCATTGTTTAAACCAAACGTCAGATCGCCTTTGATCTCGGTCGGGCCAAGAATCAAATTCGTCGTGGCCGCGGGAAAAGCAAAGGAACCGCCCACGGAACCGCCGGCTTGGGCCTGGCTGATCCAGTAAGCGCTGTCGAACGTCGAAGGCAAGCTTACGTTTTGGGGCGCGCAAGCGCTGCTCGGATGGTATTTAATAACGCTATTGATTTCTTCGGAATCGGTGAACCCGGTTGCGGGATCGATCAAATAGCCGGTAAAAACCAGTTTGAAGTTGCAGGTTTTGTCGCTGGTGTAGACGGCCGGGGTGTTTAAACTGAATTTCCAGCCTGTGGCCGCCGCGTTGTAATTTTTTTCGGAAGACGCGAAAGCCGATAACGGGCCATTCTCGGAAACGGAATTGTTTTCGGCAACGATGTGCAGGCTCGCGCAAAAATCGGCGTCGCCCGTCAGATCTTTGGCCTTAACGATGTATTTGAAATTTTCCCCGCCGTTCTTTCCGACCGTGGCATTTTGCACGGCCACATCGTTTGGGCCGACGGTGCCAAAATCAAAACTGGTTGAATTTAAGGTAAGGTCCAAGGTACCCGCGGCAAAAATGTTGCCGAGAGCCGATTCGCGGTCAAAGAAAAGGGCGTTGGTTACGGCGGATAAGCCGGTCCAATCAACGGCCAGGATCAACGCAAAAGCCACCAAGCGGTCAAAAAGCTTGATGGTAAGCAAGCGCTTTTTCTTTCGGGGGCGTCCCCTTTTACGTTTTTTAGTGAATAGGAACATACTTTTTTTACGAAATTTTCTTTACAGGCTCGGTTGCCGGTTTCTTGACCAGCTCTTTTATGATCTTCCTTGTTTCGTCAATAATGATCAGCACGGCCGGCAAGACCACTATGACGGTAAAACCGACCGGTTTTTTGATGAATTCCAGGACATAGCCCAGATACGGAAGGGAAAACAGCACTTTTCCCTGGATCTCCTCTTTAGCCACGCTGCGCGCGTCGGCGGAATCGTTGGCATCGCCTTTCGTTGTGTAAATCGTTTTACCTTCCGCCAGTTTTTCTTCCTTGATCCGGTGCGTTACCGGAATGCCGGTCTTGCCGGTTTCGCCAAACGTGATGATGTCGCCAACGACATATTCGGAAGCCGGATTGACGATCACAACCGCGCCGGTATGGATGGCCGGTTCCATTGAACCCGATAAAACCGTTAAAACTTTGAAGTTTCCCGGTATCGGCAGTTTGGAAAAGATCAGCAACGCAACCAGCAGCACAACCAGCGCCACGAGCGTTCCGGATATTAGGTTTAAGATTTTATTCCTGTCCATGTTTTTGGGTTTGAATCCGATGGCTTATCAGATCCTTTATTCGCCGCCCCTTATAGGGAAAGGGGCAGCGGAAAAAAATCCGAACTAAAAAATTTGGCTAATCGCAGTCTTCGGTAATGCCGATCTGCGGATTGCAGGTCCGATACGAATTGGTGATCGTGCAAGTAGCCGAACCGCCATTGGGGACAACAACGTTGGAGCAATTATTGTAGCCCGCGCTGTAATACTGGCGATAGTTCTCGACAACATTGTAAGTTCCGGCGCTGACGGTCATGTCGTTTTGGCCGTCATTCTCGAACGCGATGCTATTACCGCCGTTCACCTTGAAGGAAAAGTCGCCGTAGGTGCGATTCGGGTGAATACCATTGAAATGCTTGATCACGGTCAAGGTACCCGGTTTGTCGTCGTTCTTGATGTTGCAAACCGCTCCATTGGCCGTAATGGTTCCCTGGCAAGTGCCGGTATAGGAAACGGTATAACCGCTGACCGTAGACTCAAGCACCGTAAACGCGGTTCCCAAGTCCAAGGAAAAATCCTTGGTTCCGTTAAGCGCGTGCTGGGGGAAGCTATAAACCGTACCGCCAGCTTTGATGGTGAAAGAGAAATCGTCGGCCATCTTCGTTCCGCCGTTATCATTGATGACGGTTTTGTTGACGGTCAAAGTTCCCTTGGTCGGCTGGGTCGTAAAGCTGTTGGTGAAAACACAGGTAACAGTCTCGTTCTCCTGGAGACCGATAGCGGTGTTAGTTTCCGTTGCATTATCCTGATTCTTACAAACAACGCTGTCGCGCACCCAGCCGGACGGAAGCGATTCGTCCACGGAATAGGTTCCCGCGTCCAATGACCGGCTGTTTTGTTCGCCGCCCTTCAGGGCAAAGCTGTCATAACCGGTACCGCCCGTGGTGAAATTAAATACGGTCGCATTATCGGGCTGTCCGTCTTTGGTCGCCGTCTTTTTAACAACGATCGTACCCTTTTTTGATCCCGGGTCGTGGTAAGTGTTGGTGATCTCGCAAGTTACGTCGTCACCGTCGGCCAAAGTCAAATTGCTGCCGACCAGCGTACCGCCCTCGCATTGCCACTCCGTACCGTTGGTATAATCGGCCACGCTTCCGGTTTCGGAAAGCGCGTAAGTACCGGCCGGGACCGTGCCCGATACCGTTCCGGCCGCGCTAAGAGTTACCGGGCCTACGGCTTTAAGAGTCCACGAAGCCGCGGGCTCGGTGCCAACGACGATCTTGTTAAGCGTCAGGGTCGCGTCCTTCGGCCCTCCGCCGCAGGTGAAATTCAGGTTGTTCCTTGACTGATAAGCGGTAAAAGTAATATCGCCCATCAAGCTGTCGGTCTGGATGATGTTGCCGACATTCTTGTCAATGCTCCATTCGATCCCGACGCAGCCGTCAAGAATGGGCTTCGCGTTGGCAACCGACGAATCAACGATCGGCCAGATGCCGTCCGCGGCCGAAACGTTGGTCGCGGTATAGGTTTCGTCTCCGTCTTTGATGTTGTTGCAAGCGTGGTCGCCCGCGCCGTTGTCCATCCAAACATTGAATTTCAGATATTTCTGGAGTTCGCCCAGGCCTTCACCGGACGCCGGCGCGTTATCCGCGCAAACGCTGGTGTCGCAAGTGTTATCGATCCCGGTGGAATCGCCGGGGGCCGGAGCCGAAGTTTCGGCCGCGGTGCAGCAATTTTCGTAGTTCTTGATATTCGTGAAGTCGGCGCAGATCCAAGCCGGATTGTTGTCGACATGGAAACTGATGGTGCTTTCCCCGTTGTCTCCGGGTTTCACGTCGTCAAGATTGAAAAACATTTTGCCGGCCAGGTCGCTTGTTTTGCTCCAAGTGCAAGTACAAGGCTGATTGATCAGCTCCGGATAGGTGGAAGAACCAAGCGATTCCTCTGTCCACAAGTTATTTTCACCGCAAACCAGGCCATCGTAATGACACTGGCTATCGAGGCTCAAAGCAAACTTTCCGGCCACGATCTTGTTGCCGGCAACGGTCCGGGAGTCATGAAACAGGGCCATGGTTCCGCCGGCGACGGCTGTAGCCGTAACGGCGAGAATAGCTAAAGAAGTTAAGATTTTTGTGTTCATTGATGCGTTAATTAATTTTTTATTGGTTAAAATTGAAAGAGATTTGGTCCGACCTTTAAATGATTTTCCCGAACTTTCACTCCGCAGAAAAGGAAATGTTCGCCTTTGTCTTCCCCCTCTTCCGAAGAAGCTGGGGGAAAGAAAGGCTTCAATATTAGAAACCAATTACTGCGCGGGCATTACGGCCGGGCAAGTAAATCCGGTATTGTTGCGAGTCTGAACCGCGTAGAAACCGAGATCGGTTTGCAACTGGTCGTTCTGCGCAAGATTGTAACCGTGATCGTTAGCACCAAGGCCGTTGCAAGTGTCGTAGTTGGATCCAAATTCGCCGAAGCACCACTTGATGCCCAGGTATTTGGTGGAATTACCCAACACTGTTCCCAAATAAGCGTTCAATTGGGCCAGAGTGTCAACTCCGCCAATCGCCGATTCAGAGCCGTCCTGCACGCCATTGCCGTTGTCATCGTTCCAAACATAGAACTTGATGTAGTCGGCTAAATGGCCGGGATTCGGGGTGGCGATCTGGTTAGGAGCGTACATGCAAACGAACGCGTCGTTGCTCGTTACATGCAAGCTGATAACGTTGACACCCAAGTCTCCGGGTTTCACATCATTGAAGTTGAAGAACTTCTGGTTGGTGAAATCTCCGGCTTGCCAAAGCTGGCAAGTGGTTTTGAACGCGTCGCTATCGCAATTACCATTGATGGTAAGTTTGTAGAGCAAGCCGCCGGGATTGGTACCAGCATTTCCGTTCACTTGTTTCATATTCAATACCGAAATGGACAAAGTGTTGGTTCCCTGGTTCAAATCACCCGTGGCAAGAGTCAAATTCACGGAATCCTGTCCGGCCGCAGTATAGTTGAATTCACCGTTGTCAAACTTTATTTGAACACCATTCAACATGACCGCATAGCTGTTATCAGCCGCTACACCGAGGGCTAAAACCGCTCCGGTCGCCGGTCCCATCCATTGAAAAGTCTTTTCAAAGGTATAGGCCGTGTCATTCTGCGTATCCGCCGGGCTTACCGTAGGATTGGTTGCCCAGATCCAGGTTGCGCCGGTAATGTTGGCCGTCCAAGCAGGGTTAAGAGGAGTTACCAAAACCGCATTGTAAGGGGTATTGGGAACGCTGTTCTTCGCGACCACCATATTGCTGGTATCGGAGATAACGGCAACACTACAAGTTTTGCAGTCCACGCCATTGTAAGTCTGTTTGGTGTGGTCGATCTGCAAGTTGATGCTGCCGGCTTTGATGATGTTGTTGGTGGAAACCTGCGTGCTGGAAAAGTACGCGATGGTTCCGCCGACAGCCGCTGTCGCGACAACCGCGATAGTGGCGAGGCTGGCAAAAATTTTTGTGTTCATTTTATTTTAGATTTTCAACAAACCCTTACGAAATAACTATCTCTTTAGCAAAAATTACTGTCCCAACGCTACGTTCAAAGTAACGTCAACGCTATCACCCTGAATGCCGTTATCGGCAGCCGTATCTAAAGTCCAAGTAATTTGCAAGCCATGCTCGGTATTGGCGGCCAAAGCACCCAAATCAGTAATACCGGCTGCCTTTAATTGCGCCAAAGTCTTCCCCTCTAAGGAAGCAACATCTACTCCGTTCCATTTAACAACAGTGGCTTTAATCATATTGTCAAGCACGGTCGTACCGGCATCGACTGAGGCCGGCGTGGCCACATCGGTCAAAACGTAATCGAAGCTAATTTTTGTCGTAGAAGCACCGAGGGTACCGGCATTATTAACGTAAAGCGTAGCGTCCTTTGTTCCGCCGGGCGCCCATGTATTTGCAACCCAAGTTGCGGTTTCGCTGCCTGTCGGGTTTACCCCCGGAGCATTGTCCAATCCCAAATTCAAAGTACCAGCGGCAAAAGTGTTCACAGTCGAAGATTCGGTATCAGTGAAATACGCAACCGTGGCGCCGCCGGCTACTGCCGCGACCGCCGCCATAACTACCAAGCTAACAATAATTTTTGTATTCATTTTTTTATCATTTCCTCCCGATTTTTTTCTATCATTTTTTGCGTTTCTTATCCGCTCCCGGATGAATCGCGTAAGCGATTTAACCAGGAACCCTCACGACCTTTGTTAAGACCGGAACGGTTGAAACCGATGTCCCAACGTTCCAGCTGTGCGAGGCGTAAATCGACTGCCAAATATCTCGCAGAAGCTTGGTATCTATCAAGCCAAGCTTCTGGGGATTTTTAACAAGCTTCTATACAGCACCCGCACTGATCAAGATTCGAGGCTAGCCTAGCAAGCTTAGAGTCCTGATCGGTATGGGGTTAACAAAAAACCCAGCCGGCGGCCTCGTTGTTTAAACAACAAGAACACTGGCTGGGTTTGCGGGGTGCAAATTCGCTAGGTGGGCAGTCCTTTGATTTGATGTTTGATCTTGGCTCAATGGACTTATTTTGCCGGACCCCTCCCAAAATTCGGCAATGACATAACCTTGCGTTAACTATTTACCAGTATACCGCCAAACTGTCAAGTCCTAGAGCCATCAAAACGCCCGCCACGGACCCGGACACGCCGCCGGAAAGCAAATAAGCCCAATATTCCCGCCGGCGGCGCGAGATCGCCGACGGGCCAAGCCGTTGCCATTATCCGACAATTGAATGCATTTGACTGAGGCGCTTTTATTCTTTATTCTTTGGTAGTAGGACACCATTTAGCGCGTTTATCGTTTGCTATGCCTAACCTGGCCTATGACATCACCATTGCCACGTATTTCCTGCTCGCGGTTTTGATTTTCAAAATCACGGTTTTTGGCACGCTTTCGGCCTTTCATTTCAAGAACAGCTTGAAAAAAAAGCGACTGAGGCTCGGCGGCCACAAAAAACCCTTCGTGTCAATCATTGTGCCTTGCTACAACGAAGGCAAAACCCTGGAAAACTGCGTGAACAGCCTGATGGAGCAGTCTTACCGGAGATTCGAGGTCATCCTGGTTGACGACGGCAGTACCGACGATACCCTGGACATCTGCCACAAGCTCGCGACCCGCCTCAATAAACGCGTTTTTTACTTCACAAAACCCAACGGCGGCAAGGCCAGCGCCTTAAACTACGGCATCTGCCGGTCAGACGGCGAAATCGTGGTTTGTATAGACGCCGATTCGGTGTTCGCCAAAACCACGTTGAACGAATTGGTCAAATCGTTCGTCCGGAATCCGGACCTGGGCGCGGTCGGCGGAAACGTAAAGGTGGCCAACCGCGGCAAGCTGTTCAATAAACATCAGGCCATCGAATACATTACCGGCTTAAACGTCCAGCGCCGGGCCTTCGCCTATTTGGGATGCATGCAGGTGATCTCGGGAGCGATCGGAGCTTTTAACCGGGCGAAATTATCGACCATCGGCGGCTACTCCTCGGATACGATTGTGGAAGACATGGACGTGACCATCTCGATGATCAAGGCCGGTTATTCGGTGGAATACAACAGCAAGGCGGTCGCTTACACCGAAGCGCCGGAAAACCTCAAAGATTTCATCAGGCAGCGCTACCGCTGGGCGTTTGGCGGATTCCAGATTATGAGAAAACACCGCAACATGGTCTTTAAGAAAAAATACGGCCTCATGGGGTTTGTCGGCCTTCCTTATGTGTTGATATCGCCCTGGATAGACGCGCTTACCACTCTTCTCTTTTTTGTCGCGCTTTTAAGAATCGCGTTTTTTGGCGCGGACCAATGGGTCTTGATCTTCTTCCCGGCGATGCTTTTGATCCAAATGATGACTTTAGGTTACTCGCTGTTCCTGGATCGGGAAAACAAAAAGCTTCTTCTGCTTTTCGGCATCGAAAGCTTATGGTATTACCATTTCATCAACATCATCGCTATGGTCGCCGCGTACAATTTTTTTAAAGGCAAAACCGGATCTTGGTACAAACTCGAAAGATTGGGTAAAAATCGGTTACCCACGGTCGATGTCAAACAATAGGCCGTCTTTAACGGGCAAATCAGGCCGCAAAAAAATTAAAACAACCGAATCCCCGGATCGGCCCTTTAAATCCGCCAGCCAAGCCATCAGGGCCCTAACAGGCCCTTTTAACATTAACCCCTTACTGGAACTGACTGTCAAAAAGGGAGAGCGGGATACCGGCCTTGCCGGCAGATGAAATGAAATCAAGTAAAGCCCGGCGGCTTTCCGTGGTTCTAAGATAGCTCCAGTCGGTTGCTTCTTGCGACTCTCTTTTATCCTGGGCGAATAAATTGATGAAGACGCTAAAGCCAAGTGTATGCGCGGCAACGGCCTCGCGTAAAATTCCGGCCAGCATCGAACCGCGCTCGGCATCGGTCAGGGAAACAATTTTTCCGTTTCCGGCGCGGGCGGACGAATAAGTGCCGGTATTGAACCAGACCGAATTGATGCCAAGTGTCGCGGCGCAATGGACGGCCAATTTAGAATCGAGGAACAAAGCAGGGACATTGGCGGTTTCCTCCGCGTCCGGGTCTGGAAATCCCTGCAAACCGAAACTCGCGACCAAGCCGGGCCGCAGGCCTTTCAAATAAGGATCAAGCGGTGTTTCCGCGTTGTCATCGGCTTTTTCATCGTAAGCAAGGTCATTGAGCAGGATGGACAGGCGGCCATCGGGAAAAGATTGTTTAAAAATCCCGCCATACCGGTTGAACGCGGCCGAGAAATCACCGGGAACATTATTGGCCGGTCCCCACTCATTAATATTGGGTTCGGGTAAGGGCGTCCACAACCCCAGTTGCGCTCCGGTCAGGCCTTCTTCTTTTAATTTGGCAAAGTAGGTTTGCAAAGCCGGGTCGAAATCTCCGGCGGCAATGTCGGCAAACGCGATGTTCTCACCGGAATCGTCCGTCGGTTCGATAATCACCAGCGGTTCGATCCGGTACGTTTCAAACTCCCGGATCAGCGAAGCCATATCTTCGGCCATCGGGCCCGCTTCGGAAACGGTTCGCGGGAAATACGTAAAAACCATCAATTGGCCGAAAGCTGGCGAACCGGAAAGCCGGCGATATTCACCAAGCAAACGCAATTGTTCGTTTTGCGCGGTGGCGAGATTGGGAAGAGAGGCCGATGGAGGATTTACGGGCGCGTTAACTGCTCCCGATGAGTTGGTTGCTGTGCCTTTAACGGCCGGTGAGAAACTGTCGAATTCTGAGTGGCTTGCTTTTGTTCCGCTCAAATCCAAAGCGGCGGACATTGTTACCAGGCTTAGAAAGGCCAGGCACAAAAATGCTATCGTTGTTTTTTCCACGTTGATCCCTCGTTTTAATTTCAGCATGTAAATGAGCTACGTACTTTATAGATTAAAACCTTCATTTGTCAATATCGGCGGGATTCACTCCATCCGGCGTCTCGCTGCCTCCGTTTTGCGATATAAATTTAGGCGTTGGCAAAAGTAAGGCGTTGGTGAAAAAGAAAAAGAGGTTTACCCTCTTTAAGAACAACGTATTCGGTAAAAACGATTCCGGCTATTAATCCGGCCAACCAAGAGTAGGCCAAAGAGCCTTGAAAGAATTGGCTGAACGGATAGGTCAGGAACACGCATCCCATCAGAATAATCGGAAAGATCGTGCTGACAAAAGCGGCATCCTTGCCCCAGCGTTTCAGTACCGAATCGTGAAACGTTAGGGCAATGATAAATGCGTCCATTATAAACATCGAGCTTACCAAAAAGCTTGCCAAATAAAGGAATACTACACTTTGCAATGCGATCACCGATATTATTATATACAAAAAAGTAAATTTGTCAATAATAAGGGATTTGGGCGCTGCGATAGGGAGGGTTCGCCATTTGACATTTAATATGTCCCATGCTATAAACGTTATATTGACTTTGTCCTAGGGACGTTGGTTCGCCGACAGAGATATGTCCTAACGAATATTGTCGTGGCGCCGGGTTATTAATTCATTTCCTCCCTAATCCGGTGCCATGACAGTACTTGTTCCAAAACGGCCTCAGGCCGTTTTTGTTTTAAAGTTCGATTCCATAAATTCAACCTCGCTGAAGCTGGAACCCTCGGCTGTTTTCCGGATAAGGCCGTCCGATCATGTCTGATTTAGTTTGAAAGGAATAGGTCAGCTCAAATAATTGACAAGAAAAATCCAACCAAGTAGAATGAAAAAAAGTTTCAATATCGGAGGAAAAAAATAAATGCAAATAAATAAAAAAATATTTGTCCTAGTTTGCGCCGCGTTCATGACCCTGGGTATCTTTGGTCCGAAAGTTCAGGCGGCTATTGATACAGCCCATCCGATCGTCAGTATTTTCTCGCCGTATTCCAATCAATCGGTTTTGATCGGTAATTCTTTGACTCTTCAGGCGCTCGCCAGAGATAACGTTGGCGTGGCCAGTGTCCGGTTTGTCGTTGACGGAATGAACTATGGCGCCGAAGATACGGCCGCGCCTTACTCGGTAAGCTGGAGCAGTGTCGGCGCCTTTATCGGAACCCATTCCGTCAGGGCCGTGGCGCGTGATACCTCGAACAATACGACAAATTCATCAACGGTTTATTTTAAGGTCGCGGCTTTGCCGACCGACAAGACTCCTCCGACCGTCCGCCTGACTTCTCCTGTTTTAAATCAGTCGGTATTGACCGGGACCTCTCTGAATTTGGCCGCGACCGCCTCCGACAACGTTGGCGTGGCCGGAGTCCGGTTTGTCGTTGACGGAATGAATTATGGCGTCGAAGATACGACCGCCCCTTACTCGATAAGCTGGAGCAGTGTCGGCGCCTTTATCGGAACCCATTCCGTCAGGGCCGTGGCGCGCGATGCCGCCGGCAATACGACCAATTCGACCATTGTTTATTTCCGGGTCGCGGCTTTACCTACCGACAATACTCCTCCGACCGTCCGGCTTACCTCGCCGGTTTTAAACCAAACGGTAGTGACCGGCACCTCTCTGAGTCTGGCAGCGACGGCCTCCGACAACGTCGGCGTGGCCAGCGTTTCCTTTATGATTGACGGCACTACTTATGGCGCTCAGGACACGGTGGCGCCCTACGCTCTGGATTGGAGTACCGCCGGCGTTGCGCTCGGTACGCACTCGGCCCTGGCCGTGGCGCGTGATGCTGCCGGTAATACGACCAATTCAACCTCCGTTAGTTTCCGGATAGTTTCGGCAGTCAATCCCGACACGACCGCGCCAATCGTTTCGATTACCAGTCCGGTAGCCGGTTCTCAACTGTCGGGTTCGGTCAATCTGGCGGCGTCCGCGACCGATCCGGTTGTGAATGGCGCGACGACGTCCGGGGTAAAACTTGTTGAATTTCTGATCGACGGCAAATCGGTTGGCTCAACTGCCGTGGCGCCGTATTCACTTGGGTATAATACCAATTCGTTATCCAACGGATCGCATACTGTTGCAGCGCGGGGGACCGACAACAGCGGCAATACCGGTAATTCGCCGGCAATTTCCGTTTCCGTTTCGAATATCATCGACACCAATAATTTGGTACCCAATCCCTCGCTTGAAATCGCAAATTCAACCGATGTCAACAGACCGGCTAACTGGACTTTTGAAGCGTGGTCCACTTCCGGCATTACGGCAACTTCGACTTATCCGGTTGCGGGATACGCGGGCGCCAAAGCGGCCCGAACTCAAATAACCGCTTATAAGACCGATGGGGACGCGAAGTGGTACTTTGATCCGCAGCCTGTCAAAGCTGGCGTCAAATACCAAGTTTCCGATCATTACAAAGCAAATATCGAGAGCCGGGTCGTTGCCTGGTTTCCCACTAATGGCACATTCAACGAGCAGTATATCGACCTGAGTCCGGCGGCGGCCTCCTCAACGAACTGGGCACTCTACAGTGATTTCATTACGGTTCCCTCCGGTGCCGCAACCATGACTATTTTCCACCTCATCGATGGCGTAGGCTGGTTGGAAACGGATGATTATTCCGTAACGCTTGCTCCGGTCTCGACCAACTTGATCAATAATGGCGACCTGGAAACCGTTTCTCAAGCCAATCCGTTGTTGCCTTCCCACTGGTATCAGAGCGGCTGGAGTACCACTGGCAACGCTCTCGTATATTCATACGGGACCGGTATCGGCCGTTCGTCCTCGCGCGGAGTGAAAATCCAAATCAACACTTATACCGATGGAGACGCGCGCTGGAATACCGACAGCATCGCGGTCGTTCCCGGCGAATACTATAAATTTTTTGACTGGTACGAATCAAATGTCGACACGAGGGTAGTCGCTCATTTTACCACGGGCAATACCACTACGCCTGATATTTATCTGGATTTGCGCGCGGCCTCATCGTCCCCTTCGACCTGGACGGCCTTTTCTGACATTGTGCAGGTTCCGGCCAACGCGAAGACTATGGAAGTGTACCATTTGATCGAGAGAGCCGGCTGGCTGGCCACCGACGATTATGCTTTGCAAAAAGCCGTTCCGTCGGGCTTTGACCACGGCGTGGTCAGTTTGACTTTCGATGACGGCTGGGAAGACAATGTCGGCACCGTTTTGCCAACATTGATGAGTGACGGATTGAACGCCACCTATTATTTTGCCACCCAGTACATACAGGGCAATTCGTCGGCTGGCATAGCTTTCAGCCAAGCGGGCGTGAATGCCGTTAAAGCCGTTGCCGCCGCCGGCTTTGAAGTCGGTTCCCACAGCGTTACCCATCCTTATTTGACTGGGCTGTCTACGGCCGCTCTTAATAAGGAATTGACCGATTCAAAAACCTATTTGGAGAGTCTTCTTCCGGCGGGAACGGTTGTTAAAACTTTCGCGACGCCTTACGGCGCGTATGACGATACTGTTGTAAATGCTATTAAAAATGTTTACCAGTCCCACCGTACCGTTGATGCCGGTTATAATATGACCGATGGATTTGATCCTCTGCGTATCAAGGTGCAGAACATGCTGGCCGGGACGACCCTGGCGGAATATCAAAGCTGGATCGATGAAGCCAAAAAGAACAATCTTTGGCTGGTTATTGTCTACCACCGGGTTGCCGATCCGGCCACTACCGTTAACGGGGCCTTAGGCGATTATGATACGCCGCTGGCCAATTTCGGACCGCAAATGCAAATCATTAAAAATTCCGGGATCAAGGTCGAAACAATATCCGTCGCTTTGGCGGACATCGGTTCCTAGTTTCGGGCCCATCAGAAAAAACTCTCCGCCCGTCGGAGAGTTTTTTGAACCAATGAAAAGATCAAGGTTATTTTGGACCATCATGATCGTATTCTTCATCGCGGCAGCCGCGTTGGCGGTTCGGTTTGTTCAGCGTCGCTTAATTTTGCCTTTACCTGTTCTTCCGTCCGAATCTTTAACCAAAGCCGATTCGAAACCCTTGGCCGGTAAGTTGCCGGAACCGCCGGTTGCGCCGCTTCAAGCCGATGATCGGGCGAACGTTGTTGGCAAAAATTCGGAGCCGGCCGCGCCGGCCGTTGACGTCCCGGCCGTTGATTCATCGGTAGCAATTAGCGCGCCCGTAAACCCGCCACCAGCCTCTCTTCCCAATCTCGCCGCCGCGCAAAACGAACAATTGCGTTTGCTCGGTGAATATCGCCGGCTTTCCGGTTCGCCAGCTTTCGGCCGATTGATGGTTTTTACCTATTTCCCCCGGACCGTTTCCGAAGCGGGCCCGATGGCCGAAGATATGGCTTCGCTGATCCGGGAGTTTGAAACGTACCGGATCGAACCGCTGGTGATTATCGAACCGACGGACGATTCCGGTGAGAACATCGCGTTTGCCG
>CAINCQ010000010.1 GCA_903847095.1 uncultured bacterium
CCAGAGGAAGTATCCTCTGGACTCCTCATTACTTTATGTTCCTGACAAGATGTGGTCTATAAAATAATTAAAAAATTATTGAATTCCAATTTCATCATCCGCGCCCGCGGAACCGTCCTTGACCGTGCACGCGCCTCTCTCATTGCTTTCCTTGGCGCGAGGCTTCATGGTCGGGAACAAAATCACTTCGCGAAGCGTGTTAGAGGCGGTTAAAAACATCACTAAACGGTCAAGGCCTATCCCGAAACCGGCGGCCGGAGGCATTCCGTATTCCAAAGCCTTGATGAAATCCTCATCCATCCTTTGGGCTTCTTCGTCACCCTTGGCGCGGCGGTTCTCCTGCGCCTTGAAACGTTGGCACTGGTCAATCGGGTCATTGAGTTCGGAAAAGGCCTTATCCATTTCCAATCCTCCGGCAAAAAACTGAAACGCGCTGACGAAACCATCATGCTCGGGCAGCCTTTTTGCCAACGGCAAAATATCGGCCGGCCAATCAATCACAAAAGTCGGCTGGATCAGCTCGGGCTTAACGATCTTTTTAAAAATCTCGTCGGCAATGCCCGGTTTTTCGATACCCGGTTCAACTTTTACGGAAAGTTCTCCGGCTCTCGCTAAGAAATGTTCCTTGTTGTGTGAAGCGTAATCAAGATCGGCGTATTTTTTGAGGAGATCATTGAAACGCGCCCGCGCAAACGGTTTTTCAAACTTAATTGGAGCCCCTTTCCACTCGATCTCATTTTTTCCGATCACCTTTTCGAGCAGATCTTCGAAAATATCTTCCGTAAAACCCATCAACCACTTAATATCTTTATAAGCGGCGTAACCTTCCAAAACCGTGAATTCGGGATTATGTTCCCGGTCCATTCCTTCGTTCCGGAAATTGGTGGTAAATTCGAAAACCCTTTCGAATCCTCCGACCAACAAGCGCTTCAAATAAAGCTCGGGAGCGATACGCAAATAAAGATCAATATCCAGATCGTGCATATGCGTCTTGAACGGACGCGCCGAAGCTCCTCCGTAAAGCGGCTGGAGAGTGGGAGTAGTCACTTCCATAAAACCACTGGCATTCATAAAATCCCGCAGAGTCTTAATGATCTTGGAACGAACCACGAACTTTTGTTTGATATCGTCATTGAAAAGCAGGTCCAGATAACGTTTACGGAAACGCTCCTCCACGTCCTGCAAACCGTGCCATTTTTCCGGCAAAGGCCGTAAACTTTTAGCCAGCATTTTATAATCACGGACTTCGACGGATTTTTCGCCCCGATTCGTCGTAAAAAGAACGCCTTTAACCTCGATAAAATCCCCGATGTCATAATGGTCGAGAAAATTTTGATAACCTTTTTCTCCCAAACCATCCTTTTTCAAAAAAAGTTGGATCTTCCCCGAACCGTCCTCGATATCCACGAACGTGGCCCCGCCATGCCCCCTAACGTTTCTGATCCTTCCGACGAGCGCTACCTCAAAAAGGTCGGTCAACAGTTTGTCGAAATCGCAAAGCGCGCCTCCGATTTGGTGGGTCCGCTTGCAATCGATCGGATACGCCGAAAACCCGGATTTTTCCAGGTCCTTAAGTTTTTCGATCCTTATGCTCCTTAATTCATCTGAAGTAGCCATAAATAAGCTGATAAGTTAATAAGTTTAATAAGAAGACAAGTTTAATAATACTACGAATTCAGCTTAAAGCCAATCTTGACAAATTAAAATTTTTAATATATGATAACCACGGTGATTAGATGACGGTTTGCCTACCAAGCGAAACGGGACCCTTTAAAGACGGGGTGAAGAAATTCTTTATGAATGTCATAAAGAATACGGTGATAAATTTGATCATACTGATCGTAGCCGTAGGCTACATTATCGCCGGCTTGATATTGACATCTGAATACCGAGGCTGGGGATTCATAGCGACAATGGTTCTTGGCTGCTTCCTAGCGGGAATCGGCAAAGAGCTAGAAAAAAAACGAATAATGGAATTCTAGAAACCCCGACCGATACTGGAACGGGAACGGACAATCATTTTAAAAAATCCGTTCCCTTCCCTTTTAGCATTAACCGGTAACGGTTTTTTCTTTTTCGCGGAAAAACAAACCGCAAACGATATTTACGTGCGCTTTTTCCAGACTGTCTCAACAAAGGTGTTAATATGATATGCGAAGTGTATTTATCCGACGCCGAAGAAACTTGGCGGCCCAAAAACCTTCCGGACGGCCGGCAATTCCGAGCGAAACCAGAAACGGTCAACGGCATTAAATTCTCAAAAAGGTCTGTCCTCGATACGGAAAAAGCCAAGCAATGGGAATGGCCCGATACCGATCGCAAAGGTGGCTGGGCGCCCTGGAACGCCTTCAGCAGCTATCTTCCGATCTTTGAAAATACCGATATGGTTTTGCCTTGGCAGTGGCCGCTGGCTGGATTATGAGAGCATTTAAATGCTCTTTTTTTAAAAAAATAAATCTCCTTATTAAAAAAGACCCGTTTGTTCGGGTCATGACATAATTTTCCAGCTATCGCCGGTGGAATTCCTCAATCAAGCCGGAAACGAATCCACACTTAGGTTTTTAAGGTGTATTCCATAATTAGCCAAGCTTGGCTTAAGAAACTCGTACTCACCTTTCTCCAGATAAGCCTTCTCGCAAACACCAATATCCCCTTTGGAACAATTGACGCCCTGGTCCAGCAAATCATTCAAGTGTTTCTCGAAGAGGCTATTTACCAACTTATCAGATACTGCCTTTAGGTCTTTAGATTGCCTATATAGATCGTAAAGACCGTATAATTCCGGGGTATTATCCGGCATAATCCGATAAGTCGCTTCTCCTGAATAATGCCGGCGGTAAGTGCGGTTTACCTTTCGGTCATATTCGATTCTAGAAGTCAGGTTTTTGTCCAACGGACCCTCGATGAGATCCACCGGCATAAAGGCATCATAGGCTAGAACCAATCCCGGCCCTGAACCCGTTTTAACGACTTGCTGAAACGGCGTATTTGCCAGATAAACAGCCGTCTGACCCTCTGGGACATAATAAACCAGATTCCCCAACAGGAATAAAAACCCTACGAGGACAATACTTAGCCCTATTATTCGCATACCTTTCATGTCACACCACCTACATACGGGAACATTTTTAGATTATAACAAAATATAATAAATCTGTCAAGTTTAAGCCTTGAGGATATTTGCCAACTTTCCAAAAAGAAAAGCCCAATCCGGGCTTTAACTTGACTGAACGGTAAGCGGTTTGGACGATTTGACATCCAATCCCTCTTTTTGGGCTTCCTGCATTGCTTTTTCGGCCGCAATTTTGTCTTCTATAGCTTTAGTTACCCCGCCCGCCAACACATTTTTTTTCAGAATTTTGACATCGACCAACTTAATGCCATATCTTTCCAGGCTAGAAGATATGTTCTGCTTAAGATCTTGCTCCACCTGGATTGGCACATTTTCAATCAGTTCGGCTGAGTCGCAATCGGATGCATAAGCATCACGAGTTAAAACATCGTCTGAATTGGCTTCCGACACGTGCTTAACCATCGCGGCAATGACATCATCGACATTACCGAGCCCTTCAAAAGCTGCGTAACTCTTGGCGGCGCCTTTTCGGTCAAGGCAATAGATCGCCCTAACCTCGTATGTTGCCAATGGTAACAACGGGCACGGTGTTAGGATCTCCCGGAAAAAAACGCCTTCCCGGGTTGTCAGATCAACGGTTTGAAAATGTGAATACGGCCCAATAAAGAAAACCGCATTCGACTCGTTAACCAAAACCGTTTCGTTGCCCTGCTGGTAAAAGCCCATACAGCCGGCCGGTACCCAGCGAAACGTTACAAACAGCGCCAACAGCAGGAAAACCACTGCCAATAAAAACATTTTCTTCATCGCTAAACCTCCTCGCTGATCAAAGAACTTTTGTTATATTATAACAAAAAGAATTAAATCTGTCAAGATTAGACATTGTTTATATTTAAATTTATGTTACGGTCAAACCAGTAAAGGATGTCACGCGATATCCTTTTTAAAATTCAGGAGGCTGAAAATGGATAACCTGGAAAACGATCCGCGGATCATTAGGGCCAAGGAACTGGTCAAAACCTGCGAACAAGCCCCGAACGGCCATATGAACGCGTACTTTGTCAGAGAGATCGAACAGCTTGTCCGCGACGCGGGCGGCACTTTCTTCGACATCGGCACGACAGCCGAAAAATTAAGGAGCCTTGGAGGTGTTGAATCGCAACAATGAGCAGTTGAAAGCAACTGCTCTTTTATTGACCGGATATTTTTAAACGATAAAAGTAACGAAAAAGTTGACGGTTTTCCGTCAACATTTAGAAGATCATTCCCTGAAAGACCGGGTTCTGCGTGGTTGCGTTGCAGACTTGCACCGTGGCATTTCCTGCCTCGATGCTGGCAACGCTGCACACGTAGAAGTTACCGCTTGTTCCGGGAGCAACTACATATCCCTCGGCATTGCCATGCGTATAGGCAATCCCGATGCTGATTCCTGCGGCCTTTGTCCCGGCCAGTTCTTCGAAATGCCTCTGGATATCTACGGCATGGTCCCAAGTGTTAGGGGCCGGGTCGAAAAATGCTTTCCGGCCTGCTTCGTTGTCGGCGATGGCCTGCATCGCACCAACGAACTGGTCCAGACTCACCGGCTTCGCGGCGCAGAGCTCGGAAACCGATGTATTAGGAAAGATCTCCCTGTACTGCTGTTCACTCATTGCGGTGCTGGCTCCGATCAAAAGAGCCACAATTATCATAATCTTGCTAATCTTTCCAATCATGTGAGTCGCCTCGATTCTATGCCTTAATTATAGCATAAACTGCCTGTTTTGTCAAGGGTTAAAACGCCCTGTTTTCCGGCTCTACCGCCGGTTTTATCCGCCCGTCATTCCCCTTCCGTTGTCGTAGCCGAAGACGATTCCGGCGCTAAAGGCAATGCTGTCTGGCCGGATTCGCCGGGTTTTTCCTTGGGACCGAAATACCAGTTCAACACTGCTTTGGCGACCGGAAGAACGGCCAATTGCCCTTCATGCACATCTTCCATCATGATCGTAATCACGATCTGGGGATCGTCGTAGGGCGCGAAAACCGTAACCCAGCTGTTCATTATGTCCTTGCCATACGCGTCTTTGCGCACTTGAGCAGTCCCCGTTTTGGCTCCGACGGCAACCGGCAACGAGTTCAAAATCACCGAAGATGCCAGCGGGCTGTTTTTTCCGGTCACTGCCTGCCTCATCCCTTCCCTCACCACCTCCAGATTTTTCGCGTCAATAAAATTTTGGCGGATGGCCAACGGTTTTTTTTCCTCAACGACGTTTCTTTTGGAATCGACTATTTTTTGCACGACTTGCGGCTGATAAAGAATACCCCCGTTGGCGATCGCGGAAAAAGCATTGGCCACCTGTAATGGCGTAATGCCGATGAAGCCCTGTCCAATCGCCATATTATAGGTATCGCCATCGGTCCAACTCTGATCCTGAGTTCCCAGGAATTTCTCTTTTTTCCAAGCCGGATCCGGAATAAAACCACTGGCCTCCCCGGGAAGATCGATGCCGGTCTCCCCTCCCCAGCCAAAAAGCGACAGATAATTCTTGATCCTGGTCGGTCCTAAACCCTGTTGGTCGTTCCATCCTCCTCCGATCGTCCAGAAATAAACGTTGCAGGATTCGGCGATCGCCTTACGCATATCCGTCAAACCATGCGTATGATTATCGTTGAGAGTCTGGCTGAGCTCGGGATGATATTTGTTGGGTATGACTAATTTTCCGGGGCAATTGATTGTTTTATCGGCACTAATCAGTTTTTCCTGCAACGCGCCCGAAGCCTCCAAAGGCTTGATGGTCGAACCGGTAAGATATTGGCCGGCTATGGCCCGGTTAAACAACGGATTGTTCTGATCGTTCAAAAGTTTAGCAACTTCCTTGGTGTCGCTTTCGGAAAAAGCATTGTCGTCGTATTCGGGAAAGGACGCCATCGCCAGGATGCCGCCGGTTTTTGGATCGATGGCCACGGCAGCCGCCTTGTTCAGACCCAGGATTTTTAATTGTTTTTGCATTTCGGCGGCCAACTTTTTTTGCAAATCCAGATCGAGCCACAAAACCACGCTTTTCCCCGATTCGGGCAAGGATGAAATATTCTTGGAAATAATATTACCTTTCGCGTCCCGCTCAACCCTCACCTGTCCGGGATTCTTCCTTAAAACCGGCTCATATGAATTTTCGAGACCGGTACGGCCGATATAATCATAAATGGAATAAAGATCTTTCTGGGTTGCCCATTCTTCCTGTTCGATCTTTCCCATATAACCCAGCAAATGAGACAAACTTTGATCGCCGGTATATTTCCGGATCGGGCGCTTGCCTATTTCGCAACCTCTGAATTCATTGATCCTGGTCTCCATGACGACCAATGCTTCATGGTCAAGGTTTTCCGCTATGGTCGCTTCATGATCATTGAATTTTTTTTCGACCTGGTCTAGCGGAACCTTTAAGATATCGGAAAGACTAACCATAAATCGATCTTTGTCCCCCCCGTTTTGGGGTGTCGAAGCCCAGTCGCAAACCAAATCAAAGGTAGAGACGTTATCCACTAAGGGTTTGAAATTCTTGTCGAAAATTATACCCCTGTCCGCCTGCACTTTATAAAAAATGTATTTATTGTTCTCTGCCTGGGACGAATATTCGGCGCCATGCATCACCTGCAATTGGACCAATCTCAAAAAAAACACGATAAAGACAAAAATTGCGCCCCAAAAAGGCAGAAAAACCGAGTTTTTCGACAGGGGGATATCCAGTTTTTTTTCATCCATATCGAGTCTTTCTTCCTTCTTTTTCGCGATCTTATCCAAAAAGATCTCGTGCGGCTCGATGTCCTCTCGGTGTTTAAAAAAAACTTTTCCCCTGGAAGATTTATTACCAAAAAGTCGGAACACGGACATATTTTCTTAATACGAATTTAATTAAAAAAACTATCGTCAATAAAATTAAAACCCAGAAACCAAAAAAATTCTCCGAGTAAAAATCCAGTAAAACACCGCCGAAAACAGCCGCGACAAAACTGGCATTTTCTTTTCGCCGTTCAAAAAAGGAAAAGATCACGACAAAGACGATAATGATATTGAAATAACGCAGCCAAGAACCGCCTATCAAAGCCAATCGAGCCAAAAAACCCATTTGGATCAGGGCGAGCAGACAGAGAAGAAAAATGATAAAAACGATCTTTGCGCTCATTGTATCACTGGTCCCGTAGAATACGGGAAAATTTATTTTGGAGAAATATTTAATTGATTTTTCGGGCTTTATCAACGCTTTTCGTTTGGTCCTCTTTGAATTTATAACCGATAATGATGAAGACCTCTTTGATCTTTTCTATCTCGAAAGCCGGTTTTATTTTTGCCACTTGGAATGTTTCGACATCGTTCTTATCGACCGATTCGATCGTGCCAACCAGAAATCCATCGGGGAAAATACCACCCAAAGCGCTGGTCGTGACCGGCGCTCCCAATTTCATCTCGATCTCTTTGGGAACAAGATCGAGCATCAGGCCCAGCCCGCCCAAGCCCCTGGCCAAACCATTTGCGTCGCTACCCGATACATTAACGTCGAAAGCCATATTTTTACTGCTGATCAAATCAACCTTGGAAAAATTATTATAAACCTTGGAAATCCTCCCCACGACCACTTTATCGGAAGTTACGACCGGAAAGCCGACTTCAATCATGTCATCAGCTCCTTTGTCGATTATCAAACTGTCGCTTAGCATATCCATTCCAAACGTTTCGGCCATCCGTAAATCATATTCTTTGTCCAAACCAAGATTTAAAGCTTCTTTCAGGGTTTCATTCTCTTTTTCCAGTTCTCCAATCCGGGAGCTATCGGCCCGCAACCGGTCGATCGTGGCACGCAAATCCTGATTTTCCTTAAGCGCGTTCTGAACGGAAGAAAGGTCCCGCAAGCCTCCGGATATCCGGGCCCCGAGACCCCAAGTCATTTTTTGCGCCGGCTGAGTCGCCGTATAAACGAAATTCTTTACGATAGGCCCTAATACCGTGAAATTCATGGCGGCCACAAAAAAAACCCCGGCGAGAAGCGCGAAGTAGATATTAAAGCTTTTTATTTTTGGAAATTTCATCGCGGACTTTCGTATTAGACATCGTCAATTCAGCCTAGAGCTGAATATATCCTTTTTAGCATTAATCGGCCTATCTGGGCAAATGAAAACCGGCCGATGATCATCTGCCCTTTTACCGAATATATTTCCGAATTCTTTGATTTGTGGATAACTATGGTTCTCCCCTATTGACAAAAACGGCTGGAAAATTATTATAAGAAAATGGTTCAATAAAAACAAAGGTCGAAATTGTTTTTTCGGTTAAAATTTCGAGCGTAAAAAGATAAAATCATTTAAAGTTTTTTGAAGCTCGAATGCCCCCGCGAAGCCATTGCCACTGCGGAGGAACCTCCAGCGACCGGATACCACCACTGGCAGGCGGCTCACCGGTCCTACATATATATGATCGAAGATAAATTGAAAATCCTGTCATCCTTTCAAGAAAATTATGACGATAACTTCGTCGACGAGGAGGAAGTGGAAGAAAGCGACGATGAAGTAAAAAGTATCGAAGAATTGGAAGAAGAGGAAGAAGACATCGAGGAATAATAAAATAACACCCTTGGAGCGATCCAGGGGTTTTTATTTGCACAGCAAGCAAAAGCGAGATACTACGAAGGCTTTTATTTCACAACCACGAAACAAAAAACCTTTGA
>CAINCQ010000011.1 GCA_903847095.1 uncultured bacterium
AGACCCGGACGCGGAGGAAACCGCCAATGTCCCTGCTTTGTTCCTCGATTCTAAATTGGCCGTCCATTGCGCCGCGACACTTGGCATCAATTCGGTCTGGTTCAATACCGGCACTTATTCATCCGCCCGGGCCGGAAACGGAAAAATTGTTTCCCTGACCGATGCCGAGCGCGGTTCGATGCTGGATGGAATTTTGGGCGAGGCCATAGCGACGCGATCGCAGGGCTTTAGCGTATTCATCAATTTATTCGCCCAAGATAAAAGAGAGTCGCAAGAAGCAACTGACTGGAGCTATCTTAGAACCACGGAAAGCCGCCGGGCTTTACTTGATTTCATTTCATCCGCCGGCCAGGCCGGTATTCCGCTCTCCCTTTTTGACAGTCAGTTCCAGTAAGGGGTTAATGTTAAAAGGGCCCGTTAGGGTCCTGATGGCTTGGCTGGCGGGTTTCAAGGGCCGGAATCGTTTTTGGAATACGTTGTTCTTAAAGAGGGTAAACCTCTTTTTCTTTTTCACCGACGCCTTAATTTGGTTTAAAAAAAACGGGAAAAGTAAAACGCTGATGGAGTGAATCCCTTCGATATTGACATAAATAGGGTTTTAATCTATAAAGTATATAGCTCATTTCGAGCCGAAATTGAAACGAGGGATCAATGTGAAAAAAACAAAGATAGTCTTTTTGTGCCTGGCCTTTCTAAGCCTGGCGACAATGTCCGCCGCTCTGGATCTCAGCGGAACACTGGCAAGCCGCGAAGAATTCTACAGCTTCGTACCGGCCGTCAACCCCGACGTGCTCTATGTCAGTCCGCTCGGAACCTGGAACGCCGCGACCGATGGCGAAAGGGTCTTTGGTGTTTTGAGAAACCAATCGAACGACCTGGCTGAAAATTTCACTACGCCTCTAGACATCCGGAAATTACCTAGCGCCACCGATCTGAATGCAGACTACGAAAAGAACAATAGCGGCGTAATGGACGATGCCAATACCCTCCAGAAGCTGAACGCCAATAAGGAATGGGATTGGTACCACCGGAATTCGCATCCCCACACCATCACCCAATTCCATAGTGATATGACCAGGGATCCGCTCCTTGCCCTAACCACGGTGAAAAATACCGTCGGACACAGAAGCTGACGCGCTTCCCATATATTGATAACCGCCAAACCAGCGGTTTTTGTTTTATTTGAAAGATTCCGAATCAAAATCAAGATCCTTATGGACTTGCTCGAAATCGCCGATCTTTTTCGTATTCTTTAAAACTCGCTCTGCCGGCCGTATTTTGTCTGATATTATCGGTAAAAAAAGAACCGACGTTGGTCGGCCTTTTGGAATATTTCGCATGAACCCGGGTAAAAACCTCGGTTATCGTGCTTGATAAATTCTTGCTCTGAATATCGTTGTAGCTGAACACATTGACGGTAGTGGCGCCTCCGGCAACCACCATATCGATCTTCTGCTCAAGCTTGCCCCCGTCTTTGGGACCGATGTCGTAAAGGTAGACCGATGCGGCCATTTTTTTAGGCTTCGTCTCCCGACAAGTCTTCAAAAATCCGGGAACGTCCTTGATGGGCACTTCGTTGGCTATCATTACGCAGAGGGTTTCCACGTTTTCGGCTATTTTGTAATAATCCAGACCGTTTGAAACGTACACCCAATCTCCGATCAACAGATGGGGCCGGAACTCCAATTTCCCCGCTTTGGTTATCATGTTTTGGAACCCGGCTAAGAGATCGGTAACCTGTTTTCCCCTCCAGACTATCCAGTCGTAATTGATTTCATCATGGTCGGAAATATACTTTGCTTTTTCAACCGTCGTATTTCCGAGAACTTTACGGCCCATGTCGCGTTCAAACCTGGACAGGGTAAAATTATCATAGCTGGACAAAAGCGTCGTATCGTTTTTCGTAATGTACCAGCAGGGAAATTCGAAATTATCGTTTACGTCTATTCCGTCAACCCCCAAAAATACAAGTTCATCAAAAATTCCTTCCATCTCTTCCAGGCATTCCGGCTCGACCAGCACCCTTGAAGGAGGCACGATCCGGTAGAAATACGTGTCCAGATACGTATCACTCGGCTTCCCGTTCATGTAGACGGAAATCCAGTCGGGATGATCGGCCAGCCATTGCTCTTGCGGAAGATTGACAAGGGCGTACACTTTCATACCGTTAGCATGGGCCGCCGCAACCGTTCTATTGAAATAGTTTTGCGGCGAATCCCCCGCCAGCGGCACAAAAAGCGAATCGTAGTAAGCCAGGGTCTTGTGTTTCTTAACATCGTTTTCAATAGCCGTAACTATAACCGAGTCGGCGCCCATTTTTTTGACTTCCGTGACCCCTTCTTCGGGATCGCAACGACTGTTGGAACCACAAATCTCGTAGATGCCGAGTTCGATCGAACTGGTCCGATCGGAATTGTTCCCTTGATCGGCAAATCCAGCTTTTTCCGTTCTAATATCCAAGCTTTGCCCCGGGCCAATGATCAACACCCATAGGAGCAAGCAGATGATCGCTACAATTCCACGCATTCATTACCTCCTTTTAGAAGAACTACCCATTAACTAACACAAAACGCATTTTTTGCAATACATTGGCTAGTTTTGTCAACTACTTAGAAGGAGCCTGATTTCTGTTAAACGGCAATGGGCCGTCGCGAGTTTAGTAAACTACCCCGCGGCAAGCCGCGAGGTATTCTGCCAGACAAATAAAAAGGTCGAGATTATTCTCGACCTATTAACTTCCATTAGGCGATGCCTATTTTGTTTTAAAAATTACAGGCACCTCGCTCCTCTTCAATTCTTCCTGGCTTATGATTCTCGTATTGTCGCAAGTGCAGTTGCTCAGATCGGCTGTTCCGTTGATTAGGGGCGCGTCCGAGCAACAATCAGCCACTTGGAAGGTTGTCGTGTTGTTCTCTAGCACCGCCTGACTAACTTCCGACGGTGCGTAATATATTCCGCCGCTGATAACTGCTATTACTAGCAGTATCGGATATTTGCACGCTATGTATAGAAGCGTGTTCGGCGTCGGTATCATAGAAGACGTTTCAATCACCTAACCTTTCAGTGTCCTTTGTGCCACACTGTAAGTCTTTTTCCCAAAATCCATTCATTCCAGATTGTTTTCAGGAATATATAGCCGTCGACCGGCGCAATTGCCCAATAAAACAACCAGGCTTTAAACGATTTTCTATACCCGTAGTACTTGACACCTCCATACATTATATACAAAAACGTCAGGGATAGGTCAAACCCTACCCAGAACAGCAACGCAGTCGGGATCGACGCGCCCGTCGCCAGTGAATAGGCGATATACGCGGCAACCGGAAAGTAAGCTAACGGCATTAACAGTCCTGACAGCACATACCAATAAAGCAGTAGGGCCAGCCTCTTCTTTTTCCACAGCTGCCACTTGTATAAAGCCATGCTTTGGAAAATGCCGCTTTGCCACCGGCAACACTGTTTAATGTATACCTCCCGGGTCGCGGGATCTATAGGATAGCATACCGCTTTCGGTACGAGCTTGACACTGTAGCCTGCGATGTAAGCCTTCCAGGTCAGCGGAATATCTTCGATAATCGCTTCGGCGGGAAATCCGCCCAACTGCCGGACTAACGCTGTTTTGAAAAGCGAGAAGCATCCCGATGAGACCAGAGGCACGCCGATATTGTCTTGAGCTTCTTTGGCGAGTCCGATTCCGTAGACGTATTGGCCGAAACGCGCCGTGTTCCAAAAATTATTGACGATCTGCGGTATAACAAATCCGCAAGTCGAGAACATCTTGGGGTCGGCCAATGGCGGTACTAGTTTTTCGAGAGCTCCTTGGTCCAGGATAGTATCGGCGTCAAGCGTCAGAAACAGTTCCGTATCCACCAGGTCCGTTCCGGAAAGAGCGTAGTTTTGGGCTCTGGCTTTCGAACCCACGTTCTTGTCCATTCGAAGGGTGATTACACCCATCGATTTTGCAATTTCTCCGGTCCGATCGGTCGAACAGTCGTCTATCACGATTATCTTTTTTGGAAGGTAGCTTTGGGCCTGGATGCTTCTGATCGTATTCGCAAGCGATTCTTCCTCGTTATACGCGGCTATTAATACCGTTATATCCGGCTTATAGTCGGGCAAATCGGGAACAACCGTTCGTCCGATCATAAAATTCAGGAACTTATTCCTGCTTAGCGCATTCCAGTATTTCCCCAAGGCCAGGTTCATCCCGGCCTCCGATCGCTTTGCTGTTTGAAGTATTCTATCGTTTTTACCAATCCGGAGTCCAAACTGATTTTAGGACTCCATCCCAATCCTTCCATCTTTTTACTGCTTCCCCACCTCCGATAAATATCTTTTGGCCTTTTTGGTGCGAAATCGATTTCGCGGCATTTGGTCGGCGGAATCATTTCCTGTAGCTTGTGGGCCAAATCCAGGATCTGGATCGGCCGCTGTCCGCTCAAATTGTACGCCTCTCCGTCGACTCCGCTGTTTACAACCTTCATCATTCCGTTAACGCAGTCATCCACGAACATAAAATCTCTTATCTGGGTGCCATCGCCAAAAATGGTCAAAGGCTTCCCTTCAAGCAGATTCCGGATGAAGATGCAGATCACGAAACCGTAGGGCGTCGCGTCCTGGAACGGGCCATAAACATTGAACGGCCTGACAGTCACAACCGGCAACCCGAGCTCCTCGAACAAAGACCGGCAATATGCTTCCGCCGATGTTTTGCTGATGCTGTACACTTCGTCGGAATTCGGGGCGAACGATTCCAGTTTCGGATTACGATCGTTATCGCCGTAAATGCTGGACGTGCTCACGTTGAGGATTTTTTTAACTCCAATCTCACGCGCGCTGTTCATCACATTCAGCGTTCCGATAACGTTTGTTTCCCAGGTCATCAGCGGTTGCTCGATGACTCTTTTCACTCCCAGCGTTGCCGCCAGATGGCAGACAATGTCGGGCTGATAGGCCTTCATCGCGCGATCCAGCGAAACTTGGTCCAGAATGTCGATTTGAGCGAACTCCGCCCCTTTGACCACTCTTTTGCCCGTGGACATGTTGTCCAGGATCAAGACCTGATCGCCTTGTTGGAGATATCGTAGCGCGAGATGCGAGCCGATAAACCCGGCGCCGCCGGTAATTACTATCTTCATAATGCCACGCACCGGTTGTTTCCCTTATAGATTCTTTTCATATCAACTACCACCATGTCGGCGTCTTCCTTGATGGGAACCCCATCGATTAGGTAGGCGCTATGGGCCACGGTGATAACCGCAGCGTCCAATTTTTGACCCTCGAAGGGCCTAATACCCAAACTTTCGATTTTTTCTCTGGTCAGCATTGGATCATGACCGTAGACATTGTAGCCCCGCTTCTTCAGTAGATTGGCGAGTTCTATCGAACCCGACTCCCTGATATCGTCGATATTCGGCTTGTAGGTCAATCCGAATATTACGACATTCGTGCATTTTCCATGGAGTTCTTCGATAACAATGTCCGCGACGTATTGCGGCACCGAATTGTTCACTTCCCGGGCCGCGATGAGCAGTTCGGGATAGTAGCCAACTTTGTGGGCCTCGTCGATGAGGTAGTAGGGGTCAACCGGAATACAATGCCCGCCGACCAACCCTGGTTCCATCCTGATGAAATTCCACTTGGTCGAGGCGGCCTTGATGACTTCTTTGATATCTATACCCATTTCGCGATAGAGCATATTTAGCTCATTCATGAGAGCGATGTTCACATCGCGCTGGCAGTTCTCGGTAATCTTTGATGCCTCAGCCACTTTGATCGATGAAGCTTTGAACGTCCTGGTAATGCGGCCGTAAAAATCCGCCAAACGTTCGGTAGTTTCATCGTCCATACCGGCTACCACTTTGATCAGTTTGTCAATAGTGTGTTCGGGATCAGCCGGGTTAATGACTTCGGGCGAGTAGCCGATCTTGAAGTCTTGACCGCGTTCCAGGCCAGATGCCTCCTCTAACTTAAAAGCAAACGGTCCTTCGGTGGTTCCCGGCGCCACTGTCGATTCCAGAATGACCAACTGATTCTTTCCGGTCAGGCCATACCTTCCCACAATTTCGGCCGCTCCCAACACCGCCCGCAGATCCGACTTCCTATTTGAATCTACCGGGGTTGGGACACAAACCGTGAAGATATCGTGGCCGCTGATCTGGGTTGGGTCGGATGTAAACCTAACACTGGTGTCAAGTTTACGGTATTCCCGTATTTTATTCCGATCGATGTCAAAGCCGGTTACTTCGTAATGCTTTGACAGTTCGATTGCCAGCGGCAAGCCAACATAGCCTAGTCCTACGCAACATATTTTCATTCCGATATTCCTCCTTGGGCACTATGCACCTAATCTCCGATATCTGTTCCTAGTCCGTACCTTCGCTTTGTTCTTTTGTTTTTTTTCGGTATTTTAAGTTTTTAAAGAGCTTACCTCCGCTGAGAAAATTATTACAGTATGACTAAATTTTTGTCAAGTACCATTTTCGATAAAAATACGGGAAAAAAGGAAACAATAGTTGTATCTTTCAAAATAATAGTGTATAAACCGAAATTAGCAGTGAGACCAATAAAATAGTTTATTAATTTTAACAATAGGCCGGAGACAAACAAATTGTTTTCTGCCTTGATAAAATAAAAGAAAAAGAATATGAAAAAAATATTATGCTTGTTTTTGTTATCCGTTTTGGTTTGGGCTGGCTTTGGCAACGCAGGCCTTGTTCACGCTCAAGCTGTCAATCTTATTGCCAATCCTTCGCTTGAAACGGCCAACGGTACGGTACCCCAAGATTGGACTTCGCTTAAAACCGGTACCAACACTACCACTTTTGCCTACCCGAATTCCGGCGCGCAAGACGGAACGAGTTACGCCAAAATAACGATTACGGCCTATACCAACGGCAATGCCAAATGGTTTTTTACGCCGGTAGCGGTTACGGCAGGGCAAAAATACTATTTTACCAATTATTATCTCTCGACCGTCTTATCGACCACGATCGCTGAGTTTCAGGACGCGGCGGGTAATAAAACAACGCTTACCTTGGGTAGTGACTACGCTTCGGCGTCCTGGAAGCAAGCCGCTTATACCTTTACGGCGCCGGCTGGCGCGGTTAATGTCACGGTATATCAGCAACTGGCGCGCAAAGGGACGCTCCAAACCGATAATTACTATTTAACTTTAGCCACTGGTACCCTGGTTGTGAAGAAAGTCGTGGTCAACACCGGAGGCGGAACCCTGACCGCGGCCAACTTCAGTTTCTCGGTCAACGGCGGAACCGCGGTCGCTTTCAACTCCACCGGCCAGAACAGCCTGACCGAACCGGTCGGAACCTACACGGTTACGGAAACCCCGGCCGCCAATTACAAGACAACTTACAGCAGCTGCACGAACGTATCGGTTAGAAATAATCTCACTACCACTTGCACCATCACCAACACGTATCAAGCCGGTACCTTAACCGTGAAGAAAGTCGTGGTCAACACCGGAGGCGGAACCCTGACCGCGGCCAACTTCAGTTTCTCGGTCAACGGCGGAACCGCGGTCGCTTTCAACTCCACCGGCGTAAATAGCCTGACCGAACCGGTCGGAACCTACACGGTCACCGAAACCCCGGTCGCCAATTACAAGACGACCTATAGCAACTGTACTAGCGTATCGGTTAGAAATAATTACACTACCACTTGCACCATCACCAATACGTATCAAGCCGGTACTTTGGTCGTGAAGAAAGTGGTGGTCAACACCGGCGGAGGGACCCTGACCGCGGCCGCTTTCAGTTTCTCGGTCAACGGCGGGACTGCGGTTCCTTTCAACGCCAGCGGCCAAAACAGCCTGACCGAACCGGTCGGCACCTACGCGGTCACGGAAACCCCGGCCGCCAATTATACTGCCTCATTCAATAACTGCAGCGGAGTCGCGGTTGCGGCCAACACCACCACGACCTGCACCATCACCAACACTTATGTGCCACCGACCGGAACTTTAGTGGTCAATGAAATTTTGGACAATACCGGCGGCGGGTACGCGACTCTGGCCAATTTCAGTTTCTCGGTCAATGGCGGGACAGCGGTTCCCTTCAACTCCACCGGTCAAAACAGTCTGACCGAGCCGGTCGGCACCTACACGGTCACTGTGCCGTCGGTCACCAATTACGCAACATCGTATAGTAACTGTAATTCCATGTCGGTCATTGCCGATGCCACCACGACCTGTACCATCACCAATACCTATAATCCTTCTCCCGACAATAGCGTCCCGAATCCTTCGCTCGAGCAGGATTCAGGCACCGGACTGCCGGTATCCTGGAATAAAATGGGTCTCTGGGGAAGCCTTACTCCGACCTACACCTATCTGACCACCGGCCATACCGGGAACCGCAGCGTCAAAATTGAGGTAAGCAACTATTCGAGCGGCAACGCGGGCTGGGAGTTTGACTTTCAGCCGATCACCGGCGGAAAATCGTATCTTGTCAGCGATTACTACCAGTCGAATATCAACACCTTGGTATATGTCGCCGTTAAAGACGCTACCGGAACGATCAAATTTAACGCGATCGGCCAAGCTCCGGCCTCAACCGGTTGGGCCAAGTATTCCGCCGTATTCTCCATGCCGGCTAACGCCGTAAGCTACATGTTCTATCAAGCGGTCGAAGGAAACGGCTGGCTGATCACCGACGATTACTCGTTTACCCCTCAAGTCACCACCGGTTTTAGTCGCGCTCTGGTGTCAATCAATTTCGACGATGGCCGGATAGGCAATTACACTAATGCACTGTCCTTGCTCACCGCGCATAACTTTAAAACTACTCAATATATCGTTACCGAAAGCTTGGCCGGCGCCGATCCCAGTTATTATATGACCCAAAGCCAGATTAACGCCTTTTACGCGCTTGGCCACGAGATCGGATCGCATACTGTGGACCATAGTAGCTTAACCAAACTTTCCACCGCGAAAGTAGACCAAGAGTTGTCGGAATCAAAGTCAACGCTCGAAGCGCTCTTCCCCCCGATTAACAACTTCTCCATACCTAATGGAGATTACAATGCGTCGGTCATTACCGAGATCAAAAAATATTATCGTTCCGCCCGCACCAGCAACCTCGGATTCAATACCCTATCCAATTTCGATCCGTATGGCATCGAGTGCCAGTATATTACCTATTCAACCACTCTTAGCGATCTGCAAAGCTGGCTGGCCCAAGCGGCCCAGGATAAATCCTGGCTGGTGATTCTTTACCACGGCGTTGATAATCCACATACGTCGTCCGATGGCGAATATTCAATCACTTCCCAGACATTTAGCGACCAGCTTAACGCGATCACAGCCAGCGGATTGCCGGTAGTTACCGTGCAGCAGGCACTGGATGAGATAACGCCTCAATTGCCCCAGTAATTTAGATTATAGCGATAACAACCAAAATCGGCCGGTTAAAAACCGGCCTTTTTTGTTTGCGAAGACGTAAAAAAAGACATGCTATTGGCATGTCTATTGTCTTTGCTTTGGTCCTATCTTCCAATCGTAGAGATGATTTTTCCAATCTTGGGCTTTAGCCGCATCTTGGGCCTCGGTCGGAGTCTCAATATAGTTGTCCCACTTTTTCCCGCTGTCTTCCTGCAGGAAGTTCAATACTTTCTCCGTGTAGTCGTTGGTATGGTTTATCTCCGCTTTTGTACTTAGTTGAGTCAGCGGGTTTACCTCTTCCTTGGGAGCATCCTGCGGATGCGAGGAAAGGTCTCCCGCGTAGAAGTGGGAAGTGCCAACTGTCTTGTTGTACCACGGAGCTGCGTCGCCGGCGGATGGGAAAACCAGGACTACTCCCGGCGTATACTGGGTCAGTAAAGATCCCGTTCCATTGACACTTATGTCTTTCGAGAAACCCGGACTTGTAAACATTGCAACCGCGAGCAAAATTAGTCCCGCGGTCTGTATTATGCCTATTTTGCTCATTTTTCACCAAACTCCTTTTCCAGCCTTGAAAATCAATCAAGAAAACGGAGAATAATTTTCAAGGTACGTTCGATTTGCAATCCCCTACGGCGTGGCCAAGCGGGAAAAACCCACCGGTTATTGTCAAGGCCGTCTGATAGTTGCAATCGTTTGATATCACTAACTACGATTTATGTCAAGGGACTTACCCGCGATATATAAAAAAGAGCCTGGCAAACAAGCGCAGGCTCTATATCGCTACTTTTCCGGATTTCAGGAATTACCAAGCTCTTGGGCATCTCCCAAGACCAGGCTTTCCGTCCCGGATTCTGCCTGGCAGCAGCTTTCCCCGGACAATACTATTTCAATTCTTCCGTCTGGCCCAGTTTCGAACCCCGCAATTTTATTGGTCAGGATCTTACCTCCGATAAACGTCAGATTATGGTATATTAATAATCTTGTCAAGCGCACCCACGAGATGAGCACGATGTGATATGTTGACACCCTCTTGATGTTTTGTTATGCAGATTAGAAGAACCTTAACAAGGAGAGTGGAAATTATGACGGACGACCGAGTATTCGTAATAACGGGCGGCGCGAGCGATTTCCTCGGGAGATCATGCGCGGAACTTTTAATCCGGGCCGGAAAGGAAGTCATTGTGATCGACAACGCCACCGATGAAGCGTTCGGTTTTATTCCCGACGCGGAGATCATTCATCTTAACATAGACAACGGACTGCTTGAAGAAAAACTCGGCGGACTGGAAAATAGAATCAACGTCATTCACTGCCAAACACAAAGCTGTTGCGAACCGGACTTGCTAAAAAACAGCGAGCGGAATCTGGTCGAGCAGCTGGTTTTTTTAAGACTATGCCAAAAATTGCAGGCGCAAAAGGTCACGGCTTGCCTTGATGCCGAATTGCTGTTCGCCAATCCGCTGGAACTGCCCGTAACTGAAACCGACCGGGAGTCTCCGGGAAATTTAGCGGGCGTCAATCACCTCGTTATCGAATCACATCTGCCCATCTTAAGCCTGCCTTGGGCTTCGATACGCTCATCGACCTTGTACGGCCCCGGTCAACGGGAAGGCGTGGTACCTTTGGTTTTTTCCAAATTGGAGCATAATGAACCGCTCGACGATTTTTCGCCCAAAACTTCGACCAAGGATCTTATCCATGCCAACGATGCCGCGGCCGGAACAATCGCGGTCGCGATCAACGGACACGGGATTTATAACATCAGTACCGGAAGAGAAACCCAACTTAGCGCTTTAATAAAAGTAATGCGCAAAATAAACGGATCGCAAAGCGGGATAACCGGAACAAAAAAACGGGAAATAATTTATCAGCGGTCTTGTTTTAGCCCCAATAAAGCCAACAGAGATCTGGGCTGGCAACCGATCGTCTCGCTAAAAGAAGGGATCGAATCCACCGCGGCCTGGCTGCAAGACAATTCGATTTCGTAAACCCCTAACGGCTAACGCGTGATAGAAGGAAATTATAACGGACCAATGTCCGTTTTTTAATACAAAAAAGGGCTTTTAGCCCTTTTTTGCTTGAAATTACCTTGAGCGCTATTTCAATTCCACTTTCGCGCCGGCGGCTTCGAATTTCTTCTTCATATCCTCGGCTTCTTCCTTTTTGGCGTTTTCCTTGACCACTTGAGGAGCGGTCGCCGCCGCGTCAACCAAGTCCTTGGATTCCTTCAAGCCTTTCTGGGTAATATCGCGGACCACTTTGATCACTTCGATCTTTTTGTCGCCCGTGGCAACCAGAACTACCGTGAAGGACGTTTTTTCTTCCGCGGCGGCCGCCGCTGCGGCGGGCGCGCCGGCAGCCATAACGGGGGCCGCGGCCGAGACACCGAACTTCTTTTCCAGGATTTTGACCAATTCGGCCAGGTCCAGGACGGACATTTCTTCTATTTTTTTGACGAGGTCGGCGAATTTAGCCGGTACCTCGATTTTTTCGATTTCTGCCATTTTTTTTTGGTTCCGCCCGCAAAAATTATTTTTGGGCGCAACGTTTAATTAATTATTATTATTGGGTTTTAGCTAGCGACAGAACGCGCACCAGACCGGTAAGATTGGCCTGCAAAACGTAGGCAAAACTTCGGGCGGGAGACGACATACTGCCAACCATATTGGCAAGCAGCTGCTGCCTGGAAGGAATCTGGGCCAAAGCAACTACCTGTTCTAAAGCGATCTCTTTGTTTTCCAGATAACCGCAGAGAATCTTGATGTTCTTATTGGTCTTGGAAAATTCGTAAACCACTTTGGCGGGCGACACTTCGTCGGAATATCCAAAGATCAAAGCCACTTCCCCCGCCATCTTTTTTACGTCGGCGGCAATGCCTTTATCTTTGAAAACGAGCGTCATCAAGGTTTTTTTGGCTACCTTGAACTCGGCGCCGTTCTCGCGAAGCTTTTTCTTCAGATCATTCAGGTCTTTGACCTTCAATCCGGTGAAATCGGCAAAAACCATCGCCTTTTGCCGGGCTACTTTTTCACCCAGCGATTTCACTATTTCTATTTTTTTAGCTTTTGATATCGCCATATATAATGTCGGCTTAAACAAAAAAATCCGCTCCCGCAGATTCAGACCAAGATCGATCGCCCGATAAGCAAAAATTCGCCATTCCTAAAATTCTTGCTTATCGGGCTCCCATCCTCGGCAGGATTTATCCTGATTCGTTCCGGATACCTGCTGTCTGCGGATGAGATAGTTATAGCAAACGATACAATCAATGTCAACCCAAACAATCCTTGATCCTTGAACGTCGATCTTTAATCTTTTAGGTTAATGGTTAATGATTAATGGTTATCGATCACCCCTGGTTATTGTTCCACGCAAAGCAAGTGCATCGAGGAATTGCAGCTCCGGCCGATCAAACCGGTCGAGCCGTCGCTTGAGATCACGGAACCCCAGGCTCCGACGATATTGGCCGGAATACTTTTTCCGGCGTCATTGTAGCATCGGTCAAGCCCGGCGAAGTCGGGCACGTTCCCGGAATAGATCTTTTCCTTGTTCTGCGACCAATTCTGGCAAGTCGTGTCAAAAGAAAAATCCTCCTGCGAATTATTGATCGTGAGACAATCTTTTTTTAAGTTAGGCGTAAGACGGCCCAGCCAGATGTGCCCGAAATTTTTAATCATCTCATCGTCAATCTTGAGCTTCACCGATTCCGCCGAAAGCGTGAATTTTTCCACCAGCCGTTCGGTATTCTCGGCGAACAACCGATGGCAAGTCGTACCTTCCACCAAAGACAGCGATCCTTCGGCCTTAATGAAAATGCTGGGCTTGGTGATCCGCTCTTTGGCCGAGATGGAGTCATCTCCGAGAAAAGCGATATAGTTGCCGGTGAAGCCCAGCTTTCCCGCTTCCTGCATGCACTTTTTATCGGCGCCCTCAAGACCGCCAAGATCGCCCTTGTAGCTGCCAGTGGTAATAAAAAGCTTTTTCGCGTTATCGTAGTTGCTGGCTATGAAGGGAAACTCGGCTTCTACCGACAGATCCTCGCAGGACGTATATTTAGCTCCCAGGATCTGAATGGTTTTGTTGGAATAACTGACCAAATTGCCTTTTTTCCAGGGATACTCAAAGATCACGATCCTAAAATCATTACCCGGTTTCTGGTAAACGAATGATTTCCATTCGTAAACGCCCTGACTGGCCGGAATATTCCTTGCTATCCACGTAACCCCGGTATTGGAATAAAGGATGATGGAAACGCGATCCACTTTGGCAGCACTCCATTTTATCGTATACGCGTCGCCCGCTTTTAACGTCACCGCCTCCTTTCCCTCCACGAGCGTCAAATTGCGCGTTGACGTTAAAAAGGTGGCGGCAAGAACAATCACCAGAATCAGGATCACTAATCCGGCTACGATCAAAACGCGATATTTTTTGAACGCCGACTGCTCTTCGATCATTTCTTCGTTTTCCATTTTAAATTAATCGGGCAAAACCCGTTCTTAGCGCCGCGATGCGGCAATTTTAGTTACTTTTTTTGTCCCCCGATCTCGGGCGGCGGTGAAGGCAGGTCATTCGACATTACGACCGGAAGGCTGTTCTCGGAAATCTGGTCATCGGGATAAAAAACTCCACTGGAATTACGCCATTCCCCGATCATGTTCCAGGAAAAGTAAACAATCAACAAGCCGAAAGCCACCACTCCGGCCAATGAAACGTCAACCAGGATGTTTTTTTTGTTAACCGGCCCCTCGCCTCGCTCGTTAGCGCCCTCGCCGGATATCGTCTCGAAACCAGAGTCGGCATTTTTAAGCTGGACGACAATCGAAGCGATGAACGCGATAATGGAGAAATAAAATGTCGCGGGAAAAGCGGCTAGGATGTTTATTATCGACATAACGTTAAGTATCGGCTCCTATAAAACCAGTTCGTTGACTTTTTCGAAATTTTGAGAGGATAATACTGTTATTTTATCATCACTTAGAACATAAAAGAAATCCCCCAGATAAAGGGCGCGGTTGACCGCGTTCCCGGCGAGGGCCTTCTTTAATTCGATCTTATTGCCCGCGTACGAGAAAAAGTAACCTCCTTTGCCGCCCGGCAGAAAAAATATTTTATTCTTCGCATCCAGCATAAAGGCGTGGTGATTGGTTTCTACTTCGGTCCAGAAATCGTCGAGGTTATACTTGGCGACTTCCTTGGGCGCTGACGGAAGAGACACATCGAATAACGAGATCTTTACTTTCCAGTTTTCTTTTCCTATACCCAAAACCAGGTTTTTATCGATCGGATGCAGATAGGCCGAATAACCCGGAATCTGCAATTCCCCTTTTAATTCCGGTCTTTTTGGATTAGAAAGGTCTAAGACGAAAAAAGGATCGGTTTGCTTGAACGTAACCAGATAACCAAGGTCGTCGACAAAGCGGGCGGAATAGATCCTTTCGTCAAGGCCAAGGTCCTGGATCGAACCCAACGGGGCGAGATTTTCATCCAGAACGTAAATATCGTTCGCGCTTTCACCCATCGATCCAAACATGCTCCAACCTCCTCCGACAGTGACAGCCATTCTTAAATTACCATTGTATTCATCGAGAGCGAATTGATTGAGCGGAGTACCGGGCACGCTCCCGGATGCCTTAATCTGGAGGTCCTGCGTGCTTAACTTAACCATCCCGGTCCGTTCCAATTCCCGGGAACGCGTTTTAGCAAAATCGGCCAGCCGGTTCGCCATTTCATTATCAAACTTAACTTGGTCATCGCCGGACAAAGAAGCCCGGTAATTTTGCATAATGACCTGGACCTCGGTAAACTTCGCGGCATTGCTCAAATCATATCCGCTAAGACGTCCGATTCTTTGGGTAAGATAAGACGGTACGAGATTAGCCGCTTTTTCGGTCAGGAAATCGAAATAAAACTTAATATAATCACCGGAATACCCCCAGGTAATAAAAATACCGTCTTTTGACATGTATAAGATCGAACTTCCTGAAGAACCTACGAATGAGAGGCTTTTTTCGATATTCCCGGACGCGGCATCGACGATCAAGGCGGTATAGATCACATCCGCGTTGAAATTCGGATCGGGGTGGTAAATTTCATTGCACTGGACGATCACCGGCGAGTCGGAGGCCGTTAACGGCCGTATAGGACAAGGATGATAGACATCGATGACGGTTTTGCTCACCAGATAGATCTTGTTGTTGTATAGACGCGAGCCGACAAGCTGGTTGTTATCTTCCAACCGGATCTTCCAAATTTCGACCGGTTTTTTCTGATCGGTTATGTCATAGCCGCTAATCTGATTGTTGGAAAAAACGGCCAGTTTGTTTTTTGCCAGCAGTAAGTCCCCGCCGGACGGGATGGACCCGTTCTTGGCGAGTTGATCGGGCGGAAAAGCACCGATGATTCCGGTTTCCCCAAGAGGTTCAGGCGGCAGAGCCGAAACGCCGTTCTTGACGGCACCGCCGACAACGCGGTCATAGCCTGTCCAATAATAAGACATGGGCGGGGAATAATAGATATTTTTTCCGTCGTTTTTTACGATATCCGGTTCGTCTATGCCCGAAACCTGGACATTGGTTTCGGAAGCCCGTTGGGGCGCGCTACCCGAGGCCGAAACCGGGGCCGCCGTCGCGCTTCCGGCCGCTTTGTTCGCGCTCAGAGGTTGCGCCGAATCCAAAACCAGTTCCCCTCCGCCGATACCGGCTCCGAAACCGCCCGCCGAACCTTTCGTCATTTGGGCATCGGCCAGGAATTTTTTGAAATCTTCCTCGGACGAAAACTGTTTGATGCCTTTAACCGCTTCAACCGCGAGTTTGTCGTCAACGGACCGTTTGCCCGAGGTATTATCGGTGGGGTGGGCAAACGATAACGAGACCTGTTCATTGACCGATGAGATCTGCAAAATCAAGAATATGGCCACCGTAAGGGCGAAGGCCAATAAAAAACCGATGGCGAATTTTTGATCGATCTGTCCTGAATTTGTGATTTCGGTCATGTTTTATTTCTTTTAAATTTCCGGGTTAAAAATCCTTTTTTTGGTCATTAAAGGCTTTTTCATTTCCTGCCTATTGATATATTTTATTTTAAATAATTTCTTTTGGCAACAAGATGATCCTGGAAATTTTTTGAAAATATCGTGCGGCCGTCGGACGCCGAAAGATAAAAATAATAATCGCTTTTTTTTGGATATACCACGGCCAAAATGCTCTCCAGGCCCGGGTTGCAGATCGGACCCTTGGGCAAACCGCGGTAAACATACGTGTTATAGGGCGAATCGATCTTAGTATCGTCGATCGTGAAACGGGTCGTCCGCTTGTCGGTTATATAAGCCAAGGTCGCGTCGATCTGCAACGGCATTCCGGCCGCCAAACGGTTCATCATTATTCCCGCGACCATCCTTTTATCGGAGGCTCCGCGGACTTCCTTCTCCACCAACGAAGCCATGGTCACGACTTCGTATACGGTCTTGCCTTGGCGCTTGATCTCGTCGAGAATGTCGGTTGAAAGATTGGCTTCGAAAGTTTTCAACATTTCGCGGGCTACGCTATCATGATCGTCGACGAACGTGAATTTATAGGTATCGGGGAACAAGTAACCTTCCAGCGACGCATCGTCGGGAGCGTCTTTCAAAAAAGAAAAACGGTTTTTAAAATCCTTGGTTTTAAAATAGGATAAAACTATCTTTTTCCCGCAATTTTCTCCACATATTTTCGGGTCGTTGAATCTGGCGTTAAGCGTTGCTTCGACCTGGTCGATATCGAACCCTTCAAAAATCGTAGCCCCGATCTTGATCGTATCGCCGCTCCGGAGTTTACCTACAATATCGGAAAAACTCATCGCGGCGTTCAAGCTGTAATCCCCGGCCTGCAAAGAACCGCTTACACCCTTAACAAAAACATAGATCCGGAACAACAGTTCGTTCGCGATCAGCCCCTGTTTTTTAAGTTCGTGGGCGATATTCTTCAAACTATCACCGCGCGCGACATTAAAAACTACCGAATCGCCGGTTGATCCCTCCGATATGTCGTTTATATTTTCTTGGGCCGATAGGATTTGGGGCCGGACAAAAAAAATAGCGGCGCCAAAACCGGCGATGACCAACAGTAAAAGAATCGATGGATTAAATTTAGCCATTTTTTTAGTTGTTTCCGGTCCGATCATCTTCTTTGATCGAGGGAACAAAGACCAAACCCGGATATTCGTTAGATTTCAAGCCGCCAGCGCGGCCTTAGCTGGCCAAATTACCCTTGCGGCAGGAAGTCCGCGGCGGCCAAAGCCAAAAAGCGATCGTAGGGCGCCGGCCTTACATAACCCGAGGTCGATGCCACAAACGAACTCAACGGCGCCTCTGCTGATGAAATTATACTTTAAAATATTGTTTTCGCCAAAATCCCGGAATTCTTTGATCCTTTCAATCGCGCTAACCTTCCCGTCTGGCCCCGGGCTTACGAAGTGGCTTAAGAGCGCGGAAGTCCAGCCAAAACCGGACCCGATATCAATCATGTATTTTTCCGGACGATGCACGGCGTTTTCAAACACCCCATTTTAACCAGATTTTTTGGTTAAATTAATATTGACTTTATTGATTATTTGTTTTATACTATAATTGGTGCATTAACAATGATGAGCCCTGAAGAAAAAAAGGAGAAACTCCGCGATTGCGGATTGATAGCCGTAAGAAAAGTAAAGTCTTACGTTGCGGGAAAAATACGAAAACTGGCGAATGTTGCGCTCTTTGGCATTTTTTTCCTAGCCTGGTTGAATGTGGCGGTTTTTATTAGCCACGGTTCCCCCTGGGAATCTCTTAGCGGAATTTGGCCGCTCGTTATGATCTTATCGATCATCGGAACTTTCGCGACCATAATATGGGGATACCTTGACTATCTTCGTCCGTCTTTCGGACGGCAGGGATTCGACACGGACAAAGCCTTAAAACGTTGCCTGGAATTTATCCTGACGGTTCTTGCGATCTTCGGACCACTGTTTGTGGTTGTATTAATTATCGCCCGTTTTAATTATCCGGACACGCTTGACGCTTTCGAGGCTTTGTCTTATGCCGTGTTGATAGTTTATCTGGCGGTAATCGGCGTCTCTTTGGACTTAAGTATTTGTGTTCATGAATTGCACAAACACTGGGTTGATAGAAAGAACAACCTGCTGGGAATCGCAGAGACAAAATGTATTGAAGGAATCGGCTATCTGTTCTGGAAATCAGGCAGATGCAACTGATTCCTTTTTTTTGTTGACAAATCATTTATGACCATAATATTTACGATAATCATCTATAAGTGTTATCAAAACGGCAGCTTGCCTCTTGTTTATCGGCCTTGAAAAAAAATGTCATTGGGACAATCATGAGCTTAAAACTCTCTTATGTTCCTAAATTTTTTGGCCGGCGCTTCGAAAATGATCATTGTAAAGATCAAGAAATCGGCCATGCCGCGATCGCTATTCGCCGATGCAAAACCAAACCCGAAGCCCAGGACAAGAATATTATCGAAAGGTACGGAACAATCGCCCGCGAAAGCCCGCGACTCAACCGGTCCTTTTTTTTATCGCCCCTCTGTCGTGCTTGACTAAAAACAAATTTTGTGTCATTATCAACCTGGTGATTTAATATGGACGAGCAAGCAATAAATTGCGGATTGAAGATCTGTTTGATGATCAAAAACAGACTCTACCCAAAAATCGTCAAGTTATCCCTAATCCTGTCGCCCATTTATTTTCTTCTTTTTTGCCTTACTGTTAAAATTTTGGGCATTGATTTATTCGGCGCCAGGGTATTGTATCTCCTGTTTTTCGCTTCCGTGGCCGGGTGCGTACAGGATTGCATGATTCTATTGGATGAAATTGACGATTTCCAATCCGGCAATCACGATAATCATATCGGGTTTGCGGTTGAATGGATCGGACGCGCTGCCCGCGCATTAAGGCAGTGCTGAAACCGGTCCTTTTTTTTTGGCCGCAAAACGGTTTTGTTTTGACAAATTTAAATTTAATGATATCATACGGCCCAGAGGTTTAACAATGACCGTTAAAACGAAAGAGGATTGTCCGCTCCACTGCGGCTACGAAGCCATTGACGACTTCCGATATTATTGGCGGGACAACAGTAATGATTTTTTGATCAATACCTGGTTAGTATGCTCTATACCGGCCCTCCTTGCCGTCGCTTGCGGTATTTATTGGAGCCTGGTACCCGATAATATCTTTGTGCTGATGTTTTTAGCGGTAGTGATAGTGTTTGGCATAATAGGCGCCGTGCTAGATGCCGCGTTTATTTTTGCCGCGATAGACATTTGGCGGTTCCATCAAGGCTTGGTAATGCCAAAATGGGTTATCAGCTCCGCCGAACGCTATGCCCGGATCGCCTCACTCGCCGCTAAGATCGCGGCCGTAAAGTTCTGGGAACTGGGTTCCCCGGTTCTGCTGGTCACGCTTTTAACCGCTTACCGGTCAAACGAACTGGGCGCGCTTTCCGGCAACGCTCTTAGTCTTTTCTGGATCGTTTGCGCCGCTTGCCTGCCCGGATGCTGGCATGACTTAAAATATATGTTTGGCGATATCGTAAAAGCACTTTGGATCGGCCGCGACAGCAATCCGCTTGGATTCATTTCGCGCACCGTGATACGAGGCATCGGGATTATATACATTGCTGCGGGCAGATGCAAAACTAAAAAAGCTCACGTCAATTGAAATCGGCAACGCCGATTTTTTTTACCTTAACTTCGTCTTATTCGTATTTCCGTGAACCTTCGATCCGTCGGAGTTTGGCCGCCGGGCAGACCGGCAGGATGCCGGCGGCCGAACCCTTGAAAAAAATGATAGGCTAAAAAGGATTATCCAAGGTGCGGCTTAAGCGCTTCGTATAAAAAAAGCCACTATAATCAATGAAAATGGCTATATTAACGAACCCTAAAATCTCGACCTGACGTCGAAATCCTTTTTCTTTAATACCCGGTTTATGGCCTACGGAAGTTTTACCCGTTTGCCAGCTATTTTACGCGGAATAAAACCTTATGCCAATCCTTGTAGCAGGCTATGCCCTGAAAGGCCAGCCCCCCCATTATGCCAACCACAAGCTGGTCGGAAAAAAAGGCAAAGTTGTAATGGACGGCTAAGGGAATAACACCCAAACCGAGCACCCAATGGTGCAAGTGAAAACGATACCTACCAAGGTCAAATTTCAATGATCTGACAATCCCCTCCTTCCCGGTTTCCTTACCGGCCAAAACAAGGGCGCCGATATACCCGATAACCACACCCAAATAGATTTCTAATGAAATTACGGCTATGGGAACCGCCAGCAAAAAGTTACGTTTGGAAATTTTCATAAAAGATTTTTACGATTTTCACCTGCACGCTGCCTGTTTGGTTCGATCTTTGTTGATGTTTATAATTAGCGCGATTAATTTGTTTTCAAAGAAGCGGCTTTTGCTTGTTTCCAATATTAGATCCTACCTTTTACCTAACTACTGACTACAAATTACCGGAACGGTGGAACAACGAAAGCTGCCTGCGGGGACGCCAGGATTCGAACCTGGAACAAAAATTTTGGAGATTTCCATGATGCCATTTCACCACGTCCCCCGGGCGAACCCAACATCGGAATCTCCGTCATTATAATTAATCGGTTCTAAACCCGCTCCCTATAAGGAAACTGCCGGACCCGCTCCCTGTCCCGCTTAGAATAAATCCAGGGCCGAATTCCGCCATTTGGTTCTTCGCGACCGCCGCGGCAATATCCGATAATTAATTATAATTGATATGGGTTTGTTTGCAACGCCAAGATATTCACAGTTCCGCTTACTTCTTTAATTCCTTGTGTTTTATGCGTTTCCGGCATTTTTTGCAAAATTTGATCAAATCAAGTTTGCCCTCCATCGTTTTCGATTTATGGGTGTTGTAATTGATGTTTTTGCAAATTGCGCACTGCAATTTTACGTATGGTTTCTTTTTTGCTGCCATATTATTAGTTTAAAATGTAAATATCAAGATTAAAATGACATTGCAAAATGCAAAATTCGAGACCGATCGATTTTAAACTTTGCACTGCCATTTTAAATTTTGATTTTTTAACTTTACACTTTTATGAGCCCGAGAGAGGAGTTGAACCTCCGACCTACTCCTTACCATGGAGTTGCTCTGCCTCTGAGCTACCCGGGCTTAAATCAGCTTATAAGCAGGTAAGCAAGAAAGCCAATAAGCTTTTAATCCATTTCGCATTTGAATTATTTACTTACCCGCTTTTTTGCTCTTCTTGCTCTTCTTGCTTGTGCGAGTGGGCTGGGAGGGATTTGCACCCCCGAAGGCGGAAGCCACCGCGTTTACAGCGCGGTCCATTTGGCTACTTTGGTACCAACCCGCTTAAAACCGCCTGCTTTAAAAAAACAAAACGATATCCGCAGGGATAATTTTAACAGTTATAGTATACAGTGTTTGGCAAAAAAAACAAGGCATCTTGGATGCCTTTTACAAACGCTCGCGGTCTCACTTAAAAAACGGCTCCGCTTCACGATAATCTATGATAATCGTGTATTTCAGGTCGCCTTTCCTCGAACTTGAGCTCAAGCCATAACCGGCCAAGTCGATCCTTCCGCAGGCCAGCGCGGGATTATTTTGCCATTGATGGGCCGAATTAAGGGCTTCATTATCGAGCATTGCTTTGTCCTCGACTAACCAAATCTCGCCGTCTCCTTCCTGTATCGCCACTGAAACCGGCGTGACGTTGCCCCATTCATCGCCCACTACGCTTAAGACGGGATAGCCGAATAGCGATAACCCTTTGAAGCTTCCGACGGAACAACCTTCGTCGCTTCCAAGCTTCTTTGCCTTATCCAGCAACCCGCCGGGTCCGTAACCAATCAGCTTTACCATACCAATATCCGCTCCGTAGCTCTGTCTCTCGTTTTAAGCTATCGAATATATAATATAAAAATATGTTATTGTCAACAGTGCCGGTCAAAATTACGGGTTCCGCTTCCGGCCGAGTCCTGCCGAAAAACGCTCTACTCGCTTGTTTTCAAACAGCTTATGCTATTGCGGTTCCAATAAAAAAACAAGGCTTTAAGAGCTGGTTCGTTTTTTAAAAATCAAACGAACATATTGCTCCGCAAGCCATCCTATTCCCAAGGTTATCCCAAAAAAAACGACGGGAAGGTTAGACGCCAAGACTCCGCCGAATAAATTGATCGCGATGAAAATGATCAGCCCTATCCGAGCGCAAGTCCGATACCATATTGTGCTCACAAAAGACAACGTGGCGCCGACGAGAATACCCAGGCAAGCCGCGTTGAATATCATTGTGTTTGTATCCACCATTTCAGACTCCTCCTTTTTTAATCGTTATTAATAAGCAACTCCGCCATAAACCCTATTTCCAGAATTTCTTCGTTCAGACGGTAGATCGCAGGCTTGTTTTCATCTCTTTTAACCAGGCAGTAGCGCACCAGTTTTTCGAGCTGGGCCCTGATTGTTCGGTCGCTCTCTTGGCATAACCCGGTCAAGCCTCTCGCGGTCATCGGGCCGCCGGCATAAAGTTTGCGCAATATCTTCAATCTGACTTTATGAGCAGCCATCGACAACAAATCGCTTTCGCCGATCACGCACTCGACCATCGGCCGGCCGCTTTCAGCATCAATATTTCCCGACATCATCCGCACTGCGACTCTCCCTATGGATTTTTTAAAATACTGTTTTTGTTATCACATAATTATGAATCTTTGGCAAGCCAAAATTACCAGCCGAACCTAGGGCTTTCCAACAGTCTTCCCGTGTTTCTGGCGCCAGGCTTTAACCACCTTGGGATCGCCCGACAGCAATTCGCGCGGTACTTTCCAGTTAATGGCCTTTTGCGGGGAAAAGACCGCGGGGCGCGTGTATTGGGCACTCTCAAAAAAACCGTCTTTTGTACATCTGTCGTCGAGAAATCCGGGTTTTCCGATCACGCCCGGAATCAAGCGCGACACGGTTTCAATGATTACCATGGCCGCGATCTCCCCGCCCATCAAATCGTAATCCCCGATCGAAAGCTCCACATTTGCCATATGTTTGGCTACCCGTTCATCGATACCCTCGTATCGGCCGCAAATAAAAACCAGCTTTTTTTCTTGGGAAAGTTTAGCCGCCATTTTTTGATCAAATCTCTTTCCACGGGGCGTAAGCAGAATTATTTTTGTTCCCCTGGAAGGCAAAAATTTTTTGTTTGCCGGTTTTAAACCGGCAACTTTTTTTAAGGCCCGGAATACGGCATCGGGCTTCAAAACCATGCCATAACCTCCCCCATAAGGGGAATCGTCCACATTTTTATGCTTCTCGAGCGAAAAATCACGCAAATTGCGCGCCGTAATTTTTAGCAGTTTTTTATCGACCGCCCTTTTGAGCAGCGACTCGGTTGCGAATTTTTCCACCAGTTCGGGGAAGATCGTAATTACTTCAAACGTAATCATATTTATTTAAAAAGAAAGGGCATAAACTGCCCTCATAAACCGCGTCCGGCCGTGTCGGCAAATAGCTGGAAATCTCCGATTGCCACGCCGCCCAAGCCGCCAAGGCAAAAAATTGGCGCATTCAACCCGTAATGGAAGGCAATATCCCAGACCAACATCATGACAAGTCCGGCCACAATACCCATTTTCTTTATCAAGGTAAACGGTTTCGCGAAAGCCATACCCAAGCTGCTGAAAAGGCAGACATAAAGGACATAGTTAATAAATAATCCCGATATCAATCCCAACAATAAGGTTTCGATCCAATCCAGATTCATAACCTCACCTACTTATTTATAACTAATTTTGTGGCTGGTGTCAATCAATAAAAGGTTTGCTCCGAAACCCGGGGCCAAACAACGTAAGAAGTTGTTCATCCGGTAAAACAGCCTTCGACACCCCTTTCTTTTGCTTGCTTTTTTTAATTTAGTCAAACCAAAAATCCCGCTTTCGCGGGACTCGTGGTTTGAAATTCAAAACTAGATTTTTAAATCGTCTAGGTCTTCTCCCGCGGTAGGCTTCACTTCCTCGCGTATGTGTCTTCCACCTTCGGGTTCTTCGATCTTAAGGTTCACTCTGGCGTGGTTCTTGAGTCCGATGATTCGGACCAGATTTCTGATCGCCCTCGCCGTGCTTCCGCTTCTTCCGATGATCTGACCCATGTCTTCCGGGTTAACCTTCAGAGAAAGCAAAACACCCATTTCATCAACCGATCGGTTGACCCTGACATCATCAGGATGATCAACCAAAGCCTTAATAACGAATTCTAGGAAATCCTGGTCAACGGTTTTTTTGTCCATGTTCTCTTAAGCCTGATCTGTATTTTAAATCGCTCCAGTAGCCCGACCTTTTCAGCCGATCCCACACGAAACCGGGAGGAGCCGAATCGCTACTTTATCAAATATCTTCTTTTAAGGTATTGCCACGCGTGTTGCGGCAGTCAAAGGAGGTATCCTTTGAAATTCTTATTATCAGGTTCTTCTTGCCAAACCGTGGGATATAACCTGACAATAAAAATTATAGCTCCTGACCTTTGTTTGTCAAATAATAACTAAGCCTTGATTTCCGGCGCCTTGGTTGCCGCCGCTTCTTCTTTCTTTTTTGATTTTTTGTGAACCGCTATTTTTTTGGCATCAAGAAGTTTTTCCGAAACCAACAGATTGTGGATGCTGGGCGAGGGCTGCGCGCCGACGGATAACCAATATTTAATCCGGTCTTTATCCAGCTTGCTTTCTTTTTTCGCGCGATTCAGCGATCCCACTTCCTCGCAAAATTTTCCGGCCGCGGCCGATATTCTTTTATCGACGACGACGATCTTAAAGGAAGGCTGATTCTTTTTTCCGATGCGGTGCAATCTAATTACGAGCATATTTTTTTGTTTTTCCTTATTATCATTCAATTCGTGCTTTAAATCTATCGAATTAAATTATCTTTTTCAACCTTTTATATTAATGTCGATTTTGAAATTTCCGGATAGCCTAAGATCAAAAAATAATCGATCCTTTTACCATCCCTTGGCACCTAGAGCTATTTTCGCCGTTTCTTCCTCGGCTTCCTGCTTGGACGTGCCCCCACCTTTGGCGATAAGCTCGGAACCGATATATACCCCGACAAGAAAACGCTTGTTGTGGTCAGGCCCTTGTTCTTCCAATACCCGGTAGGTCGGCGTTATTTTCATTTTTTCCTGGGCCACTTCCTGAAAACGGGATTTTGAATCTTTATAAAGTTTTTTTTCGACGATCTCGGACAATTCACGCAGCAAGCTTTTTTCGATGAAATCGCTGCAGACGTCATACCCGGAATCCAAATATAAACTTCCGATGAAAGCCTCGTACGTATTGGCCAGGATGTATTGTCTTGATTTGCCTTCTTCTTTCGATTCACCCTTCGACAGAAGAAGAAAATCGCTGAAACCCAGCTTGAACGCGACCGAAGAAATCATTTTAGTGTTGACAAGCGCCGCTCTCCAGCTCGTGAGATCTCCCTCGGATTTACCGGGATGGCTAAGGTACAAATACTCCGTTACCACCAGCTCCAGGACGGCGTCCCCGAGAAATTCCAATCGCTCGTTATTGCCAAGGCCCGCGTGGGGATTTTCATTCAGATATGAACGGTGGATGAACGCCTGGGTAAGCAAATCTTTGTCCTTAAAGACTATTTTCAGTTTGGACTCCAACACCGCGAAATCCTTCGGAGAACAATTTTTATCGTTGCTGGTCATCTGTTTTTTGATTGCTTTCCCCCGGCTCCCCGCACCCTACGCTCCCTTCAACCTTTCCCTCATCATTTTCGGGCGGCTCGGTCTTCGCTATTTCCTTATAAATCGTGCCTAATACGCCATTAATGAACTTCCCGCTGCTATCCCCTCCGAAGTTCTTGCCTAATTCGATCGCTTCATTGATTGCCACCTTGGGCGGAACCGCTTTTTTATCTTCGTAAAGCAGTTCGTACAATCCGATCCGCAAAATATTCCGGTCAACAATACTGATCTGATCGATTGGCCATTGGGGAGCGGCCTTCGCGATTATCTTATCCAAGCCTTCAATCCGGCCTTGAACCCCCTCGGTGAGCTCGAACGCAAAACCTTTTTCCTCCAAACCCGGACCGAACTCTTGCAGGTTCCTTTCTAAAATCTGTTTTAAGTCCCCCAGTTTGCCGGAAAAATCCCATTCGAACAATGATTGCATCACTATTGATCTTGTTAGGTGCCTTGAAGCCATAGAACTTAATGTTTAGTATGATAAACACGCTAAACTATTTAGATCCCTCGGTCTTTTCCGGCGCGACTTCCTTGGCGCCTTCCTTTTCGTGATCTCGAATCTCTTTCTCTTTTGATTTCCTTTCCTTACGGTCAAGCTTTGCCATTACGTTGATAACCTCGCGTCCCTTATAATAACCGCAAGCCGCGCAAACGCGATGAGGTAAAACATCCTTACCGCACTTTAAACATTTGGAAAGCGACGGGCTTTTCAAAAATAAATGCATCCGGCGTTGGTTCCGGCTTGATTTTGTATGTCTTTTTTTCGGTACGCCACCCATGGGATTTAACTATGATCACCCGCAGACCGCAATCGGCCATCCGCGAAGATTCATATTTGTTTAATCTTTTTCCCCGGTCAAGTCTGGTTGGGAAGTAAAAGAGTATTGGAATCAATACTCGCCTATCATAACAGATAATTAAAAAAGTTCAAGACCCCGTCTTCTTGCCGGCGAAACGACCGGCCGCTGACATCATCTCTCCGGCGCTTTTGCCCTTATTGCGCCACAACAGTCAACTCACCGCTAAAAACGCTCAATTCATCGGAAGGAGCACTGGAATAAAAATTATACACCGCGTTCTTTGTCGGCAAACTGCCGACCGTAAACATTTTGAAACCGCCGGCTTCGACGATCATGCTGTCTACTCCCAAATCATCGATCTTGAACGAATGGGGCTTGGTTCCGGTATTGCGTAATGTAATTGTCACGTCGTCGTTAGTGGTTACTTTAAACGAATTATTGACAAAACCATTGTCGTTTACTTCGATATCGATGTTTTTCTCTGTTTTAACCGCTTGATCCCCGGGTCGAAAAGTTCCGGTCTTGTCCATAACAACAGGGGCATTGCTTTTCAACGACCCGGAACATTTCATACTCACATCGTCCAATCTCATATTCAAATACAAAAGAATCCCAAGGGTCCAGATGATCGTGAAGGTAAGACAAAAATTCAAAATAAAACTGAGCAGTAAATATAAACTCGCTTTTTTTTCTTCCATATTTTTTGACTTTCGTTTATATCGTAATCCGATCGCGCCTCATCGGTAATTTTAACGAGATTAACATTAAAATCTATTTTTGTTTTTATGTGGCGCTGGCGACCAGTTGTTTATTTATGAATTATACCTAAATTTTTCTCCCGATGCAAAATCGACCGGAACAATCTTGAATCTTAGCGGGTTTTCAAGGTTTTTGATCGACCGACAAGGAATGCGATGCCGCGCAGGTATAACCATCGGAATCCGTTACGGACAATTCGATTTTTTTGATACCGTTGGTCAAAAAAACCGTTTTCGTTCCCGGCTCGTACGAGATGGCCGGCATTCCTCCTTCAAAAGACCATAACCATCGGACCTTGGACGACTTTCCGTAAATCTCGGATCCGTCGATGAACTCAACCTCATCTTGCGCCACCGGAGACTTGGGGATCCATACGAAACTCACTTTCGGATAAGCGTGCATTGGCGCATCAAACGGAGTACCCGATGACCAATTTGAAGCCACTCCGGCTTTATCCCAAGCTTTAATGCGCCAATAATAACGTGCGCCCCAAACGAACTTTCCAGCTGGCGTGGCGTAATTGGTATTTTCCGACAATATTTTTCCCGAATCGTGGACCAAAAGCGAAAAATCCGATCGTTCGCTTATCTGGATCTGATACGCGGCCTGCTTTGAACTTTTCACCCCCGACCATTTCCAGTAAAGGATGGCAGCCGGCCCGGACCCGGAAGCGCAATAATCCGTTTGAACGGAAGCTCCCGCGATCGCCTCCGGAATAGCCACTTTGCCGAGATTATCGTCGATTGTCGCTTTTTGATAGGCCATTGACCATTCCAGGGCCGATTTACCGCTGACATCGGCCACGATACCGCTATACTGAACATAAAAACGCACGGGTCCGCGCCGGGAAAAATTTTCGGGTAGCTTAAAAGACTGATGGAACTCAACGCTGTAATCACCGGAATTTACCGTCCCTACGGTATCGGGAATTTCCAATTCTCCGATTTTGAAGACTTGATTATACGGATCCTCGGTGATCGAAAACTTCTCGGCGGCGGACACCTTGCCGCAAACTTCCGGAACGGCGCAAACCACCGGTGAACTTTGACAGCTTCCGGCGGGCCGTCCATAACAATCGGCCAGTTCGGGATCGCTGTCAGGGGTAACGAAAAATGTGATCTTGGCGCACTTACCCATGCCCGTGATACTACCCGGATACCAGATCCGCCCGTCGAAGATAATTTCTTCGCTTGAGGAAAAAACGCTCTCCGGAACCGGCTTGTTCAAAGTGACTGCTACATGTTCCTCGGAACAACGAGCTACGCCATAAGCACCAAAAACAATGTTCGGGACAAAGATTGCCAAAACGGCAGTTATTGATATTAATTGGAATTTCCGATTCATTTTGGGGGTTTAAAGCGTCTGTTCTGTTTATCGATTTCGTTGAACTGGTCCAAAAGACCGCCCAGGGAATCGCCATCCAGAATTTTTTTCGCGGCGGCCTTTTGCCTTTCTCTTTCTCTCTCTTTTTGTTTTTTCTTTTTTTTCAGCCAGAAACGGAGCGCTCGGAGACAATAAACCATGACCAGAACCAGGATCACGCCGCAAAACACGAAAATGTACAGCGAGAATCGGACAAAGAACAGGGACCAAAAATTAGGCAAAACGGGCACCGGCAGCTCTCTCGCATTTTGATTTCCCGCTTCAATCTCCTTTTTATCGCGGGCAAAAAATTCGTAAGTATCCGCTATCCGTCCGTCAAAAATAACCTGAACCGCAACCCTTGGGTTAAGCGCTTCTTTGATTATAGGAAGCCGTAATGACGCCTCTCGATCCGATGGCCTAACTATCTGCGATCTCTCGCCGGCCAACTGACCCGCCTGATCAAAAATCCGGGCGGTGATAAGCGCTTTTTTCGGCTGCTTCCCATCCCAATAGTACGGCGCGAAACCGACTTTCAGAACCGCTATCCCATCCGAGAAATAAGCCTCTTTGTCAAGAGAAGCAAAAAAAATCTTTGCGTCCCCCAGCGGATTTTTCACCACCCACGAATAACTCAAGCTATTGGAAAAAATATCCCCGGACCCCCGGTTAACGACTCTGACCGTGGTTTCATAGCGACCGGGAGCGCCGAACGGAGGCAGTGCGTACGTTATTGTTTCACCTTCATCCGTGCCAAGAGCCAAAGGCAGTTCGGTTTCGCTTTGCAACCGGCCACCCTCCCCGGTAGTCGTAAAGCGGATCACTTGAGCGATCATATCCTTGCGTTCCAAACCCGCCGGCCGCGTCAAAACAAAGTGGACTTCCGGTTTTGAGCCCGCGACTACCAGGCCAGGATTAGAGGATATTATCTGGGGCACGTAACCCAGGTTAAAAAAAACGCCGGTGGGCACCGATTTTACCGGTTTATCCGACCAAGCTAAAATCGTTCCCAGTGAATTCTCCACCCTGACTCGAAGGACGAATCCGCCGGCGGCGCCCGACAAACCACCTTCCAAATCAGACGATACCGCGTCGGGGAGTTTGTAGGGCATCCAATAAGAAAAATTGAATGTTCTTATTTCTTTTTGACCCAAGGAAAAGGCATCGCCATATCGCGAATCTATGATTTTTTGCGAACCGCCGATCGTTTGTAATAAAAGATAATTGAAGCGCAGATCGCTAACCGGGTTTTGGTCGTAATTCCATAACGTAACCGCACCGGTCGTTTTGGCGCCCGGCTCGATCTGGACCTTATCCAGCCGGTAATCGGAGAAATATATCGCGGGAAGATCGAAAGCGCTGACGTTTTGAACCCGGAAAAACAACAGACTTAAAATACAAACGATGAACTTTATCGTTTTTCGCCGATTAACGACACTATGCGAAGACATAGGAAATATGGATTGGCCGCCACCCGGGGCGAAGCCACCCGCGCTCGGCCGCAAACGATCCTCTTGCCTTAAAAAACCAATACGCAATATACTGGTAATTCCGCCAATGAATTCTAAGCAAACTTCGATCGTTTTTTGCAGGCTGTCCATTGGCGTGATTTGTGGAAAACCGCGGCTTGGCGCGGCTAAGAACAAAAAAAGTTTAATTGGATCGGCCGATTTAAACATTCCGATCCGCGCGGCGAGATTTCTCGGCGAAATGGCTTATCTGAGATTTTTCGCCGGACAATCGGTCAGTCTTTTTTTAAATTATCCCACAATCGGGCAACCGGGGCAAATGTTTTTCGGTGTACCGGCAAAACACCCAAAGTCTTCAAAGCCTGAAAGTGTTGTTTGGTCCCGTAGCCTTTATGTTTCGAAAACCCGTATCCCGGATACTCTGTTTCATATGCTTCCATCAACCGGTCGCGCGAAACTTTAGCGATAATGCTCGCCGCCGAAATCGAAAAGACCAATCGATCCCCGGAAATCACGGAAAACTGAAGCAAGCTCGATTTTAAGCCAAAATTTCCATCAATGACCAAGCACGAACGATCAAGGTTAAATGCGGGGTAATTCTTCGCGGCGCGTTCGGCCAGGCACCCAACCGCTTTTAACATCGCCAACTTCGTCGCTTCCAGGATATTGATCCGGTCGATCGTTTCGCTCGAAGCGCTGGCGCATCCCCACAAAATATCGCCGCGGTTCGTGAGATCAACAAATAATTCCTGTCTCGTCGAAGCACTCAACTGCTTGGAATCACGGACCTTTTCTAAAAGACGACAAAAAACCGGATCACGCGCGTTAAAATCGGTGAAACAAACTGCCGCCGCGAAAACCGGTCCGGCCAAAGGCCCCCGGCCGGCTTCGTCGATACCGATGGCGAACCCCGCTCCGCCGCTTAAAACATTTTTTTCGTATTGAAACCGGTCGTGAATCATTTTCGTAAATAATCCGATCATCGCCACCCGAAAGTCGAAAACGCTATTTCGGTAATATTTTTTAGCGGCAATCTGGGTCGGCGCGACCAACCCATCACCCTAGTCGCCAAAACACGCCGTCCGTCGTTTAAATACCGCCTAGGTTAAAACTATGGGTTGCCAAACTGCCTTTTCTTTTTTTTGGATTATACTATAATTATATAATAAATCAGTTAATCAAAACAGAAAAAAGCTAAACGGGAAAGAGGAATTTTTTTGTGTTCTCAACATTAGGCAATTAATAAGTTATGGAGGATAGAATACTTAATAAAGCAGATATAGACAACGAAATCGATACGGCGATCATGGAACGACGCGAGGCTAATTTCATGGGCAAGCGCTTGGAATGCCTGGCTCTCGCCGAAAAAAACATCGATGTCGGGCTCAACCTCCAGGATAGCGTCATATACGGAAACATCTTTCTGTCTGATACCGCGATCAACGGGAATATCGATCTTTCGGGCGCAACGGTCGCCGGATCTCTATTTTACGGCCGGGGAAAGTTGATGGGCAACCTTTCTCTCAGAAAAGCTAAGATTTCGCAGACCATCAATCTGGTCGGGATCAATATCACCGGTTCCGTTTATGGACAAAACGCCAAAGTAAGCGGCTTCATCAGCCTTACCAAAGCGGTTATCCTGGGAGACATCGATTGCGCTAAAATCGAAGTGCGTGATTTTACCAAAGATGATCTTACCATCAAGGGCGATATTTATCTTAAAAGCGCCCAAGTCAACGGTTATTTCAGTCTGGAAGACGCCGTAATATGGGGAATGGTAAATCTCGAGAACGCGCTGGTGAGAAAAAAATTGAACCTCGCAAACGCGATCGTCAAGGAGAGCATCTTCCTGAAAAAATCGATCATCAAAGAAGGGTGCGATCTCACGGGCATTGCCCCGGAAAAAGTGATCCGTTAATCCGTTGAACGGATCCGATAAAGGAAAAAGGCCAATACCGATTTTTACATCAGACTCATCAAACAACCGGCAACGGTCGGTTTTTATGGCCGAAAAAATATGAAATTTACCCATCTCCACGTCCATTCGCATTACAGCCTGCTTGACGGCATGGCCCAAATCGACCCGCTGTTGGACAAAGTAAAAGCTTTGGGAATGACTTCAGTGGCTATCACCGACCATGGCAACATGTACGGTGCCGTGGAATTCTACAACAAAGCCAAAAAACGCGGCCTGAAACCCATTATCGGTTGCGAAGTGTACGTTGCCTATGAAGGACGGGAACAAAAAAGACCGGGCATCGACGATGTCCGTTATCATCTGGTTTTGCTGGCAAAAAACGATCAGGGATACCGGAATCTGGTAAAATTAGTCACCAAATCCCATTTGGAAGGTTTTTATTATAAACCGCGCGTCGATGAGGAATTGCTTTCCCGATACGGACAAGGGTTGATCGCGATGTCAGCCTGCGTGCAGGGAAAAATACCCCGCCTGATCTTGTCAAAAAAAATGGACGAAGCGACGGCAACCGCCCTGCGCTACCAGGAATTTTTCGGACCGGGCAATTTTTACCTCGAATTGCAATACCATAAACACATACCTGAACAAGACACGGTAAACGCCGGACTGGTCGAGGTCGCCAAAAAAACCGGGATCGGACTGGTCGCCACCAACGACTGCCACTATTTGGACGCTGCCGATTCCGAAACCCAGGATATTCTGATGCTGATCAATACGGGGGCCGACATCAACGACCCCGGCCGTCTGACGATGAAAAACGAAGACTTTTCGATGAAAAGCCCGCGACAGATGGCCGACGAATTTAAGGATTTTCCGGAAGCGATCGCCAATACCCAAAAAATCGCGGATCTCTGCGAGTTTGAATTTGAACTGAAAAAAACCAAGCTGCCGAAGTTCGACGCGCCGGAGGGTAAGACTACGGAACAATATTTACGCGAATTATGCGTTGCCGGAATGGAACAACGCTACGGTGCCGATCCGAAAAAGGAAATTATCGAACGCTTTGAATATGAATTCGCGTCGATTAAACAACTTGGTTTTGTCGAGTATTTTTTGATCGTCCAGGATTTCGTCAATTGGGCGAAAAAAAACCGGATCGTTGTCGGTCCGGGGCGCGGTTCCGTAGCCGGCTCGCTCGTGTCTTATCTGCTCAATATCACCGAATTGGATCCGCTTAAATATGGCCTGATCTTTGAACGGTTTTTAAACCCCGGCCGCATGCAGGTTTCCCTGCCCGATATCGACATGGATTTTGCCGATCGGCGGCGGCCGGAAGTCATCGAATACGTCGCTCAAAAATACGGACACGATCACGTGGCGCAAATCATCACCTTCGGGACTATGGCCGCCCGGGCCGTGGTACGCGACGTCGGAAGAGTTCTTCAGTATCCCTACAGCTACTGCGACCAACTGGCGAAAATGATCCCGCTGGGCATGAATCTTTCCGAAGCCTTGAAAAAGAACGACGAATTAAGCGCGTTCGTTTCAGCCGATGAAAAGGGGCGCCGCTTGATGGATTTCGCCCAAAAACTGGAAGGCTGCGCGCGCCACGCTTCAACCCACGCTTGCGGAGTAGTCATCTCCCCCATCCCGCTGGATGAAATCGTTCCGGTGCAACACCCCACCGCCGACGACAACAGCTTGGTTTCCCAATACGAATGGCACGCCATTGTTGATATGGGCTTTTTGAAAATGGATTTTTTGGGGTTAAAAAACTTAACCATTATCGAAGACACCCTGTCGCGGATTTACGTGGTCCACAACAATAGTCTCGACTTAAAAGGCATACCGATGGATGATCGCGATACCTACGCCTTAATGCAGCGCGGAGACACCGTAGGGGTGTTCCAGCTTGAAAGCGCGGGAATGCAGCGGTATTTAAAACAACTCAAGCCGACCCAATTCGAAGACATAATCGCCATGGTCGCCCTTTACCGCCCGGGTCCCATGCAATTCATCCCGGAATTCATCGAAGGTAAGAACGGCTTAAGAACGCCGGTTTATTTGCATCAAAAACTCGAATCAATTCTGGGACCCACTTATGGTATCATTCTTTACCAGGAACAAACTATGAGGATCGCCCAGGAATTAGCCGGATTTTCGATGGCCGAAGCCGATACTCTCCGCATGGCCATCGGAAAAAAGATCAAAGATCTGATGGCGGCCTCGAAGCAAAAATTCATCGATGGCTGCCAAAAAAACGGCATCTCGAAAAAAAACGCGCAAGAAATCTGGAGTTGGATCGAGCCCTCGGCTGATTATTCGTTCAACAAAGCACACGCGGCCTGCTATGCGATGGTTGCCTACCAAACGGCTTATCTCAAGTCCCACTTTCCGGTGGAATTCATGGCCGCCCTCATCACCTCGGAAAAGAACGACGTCGAACGCGTCGGCTACCTGATCGGAGAATGTAAAACCATGGGAATCGAAGTATTGCCGCCCGATGTCAACGAAAGCTTCCGGGGCTTTACGGTCATACCAAAAGCGACTAAAATCCGCTTCGGCCTAACGGCTATCAAGAACGTCGGCGAGAATTTAGTCGAGGACATCGTCCGCGTCCGCAAGGAAGCCGGTCACTTCGCCAGTATCTTCGATTTCATGGAAAGGATCAATCCTAAAACCGTCAACAAAAAATCCTTGGAAGCCTTGATCAAGTCCGGAGTTTTCGACCGGATGGGCGAACGGAATTCCCTTCTGGTAAATATCGATAAGTTGCTTGAGATAGGACGCGAGATTCAAAAAAACAAATCAAACAACCAGATGGGACTGTTTGGCGGCGTCGGAAAACCAACACTGGCCAAATCGACAGTCCAACTCGAAAAAGCGCGGGAGGCTTCAAAAGCGGAAAAACTGATCTGGGAAAAAGAACTTCTCGGCTTGTTCGTCACGTCCCATCCTTTGGAGGAATACCGAACGGCCATGGAAAAAAAATGCATGGAGATTGCCCGCGTGAAAACCAGCCAGGCGAACCGCCTGGTTAAAATAGGAGGCGTGATCACCACAATCAAAAAAATCTTAACCAAGTCGGGAAAACAAATGATCTTCATGGGTTTGGAAGACCTCACCGACAAGATCGAGATCGTCGTCTTTAATTCCGTTTTGGAAAAAAACGCTCTGGCCCTCCAGGTCAATAAGGTTGTTTTCGTTTATGGCCGGACGGATAGCCGCGATGGAGAAATAAAAATAGTGGCTGACAACATCGAGGTAATCATCGAAGTCTCGCCCCAATTCAGCCGCGACGTACTCTAATAATCCGGGACAAAAAAACGCCCGATTCATTTTAGGGCGTTTTGTGTTTGGCCAGAGGTTGACACCATGCTTTTGGCTATTTCGGGTATGACTTCGTCGAAAGCCTGCGATAAAAGAGCGATTTCGGTTTTTCCCTCGGTAACCCGGGCCGAATCTTCATCTAGACAGATAAGTTCCATCATGGCCGGATTGGCCAGAATCCGGTGAATAGTCCGGTCCATCCGCGAAAACAATTGATTGCCTTCGCTATATTGCATAATTTTAATCTGGTCATAACCTCGAAGCCTGACGGACTTTTGTCGAAATACCCAAACCGCGTTGCTTAGTCTAACATATTTTAGCGCCAATTCCGGATCGGTCGCCAAGACCTTATTTTGAACGTCTTCGAAAAATTTAATCCGTTCAAGCAATTTGTCGCCCAGCCTCATTAAGCTAACGATTTCCATTATCGGTCACCTTATTCATCTAAATAGATTTCTCTCCTCCTGTCAAGATTGGCAGGGAAAGTTTTTGGAGGTATGATAATTCAATGGAAAAATCTATGAAAAACACGGAAAAACCCAGCGAACAAGACATCGGTATCGCGCGCCATTCGATGGCTCATGTTTTAGCTTATGCCGTCGCGGAACTTTATCCGGGCGTTAAGCTAGGCTTCGGTCCGGCCATTGAAAATGGTTTTTATTATGATTTCGATTTTACCGCCCTCAACCTCTCCCTGGCCCCGGAAACGCTTTTGAAGATCGAAAAAAGAATGCGCGAGATCCTGAAACAGCGCCTTGACTTTCAAAAAATCGAGGTAGCCGCCGCGGAAGCAAAGGAACTGTTCAAAGACCAACCATTCAAATTCGAATTGATCGAGGATCTTGAAAAACAGGGCCATTCAACCGTTTCTTTATATAAGACCGGCAAATTTACGGACTTATGTTCTGGTCCGCATGTCAAAACAACGCGCGACCTGGCCCTCGATGCTTTCAAATTGAAACGGCTGGCCGGAGCCTATTGGAAAGGAACGGAAACCAATCCAATGCTTACGCGGATCTACGGCGTAGCCTTTAAAACCAAAATCGAGCTTGATGAATACCTCTTGAGAGAAGCCGAGGCGGAAAAACACGACCATCGAAAATTAGGCCAACAGCTTGACCTATTCATATTTTCCGATCTCGTGGGCAAGGGATTACCCCTCTTCACGGAAAAAGGCTCTATTATCCGCCGTGAATTGGAAAATTTTATCGTGGCCGAAGAAATCAAGCGAGGTTATAAGCATGTGTACACGCCCGAGCTTGCCAAGGTCGACCTTTACCGCAAATCGGGCCATTACCCTTATTATAAAGATACGATGTATCCGGTAATGAAGGTCGATGAAGAAGAATTGATCTTGCGGCCGATGTCCTGCCCCCATCATTATCAGCTCTATGCCAACAAACCGCGATCTTACCGCGAGTTGCCTTTTCGTATCGCCGAGCTCGCCAAATTATATCGCTATGAAAAATCGGGGGAATTATCCGGGCTGGTGCGTGTACGCCAATTCTGCCTGGCTGACGGGCACATTATTTGCACTAAAGAACAAGCAACGAAGGAAATCAAAGGCGCGCTGGATCTTATCGAGTTTTGCACCAAAACCCTGGGTTTAAAAAAGGGAACCGACTATCGGTACCGCCTGTCGCTAGGCGATCGGAACGACGAGAAGAAATACTGTAAAGACGATGCCTCTTGGGATTTCGCGGAAAATCTACTCAGAAGCGTGCTGGAAAAACGCAAGTCGGCATTTTTTGAAGCGGAAAAAGAAGCGGCGTTTTACGGACCGAAGATCGACATCCAGATGAAAAACATCAGTGGTAGGGAAGAAACCGCCTTTACGGTCCAATACGATTTTGTCGGGCCTAAACGTTTCTCCCTGTCCTACATCGACAAAGACGGCACAAAACAAGAACCGATTGTCATTCACCGTTCTTCGATCGGCTGCATTGAACGTATTATGGCATTCCTGGTCGAGCATTATGCCGGAAACTTGCCACTGTGGCTTTCGCCGGTGCAAGTAGCGGTTCTTCCGGTCGGTAAAGCTCATCAAAAATACGCCAAGGAGATATTAAATTCGCTCAAAGATGACGGATTCCGAACGGAACTTATGGACAGCGCCGAAAGCGTCGGCAAGAAAATCCGCGAAGGAGAAACGCGAAAAATCCCTTATCTGCTGATCGTCGGCGACAAAGAAGTGAAATCAAAATCGGTGAGTGTGCGCCGTTCGGGCAAAGGCGACATCGGGCAGGCCAAATTAAAAAAATTCCTCGAAACTATCCTGGTCCAAAGGGAAAAAAAGCAGTAATCGAAAGTTTTAACATCACTAACGCATTCTCCATTAAAAGTCGAGGATCAATAATATAGGCAATCAGGTTAAAAAGCCTGATATTTAAAGTTAAAACAAACAATCAAAAAAATATGTGTTTAAGAAAAAATATTGTGCTTGTTTCTACCATTTTGGCTCTATTAGCCATACCGATTATTTACGCGCATGCAGCCAGCTTAGACGAGATTCAGTCGCAGATCAATTCGATCATGCAGCAGATAGCCACGCTAATCAATTCATCCGGGCAGGCATCGCTAAACTCATCAAGTCCGGTCTGCATCGGAACGCTTATCGGCAGTGATTGCACGAAAGCCGGCGGCAAGTTTGTTTGCACGGGTTGCTCGACAGACACGGTAAATTGCACCGCCCTGCCCTGCTCCTGCGTATGTTCTCCGTGCGCGAATGAGGGCGAACTTTCTTATATGGCCACTTCCGCTTACGAAAAACAACCTCATTCCTGTTGCGCCGGATTAACTGCCGTCATGAATGCCGAATATACCGGTTCGACATGCGCCGCGCCCGGCAACGGCACACAGCGTTGCGTTAAATACGGCGACGGAAAATGCGATAAAGGGAAAGGAGAAAACGAATGTAACAGCCTTAAAGATTGCCCTTATCCATCACCCGTCTGCGGCAACAGCCAGTGCGAAACCGGCGAGACCGCAACCAGCTGTCCCCAAGACTGCGGCAAGTCATGCGAGGAATCTTGCAAGGCGCAAGGCTACACCTACAGTGCTTGCAACAGCTACGCGGTTACGGCCGGCACGTCGCAATGCAAGGAAGGATATACGAGTATCGGCCAAGCTAAAGACTGCTATGTCACCCCCGGAACAACAGGCGCCGGAAAAGCTTGTTGCTGCACCAACCCGAATCCAATCTGCGGCAACGGAAAATGCGAGACCAATGAAACCGCGGCCAATTGTCCCAAGGATTGCGGAAACAAGTGCGAAATGGCAAGCACCGACACCAATCCTCTTGTTTGCCGGAAAACCTGCAACGAGGATGAAGCGGCGGTCGATACCAGTTGCGATGTAAACGGCAGTTGCTGTAAAAAAACCAGGATCTGCGGCAACAGCCAGTGCGAAACCGGCGAGACCGCGACCAGCTGTCCCCAAGACTGCGGCAAGTCATGCGAGGAATCTTGCAAGGCGCAAGGCTACACCTACAGTGCTTGCAACAGCTACGCGGTTACGGCCGGCACGTCGCAATGCAAGGAAGGATATACGAG
>CAINCQ010000012.1 GCA_903847095.1 uncultured bacterium
GCCGGAAGTAAAGCCCAGGGTGTTTAAGCCGGTACTGATGGAAGAGTTGGAAAGGCCGGACAGCGTTAGCGCCCCCGACGTTGCGGTCAGATTCAGCGCGCCCGTAGTTAAACTCAAGCCCGTGGCAAAAGCGCCCGTGCCCGTGAAATTGGCCGCCGAGGATATCGTCTGGCCGTTGATCAAGCCCGAAGTGGTGATTGTTCCCGATCCCAAACTCAAAGCGTCATCGGCGTTGGCTTGCGATAAAGTCGTCCCGCTCCTTGTCCAATACCCTTGAGTGCCAACAACCGCGCCAATGATGTTGCCCGAGCAGGTAAAGTTTCCGGTGGCCTGATCCAAGGTGCAGCCGGTGTCGAGCGAACCTCCGGCCATGACGATATTGCCCGCGCTGTTTCCGGTTGGCCCAATATTGAGCGTGGTGGCCGCGCCGCCGATGCTCAAGCTCGTCACCGCCGAATTGAACAGAGTGGCGGTATTGGTGGTGGAAGGGATGTCAGCGCTCGTTGCTCCATTCACGCCAAGGTCGCCGGCAATATTGGTATCTTTTTGCAGTTCAATGGTGCCAAACGGATTTAAAATGATGTTTCCCGAGGTGGCGGTGGCCAGGCTTAAGTTGCCGCTGGTATTCGTCCAGCCCGAAGCCCCGCCGGAAGTAAAGCCCAGGGTGTTTAAGCCGGTACTGATGGAAGAGTTGGAAAGGCCGGACAGCGTTAGCGCCCCCGACGTTGCGGTCAGATTCAGCGCGCCCGTAGTTAAACTCAAGCCCGTGGCGAAAGCGCCGGTGCCCGTGAAATTGGCCGCCGAGGAGATCGTCTGGGAATTGTAAGTTCCTCCGGTAGCCACGCCGGCGGCGGTAACGGTAAATTCCGTGCCATTAGCTCCGGCGTTCAGCCCGCCGCGAATATCCAAGCGCGCTCCGGGCGTCGTCGTCCCGATGCCGATGTTGCCGCCGTTGCGGACATATAATAATGAGGTGGACGTGGCATTGGTAACGTTTAGCGCGGCGGCGGTATCGTCGATGGTCGATCCTTTGATGACCGTATTTCCCGCCGGGTCAAGGGTAAGATCGCCGGCGGCGGTGGTAATCGTCGGTACACTGACCGAACTGGCGATCTCGACGTCGCCTTCCGCGTCGATCTTGAATTTCTGAACGCCGTTGACTCCCGCGCCGAAGAGCGGCGCGTCGGCGATGGCGTGGGTGGGATTGACCAAAAGCGACGCCCAAGTATAGGGGGTAAGCGGCGCTTCAAAGGTGAAGGTGCTTTGACCCGAAGTTGAAAGAGAGGTGGTGTAGATGTTGGCCACGTACAAATTGTTCCAGCGGGTGTCGGGACGGCCGACATCATGGCCCGCGTCGCGTTCGGGAACCAGATCGCCGCCAACGATAACATTCCCCGAGGTATCAACCACGAGCTTGCTGACCACGCTCGATCCGTTCCAGGATTGGAAAGAAAGATTGGCGGTGTTGGGCTCAATAGCCATATACCACCAGGGATTGCCGGCCGACGCCGCTCCCGCGGGCTGTAAAACATATGACACCTGCTGGTCGTTAGCCGAGCGCTGTAATATGGACTGCGTCCATCCGTGATCGCTGATTCCGTAAAATACGCCTTCATCCGAATTGGCCCTCACGTCCAGCGCCGCCGTAGGCGTCGTCGTCCCGATGCCGACGTTGCCGCTGCCTAAAATCGTCAGTTTGGTGGTTGGCGCGTTGTCAGCGGTACCCGTAGTTCCGGCGGTAGCGGTTTGGAAATACATGTTACCGACACCCGTCCCGGTGGAAACACCGGTTGATAAATAGAGATCGCCAGCGGCTAAGTTAGTGCCGCCCAAGAGCGCGCCACCGGCTTTGACTGTTAACTGGCTGCCTCCAACCGCAGTATTGCGTTCCATTCCCACCACCCGGGCGGCATCACCACCAAAAGACAAAATTGAAGAGGGAGTGAGGGTCCCGATGCCGACGTTGCCGCCGGTGAACAAAGCGGAGTACGCGGCGTTGGAGAAGGTGGTGGTTCCGGTAAACGTGTTGGCGCTAACCCCGGTTTGGGTATACGCGCCGTCATTAGCGATGCCCGAGATACCGGTCATCGCGCCGGCAGCCGTAATACCCCAGTCGGAAGTGCTGATCGATCCGGTATCTCCCGCGTCGCCCAAAGTGAAGGTGGAATTGGCCGTTAACGCTCCATTGGCGGTCAGGCCGGAAGTGGCGGTAATGAGCCCCGAAATAGTGGGCGTAGCCGTCCAGGAAATCGGAGAAACGGTCAAACCGGAACCGGCGATAGTGGTAGCGTAAGCCGCGTTGCCAAAGGTCGCCGCGGCGGCCTGGCCTTGGAAGATCGGAGAATTAACCGATGTTGAAAATCCGCCGGTTCCGATCACTTCGAGCTTGTAGGTTGCCGGCGTCGCCGTCCCGATGCCGACATTGCCGGCGAAATAATTGTTGCCCGAACCGTTGATAGTCAGAACGCCTTCGGATGTTACGTCGCCTTCAGCGTCTACGAGGAATCTTTGGACGCCGCCGACACCCACGCCCAAGAGCGGCGCGTTGGCGATAGCGGTCGTGGGATTAATCAACACGCCGGAATCGGTAAAGTTGGTGGTTAGCGGCCGGTAAGTGAAGACCGCCTGCCCCGAAGTGGACATCCCGGAGGTATTGATATTGGCGACATAGATATTGTTCCAGCGGTGCGTGGCGTCGCCGAGGTCTTTGCTCAAATCAGCGGAAGGAGAAAGATTGCCGGCCACGATCGCGTTGCCGTCGGAATCGATGGTCGCCACGATGTTGCCCGTGGAATCGGCAATCTGGAATTGGTTGGCGCCCAAGGCATCGCCCAAAACCACTTTGGTATCGCCCGAAGTGGTGAGTTTTAATAAATGATCGGTGGTCGTATCGATCCGCTCGCCCGCGGCACTGGCAAACAATACCCCGCCGCTAACCCTAAGATTTCCCGCGACGCGTACGTCGCCGGTAGCGTCTAACGCGTAAGTCCCGTCCGCCAGTTTGGCAGCCGTGGCGCCACTGATCGCGTACAACGCTTGCGCTCCATCGGCGACCTCCACCGTGGAAGTGCCGCTGGTGATAATGGTTTTACCGCCCGCGCCCGCCTGGAGGGTTATGTCTTTTGAGGCTCCGGTGGTAATAAGCCCTTCATTGATAAATGATAATTGATTGCTGTTCAAATTGGTGCCCGAAGAAAATGATAAATTATTATTTATCAGTGTCGTACCGTCAACATCGATCTTGCCTTTGGCGTAGATGTCGTACCACCTCGCGGTAGCGGAACCCAGATCGTATCCGAGAGTGGAACCTTCAAAGGGAACGATCTTGGCGGTGTTTCCGGTTTCGCCCACCACCAGATTACCCGTGCCGTTGGGCGCGAAGACCAAGTTGCCGTTATCGGTAGTGTAGAAAGTGCCGCCGCTGGTCAGGGTGATGTCGCCGTTCAAAACCAGACTGCCGTTGGAATCAATGAAATTATCCGCGGTATGGAACTGAACCGCGCCCGAGCCGTTGGGATTGATGAGCAAACTGGTATCGGAGCCAACGGTGGAAATGGTCGAGCCTTTGAGCGCGATGTTATCGGCGCGCAAAGCGGAACCCGCTCCAGCCTGGTCGATGGCGAACAACGGCGTGGCCGTTGACGCGCTCAAAGCGGCCGCGCCGGAGAATGTTTGCGCTCCGGTCACCGTGAAGTTACCCGTTATCTCGACATCTCCCAGTGTTACGATGTTGCCGTACTTATCCACGGTGAAATGGCCGGAATTGATATTAATGGTATTTCCTCTCAAGTTGGCGGGAAGATTGAAAGTCTGGCCCAAAGAAAAATTGGGGCGGTCGGAATCCAATTGTTTAAGAATCCGATCCACCCGGTCTTTGGTCTCCTGATCAACCCGCACCAAAGTGTTGGTCGACAAGACCTCTTTTACCGGCTGGTAATAAGTGTTGTTGACAACGGTAACGTTGCCGCTATTTGATCCAATGTTTCCGGTATCCGCCGGCTGGTTATTTCCCGACTTCGAAATCCCCGCGCCAACCGCTTGTGGGGTGCCGCCGGCCGGCGCCGCGCAATTGGCGGTGTTGCATCCGTTCTCTTCGGCCAAGCGAGGATCCGTAATTCCCAGCCAGGAGCGGGCAATATCGCGAAGTTTATTTTCAATGGCTTTGAAAAAAGAAAAAACACTTGCCTTTCCGGCAGTGGTATTATTTTGAACATAATTCGCGCCCGATCCGGCGGCCTTATTGGCCACATCGGCGCTGATCGAAAATCCGCGCGCCACGCTACGGCCTCCGTACTCCATCCGTTCATCCAGCGCGCCGGCCAATCCGGAAAGCGCGGCCAGCGAACTTCGCGCCGCGGATCCAACGGCAACCGTTGTTTTTTTATTAAACAAAACGTACGCGGCAATTCTATCTTCCGCGAATCTTTTCTTCGTTACCGCCGAATCAACGGCGTAATCGCGCGCGTTAAAACCAATATCCCTGCCAAGTACAGATATTAAATTCGCGGCATCAAAAGATAAATTTCCGGCGTCCGCCAAAATACCGATTGAGCCTCTCCCCATTTCGGGCATAACCTCAAAAACAGCAACTTGCCCGCCCTCGTTCATCGCCTTAGAAACGCGATTCATCATTCTACCCTGAACGGCAAACCCATTTTTAATACCGCCGGAAGAAGCGTCAACGAACGCGCCAATACCCGTTAAGATCGATTCCTTGGCCCCAAGGGACAATCGCGAAAGATTCCCGACGGAGAAAAATTCTTTCGGATTTTGAAACACCGTTGCGGCGCCGAGGACCGCGAAAGATAATTGCTCATTGCCGATTTTGGCTCTTCCGTAAGCCATGTCCGCGAAATATCCGGCCACTGAATTTCCGGAGCGCGAAAGATTCCCGGCGATTTCGGGAAGTACTTCTTGAACCGCGGCTCGCCGGCCTTCGCCCATTGATCTGGCGCCCCCGCCCAGACTCGCGCCGAAGCGGCTGATACCGCCGCCCAGCGCCAACGCTTCAAACCGCCCTCGTCTTCCCAAAGCGGATTCACCGGCCTCGATTTTTGTTTCAAACGATACCGCCGCGTCGCTCGCGCCATCAATTAATCCCAGTGTCGAAATATTTATCTTGCCACAAGCGGACTTGAAATTACTTCCGCCAAAAGCAATGCCTTCGGAAACGCTTTCGATACCGCCTCCAACGAGGCTTACCTTTTCCAAAATTCCGGCGCCGATTTTATCCGCGGAAATATTCCCGGAAAATTTTTGATAGTCAAAAGATCCGGCGGCTCCAATAAATCCAAAGAGAAGCATAACCGCCAAGCAAGCGATGGCTGACGCCGCCGTGATTTTTTTTATAACCTTAGAGGAAACGGATAACGGTTTATTTAAAATTTGAAAAAACGATGAGCCCGGTTTTTTTGAATTTTCCGCGCTTGACCGTCCCTCGGAATCTTCCGAGCCATGCCCGTGCTCAACAACGTAATCGTTAAGCCATGCTCTCGTCGTCACCCAATTGCGCCCCATTTTGACCCCCTTAAGCTTTCCCTTGCGGATAAGCAAATTCAAGTACTCCTGCGAGTAGTCGCAATATTGGGTTGCTTCTTTCAGTGAAATTGTGTCGCGAAATCGATCCATTATCGGTTAATTTTTTGTCTAAATTTTGACGCTATATTATATTATCGGATATCCGATATTTAAACGCAATAGACCGTGAAACAACTTTATCCACAGCCCCATAGCTAAACCAAAATTTAACTCTTTTCTCAACCAAACTTTGTCCGCCGGCAACCCCATACGCGTTTTATGACCTCTAAACGCAAAATTGAGGCAAATCTCCCAACCTTTCTTTGTCTTGGACCAAATCAACCGAATCCCGGCTAAAACTTTCCAATCGATGAACCAAACCCAGCGCGAATTCCAAAGAGCTATCCTTCGGTTTGGTTTCCGTCAAGGCTTAGACTCCGGCGATTTTTTTTCGCGAAAAGCCAAGCGCGCAAAAAACCGGAACCGGCGAAAAGTGAACCAAAAAAAATGGGCCAAAAATCCTGTTCGTAAAGTCAAAATTCCAGATTTTTCCACCCGCGACAAGCAGCTTCTTGTACGGAACGGAAACGGACAAAAACCACCGGCTGGAGACATAAAAATAAGCATCCATTTTCGCGGCTCACGGAAAGCCGCTCAAGCCAAATAACTATTAAAAAAATACTCGACGACAAGATATCGGATATCGGATCGCTTTTTCACCCAATATCGGATTCAAATCTGCATAGGTTAAACCTATGCAGATTGCGTCTTTAAGCATCCAGCAGCTAAGCGAAATAAAAGACCACCGCGGCCGGGACGCTGAAACACTATAACTCCCAAGGTTGTTTAGCTCCGATTTGGGTTTTCCCAAAGCTGCATCCCGGAGACAACCTCGCCACGTAAAAACCTTTCCTATTTCCCCAACCTTCCCACGACAGTTTAATGGCGGCACGCCCTGAAGATATTCTTAAACAATCCCCACGCCAAACGAATGTTTGCTAATCGCTCCGAATAGCTATGCGCGATAAATCCGGCCTACAAAGCACCTATCGTCATAACGTAATTATTTCTGCGCGGCCGGCAGATGGTTATCGCACGGTAAACCGCCGAATGGGGTAAGACCCCCGCTCGACAACCAAAGGATGAATCCCGGAGGATAAATTATTATCGGCCTGGGGACTGAAATCCCTTTGGTTCAAACCACGATGCATAACAACGGGTACTTAGCCAGACCGTTGGATGACATCGATTAAAATACCCGACGGTTAACGTTCTGCCACCGCCAACTTGCAGCTTGGCATTACCGAAAAAACACTAATTCTAACGATTATCCCGTATACCCTATTCCAAGTTTTCCGAATGTTATTCCTCGCCTCCCGCGGGACCCGAGGCCTCCCCCGCATCCCGCGGGGCGGAGTACCCGCGCCTCAAAAATTTTTTTCGGAGGGAACGGATAAATTCCGTTTTAGTTCTCCTCACTCCTTCCCGCAGGATGCGGGAAGGTAGCCTCCTACTAAATTTTATGTTCCCAAGACTTGCCCGTGATCTATAAATTAATCGAACTGTCGGAAATGAGACTTCTGCCCATTTTATTTTACCGATATATTTTGCCGGTTTTGTAAGCCTTAATTTAGGTAATCGGATATCCGATATAGTACTTCATGAGCTTAAACGACACGAAATGATAAATAATCAAATCTATATTTTCCAAATACCATGCCTTAAATCCAAGGAGCCAGTGGAAATATCTTACGCCAGACGCGAGAAAATCCTCTTGGCTTAAAACATACGAGGCGTGGCGCCAGATACTATCTAATCTAACCGAATCAAAACCGCCACAATAGCAGCAATTTTCCTCTTCTAGGTTGAATTTCCGCTGTATGTGTTGATTAGCGCGATAGCGCTCGAAGGGCTCCAAGTAAACTCCCTCCTACATTCTCCGAATCGTTTACACAGCAATCTGCATAGGTCAATCTGCATAGGTTTAACCTATGCAGATTGCTTTTAAGCACCGTCTCGATTTATCATATTGTTTTATCGATTCGAATATATGCGTCGACCGATGTTTGGCACCGATTAATTACTTTGCATATAAAACGGCGCCCCGAACACTATAAGCTTGCATAGGTTTAACCTATGCAAGTGTCTTTTGTAATATTGGATTGGCTATTGCATTAAATGCGTGCTTATTGTAGATTGGCAAATTACATAGGTTTAACCTATGCAATTATTAACCTAGGCAATTTATTATGATCAAACCTGATTTAGTAAATGGCGGGATATATCATCTTTATAATCGCGGAGTGGAGAAAAGGGATATTTTTCTCGATGATTTCGATTATTTTCGGTTCGTTTCTTGCTTGTATGAATGCAATGACCGCAACTATGTTCTGATGAGAAAACGGATCGACAATCGGCGCGAAAAACAAAACCAAAAAAACCGCGTAGGTTTAACCTATGCAATCGGGAATCAGGGGAAGAGGGAGTTATTGGTTGATGTTTTGGGATTTTCGCTTATGACGAATCATTATCATTTGATCGTCAGGCAAAGAGTTGACAATGGGATCCCGCTGTTCGCGGGAAAGATAAGCAACAGCCATACCGGTTATTTCAACAACAAATATGGCCGAAGAGGTTTGGGAGGTTTATTCCAGGGAACGTATAAAGTTGTCCCGATTGAAAACAATGCTCAATTAATGAATTTGGCAATCTATGTTTTTTGCAATCCGGTGAGTATTTTTGATCCGGGCTGGACAAAAGATGAAATGGTGAATCCCGAAGGCGCGATTGAATTTCTAAACAACTACCGCTGGTCCAGCTATCCGGACAGTATTGGAAATGATAACTTTCCGTCAGTAACCCAAAGAGACGTCATCTGGAAAATTTTTGGCGGATCGGATGTCGATTTTCAACAAAGCAAAAAGATAATCAAAAATCACACGGAAAATTGGATAAAAAGTAAATCCGATTATTGGAGAGGAATAACGAGGATTGGAAACGCGATGTTAGACTAAATTGCATAGGTTTAACCTATGCAATTTGTTGCTTCTTAACATCATTGAAAGTTTATAAACTAGATTTTGAGTAATGACGTAAACTCTTTTTCGCTGATCGTTTTTACTCCTAGTTTTTGAGCTTTTAGTAATTTTGACCCGGGGTTATCGCCCGCTACCAAGTAATCAGTTTTTTTGGAAACCGATTCGGAAACGGATCCGCCTTGGGTCCGGATCAATTCTTTTGCAATCTGACGCTCCAAAGATACCAAGCTTCCGGTAAGAACGAAAGTTTTGCCCTCGATCCTGGGATTTATGGCAACCTTGGCAGCCTCTATTTTGATCCCGATGTTCTCCAGCTTTTTAAGAAAAACTAAGTTCTTTGGGTCGCTAAACCACGCACGGATCGAATCGGCGACTTTTGGTCCGACATCCTCCACGTTCCGCAAATCTTCCTGGGAAGAATTCTCGATCCCGATCAAATTGCCAAAACGCCGGGCCAGTGCCAAAGCGGTTTCCTCCCCTACCTGCCGGATACCCAAAGCGTTTATGAACCGAGGCAAGGTGATGTTTTTCCTGGCCTGCACGGATTCAACAAGTTTTTTGGCCGATTTTTCGGCGAATCTTTCGAGTGGGACTAGATCGCCTTCTTTAAGTAAAAACAGGTCAGCCGGATCGCGCATCAATCCTTCTTCCATTAATTTTTCAATAATCTTTGGTCCGAGACCCTGGATATCGAATCCCTTACGGGAAACAAAATAGGCAAAGTATTTTTCCTGGATGGCGAAACACTCCGGATTCAAGCAACGCCAAACCACCTCGCCTTCCGGCTTAGTCGATTTGCCGCCGCAAACCGGACAGATTTTGGGCATCGTAAAATGCTTCGCGTTCGAAGGCCTCAACTCCGGCAAAACCTTGAGGATATCCGGAATCACATCGCCGGCCCGGCCTACGACCACGGTATCCCCGATCATTAAACCAAGCCGCCTGATCTCGTCCTCATTATGCAAAGTAGCGCGAGTGATCACCACGCCGCCAACCTCGACCGGTTTCAATACGGCTACCGGGGTTAAAGCGCCCGTGCGGCCGACCTGAACCAGAATATCCTCGACAATGGTCGTGGCTTGTTTTAAAGGAAATTTGTAGGCGATAGCTCCTCTCGGCGCCTTGCCGACCACCCCCAATTTTTTGAGGATTGCGTTGTTATTGATCATAACCACGATACCGTCGATCTCATAAGGAAGCTTTTCGCGATTTTTATACCAATACTCGTGGAACTTAAAAACCTCTTTGAGGTCTTTGCAATATTTACTGAACTTGTTGTTGGTTTTGAAACCCAGGATCTCAAGCGTTTGATGCTCTTCATGGTGGGTTTGCTGCCCAAGGTCGGATATCAAAGAGTAACAATTGGAATCCAGGTAGCGCGAGGTGGTAATCAAAGGATCAAGCTGGCGGATCGAACCGGCCGCCAAATTCCGCGGATTGGCAAAAGGCGGCAATCCTTTTTCCATCTGCCCAACATTGACGCGCGCGAACTCTTTTTTGGTAATAATCACTTCGCCGCGCGCTTCGATATCGGGCATCGATTTTTGGGAAAAACGCGCGGCAATCCCATCCAATCCGGCTTTTTTCAGGTCGCGGACCACCTCTTGAGATTCCCTTAGCTTTAAAGGTATCGCTTCGATCGTTTTGAGATTTTGCGTAACATTCTCCCCGATCTTTCCGTCCCCCCGGGTCGCGCCCACTTCAAACAGACCGTCACGGTAGATCAGCTCCACGGCCAAGCCATCCAGTTTTGGCTCGCAATAGAAATCGACGTTCTCCAATTCGTTTGGTTCCAAGAGTTTGGAAAAACGAGTTTGCCAATCCGTCATGTCCAAAGTCGAAAACGCGTCGTTAAAAGACAACATCGGTTTGGGATGGACGAATTTTACGAAATTCTTCAAGGGCTTTCCGGCGACACGCTGGGTGGGAGAGTCCGGAGTTATGAATTCCGGGTACCGAAGTTCCAGATCGAAAATCTCTTTTTTTAACGAATCCAAAGCCTCATCGGATATAACCTGGCGGTCCATGACGTGGTAAACATACCGGTAGTGATTGATGAGTTTTTTAAGTTTCCCTATTCTCGTTTTGGCTTCGATCTTTGTCATAGTAGTTCCTTACCGTAATTTATGGACATCTGGCGAAAACCCCGGCTTCGCGGGTCGGGGTTTTGAGGACCAAAAGTCGAAAGCTATTATTTGAATATTAATTGAATACTGCGCTTCGTGCCCATGTATGTTCCTATTGATTTTAAGCAATACTCGACCGTAATAGGGCAATTCCCGGATCCGGGCACAACGCCATGCACTTCGTATTTGGCGTCTTTATCATCTTCGTACCCATTGCCGTCAGTGTCAAGATAGGCGGACGTAAGATTATAAGTCGCGTCAGTCGCTTCCTTGATCCCTTGTTCGGCCCCGGCATCAGCGGCGTAAAAAGCTACGACGGAATTGCCTATCGAATTAAGACTCTTGATCCTCGCCACCGAAATAGCGCTCATCCCGAAAGCCACGGAAAAAAGGATCGACATTACGACAATCGCCATATAAAGCGCGATCCCCGAGTTTCCCCAGTTTTGTTTTTTTCCTTTTACGCTTGGTTCCACCAAGCCGGTTTTGTTGAATTCCGTAATTTTCCGTTGATCGAACATTTTAGTGTTAAACGGGACAGTTTTTTATTGAACCAGGCCAAACCCGTCGAGGGGTTATTTTTTGGTATCGTTATTCCTTTGCGAAACCGTCGTCTGGATCTTGATCCTGGTTTTGTCATGAGCCTCAACCTCCAAAAAAAGCGTAACCCGGGGCTGGTCCTGGTCATCCTGATCCCAAGAATCCGAAGGGCCGATATTGAACGCGATAACATTTACTTTCGGGGAAGTGAGAGCGTTGATCTGGGCACCGTTACCCTTGTCCTCGTAAATCGTCTCTCCATCCAAGTAAAATTCCTGGCACTGGCTGTTTTTTTCCATAAACTTCAGTCCTGATCCACCATGAGTAACCTGGTAATTCATTTTCGGACCCGTAAGGCAGACATTACCGATATCTTTGTACGCCATGCGGATCGAACGGGCCATATATTCCATAAGATAGGATATCTCGTTCAGTGATTCGGTGGAAGCCAAAAATTTTCGCTGGAGCTTGATCCCGGCGACAAAAGTCTGGGAAGTGATGCCCAGAGCCATGGAAAAAATAGAAAGCGCGACCAGCATCTCGACCAAGGTAAACCCCTTTTTCGATTTTAGCCGGGAACAAAAGAGCCTGATCCGATTTGTAATTGAATTATTTACCATGAACCTGGATATAAATTATCTTGGACCGGAAATACGTGGGACCTTCCCTTCTCGCTCCACGTCACATCAACTTCAACGTGCAAATAATCGGGACCGGCCCCGACAGGATCTATCGTTATCCGGCGCGCGAACATAGTATCGGCGCCATCGCTATAATTGTAAAATTTACTTCCTGTATCCGGGAGCTTGAGCATAGCCCCCGTATAAGGCGTTAATGTCCAGGAATCATAATCGATCTGGCAGCCGCCGGATCCGGATTGACAGCTGGTAAGACCGTCCAACCAAGTGGAACCGGCCGGTATATCGTAATAAGCTTTTAGAAAATTGCTGTCGCGGATGTTTTTTACGATCTCTATGCCCTCTTTCCCCAAGTAAGCCGCGATCAAATTGTAAGAACTGGTTTTCGTGTAAGAAACCGTTTGGTTGATCAAAGTGACGAAACTGGAAATCCCGACCATGATCACGAAAAGCGCCGCCAAGGTTTCGACAAAAGTAAAACCCCGCGAATCCATCCTTGAAGCAATCTTGTTTTTCCAATCAAAAGCTCTTTTTGTTCCGAATTGAAAAATGAATTTTTTATTGAACATAGATCAATCCACCCCGGTTAACGACTATGGTCCGCGTCAAGGTTGTTCCCTGCATCCCAAGCACAATGGTCGCCTGGGCAACTTCACCGCCCGTTCCCGTCAGTGTCGTGACAGGTTCAGGGGGGGAATAATTGACGCTAAGTTCATTAGGAATGGAGCTCAAAATGTAAATATATCTGGCAAAAGCCACATCCTCGACGGTATAATCCGCTACATCGTATTGATTGTTTTGCGGGGAAGAAACGTCGGCATAGACCTTGTACCCCAAACCGCCCTCCTCAAAATATATACCGTAACCAGCCGGTTCCACTCCCCCCACCTCTTTCGACGACATCGCCATCTCTTGCACCTTCCTAAGATCCTGAGCCAAGCTGTAAGCCTGGTTCTCTAAAGCAAACTGCTGGTTTCCGGAACGATAATTGGCAAAAACCAAGCCGCTTATCATCGCCATAATGAATAGAACAGTCATCATTTCGATAAGCGTAAATCCTGATTCTTGATTGTCGCGCCCAGTTATTGTTTTCACTAAAACTTGAATGTTATGATAGAAAACCACTCTCCAAACTCCTGCCCTCCGCTAATCCCGGCTGGCAAATACCTTATTCCCGTTTTCGACCAAACGACGATCGCGAAACTTTTCCCCGTCTGGATGAAACCACGCGGGTCAAATTCCAAGATACCAATAGATCAGATCTTTGCCGAAAAAAAGGGCTGCCAAGGTTCCGCTCACCAAAAACGGACCAAACGGGATTTCCGAAGAAATCTCTTTTTTCTTGGAAGCGATCAAACTTAATCCTATTATAGCACCAAGGAAAAAAGACAGGAACAATCCGACCACGATATCGGGAAAACCAAGAACCAAACCCATCAACGCCGCGTATTTGACATCGCCAAAACCCATCCATTTCCCCGCGGAAACCAAAAAAATAGTCATAAAAATCGAAAAAGCCAGAACAGCCGCCAGGAACGGATTGGTCAAAATTTCGAAATTAGCGGAGCCGGTCAAATAAAGCTCGTAGAAAAAACGGCTGGCGTAAAACACGATCGAAAAAAACATCGCGGCAAACACGGCCGTATCGGGTATGATGTACCACAGAAGATCGTAGACGAAGATAACGACCAGTGTGGAAATTATGAACCAATAATATATCAAAGAAATCAAGTTAAAAAAAGAAACCGGCCCAAAGTATATGATCGCCGGTTCGAAAACCAGCGCCGCGACGGCAAAAAGCAAACCCACGGCCAACTCGACCAGCGGATATTGGCAGGAAATCGGTTTATGGCAATAACGGCATTTCGCGCCCAACTCAAAATAACTCAACAAAGGTATGAGATCGAACCATGATAATTTATGCTTGCATTCCGGACAATAAGACCTCCCCTTCAAAAAACTCTGGCGGATCTTTACGCGATATATCAAACAATTCAAAAAACTGCCGACGACAAGTCCAATCGTGAAAATCAGCAGGACCACTATGATAGAAACTATTTGCATGAGTTTCCCGGTTTAAAATTCGCAACTCCCTGAGGCCTTGCTTCAGGGTTGCGAATTTTGAGGATTCCAAAGGAGGTACTCCTTTGGTCGATCCGCAGGGTTAATACCCTGCGGTGTCGAATTACATTAAGAAAATAAATAAATTTACAAATAAATTTATTTTTTCGACGGATATTATGTATGATAGCAAAAAAAACCCCACGACTCCACAAAAGGTAAAAACGGAAAAAACAAAAAACCGGCAGATCGATCCGCCGGTTTTTACGTTCCTTAAAACAAACCAACCCTTATGAACCAGTGGCACAATCATCGATACTGGTAGGTTTTGCCGCTTTCTTGAAATTAC
>CAINCQ010000013.1 GCA_903847095.1 uncultured bacterium
GATCTTGCTAAAATAAAATAAACTGTTTCGCGGTTATCCGCAAAATGCTTCTTCCGCAATCCGTGGGGGAAATGAAAAGTTCGTCGGTCCTTAGCTTTGCTCCGGTTTTACCGGATCAATAATCCCTAAAAATGAATAAAAGCCGAATCATCCAAGGAATAATATTGACGGTTTGCGCGGTAGCGTCATCCGGCGCCATCTTTTTAATCGGCTTAAGTAGCGCGGGTCCGGTTTTGAACACGGCTTACGCGGCTACGGAAGAAGAGAAGAAGATCGACGTGAAGGTTGATAACCCGATAAAAGCTAACACCATCGAGGAAATTATCAATAACGTCATCGATTTCTTTTTCACGATCGCTTTAATCATCTGCCCTTTGATCATAATTGTTGGAGGTTTTATGATGGTAACTTCGGGCGGGGATCCCGGAAAGGTGGAAACGGGAAAAAAAATGGTTTATTACGCGCTGATCGGTTTGGGGATAGTGATCATGGCGAAAGGATTCGTATTGGCCTTAAAGCAAATTTTAAAAGTTAAGAAACCAGTAACAATGATCTCGTTCATTCCCATAGCCGGAATGTTGATAAACGGAATAAGTAAAACTAAGGCCAGAATGGGTGAGAGGCCTGATCCAGCGAAACAAAAAATATGAAAAAAATATTTGCCAGTCTGATGTTAGCCACTCTCATTCTCTTGCCGGTCGGGGTTTTTGGAGCTACGGGCGGTGACGATGATTTCACGACGGAACCCGCACCGACGCTTAGCGTGGAGACGGCCATAAACAACATAACCAATTGGAGTTTTGTGTTCGTACTTACGATTGCGGTTTTGTTCCTGATATACGCCGGTTTCCAGTTCATCACCGCCAATGGTGATCCCGAAAAAATAACGAAGGCAAGGAGCAGCTTGTTTTATGGAGCAATCGGCGTTGGAGTGGCGGTTATGGCGAGGGGTTTGGTGAGTTTTGTCAGGGGGCTGCTTGGCAAATAATTAATTATTAAAATATGAAAAAAATTCTTATTGGTGGAATGATTCTGTTATCTCTTTTTGGATCGGTGTTATATCCGCTGGCTGCGGGAGCGGCTTTCGATCCGCCGAAAATAGACGATAATGTAACAACCAACACTCCTCCTCCTTCCAACTCGGTTGAAAATGCGATCAACAACGTAATGAACTGGTTTTTCGTGATCGTCCTGATCATCGCGGTTATCTTCCTGCTGTGGGCCGGCTTCTTGTTCATCACGGCCGGCGGCGACCCGGACAAGGTCAATACGGCGAGGCAGAATGTGATGTACGCGATGGTAGGCGTGGCAGTGGCCGTTTTGGCCAGGGGTATCGTGTCGCTTGTCCAGGGGCTAATGTCGAAGACCGGATAAGGCAGGACCGCCAAGCGTTTTATCGCGATTACGACCTTTGACGAGACCGAAGAAGCTAAATGTTAAAAGGGTTGTTTAAAAATTCCAGCAAAATTTAATGAAAAAAATACTACTCAGTGGATTAATCCTATTTGCTTTTCTTGGACTGATGGTTTTTCCCGTTGTATCCAGCGCGACTCTTGAACCGCCGTCAGCGGCTACTGATGTGACGACAGGAACCAAGCCTCCTTCCAACTCTGTTGAAAATGCGATCAACAACGTAATGAACTGGTTTTTCGTGATCGTCCTGATCATCGCCGTCATTTTCCTCTTATATGCTGGCTTCCTGTTCATCACGGCCGGAGGCGACCCGGACAAGGTCAATTCGGCGAGGCAGAATGTGATGTACGCGATGGTAGGCGTGGCAGTGGCCGTTCTGGCCAGAGGTATCGTGTCGCTTGTTCAGGGACTAATGAAAAC
>CAINCQ010000014.1 GCA_903847095.1 uncultured bacterium
ATGGTGTTAGCTTTTATCGGGTTATCAACCTTCACGTCGATTTTCTTCTCTTCTGCCGTAGCCGCGCAAGCCGTATTCAAAACCGGACCTGCGCTACTTAAACCAATTAAAAAGATGGCGCCAGATGACGCTACCCCGCAAACCGTCAATATTATTCCTTGGATGATTCGGTTTTTGTTCATTTTTAGAGATTATTGATCCGATAAAACCGGAACAAAACGAAGGACCGGCGAACCTTTCTTTTCCTCCACGGATTATGGAGGAAAAATTTTTGCGGATAACCGCGAAGCAGTTTATTTTATTTTAGCAAACGGCTTTTTAAAATCAACCTAGGCGTCATCAAAAAAAACTATTTTTTCTTTACCCCAAGGAGCGCTTTCAGAAGTATAACGAAACCCTTGGCCATGATGGCCATAGCCAGACCAACCAACGCCCAAAAGATTATCTTTTTGCCCGTTTCCAGTCTATTTGGATCGCCAGCGGCCGTAACAAACATGAATCCTCCGATAATTATCACGATCGGACAAACAACCAACGCTATCGTAAAGATAAAATCGATAAGATTGTTGATAACCTGGTCTAAGGTGTTGGAAGTTATGGGATTCACAAATTCCACGTCAACGGACACATCATCGTCCCCCGTCGCGGCAGAGACCGTTAAAGGCTCATTAAAACCAACCTGTCCGCTTAATGGTATAAAACCAAAGATAAGCACGGATAAAAGAATCGCAAAAGTTATTTTTTTAAACGGTTTGGATGACATTTTTATTATTATTTTAAGACCGATTTTTTAATCAAAAAACGCGATACTATTTTCAAAGGGCGGCCTTTTTGAATACCAGGCCGTAATGGTATCCGCCAGCCTGAAAAGCTTCCACAAATACCAAGCCGATCCGGTCCGCCATCGATCTTACCTCTTCGGCGCTTAATCTGGTCTCGGGACCAACGGACGCGTTTTTTTCCCAATCGATCACCAATATCCGGCCATCCGGCCTCAAGATCCTTTTAGCTTCCTCCATTGTCCTGATCTTATCCTCGGTTTGGAAAAGAACGTTGGAAAGCAGGACAAAATGCACGGAATTATCCATAAGCCTTAAAATCGTCTTTTCGATATCCATGCGGATGGTTTCGACATTGAAAATCCGAAGAGACCTCAATTTTCCGCGTAAAGCGGAAAGGGGTTCGTCTTGGATATCAATGGCGTAAACCTTCCCTCCTTCCAAGATCCGCGCCATCGGAATCGTCCAACCCCCGGAACCACACCCAAAATCCGCGGCGGTCATGCCGGGTTTCAGGTCCAGATGATTTTTGATGATGGATGCGGGATCTAAAAAATCTTCGGACATAGCTGCTTTTTTTGACCTGCTGCTTAACGCAACGAACTCATAGGCTTCAAATATATTTTAAACGAATAAGGGTTAAATACAACTGGCGGATGCCACTTTATCCCCAGCTTCCATCCTCATTATCCGAACACCCTGGGTCGGCCTCGATAATGTCGATATTCCATCGATCGGAATCCTGATTACCTGGCCCTTCGTCGAAATAATCATTAATTCTTCTTCGTCTCCAAGGACAAAAGAAGTTACAAGCTCTCCGGTTTTAGCGGTAATCTGAGCCGCCTTAATACCCGAACCGCCGCGGTTTTGCAAACGATATTCCTTTAAGTTGGTTTTTTTGCCGAAACCGTTTTCCATCACCACCAGGATGAGTTTGTCCTTCCGTTTTTCGCCCGCTGTTTCATTGTCCTTGGAAGGGATCACGTCCATGCCGACAACCTCGTCTCCGCGTTTCAAGCTGATCGCTTTAATTCCGGCTGCCTGCCGGCCCATAGGCCTTATCTGGCTTTCTTTGAATCTGACCGACTGTCCCTTTTTGGTAACGATCAAAACCTCGTTGTCGCCGGTGGTTTTGGACACTTTTCTCAAAAAATCGTCTTTCTTCAAAGTAATAGCTATCAATCCGGAACGGCGGATATTGTCAAAATCGTCCAATGCGGCTTTTTTGGCAATGCCGTTCTTGGTAATGATCAAAAGATACTTTTCGGCCGGCGCTTTTTCTTCTTTGGTCTTCGATTTGTCTTTAGCCGCAACGTTATTTTTTGCCAGAGGCATCATATACAAAACCTTCTCCTGAGGGGACATTTCCAGGAAATTGACCACTGCTCTGCCTTTAGCGACACGGGCACCTTCCGGAATCTCGTAAGCCAGGGTTTGGAAAACCCGGCCGGAATCCGTGAAAAACAATATCCGGTCATGGGTATTGGCTACCAACGATTGCTCGACAATGTCATCGCCCACGGTTTTCAACCCGATAATACCTTTGCCTCCCCGCTTTTGAATCTTATAGGTTTTAGGATCGATCCTCTTGATGTAACCGGAGTTGGTAAGAGTAATGATGGTTTCTTCCTCCGGAATCAGATCTTCTTCGGAAATTTCCCCGATCCCGCCAATGTGAACTTTCGTCCGGCGATCATCGCCGAAATTAAGTTTCACCTCGGCTAACTCTTTTTTCATTACGGCCTTGATCCGCGCCGGGCTCTTAAGGGTTTCCACCCATTCTTCGATCAACGCCCTAAGTTGTTTAAGCTCGTCCTCGATCCTTTGTCTTTCAAGTTTGGCCAAGGCCGCCAATTTCGTTTCGAGAATGGCATTAGCCTGAATCTCGTCAAGCTTGAAACGCTTCATTAAATTGGTCTTGGCCTCGTCCCGATTTTCTGATTTTCTGATGATCCTGATCACCTCGTCGATGTCGGCCAGGCACTTGACCAAGCCTTCCAGGATATGGGCTCGTTCCTTGGCTTTATCCAGCTCGTACTGAATCCTTCGCGTGACCACTTCTTTGCGATGATTAAGGAAATAATTAAGCGTATCGGCCAAGTTTAACACTTCCGGCTGGATGCCATCCACCAGCGCCAGCATGTTCAAATGGAAAGTCCTTTGCAGATCGGTAAATTTGTAAAGACGGTTTAAAATCTTTTGCGCGTGGCCGTCGCGATGCAGATCGATCGCGACCCTCATCCCCTCTTTGTCCGATTCGTCGCGGACGTCCTTAATCCCTTCAATCCTTTTTTCCGCGACCAGATTGGCAATTTGCTCCAATAAATTCGATTTTTGAACCTGGTATGGAATCTCGGTAATCAATATCTGATAACGGTCGCTCTTTTCCAAATGAACGATCTCCGCCTTGCCGCGGGTCACGATCGGACCTTTCCCTTGGGAATAAACCTGGATTATCGATTTTCGGTCGAAGATCTCCCCACCCAAAGGAAAATCCGGCCCCTTAATGAACGCAAAAAGATCTTCGGTGGTCGCCTTTGGAGTATCGATCAAATAAGTAAGGGCATCGCATACCTCGCCCAGATTATGAGGCGGAATATTGGTGGCCATACCCACGGCAATACCCAAAGAACCATTCAATAACAACTGTGGAACGGGCGACGGAAGCACAATCGGTTCTTTTCTGGTGCCGTCATAGTTGTCGGAAAAATCAACGGTGTTTTTTTCGATGTCGCGCAACGCTTCCTCGCCGATCTTTGACAAACGACACTCGGTGTAACGCTGGGCGGCCGCGGGATCACCATCGATGGAACCAAAATTACCCTGGCCTTGCACCAAAGGATAGCGTAATGAAAAATCTTGCGCCAAGCGCACCATGGTGTCGTAAACGGCCGTATCGCCGTGCGGATGATAACGGCCCAAGGTTGAGCCGACCACCGTGGCCGATTTGCGGAATTTGGCATTATGCCGCAAACCATCTTCCAACATCGTGTATAATATCCGGCGCTGAGCCGGCTTCAGTCCATCACGCACGTCAGGTAAGGCGCGGGCCACGATCACCGACATCGCGTAATCGATGTAAGAATCCTTCATTATCTCCACGATCTCGGTCGATTTTACCTGAGCCTCGACGGGCGGATTCTCATCCGGATCTTTCTTTTTGTTTTTATCGTTTTTTGATTTTGCCATAATCTTGTCTTGTTTTCCGATTCACCTAAAAAATAAAAGCAACTAAACCGCCAAAACAACGATCTTTGCCTCCTGCGGCTGGATATCCTTCTTTTTGATAACGAGTTTTGGCAACGGCTCGACCAATCCTACGCCCACGGCTTTCAGAAAGTCCTGAAGGGGCTCAAGTTTGATTTTCAACTTCGGAACCTCATAGTTGGTCGGGATAACGATGCTTGGTTCGATCTGCGTCATCACTTTCATCGCTTCCTTGGCGCCAACCGCTTCCCCGTCGCCCACCGGGCACATTAAAATATCAACCGATCCGATCTTTACGACTTGCTCTTGCGTCAACTCCGTTTGCGAGAAATTACCCAAAGCGCACACCTGGATATCCTCGGCTTCGATGGCATAAATCGTATTCTGGGTCTTTTTGCCGTCTTTAGAGGTTGAAACAACCCCCTGAACGTAAATACCTTTTACGTCGTACTCACCGGGTCCATCGATCAAAAAAGCCGAATCCTGGGCTCCGGTTTTCTTCAGATTGGTAATAGTGTATTGCTTGTTGGTCAGTAAAACGATATCGGCATTCGATTTCGGGGTTTTCAAACCGGTCGCGTCCTCGTCGAGCGGATCGATCAAGATCGTGACGTATTCCCCTTTGCCGCGCGCGGTAATGATCTGGAAACAAGATAGTCCGTGCCAAATGATTTGCATAGTAGGTTGTATTAAAAAGAAAGAATAGGAATTGCGATTTCCAATATTTAAGATTAACACGGACATTTTCAAAACTCAACTGCCAGAATAAGCCGCTTTCCTTTTGATGGCCAAGCCTGCCGCCAAAAAACAATTTTCGTTGCTGAACTTGACAAAATAATAATTTATTATATAATTTAAACAGTTGCTCTGTTTTGGAGCTCAAAAAAAGGAGGATAGGAAGAAATGAATAAAAATTATTGGGGTTTGATATGGGCCTGTATCGCGGTCGTCAGCCTTGTTTTCGGCATCCATCTTGGCTATCAGGCGGCGACCAACAGCAATGACCTTGTACTGACCAATGGCATTGAGATCGTAGACTACAAATACGAGCACGGGAACAATTTAACCTATGTTAAGTTCCCCGGCAACGTCACGGTGTTTAAAGAAAACTACCGGCTCATAGCCTTCATCGGTAAAGACAACGGACGTAACATAACAATGTCATCCGAGCAAGGGGTCTTTCTTGCCCCGGACGTAACTTCAATCGTTATCCCCAATAAGGAAAATGCGACCAGGCTTAATGCGTCGGTTTACGGCGAAAAAATGATCGTCGTCCCCTATAGCGCCTGGGAACGGTACAGAAAAGCAAAGGCTGCAATGGACCAGACTGTCCGGCCATTAATTTACCGGGCCGGCGCCCAATGGGACAACGACAATCAAGTAAGGCTGGATCTTGTCGGCATCCGCTACAATGAAACCGGCAACCAGACAAACGCCGAAAATGAAATGCTCGTTCTCATGAGGGAAGAGGTTAATCACCTTCAAGCCGTCAGGGTTCTGGAGGAAAGACGCTATATCTGCAATGCCAATAATAGCGTCCTGGACGCCCTTCTGCTTCCCGGAGGACTTTAAATCGAGAGTTTAACTCTCGATTTTATTTTTTTGTAGACCATAAAATAAGGAGGAGTCCGGAGGAAGCATCCTCTGGCCCCGCCCGGGCGGGGATATATTGGGAAATATATAATTTTATTTTACTTGGAAACGCCTCATCCATTTGACAAATTACAAACCGCATGCGGGACTTGAAAAAGAATCCGAAATAGTATACATTCTCTTTATAGTCGCAGCGCAACCGGTAGAAACGGAAACGTGTAAGACGGCATGCGGCCACGGCCGCAACAACAAACATGATGAAAGAAACTGTAAAAAACGCCAATCTGCTGAATCCCCCGAAAGTGGGAGAAATAGTTAAAGGAACGGTAATCGTCCAAGAAAGATCATCCCTTTATTTGGACTTGGGGGCGATCGGAACGGGTATTGTTTATGGAAGAGAATTCTATGAAATAAAAGACCGGATCAAAGACTTGAACGTCGGAGACCCTCTTTCGGTCAAGATCATAAACCTGGAAAACGACGAAGGATACATCGAGCTTTCGGTTTCGGGAGCGACCAACGAACTGGTTTGGGATTCCCTGAAAACGAAAAAAGACAACAAAGAATCTTTGACCATTAAGGTGCTTGGCGCCAATAAAGGAGGGTTGATAACGAAGATCTCGGGTTTAGCCGCCTTTCTCCCTGTTTCGCAGCTTACCAGCGAACACTATCCCAAGATCATGGGAGGCGATCCGGAAAAAATACTGAAAGAACTTCAAAAATTCATCGGAATCGATCTTAATGTCAGACTGCTCAATCTAAAACAAAAAACCGGCGAGATCATTTTATCCGAAAAGCTCGGAGAAATGGAATTACGGGAAGAAGGGCTTAAAAAATTCAATATCGACGACCAGGTTGATTGCGAAATAACCGGCGTCATGGAATTCGGAGTGTTCGTCAAATTCGGGAAAGAAAATTTTGAAGGACTGATCCCTATATCACAGATCGGCTCCGAACAAACCAAAAACCTTTCGGAACATTTCCGGATCAACAATAAAATCAAAGCCCGGATCGTGGAGATTGCCAACAATAAAGTATTTTTATCCCTGAAGAATCTAAGCTAGTTCTCTTTTTAGTCGCAGTCTAAAAATAACCAAGTCAAAAATATTTTGCAGCGCGTTGCGGATCATCTTTTGGGAGGAGTTTGACCGCAAAAGACTCATCAACCGACTGCGATTTTATGGCGAAAAGATGAACGATTTTGTAAAAAACCTAATTATCGTAGTAGTTATATTTGTCGTGATTTCGGGAGTCTTCGCCCTTTTTTCCAAGCCGGCGACGCCAGAAATTAAAGTTTCCCTCACCCAGATCGTAAAAGACATAAACCAAGAAAACGTCGCCACGATCAAAGTCTCGGGCAATAATCTGGAAATCACTTATAAAAATGGCACCAAGGCCACTTCGGAAAAAGAGATCGAATCGACATTATCCCAATCCTTTGACAACCTGGGTGTTGATAAGGGAAAACTTGCCTTAATCGACCTGCAAGCGACATCCGACAACAGTATCTGGATATGGCTGGCACCTTTATTGGGAACGATCGTCCCGCTTATAATTTTTGTGATCATTTTCATGATGATCTTCAAACAAGCGCGCGGGAACGCAATGCAAGCTTTTGATTTCACCAAAGCGAAAACCCGGATCCTGGGCGCCGGAAGCTCCCAAAAGATCAAGATCACTTTTGACGACGTAGCCGGGTTGAAAGAAGCGAAAGAAGAACTGAACGAGATCATCGATTTTTTAAAAAATCCGGAAAAATACGTAAAAATGGGGGCCAAAATCCCCCGCGGCGTCCTTTTGATGGGATTGCCGGGTACCGGGAAAACCTTGCTGGCCAAAGCCATTGCCAATGAATCCGGTGTTCCGTTTTTTTCGATCTCCGGATCCGAATTCATCGAATTGTTCGTTGGGGTTGGGGCCAGTCGCGTAAGAAGCTTGTTCGAACAAGCCCATCGCGCGCACCGCGCCATCATTTTTATTGACGAGATCGACAGCATCGGCAAAGTAAGAGGCGTTGGCTTGACCGGCGGCCACGAAGAAAGAGAACAAACGCTCAATCAAATCCTGGCCGAAATGGATGGCATTGAAGGTGAAGAAGGCATCATCGTCCTGGGCGCCACCAACCGTCCCGAATACCTTGACCCTGCCCTGCTCCGCCCCGGCCGCTTTGACCGCCGGATCATCCTTGATCTTCCCGACGTTAACGACCGTGAAGCGATCCTGCAGATCCACAGCCGCAAAACCCCCCTCGCTAAAGATGTTGTTCTGCGCGAAGTAGCGGAGCGGACTCCGGGATTTTCGGGAGCCGACTTGGCCAATGTCGTCAATGAAGCGGCGCTTCTGGCGGCGCATCGGGAGAAAAAACAGATCTTTCAGGAAGAATTCCTGGAATCGATAGAAAAAGTCTTGCTCGGCCCGGAAAAGAAAAGCCACCTTTTAACCAAAGACGAAAAAGAAATCGCGGCCTACCACGAATCGGGTCACGCCCTGGTTTCCTCTTTTTCGCTTAAAAGCGACCCTATCCGCAAGATTTCCATCATTTCGCGCGGAATGGCCGCCGGATATACTTTAAAAACCCCAATCGAAGAAAAACGCATCAGTACCAAATCGGAATTCCTAACCGAGATCGCCACCCTGCTTGGAGGCTTTGTCGCCGAAAAAATTAAATTCGGAGAAACAAGCACCGGCGCGTCAAACGATCTAAAACACGCGTCTTCCTTGGCCCGAAAAATGGTTAAGGTCTACGGCATGTCGGAACTTGGTTCGATCGCGTTCGGAGAAAGGGAGGAGCTGGCATTCCTCGGACGGGAATTCGAAGAGGAAAAAAATTATTCGGAGGTGATTGCGGCCAAAATAGACGAAGAAGTCGCCAGATTCATCAACGAAGCCCGGGAAATAGCAACCAAATCCTTACTGCAAAGAAGGAAGTTGCTCGATAAATTAGCTTCCCGCTTGATCGAAAAAGAAACGATCGAAAAAGAAGAATATGAAGCGTTGATCGGAGAAACAAATACGGACAGTGAAAAACCGTTGAAAAAAAACGGGAAATAGACGGATACCAGCTTGTAAATACTTCAATAGACTACCTGGCGGCAATTTTCTTGCCGCCAGGTAGTATTGGGCGTGTAGCTCAGTCGGTTAGAGCACGACTCTTATATCATTTTTCCAACAGTATATTCTGGGCGTGTAGCTCAGTCGGTTAGAGCACGACTCTTATAAAGTCGGGGTCGATGGTTCGAGTCCATCCACGCCCACCTAAAGGAGTTGTTGGAAAAATGACGCGACCCGCTAGAGTCATAAAGTCGGGGTCGATGGTTCGAGTCCATCCACGCCCACACCAGGACAACATCAGGCGTGAAGCATTTTATTGACAAAATGAGATAAAAAAGGCATAACGGATAGGTAAAATAGGTAACAAATAATTTCTTACGGGCGTATAGCTCAGTTGGTTAGAGCGTTTCGTTGACATCGAAAAGGTCTCCCGTTCGAGTCGGGATACGCCCACAAGCAACTTTCGTCTCCGCTCCGGTTGCGGTAATTTGTAATTAGTACTTTGAGGTAAATTATATAAAAGCGAAAGGTCCTTTCCTAAACACAAACTACCCTTCCGCAATACTTAGTTATTTTTTCCTACCACAAAAATCCAATACATAAAAAAATTATGACAAAACAAATCGACGAATTCACAAAGCAAGCTTTAAAAACCGATTTGCCCGAGATCAATCCCGGAGATACGGTTAAGGTATCCCAAAAATACCTGGATAAAGAAAAAGAGAAGATCCAAATTTTTGAAGGAATGGTAATCGCCAGAAAGCATAACAAGGAAATGGGCGCCACTATCACCGTCAGAAAAATCGCTTCCGGCATCGGAGTCGAAAAGATCTTCCCCATCCACTCCCCCATGATCGCGAAAATTGAGGTCACAAAATCCCGAAAAGTAAGACGCGCCAAACTTTACTACCTTAGAACCGCGAAAGGAAAACGCGCCCAACTCAAGCTGATCGTAAAAAAAGAATCAAAAGAACCTAAGGAATCAAAGTAAAATTTCTCTCAACCGCCCCGGTATTCTCCCGGGCGGTTATGCCCGGGTGTTGGAATCGGCAGACAAGCTAGCTTGAGGTGCTAGTGGGGAAACTCGTGCGAGTTCAAATCTCGCCCCGGGCACAAATTTTGCGAACAAAATTTACTGTAGTTAGTAATTAGTACTTTATAGCTAGGGAAAAGGTAAAAATTTATATTACTAAGCGCAAAATTTCCCTAAATACCGATTACTCACGCAAATTACCGTATTTTTCGGACGATTAGCTCAGTTGGCTAGAGCGACGCATTTACACTGCGTAGGCCGCTGGTTCGAATCCAGCATCGTCCACATGATTGAATCGCCTTGACGCGGTTTTTTTGTTGACACTTATGAATTATTTGTTATTATCCTTCCAGCTCTTAACGCCTTGGAGGAATCAAGATAAAAAGAATATCCGCCGCCAAACTGAAAAGCCTGGACAGCCTTGGTCTGATCAAAATAATCCAAGAAATAGTCAGTCAAATTAACGCCGACCCCAAGGAATCGCTGGTCAAATTTCAATTAGCCGATAAAATCCTTCTGGAGCTGGAATCCCGCGTAATTAATTCCACTTTCCGCCAATTAGGAATAGAGCATGACTTGGCAGAGCTTGCCGTCCGGCTACTCAATGAAAAAGAGCCAGACGAACGATGGCCGGAAGAATCCGGTTTTGCCCGCAGCGCTCTCCTGCTCGGCACCGTAGTCTTATTAAGAAGCCGTTTGACCTTATTAAAAGCCCGCCTCTTGGCAACAACCGCATAAGGATGAACACCATCCTTTTTTTGTTGGGCTGCCGGCAAAAAAGCGCTTTATTAAAAATTTAAAAACAATTTGACCGATAATCAATTATTTTTCCAAATGTTGTTTCGCCCTGCGTGGTATGAAATCACGCAGGCGACCTTAGCACCAGGAATGCCGCTAAAGCGGCATCGAGGAAGTATCCTCGAAGAGTACTTCCGAAGTACCTAGATCCTCCTTTCTGCTCCGCGGGAGCAGGAAACCGCAGGGTTCCTTTCTTCCCGCAGGATGCGGGAAGGTAGCCTCTGGCTACATTTTATGTTCCCTTGGTACCGTGGTCTTAAAATAATAGATCTAAAAGATAGCCGACCAGCTATGTATCGGCCCAAAAGAACCGCTGGTAAAATTTAAACATTTCCTTGCAAATTATCCGATTTCGGATATAATTCGCCAGAGGTGGTTAAAACGAGTGAGCAAAATAGCGAAAGTACCGTAAGGTGCGGTAATCGGAATTGCATAAATGGCGCTGAAGAAAGGGTAAATAAATCAGGGCCCCGCGCCACTATTGAAGAACTTGCCAACCGGCTGGTGCTGGCAAAAACACAGCCTGAAGAAATACCGATAATCCTCGCTCTTTGTAAAGCGGCGTGGAAAAAATATCCGGAATCGAAAGATGTCTCGTACGATATACAGTTGCTTTTGGATAATGCCTTAGAAAAAACGCGATCGCTGTTATGCGAGTTAGATGACGAAAGCCTATCCAGAGAACTAGCTGATTTCAGCTCCAGTATAATTGGCGGCCTTTATCTGGTACAAATGTTTAAATCGCTTGAAATAAGCGAAAAATAGCACAGCTTTTCCTGTGCTTTTTTGTTCTTTTGACGTCACATTATCTTTAGAACAAAACACTCCTAGCAAAAAAAGTTTGTAGCTGTACGACCTCATTTTTTGCACAAAAAAACCTCGTAAAAGAGGTTTTATAATCTGCGAATACGCTCCATTCCTGCCAGAAAAATCTCCCGATCCGCTTCCAATTTATTTCTTCTTTGTAAAAGTGCTTTGCCGGAACACGTCGGACCGACTCCGCCTGTCAGGAACGGCGAACGAATGATTATTACTTTTATCCTCTTGCTCGGCGGATTCCTGGCAATTTTTTTAATCCTTTCCAACGTTGCTTTATCCATCTAAACCAGCCCCTGGATTGGAAGATACTATGGTTTATGGCGATTTGCAAGTTTAACTTTTACCAGAAAAGGCGCGGGAAACCCGCGCCTTTTCTTTATAAACTATGGCTTTGGTGATAGCGAAAGTCATCGTAGTTGCCCGGATAGGACGTGAGAGCGCCATTCTTAACCTCCCAGATGTTATTACACGCATTATTCAGCGTGTAGCGGTCGTGAGACACCAACAGCACCGTTCCGTTGAAATCCCGAAGAACATTAGTCACCACTTCTTTGCTCGGCAAGTCCAAGTGATTCGTAGGTTCGTCGAGCAAGAGCAAATTGCTCCGCTGGAGAATCAGCTCGGCAAGCGCCACGCGCGCCCGCTCTCCCCCGCTTAAGCTGCCGATCCTTTTATCGACATCGCTTCCGGTAAAAAGCAGGCTTCCCAGCACTTGTCTGATCTTTTGTTCTTCTTCGTCGATCTTTGAAGCCACTTCGTCCAAAATGGTCTTATTGTGATCCAGCTCCTCATGCGCCTGGGCATAATATCCGATCACGATCCTTTCGTTAATCTTGATGGTCCCCCTGATAAGATCTTCCCTGCTCAAAATGGCTTTAAGCAGAGTTGATTTACCCGTACCGTTGTTTCCGATAATCCCGATCTTATCCCCCCAATTCACATCGATCTTGCCCTCGAGACAAAACAGCGGCTTCCCTTTGGCGCCGACCGCCAAGCGGTTAAGCACCATAACCGTGTAACAAACCTTCCGGCCCGCGTCGAGCTTGACTCTGATGTCGGAAATGTCTTTCTTGGGGGGCTCCAAACGCTCGATCTTATCAAGCATTTTGATCCGACTTTGAACGCCGGCCGCCTTGGTAGCCTTGGCACGGAATTTATTGATGAAGACTTCTTGTTCTTTTAAATATTTTTGCTGAAGCTTGTAATCCTTTTCTTGTTTTGCGATCCTGCCAATCCGTTCTTCGACATATTCCGAATAAGGGCAATAGTATTTTTCGATCCCGTCCTTGGTAAGCTCAAAAGTTTTATCGCAGATTTTATCCAGGAAATAGCGGTCGTGGGCAACACAAAGAATGGCACCCCTCCATTTGAAAAGAAATCTCTCCAGCCATTCAATGGTTTCGATATCAAGATGATTGGTCGGCTCGTCAAGCACGATCACGTTTGGATTAAACAACAGAACCTTCGCCAGCGCCAGCTTGGTCCTTTCTCCCCCGCTTAGGGTCGCTACCTCCCTTTTCCAAGATTCTTGGTCAAACCCGAATTCTTCCAAAATCTTTTCCACCTTTCCTTCATAGCGATAGCCACCTTCTTCTTTGAACTCCTCCAAAAATTTAACGTAGTTACCCAAGTCTTCTTCGTTCAGCTGCCCCTCTTTTTCTTTTTTCTCGTATAGCTCCTTATCCTTGATCATTGAAGCCAGAGACTTGTTCGCGGAACGAACTTCTTCGATAACGGTATTCCCCAAAGAGTCCCAGTGTGTTTCCTGAGGCAAATAACCGATCCGGGCATCCTTTGAGATTTCCACCGCTCCGTCGTCGGCTTCTTCGGATCCGACCACCATTTTTAACACCGTCGATTTACCCGATCCGTTGGGTCCCACGAGCGCTATCCGGTCCCCGCTGTGGACCGAAAGCCGGACTTTGGAAAAAATTTCTTCCTTGCCAAAAGACTTGATAACGTCTTTTAGGATGATCAGCGGATGCTCGGACCGCGAACGGTTGGCCGAAAAATAAGTTTTATTGATTTTAATATTGGTTTTCATGTTCAATTTCGTTTTCCTGCGAACGTAGCCGTCAACAAAAAAACAGGGATTACCGCGAAAAAAGCAAAATCGCTTCAACGCGAAAGTGCGCTTTCTAAAAAGCGCGTTCCCTGCCCGGTCACATCGCAACGATATATTCAATCTGGCTGGACTGATCTTTCCTCTTTGACATAGCATTAATTATACATTGTAATATATACCATTTCGCGCCGTTTGGCAAGACCCGGTGCTGCCCACTCCCTCCAACAACACTTTTTATTGCCTTTTTTAACAAAAGTGGTATTATAATTGATTGCATTCTTCGGTCAATTTTTTGGCTTTTTTTATTAGTGCTTCTCCATTAGAGATTGTCCGGGTAATTAGTTCGTGAATCGACAAAAATACAAAACTCTGTAATTTGTGTGGGTAATTATTATTTAGGGACAAATTTTGCATTTATACATATATCTAATATTTCCCTGATTACTAAGCACCGATTACAAAGTACTGCAAATTTTGTAAGCAAAATTTGCTGGTGGGATGCCAGAGTGGCCGAATGGGGCGGTTTCGAAAACCGCTATGCCTTCACGGGTATCGGAGGTTCGACTCCTCCTCCCACCGCAGCAATTTTTCTGCCGAAAAATCGCGGTAGCGTGTAATTAGTAATTTGTAGTTAGGGTAAAGAGTGATTTATTAAAATACGAAAGAAAAATTGCTCCCTAAATACAAATTACTCACCTTAACTACGCATTGAATTTATCCTATGTCTCTCTTCTCAAAAAAGAAAAGCAAGGAACCGCAAAACATCGATGAGGTGTTGGTGCAATTTAGCCAGCTGAAAGAACAATTCGAGAAGTTGTCGAAAGAGTTGGAAACCATGAAAATTGACAGCGTCGCTAATTTAAAAAACGTAGCTGTGATAAGATTCAACCCTTTTTCCGAGCTAGGATCAAACCAAAGTTTTTCCGCGGCGATCTTGGATGGAACCAATAACGGCCTGGTCATCACCAGCCTTTTCACCAGAAGCGAAAACCGGGTCTACGGCAAACCGATCAAAAACGGAGCGTCGGTTTACCTGCTTACGGACGAAGAAAAAGAAGCGATTAAAAAGGCTCAAGAAAGCAGATAATATCAAACGCCCGCATTGAGCGCCAGATCAATAAAATGGAAACAAAAGAAAATACAATTACCAGACCTCCCGTAATCGTAGTAATGGGCCATGTCGACCACGGCAAAACGTCGATTTTGGATTACATCAGAAAGACCCATATCGCCGAAAAAGAATCCGGAGGCATAACCCAGCATATCGGCGCTTCCCAAATCGAGCATAACGGTAAAAAAATCACCTTCATCGATACTCCGGGGCACGAAGCTTTCTCGCAAATGAGGATGCGTGGTTCCAAGATCGCCGATATCGCGATCCTGGTCGTGGCCGCCGTCGAAGGACTCCAGCCCCAAAGCAAAGAAGCGATCAAGCATATCAAAAAAGCCGGCATACCGATGATCGTGGCAATCAATAAGATAGACATGCCGGGCGCAAATCCCGATAAAGCAAAAAGGGAGCTGCAAAAGGAAGAAGTCGTGGCCGAAGATTGGGGCGGAACCGTTCCTTTTGTGAATGTATCGGCCAAAACCGGACAAGGAATGGACGAACTCCTGGAGATGATTTCGCTTGTCGCCGAAATGGAAAACCTCAAAGCCTGCCTGGACAAACCAGCCCGCGGCGTTGTGATCGAATCTTCACTTGACTCCAAAAGAGGACCAAGCGCGAGCGTCCTTCTTCAGGACGGCGTATTACGTTACGGTTTGGCGGCAGCAACTCCTTCGGCATTCGGAAAAATAAAAAGTCTGGAGAATTTTCAAGGAAAAAAAATAGACCAAGCCTTCCCTTCCCAGCCGGTTGTCATAATCGGCTTTGAGTCGGTACCGAAGATCGGAGAGATTTTTGAAGTCATGCCTAATATTGAAGCGGCCAAGCAGTTCACGCTGTTGGAAACCGAAAAAGGGCTTAAGGAAAAACCGCTCCAAGTCCCCGCTCCAAAAGAGGGACAAAAAGTCTTGAACCTTATTTTAAAAACCGATTTTCTCGGCTCCAGTGAAGTGCTGGAAGAAACACTGGCCCAAATCCCCCAAAATGAAATCGCGATGAGAATTGTCGGATCCGGCGTAGGAGAAATAAATTTGAACGACGCCAAAATGGCGAAAAGCAGCAACGCGGTCATCATAGGCTTCCGAGTAAAAACCCATCCGGCGGCCCGAGTAACGGCGGAAAAAGAAAAAATCAGGATCATGAACTTCGATATCATCTATGATCTGGTCGAATGGATCCAAAAATACATGGAAAAGATGAAAACGCCCCAGATCATCCGGAAAGACTTGGGAAAACTTAAGGTTCTCTTTAGTTTTTGGGGGGAAAAAAACCGCCAGATCATTGGTGGAAAAATGGTCGAAGGCGAGGTAAAAAAAGGCGTTAAGATCGAAGTGTCAAGAAATGGCGTAACGATAAACCAGGGACGGCTGATCAATCTCCAAAAAAATAAAAAAGATATCGCTGACGCCGGCAAAGGCGAGGAAGTCGGTATTTTATACGAAGGGTCGGAAAAGATCCAAGAAGGAGATTATTTGATTTTTTATACCCAGGAAAGAAATTTCTAATAAACTACCCCGGGGCAGTGCCCCGGGTCTGCCGGATTAATAAACCATGGACAACAGGATCGAGAAAATAAATAGCGTGATGCAGGAATTGCTGGCGGAACTTATTTTAAAGGAGTTTTGTGTTACGCGAGACATCATCATATCCCTCACCTACATCGACACGGCCGAAAACCTTACCGAAAGCAAAGTATTCATCTCGACGATCCCCAATGACGCCAGGAAAAAAGTGGTAAACGCCTTGAATAAAGAGGCTTATCTTTTCCAGAAGTCGTTAAATAAAAAGTTGCGGATACGCCCGGTTCCGAGAATCAAGTTTTTCGAAGACGAAAAACCCGCACAGGCCGAAGCGGTGGAAAAGCTTCTGTCCGACATAAACAAAAAATAAAAAAAGAAAACCGAAACGTCTTTCTTTTTTTTGGTATTGAAAAAATAGCGAAAGTATATTAAACATTAGGTAGCCTTCAGGCACGGCCAGGTAGCCAAGTAGTAAGGCGACAGTCTGCAAAACTGTTACGCATGGGTGCAACTCCCATCCTGGCCTCAGCAATTTTTCTAACGAAAAATCGCGGGATTGTGTGTAATTAGAGCAAGGAGTAATTTATTTAAAATACGGAAGAAAAATTGCTCCCAAGCTAAAAACTACTCTTCCAAAGTACATATTCTTGCCTGGGTGGTGGAACTGGTATACACGAGGGACTTAAAATCCCTTGAGAGCGATCTCGTGTGGGTTCGAGTCCCACCCCAGGCACCACAGAACAACGATTAGGAATTTTGTCTTTATTTTGAACGGCGGCGGCTAACGCCGCCCATTGCGTTTGGGGCAATCCGCTGATTTTTTTGGCGGACAAATACAGGTTCGAGCCGAAGATTTTTTTGGCGAATGATTTTTTGGCGGAAAAGAACTGTGGATAATCCCTATTTTGATTTTCTATTTTTTTTCTATTATACTATAGCCATAAAGAGTAATCAATATTAAATGCTTACAAAACGACAAAAAGAAGTTTTGGACTTCATAAAAAAATATTCTTTGAAAAAAGGGTACGCCCCTTCTCTGGAGGAGATACAAAAACGACTTAAACTCGCCTCCGTTTCCACGGCGCATTTTCATGTTTCAAAACTCAAAGAAAGTGGTTATTTGGATAAAGTTGAAAATAAAGCTCGCGCGATAAGTATTGCAAACGATCAGCCTTTAGTTAAGGTTCCTCTTTTGGGTATGATTGCGGCAGGTCAACCGATTGAGGCAATCCAAAACAACGAAACCATAGCGGTTCCAAGAGATAAGCTTCCGCGATCAGCGGAAATATATGCACTGCGGGTAGTCGGCAATAGTATGATTGACGAGAATATCAATGATGGAGACATTGTTTTAGTTAAAAACCAGCAGACAGCAAATAATGGCCAAAAGGTAGTTGCACTGATAGATAATCAAGATGCTACATTAAAAACATTTTTCAAAGAACGAAATCAAATTAGGCTACAACCAGCAAACAAAAGCTATGAACCAATTATTATTAAATCCGGAGAAAAAGAAATTGTAATTCAAGGAATCGTTATTGATGTAATAAAAAATATAGAAATCGCGTCCGAAGATAAAATACAAGCTAAAATTCACGCAAATAATAATACTAACGAAAAAGATGTTATTTATGAAAATCAGATTATTTGCGGAGATTCAATTAAATTGCTTGATCGAATAAAGCACGATTCGATACATTTGGTTTTGTCGGATATTCCATATGGCATATCTCTTGATGGGTGGGATGTTTTGCATGCTAATACTAATTCTGCGCTGTTGGGTCAGTCTCCTGCACAATTCGGTAAAACTGCATTTAAGCGGCGCGGGAAGCCAATAAACGGATGGTCAAGCGCTGATCGAAATATTTCTAAGGAATATCAAGATTGGTGTTATTCTTGGGCTAAAAAACTATATCCCCTAGTTAAAGAGGGCGGAAGTTTGTTTATTTTTGGCGCAAGAAGAACTATTCATAGAGCGCTGATTGCGTTTGAAGAAAGTGGTTTCTTGGTCAGGGATGTTCTAGCTTGGGAGAAGCCTAACGCTCATCATAGGGCGCAAGAGATAAGCGGTATTTTGGAAAAACGAGGTTTGTTGGCCGAGGCAAAAGAATGGGATGGTTGGAGGCTTGGGAATCTTGCGCCAAAATATGAACCAATTGCTTGGCTATTTAAGCCATATCAAATTACAATCACTGATAATGTTCTAAAAAATAAGGTGGGGGCGATGAATATAAACGAATGTTTGATTGAGGGGAAATCTCCCTGCAATATTCTAAAATTCGGGTTTGAAACAGGCGAAGGCGGGTTGCATGAAGCTCAAAAACCCGTTGCTTTATTGGAATACTTGATCAAATTAGTAACAAGAGAAAATCAAGTTATATTAGATCCATTCCTTGGATCCGGCTCTACGGCTGTGGCTGCAAAAAATTTGAATCGTAAATATATTGGCTTCGAACTAGATCAAACTTATTGTGAAATATCAAAAAAACGCATTGCGAAATGCGTTTTCCTAAAAAATAAGATCCAAAATCAGGCTCACTTATTTTGATCAATCATCTTCTTAATTTGAGCTATCTTATTCTCTAACTTAGATATTTTTATGAGTTCGTTTATTGCTTCTTCGTGAGCCATTTTTTTGATTGTTTTTATCTTATTATCAAGGCATTCTTTTTCGTAATTTGCAGTTATTTCCAGAGCCTTTAGTTCTCGTTCTTTGAATGTTTTTAAATCAGATAAAGGCTGATTGACGATCTTTGATATAACCTTATCAACTGCCGTCCAATACGCGCCAGCATTTTTAGCCCCCTTTAATTTCTTCCCGACATTCCATAATTCTTTATAGCTTTTTTTATTTGGGTCTTGTTGAGCCAACAAATATACGAGGTGAACATAAGCTAATAATACAACATTCCTATCAATGGCTTGCCGATAAATTTGGCTTGAATTCCTTGGATATTGATATAGCGGACAAACAAGGCATGAAAAATCTTTTTTCTTTTTCCATTTATTTAATGCTTCTACCTTAAAATCTTTCTGATTCTTCGCCGTCCTACTCAACCGAAATGCTTTTGCATCGGCCACAATTGAATATTCCGCAGTTAATCCTTCTACGTCAGCTGAATCCGCCCTTTGCTTCACAACCGTCGATTTAATTCCCAAAGAATTAAATGCTTTTGCTAAAAGAATATCAGTATATTTCGAATATAGTTTTTCTTCGGTTGAATCATGGTTAAATGATTCTGGTATTACCCCGCATTGCATTAAACTGCTCTTTATATCTTCTAAGCTTAAAGAAGAGAGGTTCTTTTCAAGCTCAATAGTGCTATTTTCAAAGCTAGATTTTTTATCAACCAGTTCTTGTATTAACTCAATTATTTGTTTTCTATTCATTGTCTATTAATTAAAAAAATCCGAAATATTAATTTTGAGAGCTTTCGCGATTTTTTCGATATTTTCTAGTGTTATATTTTTCTCGGCTCGTTCGATCATGCCAATATATGTTCTGTGAACGCCGGCTCGTGTGGCCAGTTCCTCTTGGGACAAATCTAATTCCTTCCGTTCACTGCGGACTTTTTGTCCAAATTTTATTAAAACTTCCTTTTTCATAATTGATAACTATAGTATATCGCTTGCTAACTTTAGTTCTACATACTATAGTTAGCATATACTATGCTTAGCTACTTTCTTTATTGCCGGAAATCCACAGATACCGAGGATATGCAGGTTTTATCTATTGCCGCGCAACTTTCAGAGTTGCGGTCTTGTGCTAAACGCGAATGTTTGAACATAAAAGAAACTTTCATTGAAAAACAATCAGCCAAAATTCCGGGTCGCCCGATCTTTACCGATATGATCTCGCGGATAGAGAAGGGAGAAGCACAAGGCATAATCTGCTGGAAGCTTGACCGTTTGGCTCGCAATCCGATTGATGGCGGCCAGATCAGCTGGTTTTTGCAAAGAGGCATAATTAAGCACATCCAAGCTCACGACAAAAGCTATTTACCCACAGACAATGTTTTAATGATGAGCGTGGAGTTTGGAATGGCTAATCAGTATATTTTGGATTTAAGCCAAAACACCAGCCGAGGATTGAGAGAAAAGGCACGGCAAGGAATTTATCCCGGCCAATCTCCGCTGGGATATATGAACGATAAAAGAACAAAGACTATCGTCTTGGACAGGAAACAGGCAAAGATAATAAAACAGGCGTTTGGGCTTTACGCTCAAAATGAATCGCGCTTGGAGGATATATCTTTATTCCTTGCCAAAAACGGAATCAAAACCGACCCAAGCAGACGCTGGCAGAGCGAAGGTGGTAATCCTTTAAAGAAAGACCAAATTTCGCGCCTTTTATCCAATCCTTTTTATTACGGATATTTTTACTATGGCGGCGAACTGCACGAGGGAAAACACCAGCCAATTATTACAAAGAAACTTTTTGATAAAGTGCAGGCGGTTTTAGAAGAGAGAAGCAAGCCGCAGAGAACCAAAATTGAGCCGAAAACATTATGCGGACTTTTCCAATGCGGAGAGTGCGGGATGATGGTAACTTGTGAATCGCAGAAAGGCCATACATATTACCGTTGCTCCAAGAAATCTAAAACTGTTAAATGTTGCCAGCCATATATCAGGGAGGAGGCGCTTAATCGTCAGCTATCCGAGGAAATGCAAAAATTTTCTTTGCCCGAAGATTGGGCAAAAGAATTAAACAAAATGGCAGATAATGACGAGCTAAACCTTGCCCAATCTTCGGCTGGCCTTATTCAAGAAACACGGACAGAGCTTGCAGAATTAAAGATTAAGCTCAAACGAGTAATTGATACTTACATAGATCAAGATATTGAGAGGCCGGAGTATTTGGAGAGGAGGGCGGTGTTTATGAGCCGGAAAAAGACCTTGGAGGAGAAAATCAGCGATATTGAGCAAGGACAAAATAATTGGCTCGAACCATTGAGAGAATGGCTAAAAGACGCTCAAAATGTGGGTAAAATATCCTTAAATGAGAATTTAATCGCCAAAAAATCATTCGCCAAAAAAATCTTCGGCTCGAACCTGTATTTGTCCGCCAAAAAAATCAGCGGATTGCCCCAAACGCAATGGG
>CAINCQ010000015.1 GCA_903847095.1 uncultured bacterium
ATAATTTTCAAAAATTCAAAAGGAGAATCATTGCTTACCGCACTGGGAAAGGGTTTCAGTAAACAAGAAGAATTGGTAAAAGAGCGGGGAGATCAGGATATACCCAGAAAGGCGATCATTTTCACGGAATCAAGAATTACCCAAGATTACCTTTGGAAATTGCTCACGGAAAACGGCTACAAGGATAAAATTGTTTTATTTAACGGCGGCAATAATGATCAGAAATCAAAAGAAATCTACGCCGCTTGGCTGGCAAAAAACAAAAACAGCGATAAAATAACCGGGTCAAAAACCGCCGATCTTCGCGCCGCGCTGACGGATTACTTTAAAACAGACGCGGAAATTATGATTGCCACCGAGGCCGCTGCCGAGGGTATAAATTTGCAATTTTGTTCGCTGGTCATAAATTACGATCTGCCGTGGAATCCGCAAAGAATTGAACAACGGATCGGACGCTGCCACCGCTACGGCCAAAAACACGACGTGGTCGTGGTGAATTTTGTGAACCGTAAAAACGCCGCTGACAAGCGCGTGTATGATTTGCTCGATCAAAAATTTGAGCTTTTCAAGGGCGTGTTCGGCGCCAGCGACGAAGTGCTGGGAAATATCGCTTCCGGGGTTGATTTTGAAAAAAGAATCGCCGCGATTTATCAATCTTGCCGCACCGACGAAGAAATTGACAAAGCTTTTGACGCTTTGCAATCGGAAATGGGCGGGTCGATTGAAGAAGGAATACAAGGCGCCAAAGAAAAACTTTTGGAAAATTTTGATACCGATGTCTGCGAAAAATTGAAAGTGAATTTGCGGGAAAGCAAATCATACTTGGAAACGCACGAAAAATGGCTCTGGGATGTTTCGCGCCATTTTTTAGGCGACAAGGCAATCTACGCCGACGATGAATATTCTTTCACACTCAAACAAAATCCATTTCCGGAACAGAAAATTGAAGAAGGTCCATACAAGATCGGCAAAAACATTGACGACGCCCACATTTACCGCCCGGGCCATCCGCTGGCAACGCGGATTCTGCAAGAAATCAAAACGCGGGATTTGTCGACCACGGAACTTATTTTTGATTATTCCAACTATGGACAAATTATCTCTCCAATAAAAGAATTGGTAGGCGCGTCCGGCATCCTACAAGTGTCGCAATTCACGATCAACTCGTTTGAAGCCGAAGACAATATTATAATAACCGCGATCAAAGACAGTGGCGAGCCGCTCGATGAAGACATCGCCGAAAAACTGTTTATGCTCAATGCCAGAATAAACGGTAATACCGCCAAAATAGAAAACGGGGTATTGTTGCAAAAAGAACAAGAAAAAGCGGCAATCATTACGGTAAGTATTTCCGAACGTAACAGTATTTTTTTTGACGATGAGGTGGATAAACTTGATAAATGGGCCGAAGATGTGAAGAAAAGCTTGGAAATAGAATTAAGGCAGTTGGATATCGATATCAAGGCGATGAAAACTAACGCGAAAAAGGTGCTTAATTTGGGCGAGAAAATAAAACTTCAGCGCGAAATCAAGGAACTGGAGAAGAAGCGGAACGAAATGCGCCAAAAACTTTACCGCTCGCAGGATGATGTTGACGCCAAAAAAGAAAATTTACTGGAAAAGGTTGAAACCCAATTAAACCAAAAAACTACCCTCGTACCATTATTTACCGTGCGGTGGAAAGTAATATAAGACATATGGCAACTACAGCACAATTTGAGCTTTATCATGGGGCCGTACTTTCTCAAATTATTAGAAATCCCTTGATAAATTTGAAACTAATAGAAAGAAACGATTCTTACGGTTGGGGTGCTTATGAAGTAACAGACAATTCCACAACACATAGGATTTATATAAAATGGACTGCTCAAATAACAAATCGCAGGAAAGGGGAAAGTGTTTGCAATTTTACCTTTAACGAAATAGACATTGATAAACTAAGGTCGATAGATATTAGTCGCAATTTGTTAATTTGCCTTGTATGTTCCGATAAAGAAATTTGTACCTTAGAATGGGGCGATATAGACGATTTGAGGCTAACTTTAGAAAGAACGCCTGCAAACATCTCCGTGTCTTGGGGTCCGAACACCAGCTTACACGTTAAATGCAGAGGATTAGAATTATCCAGGACGATACCCAGGAACAGACTAAAAACATTTGATTGGTCTTAATTATTATGAATAATAACAAACAAAAATTGGAGCTTACTTGGATCGGGAAGAATAATCCCGAATATGATATTGCCAATATTGAGCCGCGGATTTTGGAAGAAAGTCCGGAACTTTCAAATTGCGCCAACGATCCGAACACCGAAAATATGATCATTCACGGCGACAATCTTTTGGCTCTTAAAGCCCTTTTGCCCGAATACGAAGGGAAAGCTAAGTGTATTTATATTGATCCACCATATAATACTGGCAACGCCTTTGAGTTTTATGACGATAGCGTGGAACATAGCACTTGGCTTTCCTTGATGAAGCCGAGATTAGAATTGTTAAAAATAATATTAAGTGATGATGGGTTTATATGTTGCCAAATTGACGATTCAGAAGGCGCATATTTAAAAGTCTTGTTAGATGAAATTTTTGGCAGAAATAATTTTATAAATACTTTTTTTATTCAAGTTAGGTATGGAAATAAAACACTTGCCGAAGATAATGATTTTCAAAAATTAATTGAACAATGTTTTATTTATGCAAAAGATTCTAAATTAGCTAAAGCAAATAAAGATATCGAAGAATATAAAACCGAGAAATTTGAGTGGCAAATTATAGAAAAAGGACCCGGTGAATTATTAGAATTGAAAGGCAAAAAAGTTGAACTATTCCGCCCAGGTTTATATGAAATAAAAAAAATTACTCCAGATTTAAAGGGCCTGAAAGAAACTTGGGCCACGGGATCATTAATTAAACAAAAAGCCAGTTCTGGTGAGTTTCTTGATAAATATTTAGCTCCTCGTAAAAGTGTCGATGGCGTTGGTTGTTTATATAAAGTTTATGGGATAGGTGAGGACGGATTAGGGTATAGATATATGACGGGTCCAAAAAAAACAGACGCAACAAAGGGGAAATTTTATTCTGGAATACCGTTACAAAGAATCGAAGAAATCCAAAACGGTAATAGATCAAAGGAGGTTCCAATCGCTAATTTTTATGATCTCTCTGGAAATTTTGGTAATTGCCGAATGGAAGGAGGAGTTGGATTCAGAGGTGGGAAAAAACCAGAAAAATTACTAGAAATTATTTTACAACATTTTTCAAACAATAATGATCTGGTTATTGATTCTTTTCTTGGCTCCGGCACAACTGCCGCAGTGGCGCATAAAATGGGGAGAAAATATATTGGGATTGAGATGGGGGAGCACGCCTACACGCATTGCAAGGTGCGGTTAGATAAGGTGATTGACGGTAACGATCAGGGCGGTATCAGCAAAGCGGTGGATTGGAAAGGCGGCGGGGCGTATAAATTTTACGAATTAGCGCCGAGCTTTATCGTGAAAGACGAGTTCGGTAATCCGGTGATTGACGGTTTTTATAACGATGTCAAGCTTATCAAGGCGATGTGTAAGCTGATGAGTTTTACATATCAACCCAGTCAAACCGAATACTGGAAACACGGCGCGGGACAGGGGAAAAATTATCTTTATATTACCACCCAACTTCTAACTTGCGGAATGGTTCAGCAGATCGCGGCGCATCTTGCCGAAGGCGAATCGTTGATCATCTGTCCTAAAAATTTTGAAACCGGAGCCGACAAAATTGACGGACGGATTACGGTCAAGAAAATTCCGCAATCGGTTCTGAAGGCGTGCCATTTCGGCAAAAAAGAATATCTGCTTCCGATAAAAGAAACCGCTATGGAAGAAGTTGATATTAAAGCAGCGGAAGAGAATAACGACTAAACACCATGAAACCAGAAGAAGCGATCAAATACATAAACGGCGCGATGAGCTTGCGGATGCCGCAATCAAAAAGTTTACAGCTTTTTGCCGCTTATTTGCAAGCGCCTGCCGGACAAAAATTACTGACGCGCTTGAAAAAGAAAACCCGCGCCGATATTGCGGATATTTTGGCAACAAGCAAAGCATACTTTGCCGCCGTGCCCGAAGCCCGCGAGTTTGAAGAATTTGAAAGAGCGTTTCCCGCCTATACTTTCGCGCTGGCGACCGGCGTAGGCAAAACGCGGCTGATGGGCGCTTTTGTCGCTTATATGTATCTTGTCTACAATATCCAGCATTTTTTGATCGTCGCGCCGAATTTAACAATCTATCGCAAACTTTACGATGATTTCAGCAAAGCCAATAATCCAAAATATGTTTTTCGCGGCATTCAGGAGATAAGCATCAACACCGCCAAAGTGATCACCACCGAAAATTACGTCAATCAGCGCAGCCATACTTTGTTCGGCAATCAGATTGAAATAAACATTTTCAATATCCAGCAGTTTGCCCAGAAAGATATGGCCAGCGAGCGCGGTATCACCAAAGCGTGGGAAACCGCAGGGGAGTCATATTTTGATTATCTTAAAGAGCACGACGATTTGGTGGTAATGCTTGACGAGGCGCATCATTACCACGCTGACGCGGCGCTTGGCGCATTGGATGTTCTCGACCCGCTGTTCGGTCTGGAAATGACCGCCACGCCGTATCTTGGCACACAGGGAACGGGCAAAAAGGCGCGGCAGATCAAAATGCGGAATGTTTTGTATTCATACAATCTTGGCGACGCGATTCGGGGTAAGCTCGTTAAAGATCCGTGGGTGGGAACAGAAGCGGATGTTGATTTTGGCCAATTTGATCCCGATTCAATCGAAACTGACGCGCGTAAGTTACAGCTGGCGGCATTTTTTCACGAGCGGGCAAAAAACGCTTTGAAGGAATACGCCGCGGAAAACAATAAACCGCTCGTAAAGCCGGTTTTGCTTGTGGTGGCCAAAGACACAAAGCACGCCGAAGCGCTTAGAAGATTGATTGACAGCGATAATTTCCGTGGAGGAGAATTTAAAGGCAAAGTGATTGAAATACACACCAAGCTGCGCGGAAAAGAGGCCGACGACAACATTGAGCTTTTGCTTTCGCTTGAACGCGCCGACAATCCGGTAGAAATCGTCATTCATGTGAATATGCTCAAGGAAGGGTGGGATGTTACCAATGTGTACACAATCGCGCCTTTGCGCGAAGCCGCCGCCGCGATTTTAACCGAGCAAACAATTGGCCGCGGACTGCGCCTACCCTACGGGGAACGAACGGGTGTGCCGCTGGTGGATCGGTTGGTGATCGTGGCTCACGAACAGTTTGCCAAAGTCGTGGCGCTTGCCAAAGATTCGTCGCTTATCCAAGGCCAAGTGGAACAGATTTCCGAGAAAGAAGCCAAAGAAATTAAAATTTTGACGCAAGTTTCGCCGGTTATTCTTGATAATGTAAAAAACGAAATTACGCAAAATGAAGTTGTGATGAAAGAGGTTGTTCAGAAAGCCGAAGAATTTGTTTCCAATTCGCCGCAAATGGCGAACATGGATGAAACTGTAAGGGCTAAATTTGTTGAAACCAAGAAAGAGGAATTGGTCGGTAATCTGGCAAAAGAAACTATTAAAAACCTTACATTTTCCGGCTATCACAAACAGCAAACCGGCGGTGCGCCGGTTGAGGCCGGTTTCGGGCCGGATACTTTGTTCGGCTCGTTTGGTGCCGCGACCAGAGGAGAGCTTGCCAAAATTTCGCAACAATCCGCGAAAATTTTGGAAGAAAGAAACATTCCCATTCCTCGTTTGATATTGACGCCGCATTTTGGCGAAATCCATATTGCCGATTTCGATTTGGACACAAGCGTTTTGCGCGGCTACACCAACGAAAGAGCGATTCTTGAAGAACAGTTGCAATCAAACCGCGAAAAAAACTTATTCAACGAAGATGTTCCGGGGCGGCGGATTCCCGAAATAACTCGGATCAGCAGTTTCGGATCTTATACCAGACAACCGCCGCGGAATACAATCATTGCGGCTCTTTTGAGCGAGCCGCTTATAAATTACGAAGACCCGGCGCAAAAACCTTTGCTTTTGAAATTGGCCGAACAAACCGTGGCGCATTACCGCAAAAAAGCGATTGACGAAGACAATCTGGCTTTGATTATTGAAAGCAACGCGGCAAGTATTGCTGATGACATATACAAGCAAATTTTAGCTCACAAGGAATTGAAATCGGAAGGTTATCTGGAGTCGGATTTACGGGAACCGAAGCCGTATTCGGAGGATTATGGCATTTCAGAATTGCTTGGTGAAAAAATAGTTTCTCTTGACTCTCAAGCGGATACTTTTTCCGCGAAAATGCTTTACGGATATTTTAACAAGGCCTGTCATTCCAAATATCGCTTTGATTCTTCCGATGAGGCAAGATTAGCATATCTTTTGGATCGCGACGAAGCGGTTGAAGATTGGCTTCGACCCGCATCCAACCAATTTGATGGCTTGTATTGGCGCGACGAGCAGGGCGATTCTAGCCACCGCTACGAACCAGATTTTGTCGCCGAATTAAAAAACGAAATCGTAATGATCGAAGTCAAACCGGAAAGTGAAATTAATGATCCATCCGTGCAAGCAAAAAAACAAACCGCCGATAAGTATTGCGAAACGGTGAACAAAAACATCGGCAAATACGGCATCACAAAACCCTGGCGCTACGTAATCATCCCTACAGAAAAAATCACAATCCATTCCACAATATCGGGATTATTAAGCGGCTCATAAACCAGTGAACCGGTACGAAAACAGAAAATAGCAAAATTGACTGTGGCAATGCCCACTTTAAATCCCTGGGAGTAAATTTCAAAGTCACAACAAACATAAATGAAGTCTTAGGGGAATAAATAAAAATATGGAAGATAGCTTAAATTTAATATTTCAAGAAGTAAAAGAGAGGTTAAAAGACCAATTACTTTCTATTGATCAGGTTGCCACAAAATTTAATTTTCTTTTAGCTTTTAACGGCATAATCATAGCCACTATTTTTGGAAGCCTTTTTGATCAAGAAAATAAGTGTTTTTCGGGATTGTCTTTGTTGTTTTCCGTATTGGCATTATTATTATCAGCTCTTTTCGACCTGATCGGCTTATTTTTAAAAAAATACAGGCGTGATCCAGACCCTAAAATGCTTTTTGATAATTACGAAAAAGCAGAAGAAAAGGAAACGAAACGCGTATTGGTGCAAAATCTTATTCAATCATTCGAAGCTAATACAATAAAGCTACAAGAAATTACTAAATTTTTCCGCTATTCCATCGTGTTATCTGTTGCGGGCCTTTTTCTAATTTTTATAGTCTTAGTGATGCAATTTAGCTGCAATTACCAGAATAAGGAACATTTTATAAAACAAATTGATGGAATTAGGCATTGGAATAATATTCACGATTGTAATTATAGAATGAATAATTTAACTAAATAACCAATAAACAAATATAATATGGGTGATAATAAAAGCAATTCATCGAAAACAGATAAACCTGAAATACAGAAAAAACCGCAAGGGCCTGATCCTAAATTAGAAAGTCACATAGAGCTAGGTGAGCCACGCCAAGGACCTGATCCTAAGTTAGCAAGCTATATAGAAAAAGGATTTGGTCTTAAAAAGTAAAACTATATGATCAACGAAGGCGAAGAGGAGGAGGAATTTTTTCCAGGCACAATCAAAGAAGCGCTGGATCTGTGTTTGTCCGTGGATTTTGAATTTGATTTGATTCATGGATTGTTCAATAATAAAAGGGATTAACATTTACGCGGAATTTTATGATCACGAAAACGGATTTTTTGAGGTATAAGCAATGCTGCAAATACCTTTGGCTTTATAAAAACCGGAAAGAGGAGTTTGATTCCACCGTCGGGTGGATTTTTGACGAAGGCGATGAAGTGGAAAGTTATGCCTGCAAGCTTTTTCCGGGAGGCGTGAGCGCTTTTGACGACGACATCCCCGCGGCAGTCGCAAAAACCAAACAGTTGATCGAATCAGGTCAAAAAACAATATACCAACCAACAATCTCCAATTGGAAACTTTTCTGCCGGTCAGACATCATCAAGCTCAACCCAAAAACAGGGGAGTGGGATATTTATGAGGTAAAAAGCTCCACGGAAATTAAAGATATTTATTTGATCGATCTGGCGTTTCAAAAAATTTGTCTCAATGAAGCTGGCATGAAAATCGGCAAGCTTTATCTTGTTTACGTTAACAATAAATATATAAGACGCGGAGATATAAATCCCGAAGAATTTCTGTATTGCACGGAAGTTACCGGTGAAGTAGAAAATTTGATCGATGAAGTTGGCATGGATATTCAATTGGCGCATAAAGTCTTGGACAACGAAGGCGAACCAAAGGTAGTGATTTTAAAACAATGCCACTCGCCTTATGACTGCGGATTCAAAGATTACTGCTGGAAACATATCCCGGAAGATTCAATTTATGATATTTCCGGAAGTTTGAGCCGAGAAAAGCTGGAATTTTTGATCAGTAAGGGGATTATCAAGATAAAAGACATTCCTGCCGGAATGGTAACCAAGCCGAACGGATTGAGACATCTTGAGGCCGTAAAAACCGAAAAAGTATTTATCGATACTAAAGCGATAAAAAACGAACTGTCGGAATTGCAATATCCGCTATATTTCCTAGACTATGAGACATTCGGACCCGCCGCGCCCCTTTTTGACGGCTACAGGCCATACCAGCGCATTGTTTTTCAATATTCGCTACATGTAAAAAAATCACCTGATGCCGATTTGGAACATTATGAATATTTATGTCGGGAGATCAAAGACCCCACATCAGAATTGGCCGTGTCGTTGCGCAGCGCGGTGGGGCCCCAAGGAAGCTTTATTTCGTGGAATAAAAGTTTTGAGATTGGTTGTAATAACGAGATGGGGGCAAGATGTTCTCAATGCGCCGATTTTTTGAATTCTATAAATGACCGGATGTATGACCTGATGCAATGCTTCAAAAAAGGTTATTACGTACACAAAGATTTTAAATGCAGCGCCTCAATTAAAAAGGTTATGCCGGTTCTTGTGCCCAATCTTTCATACAAGAAGTTAAACATTCAGGAAGGCGGTACGGCTTCGGAAAGCTGGCTTAAGGTTACCGATTCCAAAATCAATCAGGACGAGAGAGATAAGTTGGCCCGCGATATGCTTGATTATTGCCAATTGGACACTCTGGCAATGGTGGAAATTTTAGAAGTTTTGAATAAGTTGTAAAAAAATCATACCAAAGTGAATCGCTTAGTCGAAAATTTTTTAAAAATTAGAACAGCAGATCACTTAAAAATACAATCGTGGATTAAGCGGTATTTTTATGATCTTGGTTATTATTCCCGAACGGAAAAAGAAGTTTGGCGGGATAGAAAGGGCCGGATTGATATATTCGCTCAAAAGGGGAGCTATACGGTCGGGATTGAGGTCGATCACGGATCAATCCGGCTAAATTCAATTGAAAAGTTAAACGCACTCAAACCGTCTCTGGCGGTTTTTGTTTTAAAGGGGCCAAAGTTTAACTGGAAAAAGACTTATTCGAGGTTTAAGCTCTTGGAAGTGGAATCGCTTATCGTTCATTTACAAACAGGACAATATAAATGGATATATCCTAAAAAGGAAAATTTATGTAAAATAGCTGAAAGCGCGGAGATTTACAATAAACAAAATTTTTCAAAGTGCCCAAACACAGATTCAAAAAATACGAGAGGAGCCAAACCCCTCCCACGTTTAGGATCGGTTCGGCGGACTTCAAAATATTAGAACTTTTATCGGATTACCGCTTTCTTGATACGCGGCAGATTCTTGATTTGTGCCCGGACCAAGCCGAGCGAACGATTAAAAGAAAATTGCTTAATTTGTTTCAGGCCGGGTTCATCGAGCGGCCCATCCAGCAATTTTCTTGTTTCAAGCCTTCGGGATATTTGGTTTATTCACTTGGTAAGAAGGGAGCCGCGCTGGTTTCTCAAAACAACGGATCGGTAATCAAAGCCAAATCTTCAAGAGAAATAGGAATTTCTTTTTTGGGCCATTCACTAATGATTTCCGGTTTTCGGACGGCGTTAAGTCTATCCTTGGAGAAAAACATCAACTCCAAGCTTCGAGTATGGAAAGACTTGGGCCTTATTGATGCTGTCCATTGCGAAGGCGAACGCCTGCCAATCGCGCCGGATGCCTTTTTCACTATTGAGGACAAAGATTATTTCACTCATTTTTTCTTAGAAGCCGACCGCTCAACGATGACGCTTGAGCGGATGCTCAACAAATTCAAAGGATATTGGAATTGGCGGCTGGAAGGAGGGCAGAAGCGGAAACTTGGTATTTCCACTTTCCGCGTCCTGACCGTTTGCATTTCCGAACAGCGGGCCGAAAACTTGCGGCAAATTGCCGCCAAAGCGAATGGCAAAGAAACCGGGAGCGATATGTTTTGGTTCGCTTGCGAGAAGTCATATAGTTCGGAAAACTCCAAAAACATTTTGACGCCAATTTGGAAATCGGCAAAAGGCGATAGTTTGCGCCACTTGCTCGAATAAAGGCCGAAGGCGTTTTTTGTAAATACAAAAAAATGGCAAAATTAAAAGAAAGTGAGATTGTAGAAGAATGGAGTGTTTTGATCGAAGGCGCGCAAGGCCGCCAGCAGGGATTTTACCAGCTGATTGAAAGTCGGCTGGATGAGCTGCAACCGCCCACGCTTTCGATCGCGCAAGAAAAAGTCTATCCGTCGTTGTTCAGAAGATTAAAAGGCGACGGCAAGCTGTTTTTGATCATCAAAAGCAAGTATTTCGACGGCTATGTCGTCAATGTATGCGCCCAAGAGTACGGCAAGCAGCTGCTCATCGCCTGGTATCTTACCCAACGGCCCAGCAAGTTCATGCAATTTATGGCCAATATGCCCGGATTTGTCGTGTTTACGATCTACCCTGTATATCTTTTGATAATGCTTTACGACAAGATCACAAAGCGGAGAGTTACGCTGGAAAATATGGACTTGTTCGACAGGCAGGAATTGAGTGCGTTCGCCGGAACCGTTCACCATTGCGTACTTTTTGGATCGGAGAATATCGCCGATGCCGTGAATTTTGATTTCTCAAAGGTTGACCGCAAATCAAGAGGTTTCCTGAACCTCGCATAACGCAAATGGCCGAAGAACAAAACCGCCGAGCCTTGGCCCCTCTCAAGGCGTTTTTTAAAAATATGCTTGGAAAAGAAATCAAGCCGCTTTTACCGGAAGGAAAAGCGGCGGGTTTAGAATATCCGTTATGGCGGTTTCCGATACAGAAAAATATGATGGGCTTGGGGTGGGTGGATGGTGCGCTGAATCCGACCACCGGCTTGGTGGGCAACATCAAGGGAATCGATACGAAATACCGGAGCACCCATTTTTACGCCGTGGGTGCGTCCGGTTCCGGCAAGTCGAAATTTCTTGAATCGCTCATCATTCAAGATATTATCCAAGGCGAAGGCTTTGGCGTGATCGATCCGCACGGCGATTTAATTGACGACATAAAAGGCTGGCTGTATTTTTGGACGCAAAAGGATTTTAAAAAAGACATCGTTTTGATCGATCCGACCGATCCTGAAAATACGGCCAGCTTCAACCCGCTTGAACCTATCAATGGCATCCCGCCGGAACGGCTGGCCGCGCAATTGGTGGAAGCGTTCAAAAAGATATGGGCGGACGCTTGGGGCGAAAGGATGGCCGATATTATGCGCAATTCCTTAATTGCGTTGGCGGAAAACAATTTGACGCTTCTTGAATTGCCTCTGCTTTTGACGGAGCCGGAAGCCCGCAAAAAGATTTTGCAAAACGTCAAAAGCGTTACCTGCCGCCAGCGTTTCAAATACTTTGAATCGCTTTCCGTCCGCACTTGGCGCGAATGGATGGAATCAACGCTCAACAAGGTTGACGCGTTTCTTTCCGATCCGGCGATCCGGCAGATATTCGCCTCGCCGCACAGCTCTTTCAACCTGCGCGACATAATGGACAACAAGAAAATCCTGCTGGTTAATTTGAATAAGGGTAGGCTCGGCGATAGTGCAAACCTTTTGGGAGCTTTACTTGTGAGCAAGATCAAGATGGCGGCGTTTTCCCGCGACGAATTGCCGGTAACGAAACGTCAGCCATTTTATCTCTACATCGACGAGTTTCAGAATTTTGCCACCAACAGTTTTATCGAGATATTGAGCGAAGCCAGAAAATACAAGCTTTCCCTAATACTGGCCCATCAAAATTTGAGCCAGCTTTCCGAGGATTTGCGGGATTCCATCCTTGCCAATTGCGGAATACAAGCCTGTTTTCGAGTTAATCGGGAAGATGCCCAATTACTGGCAAAGGAATTGATGGGGCCGCTCTACCGCCACGTTCCGGGCTGGGAGATAAATATCCAGCTCTTACAGGAAGTTCCGAGACAGTGCTGTTATGTTGCCAACAAACCGGAAAATGGCATTGTCGGCATTAGCACCTTGCCCGTACCTTATCCTTGGGAATTTATGAGTTACGCCGATGATCAATGGGACGAGGAAACCTTTAATTCTCTTATAAGACAAGTCGGGATCGGTGCGGATTATATGCGGAACAGGGAAGAGATCGAACGGGAAAGCGCAGAACGATCCAAAAACTTGATGGCTGATGAGGAGGCGGAAAGCTTTAAGGATAAAAAAGAATAGCCTTTGAGGTAAATCTTTACTTCTTTGCCGATTGTAGTAAGAATAAGGCAATATGGAAATCGCAATTTCGGCATCGAATTTAATAACTCCAGCCATTATTATCTCTGTGGCGGCTTTTCTTGTTAGATTTTATGGGAAAGTCATTTCAGACCAAAAACCGTTTACGGACGATCGGAACTGGGAGATTGAGTTAGCTGGTATCGGCTTCTTTATAAATATGCTTATTCCCGTGGTGTCAGGAATATTTGGTGCGCTAAATTTTACATGGTTTATTTCTCCTCACTTCCTTAGAGCTTCATTTGTAGTTATTTCGTCTGTATGGTTATTGATTATAATATATGTTCTCACGGAAAAGATTTATGGCATTAAAATTCCATTTATCCAAGACTTGATTAAAACAGCTAAGGACAACCAGATTGAATTTAAGGAACCTAGCCCCATTCTTAAGCTCATCCACTATAGCGCGATAACTTATCTTTTTCCCTTTTTATATGCATATATTCTAATTCTTGAATATCAGTCTAACAATGTAGAATGGTTTATCTCGACCGCAGCACTTGTTTTTATAAACTTTAATTTGATAGCACTATTTTATTCGCTGAACAGAACCCGATTACCGCGGGTTAATTTAATTTTCATAAACAACAGAAGGTCAATTTTCGATGTAATGCTATTAAAGGTAAATAAAGATAATATCCGAATCAAACAGGGCGACAATATTTCCATTATCAACAAAGATCAAGTTGAAAGGATAGAATTTTGCAATATCCAGCCGATAAAAAAAGATTGTAGCTGAAACATGAGGGAAACAAGAGTAGTAACTCATCTAGGGTACACTGAACTTTTTAAAACTTTTGAAAGGAAAGGTGTTGTTTTATTTTCTAGCTCTTTAAAAACCGTAAATGATATTGAAGACCAGATCCAGTACCTTCTTGAATCAATGAACCCAGTTGAGCTTATACAATTTACGTCTTTTCTCAATATGATTTGTCAAACCGGTACCGCAAAGATGACCATGATAAGGGGGGTAACCTTCTTGGAAGAAAGTAAAGTTGTGCCGAAAGGTACTCGTCTTCTAAACAAAATTGTTTTCCATAGGGAAAACCTTTTGAATTTGATAAGCCAAATTATCGAAAAAAAGATACAAGGGATACAACCACTGACAGGAAGGGGGCATATAGAGAATCAAAATAAATATTGTAAAGCAATACTTTTCAATAACGATTTGCTTGGCGTGGAAACAAATGGTCTATCCTCTTCGGTTGAAGAAAATTTCCTACGAGAATATTTTATAAGAGAATGGCCTCATTATTATCTTTTTGATCTTGCAAGAGATGTTAATAGACGTAGAATTCTTCGCTATCGTTATTGTTACGAAATATTATTGCAACAGCTTGAAGGCATAGAAAAAGATAATATGGAGGAATGTATTAAGGCTTTTGAGGAGAAATCGGGTGTTTCTCTTCAAGAATATATGAAAGTTCTGAATAAACTATTCACCTGGTTTTGTGAAATGCCATACCAAAATATTAAAAATCCTCCCGCCTCAGGACAGCCCAAGTTTGGTTTCGATTTTATGAACATTTACTCTTTCTATATTGATTCCAAAAAATTTGTAGGTGATCCCTCTTTTATAAAGATTATAGATAATCTTTCAAGCGATTTGGATACACTTAGAGAAGCTGTTGAAAAGGAAAGCGAAAGGGACAGAGATCTCATTACTGGTTATAATAAAAATATTCGTGTTTTTTTTAATAATCCCATTTTTAAAATATCGGATGATTATTATTGCGTGGTTGACATGAAATTTCTTCTTGATAATGCGTGTGGCGGTTTATTGTTCCGTGTTGTTGGGGATGGCAATGATTTGCGAAAATTTAAACCCGCCTATGGTCGGTTAATGGAAGAGTATTTTAAGTTTTTGGTCCGGAATATTTTTAAAAGTGCCAAAATTACTTTTGGCGGCGGAGCAGGAGCCGATGCTATCGTCGAACAAGCCGATAAAATATTAGTTATTGAATTCACAACTGAATATTATCGGCAATCATCTTTATATAATTCTACCTCACAAGGATTCATTGATGATGTTTATCGCATTCTTTTCAATGATGGGAAATCCGACACTCGATCAAGAGGCAAGGCGGACAAAGGAAAACTAATCAAACTTGAGGGATATATAGAAAAAAGTAAGAGCGAGGGAAAAATAATTGTACCGGTTTTAGTTACGGAGAATATTCTAGGCGACCATGATTTAATTAATGCTTTTAGTAATTTATATGATACGGAGATTGCTAATAAAAATCTAGTTAACTTGCAACAGAATCCACCTCTATTTCTTTGCCTAGATGACCTTGAAACTTTTTGGGCCCTTTTTGAACCAAAGGAATCCGTTAAGGGATTTACAGATTTTGCGAAGGAATGGATTCCTGCGAATAAGGGACCTCAATTCCATAATGCATCAGCTGGTATATCTCGGTTTGTAGAAAAACAAAAAGGGGAGACAATAGTAACTAATAGTGATTATGCTGATTTTTTCTCTCCCAAACAGATTTTTAAGTAGTTTTAAAATCAGCCGCCGCCGGGAGGCCTTGCTCTCTTTGACGATAGGAAAAGTGTGTTTTAAAAGTCCCGCCCAAAGCGGGATTTTTAAAAGCCGGACGACGGCGGCTGATTTGCATTTCGAGTCGGAAATTTTCGGAAAGGCTTTTGCGGCTTAGCAAAAGACTTTCGGGAAAAGCGGAGGAGCAAAAACCGTAGAGGTCGGAGGCGGAAAATATCAAGGTCCGTGATAACGGTACTTGATATATGGCGTAGCCGGTTTACGCCGGAGGCATCGTTAAGCGGTTTTTGCGGGGGAGCGGTTTCCGGCGGACCCTGTATTGCTTGCCTTCCGGTATGGGCAGCGAGTTCGGCATTTCGAGGGCAGCCGCGAAAAGGCTCAAACCTTGGATAGCCACAAACCAGAGGTGCTGTTTTCCTGTAAGCCCGGAGCGGGTGGCGCACCGCCCGCGGAGGGAAAACAGCACCGGCACAAAGGCACAGACCTTGGATTTGGCACTGACCCGGCTCGAATTGGGGCTTTAAAAACTTGTCATTTATAGAATGCCAACTCAATGCCATCTAAATGACAAGTTTTTAACCTGGCCAACGCACACCTTTTACCCCCCACCTGCGGCTAAAATGCGTTGGCCTGCCCCAATTCGAGCCCGGCTGCCCCTTTGCGAGCGCCGCCCTGGAAGATAGCAATCTGGAAGGGCAAGCGACGCTCAGTCGGGG
>CAINCQ010000016.1 GCA_903847095.1 uncultured bacterium
ACCTCAAGCAAAATCCCGGCTTGCTGGACCGCCTTCTGGAAACGCCGCACCATTCCTTGAATGTTTTCCTTTTGTTTTTTTCTTATTTCTAGCGCCATATTGTCTTACGATTATTTTTTGTTAGCACGCAATCCATGAGCTTACTCCAAATTCAGAATATGTCAACTTCTTTCCCTGGCTTATTTTTTCAAACGTTTTTTGATTTCGACCACCGCGTTTTCCAATTTCACGGTCTCCTGTTTCCCTGTTTCCATGTTTCTGATCAAAACCGTGCCTTCCAACGCCTCTTTCTGCCCTAAAAATAAAGTGAGCTGCACTCCGTATTTGTCGGCTATCTTAAGCTGGGACTTCAGAGAATCCCGGTCAAAAGATTCGCCAACCAGGATATTGGCCCGCCGAAGCTCTTCAAAAAGCTTCAAACTCTTTTTCTTGCCCAAGTATCCAAGTTGCGCCAAAAATACTTTAACCTTCTTTTCGTCATCGATCACGATCCCGGTATCCTTCATCGCCTGTACTACCCGGTCCACGCCCAAGCTTCCTCCTATTGCCGGGGTTTCCTTGCCGCCCAAAAGCTTTACCAGGCAATCGTATCTTCCTCCTCCGCCAAGGGCCGTCTGGGATTGCCCCTCTTTCCCTTCCTGGAATATCTCGAACACTGTCTTGGTGTAATAGTCCAAACCGCGAACAAGATAAGGATTCAAACGATACGGCAATCCGATCTCATCCAAATACTCCAGAACTTCCTTGAAATGCTGCTTGCATTCTTCGCACAAGTGATCGATCATTTGCGGCGCGTGCGCCCTCACCGCCTGGCATTTTTCATCCTTGCAATCCAAAATCCTCAAAGGGTTCTCCTTCACCCGCCTTTTGCAATCAACGCATAAAGACGAATCTTTGCTCCTCAAGTAACTGGCAAGCGTTTTCCGGTAATAAGGGCGGCAAAGCTGGTCGCCGATGCAATTCACTTCAACGATCAAATTCGTAAGTTTCAACTCCTTAAGGATGTTGTAATATATCTGAATGGTCTGCGCGTCGATGATCGAATTCTTTTCCCCGATCACTTCAAGCCCCATTTGCCAGAACTGTCGTTGGCGGCCCGCCTGGGGCCTCTCGTAGCGGAAAAACGGCCCGTAATACCACAGCTTCACGGGTTGAGGATAATTAAACATTCCGTGCTCCAAATAAGCCCTCACGACCGGCGGAGTCCCTTCCGGTCGCAAAGTAAGCGAATCCCCTCCCTTGGTCTTAAAGGCATACATTTGCTTTTGCACGATATCGGTGGTCTCCCCTGTTCCCTTTTCGAACAGCTCGCTTGCTTCCAGGATCGGCGTTTCAATCCTTTGAAAATTATAAAACTCGGCTATCTCTTTGCCGGTCTCTAAAACCTTATCGTAATATTTTTGATCGAGCGGCAAGATGTCATGCATGCCGGTCGGCGTCTGGAATTTTGTTTTCATGTATTAATTGGCCGGATAGGTCGGAGATGATATCTTGTCGATGGCGTTGAAAGGCCAGAGCCGAAACGCCACTTTACCGATGATATCGTTTGAAGACAACTCTCCCCAATCCTGCGAATCGTAAGAATAAGGCCGGTTATCGCCAAGAACGAAATACTGGCCATCTTTCAAAGTAAGCGGACTCATGTCCGGAACTTTAAGATCGCTCGTCAGGTAGGTCGACTCGTTCAAGGTAAGCTTTTGGCCATCTTTATTGAAAATGGAAACCGTGCCATCTTTTGTTTCAACGGTTTCTCCGGGCAAGCCGATTATCCGCTTAATAAACCTTTTGCTGGTATCCAACGGATACTTGAAAACAATAACGTCGCCGCGTTCCGGAGCTTTAAACCGGTAACTGAACTCATCAACAATCACATAATCGGCTTGATGAAAATTCGGCTCCATGGAAGAACCCTCGATGACGAAAGGCTGGAACAAGTAATATCTTATCGGAACGACTATGGCAAAAGCCAAAACGACGATCTTGGTAACCTCAACGACAAAAATTAAAATATTTTTTACGGTATTGTTCATTTTTGGAAAAAAACCGCTTATCCCGCAGGCAAAGCGGTCAATGAGGATTAATTTAAGCTTAACTACTTGATTATAACAAAAAAATACCGCCAAATCAAGCCCCCTTTTCGTTGGGAATTAACCTTAAAAGCGCTCTGTAAAAATCGGGGTGTTTCTACCCTATCCAAGCTTAAATTCCAAGCACGACATTCAAAGCTCTAAATAAATATATAAAGATTAAATTCGAAAGGATGATGGATAATCTTTACGCGGCAAGCCTATCGTTGTAAACTGCTTAAAAGAGTCTTTATGGGAAAAACCTTTATCATCGCGGGATTAGGAAATCCCGGAGAGGATTATCGCGAGACCCCCCACAACCTGGGTTTTTTGGTTTTGGAAAAACTGGCGGAAACGCTAGGCTCCAAACCCTTCAAAATGAAAATCGACGGATCGCTTACGACCGAGATCGAGATAGGCCAAAACTTGGCCATCCTGGTAAAACCCCAGACCTTTATGAATAATTCCGGCCGTGAAATCATAAAGATCCTGGGTAAGTTGAAACTCGGCGGCAAAAAAAGCTATCCAACCCTCTGGGTCGTCAATGACGACCTTGACCTTCCTTTCGGAAAAATACGGATCGCCAAAAACCGCGGTTCGGCCGGCCATAAAGGCGTCCAGTCCATCATCGACCACCTCAAAACAAAAAACTTTATCCGCTTCCGGCTTGGCATCCAAAAACCCGAACTCGCCGGAAAAAAAATTGCGACGGAAAAATTCGTCCTAAAGAAATTTTCCAAAAACGACGAGGCCCTATTGGAAACAACCATCGAAAGAACGGTCAAAGCAATCACCACTGCCCTCGAGCAGAACCTGGAAAAAGCCATGACCGAATTCAACAATTGATCCGGCCAAAAGCTGATTTTGCGCGCCTAAAAACCGCATCGGTTTAACCTATGCAGTTTTATTTTTTTATGACCTTCGACGCAATAAAGTCCCGTGTGTTGCGGAGCCGGAACGGTCTTTAACGTCCGGTCGTCAGGAGCAAAGCTCCCGCTAACTTTTCCCTTCAACCCGGCCAAACCCCTCTCTGTAAGAAGTTAAAAGTAGATCTGCATAGGTTAAAACTTTGCAAAAAGAACATTACTGGAGTATCGCAACAAAAAAAGAGCGGTTTTACGCTCTCGAAATTACAGGAAATCATCCCTGTCCCCTTTTGCTGATTTGTTTACGGACAATTTAGCCGCTTCCAACGCCGCTTCCAATCTGGCAGCATTAATCACTTGATCGGGATCGACCGCCCTGCCCGCCTCAATCCCGGCCATGAAATCCTTAATAGCCGCGACACAGTCTTTGATATCGCAATCGATCAAGGAAAGACCCTCTATGCCCCAGGCAAAGCCGTCATAAATAAATATTCCGTCCTCATCGATTCCGACAAGGAATGAAGCCTTATATTTTTGCGCTAACTTTTCGCCTAGCTCGCGATACCAAGTTTCCGGCTTGTTACTTGATCCCAAACCTCGCAACCGCGAACGGGCGATCGCGACAATAACGGGATCTTTCGGAAAATAGCCTATGTCGATCCGGAAATCGGAAGCAATGACTTTTTTCAACGCTTCCCTGAGCTTTTCTTGCATCTCAACCTTTTTTTGTCTTGAAATTACGATCATTCCAATGACCTCCTTGTAAACGAACTGACTTTAATTATTTTTAAAATAAAAGCGAAAATATGTCAAATTTTTTTAATCTTCGAAAAAAATGCTATAGTTTTAAATTCGCGATACTTTTTGCGAATTACAAAAAATACGATTAATGGAAGAAACGAAAACAATAAAAATTTCCGACGTGGATTTTCCGGAGGAATTGAAAACAATTCCCCAGCCTCCGAAGGTTATTTATGCTCAAGGCCTACCGGTAAAAAAAGAAGCCCGGGTCGCGATCGTGGGAACCAGAATGTGCTCCGATTACGGAAAAATGGCCGCTTCCAATATTGCCCAAGGACTGATTGACGCCGGCATTGTTATTGTTTCCGGGTTGGCGCCCGGGATCGACACCATCGCCCATACGATAGCCGTGGAAAACAAAGCCCGGACGATCGCGGTTATCGGCTCCGGCCTTGACAAAAAAAGCATTTATCCCCAGACTAACGTGGTGCTCGCCCAAAAGATTTTGGATTGCGGCGGTCTGCTGATCAGTGAATATCCGGAAGGAACTTCCGGGGCAAAATTCACTTTTCCCAGGCGTAACCGAATAATTTCCGGTTTGTCGCTCGCCGTAGTGGTAATCGAAGCTAAGGAAAGATCGGGCTCGCTGATAACGGCCGAATGGGCACGAAAACAAGGAAAAAAGATTTTCGCGGTTCCCGGATCGATCTATTCAGCCAATTCGCGCGGCTGCCATTGTCTAATAGGACAAGGAGCGATACTAGCCCAAAACGCAAAAGATATCCTGGATGAACTCGGAATCGGACATATTAAACCCTTGGTTGGAAAAACGATAATCGAAGGGAGTGAAGAAGAAATTGCCATATTAAAATCATTACGCGAAGGCGCCCTGGACGTCGATAAGATCATATTAACGACCGGCTTGCCGGCAAAAAAAGTCTTAAGCATCCTCCCTGTCCTAGAAATTGAGGGAAAGATTAAAGACTTGGGAAAAAACATCTATGCGCTTAGTCATTGTTGAAAGCCCAACCAAAGCAAGGACCTTGCAAGGTTTTTTGGGCTCCGATTATAAAATTATCTCGTCCTACGGACATGTGAGGGACCTTCCCCAGCACGCTTTTGGCGTTGACTTGGAACACGACTTTGAACCTAAATACACCATACCGACCAAAGCCAAAAAAAGGATCCAGGATATAAAAAAAGAGTTGGTAAAAGCCGACTCGGTTTTGATCTCGACCGATCCGGACCGTGAAGGAGAAGCAATCGCCTGGCATTTGGTACAAGCGTTAAAATTGAAAAATGGCTCGAAAAGCAAAACGGCCAAACCCTATCAACGCGTCGAATTCCACGAGATCACGAAAACCGCGATCGAGTCTGCCATCAAACACCCGCGCGAAATAAACGAGAATTTGGTTAACGCCCAGCAAGCCCGCCGGATCCTGGATCGTATTGTCGGCTACAAACTTTCCCCTTTCCTTTGGAAAAAAGTGGCTAAAGGGCTGTCGGCCGGACGCGTCCAATCCGTAGCCGTACGCTTGGTCGTGGAACGGGAACGGGAGATCGAAAAATTTATACCCCAGGATTACTGGGAAATCGTGGCCAACCTGAAAAACACCTTGCGCCAGCCGTTCAAGGAATTTACCGCGCGCCTTAATAAGATCGACGGGAAAACCTGCGAAAAAATGGAGATCAAAAACCAGGAACAAGCGGACGCTATCGTCAAAGGACTGGAAAGCGCGAAATACCAAGTAGCGGATCTTGAAAAAAAGGAAACCAGGCGTAATCCTCTGCCCCCATTCACCACTTCGACCTTACAGCAGGAAGCTTGGAAAAAATACCATTTACAGGCCAAATTCACGATGCAACTGGCGCAACAGCTTTACGAAATCGGCCTTATCACCTACCACCGCACCGATTCCCTTAATCTGTCCGATGAGGCGACAGCCAGCGCAAAAGAATATATCGAAAAAAATTACGGAGCGAACTACTGGCCCGGACAATACACGCATTTTAAAACGAAGGCGAAGCTCGCCCAGGAAGCGCATGAAGCAATCCGGCCCAGCGACCCGAACAACACTCCCGAAACGGTAAAAACCCGGAAAAACCTGAACGGTACGCAATCGAAACTTTACGATCTGATCTGGAAACGCTTTATCGCCTGCCAGATGAGCCCGGCGATTTTTGATTCGACCAGCATTGACATAACCGCGAAAACCGAAAGCCAAAACTCCGGGGAGTATGGCTTCCGCGCCACCGGCCAAACATTGAAATTCGACGGATTTTTAAAGATCTATGAAATAAAGTTCGAGCAGGTCGATCTTCCGCTGATGGAAACAGGCGAACCTTTGGAATTTTTGAAACTGGACTCGACCAAGCACCAAACCAAGCCGCCGGCCAGATACACGGAAGCAACCCTGATCAAGGTGCTTGAAGAACACGGCATCGGACGTCCTTCAACCTACGCGCCCACGATTTCCACGATCCAGACCAGGCATTATATTGAAAAAGATGAAAACAAATCGTTTAAGCCCACGGAAATGGGAATCATGGTCAACGATATTTTAGTCGAGCATTTTCCCCAGATCGTCGACGCCGGCTTCACCGCCACAATAGAAGAAAGCTTTGACAAGATCGCCGACGGAACCATGGAGTGGGTAAAGGTTTTACGCGAATTCTACGATCCATTCCAGAAAAATCTGGACGAAAAATACCGGAACGTCGAAAAAAAAGCGATTGTCCAGGAAATGACCGATAAAACCTGCCCCAAGTGCGGCGCCCTTTTGATAATACGCATGGGACGTTTCGGAAAATTTTACGCCTGTTCCGCTTTTCCCGTCTGCAAATACACCGGAAATATCACCTCGGCGAATGGCTCCCCAAAAATCGACGTCAAATGCCCTAAATGCCAGACCGGAAACGTCGCTACCAAGCGGACAAAAAAAGGCAAAATCTTTTACGGCTGCTCAAACTACCCGGATTGCGACTTCGCCTTGTGGGACGAACCAACTGGTCAAAAATGCCCAAAATGCGGATCTTTGATGGTCAAGCCGTTGCGCGGCGCGGAAAAATGCTCAAACAAGGAATGCGGGAAAAGCGAAAAACTAAAAGCGCAAAGTGAAAAAACAGTATAGTCCGCTTTGCGAACAGCTTCAAAAACTTTGATCGTCTTTATACTTGTTCTCCGTTCTTTTGGATTACCCTTGCCAACCCTTCACTTCTTGATATTTTTCAAGAATCAAGATAACCTCAGGCTTAGCACGCGCCCATTTTAATTAATATGGGGTTAGCGGAGGTTTGAGAATGGACGAAAAAGACAAGAAGAAAGCTCTTCGACAATTGAGAAAAGAATACAAAACCGCTTCGACTAAAAAGGAAAAAGAGGAGATCCTCGCTAAATTGGCCGAACTTGCCACAACCTTCAAAAATTGTATCAATATCGCGGTTTTGGCAACGCAGGGAGAAATTTCGACTCCGAAAGCCGTCATAACAAAAATGAGCGATCTGGCAAAAACCTTTGCTGAATGCAGCCACGCGTTTCGCTTGGCATCGTGGAGCGGCAACATCGGCGCGGCCATGACCGCCTTGGGAAAGATAAGCCACATGTGCGAAGAAAGAAAGCTTAAGCCGTCCCAAAAAAAGCTGTATTACGGCATGAGCGCCTGGGCCGACAGTCTCTCCGGCAAAATGCCGAACGCCTGACCATATTTGAAAATTGGGGTGATAAGAATGAATCTACTGGAATTATTAATCAAATGCCGCCAAGCTTGGCTCGTGAAGAAATACGTAGCCTTAATGATCACCGATCAGAAAAAAACAACAATTCCCGCCTTAAGCAAGCTGCTCGACATGGATAATCTTACTGTTTCACTGGCGGTAACTTATCTCCTATACACCAAGGAAATATCAATTGCCAGCTTCATCGAGACAAAGAAAAGCAACAAGGAAGAATTGCTGCCGGAATACTCCAGCCGCGAATACTTGCTTAATAAGGAAGAGCGCCTAAAAGCCGAGAAAAAACGCGTCCTGGAGCGCGTAAGACAGGCGCTTCCCGAAGAAGAATTTACCATCACCGCGCTGGCTCGGGAACTGAAAGAAGACGAATACGCTGTCTTGGAAGCGATAGCCGATCTGTCCGTGTTAGGCGAAGTAGCCGATACCGGCCGGTCCGTACGAGCATCTGACAACTCAAACGTATTTTTTCCAATCTACGTTAAATCAAAAACCGCCCAAACCGCTATCAAATCCTGATAGCTTTTTTATTACCTGCTTTTGATTGACAAAAGGCCAAAAAAATCGATAATAGATACTGTTCGCTAACCGCCGAAGTGGTGGTTCGGCGGGCACCGCGTGAACATAAACCATCTTTTCCATTAAAATACGCCGAAGTGGTGAAACTGGCATACACGTAGCACTCAAAATGCTATGAGGGCAACCTCGTGTGGGTTCAACTCCCACCTTCGGCACAAATTAAAAAACGCGCTTACGCGCTTTTTTTAAATTCGTCCCCCAAACTAATAATTACCCTCCCTCTCCAATCGCCAAATTTTTGCATTTAATCCTCTCTCATCATTCATTTGGCTTTTCGTTTTCTTCCCCGCGTTAATTGCAAAATATATACTTTATTGTATTGTAAAATTGTGATTTCGAATGATGCTGACTACGGTAATCGGACTTATTCTTTGCCTGATCGGAACCGCTCTCGTAGTTTTGGCTTTAGGCTATATTTTCAAACAGGATGAATGGATTTCCGGATGGATTTCTCTGATAGGACTTTTTTTATGCTGGGCGGGCTTGCTGTTGATAGCGATCCCGGCCCTCGAACAACTGACGCATTAATAGAGCCCAACAGGCTCTTTTTTTATATACACGTTTTAATATTAGATTACCGCCTGCCCTTTTTATTCACTATTGACAAATAAGATATTGTTTATTATGATTATCGCGGTGAATGAAATGGCGACAAGCCCATTAGATCTATCAACCCTCTTGATAATGCTTATCTCGGGGTTGGCAATAGTAAGCGTTATGACCATTCTGGCTGCAAGATCCGCACCGGAACCAACAGGAAAGTTTTTAGCATTCATTGCCGCGGTCGCAATCGCAGCAATGATGTTTGTGGCGATTAATTGGGCTGCGTGGCCGCTTTACCTGGGTAAAGAGCTCAGCGAAATGGCCTTAGGCATAGCGGCTTCAAGCTCAGTCTCCATAGTCATCGGTATTTCCGTCGTTTACCTGGCGGTTAAGGATAAAATAAATACCGCCAAACCGGAGATAACCAACAAGCTTTCGTCCGTTTAAACCCCTCAAACCGGGGTTTTTCTTTTTATAAAGTCGACCCCGCTTTAAAAACGGGGTTTGATTTTCTTACAAAGAATCAAACGCCTCCAAGAAGCTCGCCCCGCGCACCTGCGCGGGCCTCAGGTCTCCTATTCTTCCATCGGGCCGTTAAACCGCCCAATGAGTCTTGTTTTTTTAGTTAATGAAAATTATTATCGAATTAATCGAAATCTAAATTAAAATACGAAAAAAATCCACTAACAATCTATACGGTCCGCGCCGGATAACAATTGGATTTGACAAATTTTAATTATTCTCTTATAAAGGCGACAGTGGTGAACTCCATGGACCCTGACATATTAAAAGATTTGACCGCCTTGCTAATGGTGACTGGCGGAGTCACGGCAGTACTCGCCTTGGTTGCCGGAGCTCTAGCATATCGTTATTCGGGCATGACTAAATTTCTGGGAATATTTATTTCCGTTGGATTCATGTCGGCAGCAATGATGCTTTTCGTCAACTCGGCCGCCTTAACATGCTACGCGTACGGAGAAAAAGTATTTTATCTTTTCTGGTTAGCTTTTTCCGGCTTAATATCGATCATAACGGGAGCCTTAATAATTTACCGACTGTTCCCGGACGAGAAACAAGCGCCTACTAGACCGGAACAAGAGGAAAAAGAGGAAAAAGAGGAAAAACAAGATGAAGTACCGCCAATATGAACCTTTAACAAGGTTCTTTTTAATAAACCCCTAACCGGGTTTTTTCTTTTACAACAATGGGTATTTTTAATTATCGCTTTCTTGAATCATCAGGTTAGAATCGGACCTCAGGTCTTGGGGATCCATTACCGCCTCCCCTCTTTTGTTGGCAAAATAAGCGGCAACACCGATCATAGAGGCGTTGTCGGCACAATAATCAACTTTTGGCATCAATAGTTTTAACTTTTGTTTTTTGGCCACCGTTTTCAAAGTCTTTCTTAGCAATTCATTGGCGGATACGCCGCCGCCGATGATTATCGATTTAGCTTTTAAGTTAGATGCCGCCTTCATGGTTTTAGCGACCAGAACATCCACGATCGCCTGTTGGATCTCAAAACTCATCGCTTCCAGGTATTCTTTGGAAGCCGCTAATGCCGGTTTTTGTTTTTTATGGTAATAAAGGACGGCGGTCTTTAAACCGGAAAAACTGAAATCGTAGTTTTTTTGGTTTAACATCGGCCGGGGCATCGAAACTTTAATGGTTTTCTTTTTCCTTTTGGACCATTGCTTGGCTAGTGCGGAAATTAACGGCCCGCCCGGATAACCGAGACCAAGAATCCGGGCGGTTTTGTCAAAACACTCACCGGCCGCGTCATCGCGCGTCTGGCCGAGCAGTTTATATTTGCCGATATCGTTCATTTTAAACAAAACCGTATGACCGCCCGAAACCGCGAGTGCTACCGCGGGCAGATACGTTTTTCTGAACGCGTCCTCCCCGATCTTTTTTGTCAAAAAATTAGCCAGGATGTGAGCTTCAACATGGTTGACCGGAACCGCCGGCAGTTTATTGCCGGAAAGCATCTCCTGGACAAAGTTTATCCCGGTCCACAAACACGGATCCAAACCCGGACCAGCCGTAACCGCGACCAGGTCGATCTTTTTAATGTCGAAGTCTTTTGTCGCGGCCTTGAAAACGAGCGGCAGATTTTTTTTATGCTCCCGTTTGGCCAAAGCCGGATAAACTCCGCCATACCCGGCATGCAGATCGGCTTGAGAAGAAATTTCATTGGAAACAACCTTGAATTCTTTGAGTTTTTGGCCAAAAACCCGCGCCTGGATTATACCAACCGCCGTGTCGTCACAGGAAGTTTCGATTGCAAGAATATGAATTTTTTTTGTCATTTTACGGCCTCTAAAGCTAGTTTTACGGCTCCGATAACAGGCATGTCCGGTTTTGAAATGATGAAATCCAACCATTCTTCCTTTTTTAAATTGACTTCAAAAGCATAATAAGCCAGCGGCGATTTAAATACTCCTCCGACCGCGACCAAGGGAATTTTAAAACCTATGGAAAAATCGAGTTGCTTTGCCGCCGCCAGGACCGAAAGCGCGATCTCCTTACCCGCGTCGTGCAATATTTGGCTTGCTATCCCGTCATTGGCTTTGGCCGCTTCGTTGCAAACCAAAGCAAAGGGCGGTAGATTTAAAGTCGGATTTTTATAAACGAAAGCCATCAGACCATCGATGTTTTTCAAACGAAATTCTTTAAAAATCATTTCGGTAAGCATGGTTTTTTCCCCTCTGCCGTCATAATTTCTAAGAATCGCCAAAAAAACTTTTTTCCCGATCCAAAAAGCCGAGCCCTCGTTTGAAAGCCAACCCCAGCCGCTTACCTTTACTTCTTTTTGACCGTGCCACCCGCGGACTACGCACCCGGTACCGGCTATCGCCACAATCCCATCTCTGGAATCGTTACCGGCACGGTACGCGACGAACTGGTCAGAAGCGACATTCACAACTCCCTTGAATATGGCTTTGATCTTCTTGTTTTTGGCCAGCTGTTTTAAAATCTCACCCCCTCTTTTTTTATATTCTTCAGCCATGGCCGGGAACCCAATATAAGTCGAAACGACATTGGCTGATTTTTTTGAAACCAGCAATTTCGCGATCGCCGCCGAAACGTTCTCGCAAGCCTTATCTATCCCGATGTTCCGCAAGTTCGCCGGTCCACCCTTCTCCTCTTTTAATATTTTTCCGTTTCCATCGGCCAAAACCGCCAAGGTTTTAGTGCCTCCGGCATCAACTCCGATCACATATTTTCTTTCCTCCTTCATTTATTTTTTTGGTTAGTTATTTAATATTATCATAAAAAAGACGAATACGACCCCATTATCAAAAAGGGTGACGTTGTCCGCCACACTTTAAAAAAATTATGATATCGATGTGCTTGTTAGTCCCGATATAGTATGACTATCACCTTTGCCCCTTTAGCAACGAGCTTTCTCGCCTGCTCATGCCATCCATCACAGGAAAGACCCAAGGCCGAAAGCCTTAAATCTTGCCCTGAATGGATCAGGTGCTTTTTAAAACCGGCTTTTTCCAAATCGGTTATTTGCGGTTCCAATAAAGAAAGGCTTGGACCGCCGATCACTTCAAAGGGCATGATAGCTTCCCCCTTTATGCGGCCATATTAATGTTTTGGGGAAATTTGTCAAACAAAAAACGGCCAAGTGCCGTTCTTTGCCTGCAAACCGATCCGTTAATCAGTTCAAAAGATTTTTTGACCGTCTTCCAGGTTGTCCTTGATCAAAGATTTTGGTCCCATAAAACAATTTTTTCCCACCAAAACCCCGGGCATAAAAGTTGCTCCCACCCCGATCCTGGCCTTCTCCCCGGCAATGACGCCAAGCGCCTTCAGGCCGGTTTCCAATTCGACTATTTTCTTGACACCCTCGCTTTCTTTTTTTGTTTTGACCTTGATCTCCCCCCGGTCAAGCCGCACATTGGCTGTAATCGTCCCCGCGCCGGAGCGGCAACCGGTTGCAAAAATCGAGTCGCCATAATAACCCGAATGCACATGGACATCCGGTTGAAAGATCACCCTCGCCGCTTCGCACAAAGCTCCCACGACGGCCTTATTTTCCAGATTGCAATAATCGCGGACGATCGAATTGTTCCCGATAACGGAATCCGGCCCGACATAGCTCGGTCCTTTGACCACCGCCCCTTCAAGCACCTTAACGTTGTCCCCGATGATTACATTTCCCTCGATCACGGCGGTTTTGGCGATCCAAGCGGTTTTGGCGATAATTTTTTTGGTCAGAAATTTATCGAAAAGGTATTTATTGAGATTGAAGAAATGCCACGGGTATTTCAAGGAAGCAGCTTTGTAATCTTTATCGATCATTACGATCCTCGCGTCGTTATCCGTCATGTAAAGAGACAGTGTCTTCTCGAAATCATACGAGTCATTGGCTGTTTTCTCGAAATAAGGAATGAGTAATTCGTCCAACAAATAGGTCCCGACAATACGGATATCGGATGGTTCCTGCCCGGCCTGGGGTTTTTCCACTATCTCTTTTACCAACCCGCCCTCCAGGCGGGCAATCCCGTATAGCCAGGCCGTTTTCGTAATTTGACCGACAAGCACGGTTTTAGCTCCCGTCTTCGCGCTTTCCTTAATCATGTTCTTAACATTTTCCCGGCAGTCGATCTGATGAGCCCAAAGTACGAAAAATTGGCCGCGCAAACTTTCCTTGGCGCGAAACAGCGCGTCTCCAATCCCAGCCGGTTCCGGCTGGATAACGTATTGGATTTTTTTCGCGGCCAAAGGATGTTTCTTTAACTCCTCTTCTATGTCGCGTTTTTTTCCCTGGATCACGATGATTTCCGCGACCCCGGCATCATTAAGAGCGCTAATGGTATACCAAATCAGCGGCTTGCCCATTATTTTGAACAAACTCTTGTGAACCGAATTCAGCGGCCAGCACCGGGACGACTCACCCGCGGCCAGGATCACGGCTTGCTTTGGAAAATTATCCATGGTCTTTATGATTTTTTAGCGCTTTTGCTTTTTATTAATTTTTTGACCGCTTTTTTGATCTTTTGGGGCTCGTAGCCAAATTCCCCGAACGACTTCATAATATCGGTTTTGATGAATTTTTTTGCGTCCAAACCGCCCTTATCCGTTACCGCACCCATGATATTTTGGTTTTCCTTTTTCCATTTTGAAACCATTTCGCTCAAAGCCGGAGGATCCTGCATTATGACATGATCAAGCGGACATCCCATGTATTTTTCCAAAATCGATACAAAATCCTCGATCGTAAATCCATTGGTCTCCCCGTTTTCGGTCACGGTATTGGCGATAAAAACCTTTTTCGCGCGCGAGCGGACCAGAGCCTTGGAAATTCCGTCGGGCAAAAGGCAAGGAATCAAGCTGGAATAAAAATCGCTGGGCCCAAAAATTATGATCTTTGCTTTGGCGATCTCCGCCAATAACGGCCGGAACGCCCGAGCTTTTGGCTCCAAAAAAACTCTTTGGATCTTTAAACTCGGATCATGGGTCATCGGTTCGTCGATCTCATCCTCCCCAATGATCACTTCCCCGTTTTCCAATTCCGCGCAAAGCTGGACGTTATCAACCGTTGCCGGATAGGCCCTATGAAAATCTAATTCAAGAAAGAGTTCCGCCTCGCGCAAGGCTTTCAAAAAACTGCCGGTGATATTCTCGATCCCGGCCAAATAAAGATTGCCGAAGGTATGGCCGATATGCCCGGCCAAAAATTCCTCGCGGCCGAACCGCTTCCTCCAAAGCTTGATCTTCCAATCCGGAGCGTCGGACACCGCGGCCAGCTGTTTGACCAGATCCCCGGGGGGCAAGACTCCCAAGTCTTTTCTAAGCTGGCCGGTAGACATACCGCTATCCGCCATTGAAGTGGTTGCAACGATCCGGAAATCTTTTTTTAGCCAAGCTATCAGGTATTTGGTAATGCCATTGCCCCCTCCAAAGCAAACAATGCTTTCTTTAACGGTCTTTTTTTGGGATTTATTGTTTGCCATTGTTATTTGACCTCAGTAATCGGCTTTTTGGGATCGGTTATAAGTTTTGTTGACATCCCGCTCGGTGGTAGGAACCTGGAAATAACGTTAACGAATAGTTTTCTTGTTTAAAAAAATCGTCCGGTTCGTGGATGTGATTTCTATATAACTCATTTTACCAAAGATTTCCATTAAACGCCTCGCGGCCGTTGTTGCCCGATATTGCCGTATGTCCCCAAAATACCGCGACGCCGACAATAAAAAAATAGCCGGGGCATAAATCAATTTCGGAAGTTTAACCCCTAAGATCCATCTACAGGAGTTTGTACGACGATGTCCGCAGGGGTTAGACCTTGGCAAAATCATATTAATGCTATATTTTGACAGTCCCGGTCTTTTTTCGTATCATTTAGTTAAATTGTGACTTGATACGTCATTCCAACACTTATGGTAAAAAAATTTTTAATCCATGGCGGTATTCCCTTGAGAGGAGAGGTTGAGATCTCGGGATATAAAAATACGGCCGGGGCGATCCTGTCGGCGGCCATCCTTTGTGATGAACCTTCGGTGATCGAAAACATCCCACTGGTTACGGACGCTCTCGACCAGATCGAAATCATGAAGCAAATGGGGGCAAAGATCGAATGGCTTGAGGAAAAAAAAATCAAGATCGATCCCAAGAACATGTCCCCGGACAAGATCCCTTACGATCTTTTCGAAAAAATGAGGATATCCGTCCTTTTGATCGGGCCTTTTCTGGCGCGCTTCAAAAAATTCAAAGTACCGCACCCTGGCGGAGATAAAATAGGCCTTCGTCCGATTAAAATACATTTGGAAGCCCTGAAAAAAATGGGCGTGCTTATTGAGGAAAATAACGGATTTTACCATTTTGAAGCGCCGAATAATTTCGAGGGCAATAAAATAATTTTGAAAGAATTCTCGGTCACCGCCACGGAAAATATAATGATGCTGGCGGCTTCCATTCCTGTAAAAACAACGATCGAGATCGCGGCCGCCGAGCCCCAAGTCCAGGACCTTGGCTTGATGCTTAAAAATATGGGCGCAAAAATCTCGGGCTTAGGCACCCACACGATCAAGATCGAAGGATCCGACAAACTGTCGGGCGCGTCGCATTTGATCTGCCCGGACCTTTTGGAAGCCGGCACATTCTTGATCGCCATCGCCCTCACGGGCGGAGAAGGAACGATTAAAAAAGTCAATCCCGACCATCTCACCTTTTTCTTGGAAAAAATGAAAGATATCGGAGTTAATTTTGAAGCAAGTGAAAATGAGATCTACGTGAAACCGTCGGTAGGATTCATCGCCCAAAAGATCCAGGCCCTGCCTTATCCTGGCTTCCCCACCGACCTACAGCCTCAAACCGCGGTATTACTCACTCAAGCGCAGGGTAAAAGCCTGATCCACGAACCGCTTTATGAGAACCGTTTTCAGCATCTCCAAGAATTGCGCAAAATGGGAGCCGACATCGAGATTACCGACCCCCACCGCGCCTTGATCTTCGGCAAAACCGAACTTATAGGAAACAAAGTTGACGCTTCCGACATCCGCTCCGGAGCGGCTTTGATTCTGGCTGGCCTTGCCGCCAAAGGGGAAACAATCGTGGATAATATCATGCATATCGACCGCGGCTACGAAAAGATCGACGAAAAATTGCAAAAAATGGGAGCAAAGATCGAAAGAATCTAAAACAGTTTAAAACGAAAAAAATCCGGCCGTCGCCGGATTTTTTGGTAAATCTTTATGGATGAAATAGCAAAAAACTAATTTCCGGCGATCCTCTGCGCCAACTCGAAAGTCTTTATGTTCAGATCCAGGTATTTGGGCGCGACCGATTGTTTGATAGCGTTAAGCATTGTTTCGGGCTCCAGCGGAATCATTTTTTTGATTACCGCCAAACTTAGCAGGAATATCCCGGAAACAACGGCTGTTCCAAGCTCCTTTAAGCAAATTTCGTTGGCATTCACCACTTCTATTTTTTTGGTTAATCTTTTCAAATTCTTGGTTATCTCTTCTTCGCTCAGAGGTTCCCGTCCCGGAATCGGCGTTATGTTTTTGTTGATGAGATAGTTGGTTTTAGGACCGGCGAAGTACGCCGCTTTCAAGCACTCTTGCATCTCCAGCCCCAGGATCAGGTCGGCGGAACCTTTTGTAACCAACGGCGACTGCACTTTGGCGCCGAACCTTATGTGAACCTCGACCGACCCGCCGCGCTGGGACAAACCGTGCAATTCCGAGGTTTTGGCATCTAATCCCTGGATCTTCGCCGCCCGCGCCAGAATATCGAGCAAAGTTATCAAGCCCTGACCACCCGTTCCGACGATTACGATATTGAAATTTTTTTGTTCCCCTGCCTTTTTGACCGGTTTTGTTTTTTTCGTTGGTTTTTTCATATGATTTTGGGCTTATATATCTTTGCGGAATCCCCGCTTTAAACGGATTGCCGCGACAAAAAAGCTTAGCTGTAATATCCTTATCGTATTAAATATTCAAAAAAGTTTCAACCCGCGAAAGGATAGAAAGAAAAAACACCAAAAATGGTGTTTTAACGATGAATAGATCGATCCGGGCAATTTATCTTTAAATATTCAGTACCTCCTTAATGACTAAAGGAATTACCATTATAAACCCGTCTTCCAATCGTTTGCATTGATTTACGATCCCGCAGTCGCAGGTGAAGAAACCTTCGCCGGGAAAGTGAACACCGCATTTTTTGCAATCGATGATTTGCTTGGGTTTATTCAAACGTAATTCCTGTTTGCCAAGTTGTCTCTTTTTTTCAACCAATTTGATCTCTCCATACTGCCCTTTGATTAAAAGAGCCGCCTTTTTTTTACCATTTTTTTACAATAGTGTCAAAGGCGGCTCCGCGATTTCCCGATAATTACGGCTTAACCCTTGTTCACGAATTTGCAAGGCCGGCGGGCAATGATAACGGCCACTTCAGGCAGCAAAACCATTTCCTTTACCGCGGAGATGAATTCTTCCTGATTTCCCTGGTCAATGATCTTTATGTGTTTAACACCGCAAGCTTCCACCAACTTTTCGATCGGCACGGGATGCTCAGCCCCGAATGAATCAGGATGGGGCTGGTGACCGGTCATAGCCGTGGTCTGATTATTGAGAATAATGATAAGCGGGCTGGAACCATTGTAAACAGTGTTAAGCAGACCTTCAATTCCGGAATGGAAAAAAGTACCGTCGCCGATGAAAGCGATCACTTTCTGATTGGTCGCTTTCTTTATCCCATGGGCAATACCGATGGAAGAGCCCATGCAAAACATATAATCATATAAACTGTGCGGCGGCAGAGCGCCCAGCATATAGCAACCGATGTCCCCGCCAAAAATCACTTCTTTTTCGTCCACTGCCTTTTTAACCGCCGAAAAAGCCAGCCAATAAGGACAACCGGGGCATAACTGAGGCAAGCGGTTAGGCACTTCGAAGCCCGGCTTGAACACCGGAAGCGGGTAATTCTTGCCGGTGAATTTGGCGATAGCGTATGCCGCGGTTTCCGGCTTCATCTCCCCTATCTGGGAACGGAAATCCGCGCCATGGATCTTTAATTTACAATTAACGTCTTTAGCTATCATCTGAATTCTTCTTTCCAAATACGGCTCAAGCTCCTCAAGCACCAAAACTTTTTTCAACGGTTTGATAAACTCTTTTATCTTAAGCTCGGGCAATGGATGGAATGTTCCCAATTTTAATACCGGGATGTTCATTTTCAGTTCTTCCATCGCTTCCAGTGTGTGCAAATAAGATATCCCGGACGTAATGATACCGATTTTTGATTTTTTTATTTGAGCGCTAATGGCGCCGGGAGTCTGTTTTTTCCCATCCTTTGAGGCTAAGAAAACATAATTCAAGTTACTTTTTTCAAAGTACGCCTGCAATTTCTCCTCGCGCTCCAGCATTTCTTTTTTCATGCCGTGCAAACGCGGCATCATGGTCACGAACTTATGTTTGTTTTTGACGAATTCTCCTTTTAGATCTACCTTTCTGGCCGGATCCAGCTCCCCCAAAACTACAAGCGCCCGTTGATGGGCTATCCGCGTCGTAACTCTTATCATCACGGGTGTTCCGAACTTCTCGGAAATCTTGAACGCCTCAATCACATAGTCCTTGCACTCCTGGGCATCCGAAGGCTCAATCATCGGAATGTGGGTCAAAACGGCGAATGGGCGCGTATTTTCTTCGCTTTGAGCCGAGCTGTGGCAGGAAGGATCGTCAGCCACGACAATCACCATCGGAGCGCGCGTCCCGGTATAGGCCAGCGGCATAACGGCGTCCAAAGCGACATTCAAACCAAAGTTTTTATAAGCGACTAAAGTTTTCAAACCGGAAAAATCGGCTCCGATCGCCGCTTCGGTAGCGGTCTTTTCGTTGGTGGAAAATTCAAAATAAAATTTCGGGTCCGCGGCCAGTTCTTTCGATAGCGCGTAAAAATTATTGCCGATTTCGGATGCCGGCGTCCCCGGATAGGTCGAAACAAACTGGACTCCCGCCTCAAGAGCGCCTCTGATGATCGCTTCGTTACCTAAAAACATCACCTTTTCGCCTTTTTTATTCAATAAAAGTTCCTTCATGTTTTTTAGTTAGTAACATTAACCCGCCCTTTGGGGCGACTAAATTCTATTGCCCTAGCTACCGATTTAATGCCAAAGCAACGCTATTTTATCTTAGCATTGAACCATTTTTTTGAAAACGGTTTAGTTGAGATTATTCTACGGTCACGGATTTGGCGAGATTCCGGGGTTTATCGACATCACTGCCTCGCGCAACCGCGACATGGTAAGCAAATAATTGCAAGGGTATCACGGATAATATCGGCGTGAGCATTTCCAGGGTTTTCGGAATATAGATCACATCATCGACGATTTGCGCGATCTCTTCGTTTCCTTCGGTCGCGATCGCCAAAACCTTTGCCCCGCGCGCTTTCAATTCCATGATATTCGAAATCATTTTTTCGTACACCGAATCCGACGGGCAAATCGCAACCACCGGAAATCCGTCTTCTATAAGAGCTATCGGTCCGTGTTTCAATTCTCCGGCGGCGACACCCTCGGCATGAATGTAAGCGAGCTCCTTGATCTTAAGGGCTCCTTCCATCGCGATCGGGTAATTATATTTCCTGCCAAGATAAATCATGTTATCGCATTTCTTGTATTTTGCGGCCAGTTCCTTGACAAGCGGATCGCATTTCAAAGTTCTTGCCACCAAATCCGGTATCGCGGCCAATTCGGCCGCTATGCGCTGGCCCATTACGTTAGAAAGCTGGCGTTGGCGGCCGAGGTATAGCGCCATAAGCGCCAATACTTCCAGTTGCGACGTGAAAGCCTTGGTCGACGCGACGCCAATCTCCGGACCGGCGTGGTTATAAACTCCGGCATCGGTTTCCCGGGCTTGCGTCGAATCAACGACATTCGTAATTCCTAAAGTCAGAATTCCTCTCGATTTGGCGTCGCGAAGGGCCGCCAAAGTATCGGCGGTTTCCCCGGATTGCGAAATCGCCAGTACGGCACTCTTCCGGTCCATAGTCGATTTGCGGTATCGGAATTCCGAAGCCGCGTCAACTTTGGTCGTGATCCCCGCGTATTCCTCGAACATATATTCAGCCACCAATCCGGCATATCGAGCCGTCCCGCAAGCGACAATATACATCCTGTCGATCTCACGCAATCTTTCTTCGACCGATTTCAGCCCTCCCAACTGAGTCCTCCCCTCCTCGACGACAAGCCGACCACGCAAAGAATTTTGCAAACTGTTCGGTTGTTCCATGATCTCTTTAAGCATGAAGTGGGGATACGACCCTTTCTCAACGTCTTCGACGTTCCACTCTATTTCATGAGGCTGGCGCTCGGTGAAAATAAAATAATTTTCCGGTGTTATCGTGGCGACCTCCCCTTCGTTCAAATACAAAACTTTTTTGGTGTTGGCGATAACGGCCGCGGGATCCGATGCCACCAAAAATTCGTCTTTCCCGACCCCGATCAAAAGCGGGCTTCCCGACCGCGCGGCAACGATCTTGTTGGGATCGTCTTTTGAGATCACCACGATACCGTAAGTCCCTCTTAAATAACTGATGGCTTTTTTTACGGCGCATTCCAGATTGCCGTCGAAAAATTTTTCGATCAAATGGGCAATTACTTCCGTATCGGTCTGGGAAACGAACAGATGGCCTTCGCGCCGCAATTCTTCTTTTAAATCCTTGTAATTTTCAATAATGCCGTTATGAACCACCGAGATCCCGCCACGACAATCAAGATGGGGATGAGCGTTGCAATCGGTCACGCCGCCGTGAGTGGCCCATCGGGTATGAGCGTGGCCGATATTCCCTTCCACGTTCATAGTTAAAAGCTCCGGTGCCGCCAGGGAGATCTTTCCGGTTTTTTTATAATAAAAAGGTTCTTTGTTCTGATCCAAAACGCGGAAACCAAAACTGTCGTATCCGCGATACTCCATTCTCTTTAATCCCGACAGTAAAATCGGGAAGGCGGGTTTGGCGCCGATATATCCGATGATTCCACACATAATTTTTTTAGTACGGACTGTTGTGGCCCGCCTTAAAGCTGCGTTACAAAATTAATGAGTTTTCCGGGAACATAAATGGTTTTCGCGATTTCTTTTCCCGCAATCCATTTATGCGCTATTTCCGAATTTTTGGCAAGGCCTTTGGCCTCCTCTTCCGATATCCCGGTTTTCATTTCGATCTTGCCCCGGGTTTTTCCGTTCACCTGGATAACAAACGATGCCATCTCGTCCTTGATCAGATTTTCATCATAGACAGGCCATTTATTCTTAAAAATGCTTGAAGTTCCGCCAAAAGACTGCCAAAGTTCTTCACCCAAATGAGGCGCCATCGGCGCCAGCATGATTATAAATTTAAGATAACTTTCTTTTGAAACAGCAAGTTGCCGGTCCAGTTCATTCGCCAATATCATCAAAGCCGATATAGCCGTATTGGTCCGGAAATGATCGAGATCCTCGCTCACTTTTTTTATCGTCTTATGAAGAATTTTCGTTATGCCGACGCTATCTTCAATACTGTCGGACACTTTATATCGAAGATGCCAAGTTTTATGTAAAAACCGATAAACGCCCGCGACTCCATTATCCGACCATTCCGAAGCCTGATCCATCGGCCCCATGAACAGCTCATAAAGACGCAGAGTATCGGCACCGTATTGGACCACGATACTGTCGGGACTGATGACATTGCCTTTGGACTTGGACATTTTGGCGCCCTGATAATAGATCAACCCCTGGCTATACAATTTAGAAAACGGCTCGTCTATTTCAACATAGCCAAAATCCTTCAAGGCCTTGGTAAAAAACCTGGAATAAAGAAGATGCAGAACGGCGTGCTCCACTCCCCCGACGTAAAGATCGACAGGCAGCCACTTGGAAATCAATTCAGGGGACGCGAACACTGCCTTGTTTTTGGGATCGGTATAACGGAAATAATACCAAGAGGAACAGACGAACGTATCCATTGTTTCGGTTTCACGCTCGGCTTTCCCCCCACATTTCGGACAAACGGTTTTTACAAATGCCTTGCTGCGCGCCAACGGCGACTTTCCGTCGCTGGTAGGCTTAAAATCCTTGATGCGGGGCAGCAAAACCGGCAGATCGCGATCTTCGACCGGCTGCCATCCGCACTTAACGCATTTTACCATCGGGATCGGTGCCCCCCAATAACGCTGCCGCGAAATCAACCAATCGCGCAATCGATAGTGGATCGTGGTTTTTCCCTGGCCCCTTTTCGCCAGATATTTGGCGATGTCCGCAGCACCGGCCTCGGAAGTCAAACCCGAAAACACTTCGGAATTCTGCAGTACCCCATATTCCTCAAAAGCGCGTTCAGGCAAAGTTGTTTCGCCGTTTTTTGGCTTGACCACTTCAATAATGGGCAACCCGTGTTTTTTGGCGAAAAGAAAATCGCGCTGGTCGTGGGCCGGTACGGCCATTACCGCCCCGGTCCCGTAGTCCATTAGAACATAATCGGCGATAAATACCGGCAAATCCTTGTTGTTAACCGGATTAACGACCCTGACCCCCCTCAACTCCACGCCGGTTTTTTCCCGGTCTTCCGCGGAACGTTCGATCTCGGTTTTCGATAAAGCGCCGGCCATATATGAAGCCGCTTCTTCCCAATTGGAAACCAACGGCTTCAGCTTTTCCAAGATCGGATGCTCCGGAGCGATAACAACATAAGTGCAGCCGAAAAGGGTGTCGACGCGAGTGGTAAAAACCTCAAGTTTTTTGTCATCTTCCTCTTTTATCCCGGTAAAAAAAGAAAACTGGATATCCGTGCCGTAAGATTTCCCTATCCAGTTGCGCTGGATGGTTTTTATCTTTTCGGGCCAATCGATCAGTTCCAAACCTTCAAGCAACCGTTCGGCGTAATCGGTGATCTTGAAGAACCATTGTTCCAGCAATTTTTTTGAAACACCGCTACCGCACCGCTCGCATTTTCCTTCAACGACCTGCTCATTGGCCAGCACGGTCTTGCAAGAAGGACAAAAATTGACGGGTGCTTTTTTCCGGTAAGCCAAACCATTCTTGTATAATTGCAAAAACATCCATTGGGTCCAGCGGTAATAATCCGGACTGCTGGCGATCACTTCCCGGCTCCAGTCATAGCCCAAACCGGCCGCTTTAAATTGCCGCCGGATATTTTCGATGGCTTTTTTCGTGGCGGCCGCCGGATGAATCCCGGTTTTTATCGCAAAGTTTTCGGCCGGCAAGCCGAAAGAATCAAAACCTATCGGCCTCAACACCTCATAGCCTTCCATCATCTTGCGTTTCGCGACCACATCCGACAGCGTGTAACCCTTGAAATGGCCGACATGCAAACCGTAAGCCGACGGATAAGGAAACATATCCAAACCGTAAAACTTGGGCTTTAAACTTCCGTCATCCGCCCGGAAAGTACCTTGCTCCTCCCAGATTTTTTGCCATTTTTTTTCGATCGTTTTATGGTTGTATCCCGGATTTTTGGCAACCCGGCCGATTGTTTTTGTTTTTGTTTTTTTTGGCATATTTTTGCCCGCGGATTCTCTATCCTTTTTTGGAATAATATTTTTTGACCAGATCATTGAATTCGCGAAGAACGTCGGCTTCGATCAGAATATCCCGGTCGTCTTCCAAGGCAATCCATTTGAAAACCGGTATCGGCCAACCATCCCGTTTTTCCTTGACAAAATAAGGCGGAATCAAAATCCGAAAATAAGGTTTTTCCTTGGGTGTCACCAAGACTATTTTGGCAACCCAAAACTTTTCCAGCGGCTCTTTATCCATCAGAAGCTCTTCTTCCAACGATTCCGGATCGGTCCTAAACTTGACCTCCAAAAGCTGGGGCTTCCCCAGCGCTCCGATGATCGCAAAATCCGGGATCGAGGAGATCTTTTTTCCGATATCGCTATCCTTGCAAAAATCCTGCTCTAGCTGGACGATATTCTCAAGCTGGGCGTCGGAACCTAAACGATAGACCCGGTTTCCCGATCTTTTTAGAAGGTCCTCAACCAGGTTTTCCGCTATTTTTCCCTTTAAAATGTTTTCCGATACGGCCATATCTTTGTAAAATTAACTCTATTCTAACAGAATGGCCGCTCTTTTCAAGGAAAGAAAGACCCAAGCAGTAGTCAGCAAAAAGCAGGGATTTAAATTCCCTGCCTGATATATGTATGCGGCGGCCCGGATTCGCACCGAGGTCGCGCGCGTGGCTTGCGCGCATGCTGACATTGTCGCGGTGATGTTGCGGCCTACACTACCGCCGTTCCTAAAGGTTTGGATTCTTCCTTTTACCGCGAAAAATTTTTGCTGTCAATGTTTTCTGCCGCACTCGGCCCGATCGGCTAATTCCAAAATCATTTCCTCCGGCTGGTTTCCGAACAGGACTAAAAAATTTTGTCCGGCTACCAAAACCGTACCCGTTTTTTCCGAAACTTCGCCCTGGAAACAAACCTTTTTCGGTTCGTCGATCGGAAGCGGTTCTCGCGGATGATCCGAGTTTTTAATGAAATCCCTGACTCCGCAAATAGACCCGGATCCCCAGTGAACCAGAAGAACGGTCGGATTTTCCGATTGCCAGACTTTTCCTTCGGTCAAAAGCAGCTCCAGCTCGGTTGAACCATAACAGCAGAAACAACGGTACTGATGGTGCCAATCCATTTCTTTTGTTTTTGCCAAGACCCAGCCGTTAAGGGCGATTATTCCGATCTGGGTGCCAAAAAATTGCCTTGTTTCCACAACCTTGAAATTGGAAAACTCCCCGATCTGGTCGATACAATCGGGATAAATCCCGATCTCTTCGCAAATTTCGGGCAATATCGGGTCTTCTCCGGTGCCGGGTTCCTCTTGCCCCATTTCTTCTTTTTTTTGCTCCATACCCTGCCTCCTTTAACAATGAGCTCTTTTGCCTGCTGATTTTAGCTAATTTGCCGGACCTGTCAAGAAAAAAAACGGAAAGGAATCCCGTTCTTAAGCTGCCCGGAACATCGATACACTTGCGTTTTTTTGTTTGCGCTGCCGGTCATGAACGAGCTTCAGATCAAGCAGTTGCAATAAAAATTCATTTATCGAATAGCGGAATGGGCGCTCTTTTTCCCGGCAAACGAAACATGCGGCCAACAACCAGCTTAAATGAACAGAGGTTTGGTTGTTACCCGCGCCCACGCTTAACTCCGCTCTCGTCATCGGGCCGTTGTCTTTAAGCGCTAGGATAATCTTCCGGCGCTCTTCGTGTTTCAAAATGCTGTGCATTCGGCGGCATAAACGGCTAAGATCTTCAAGGTTTTCGGCAGTGATAGCCATCGCCTCCTCTTTCGTTGGTAATCGAAATTTTTCGGCCATTATCCAAACGTCTCCATTGGTTTTTAAAGTACGATATTGATTATAATGATTTTTTTTAATCCGTCAATAAAAAAACAGGAGATCTTCCTGTTTTAAACACACTCATTAAGGGTAGTGACCCTCTTTCTTGCCGAATTTCTGGCATTCGTCTTTACGAAACTTCAGCCACTCGGCCAGCATTCTTCCCCAGACATAATTCGTTTGGTAGAGAATCACTTCTTTTTTACCCGTACAAGTCCTTACCAAGCCGGATTTTTCCAGTAAAGCGAGATGGATTTCCGCCTGGTCAATACCCGTTATTTTGATAATATCGGGTAAGGAATAACCGCCATGCGGAGAACAATTAGCCAACAGGGCGAAAATCGCCTGCCTTTCCGCGCTATTCAGCGCCTCTACGACCCGGCAAAAGCTCTTTACCTTCCTGCCTGCGTTCGTCTGAAAGATTTTATCGGTTTCTTCCGTCACACCATTCCTCCTGATTCTTAAATTGCTTTTTTGATTATAATCAATTATATAAATTAGTCAAGGCTATTTCAACGTGTCGATGAATGCTTCCAAGCGCGTCTGGTATCCGGCCTCGCCGGTCTGCTCGTCGATGATCAAGTATAAAAACGGTATTTTTTTGGTCCGGAACGCCTTTTCCACGAATTCCTTGATCACGGCGTCGCAACCGCATTGGAATGACGAAATCTCGATCGCGCCCGCCAAGCCGTATTCGATCGCCAGTCCGATCTTTTCCAGCATTTCTTCGCCGAATTCCCAGTGGAATTTCGGTATTTCAAAACCAAGTTTATCTCCGATGGTCAAGCCTTTAAGCGGAACCTCGTCCAGAAAAATGGGCTCCGCTCCCAGATGGCGAAGTTTTTCTTCGATCTGCAAATTGGAATATTCGTCGAACAAATTATAAGGATGGGAGACCAAAAGGATCTTTTTGGTTTTCGACGCCATTTTCCGGGCGAATTTTTCTTCTCTTTCCTTTTTTAATTCCTGCTCCTTGACCAGGCCCTTGTTCATCGCCCTTTCGATCAAATAAATATCGGACTCGATCTTCCGGCCAAGACGCTGGATGGTCTTTTCGAAAGGTTCTTTCCGCTGGTCGAAACTTTCGGACAGGATCGGGGTTTTAACAATAATCTTGGCAATATCGGGCAAACCAAAAAATTTAGGACAGTATTCCAATCCCTTGATATCGGTTTTCATCCGCGGAACGAAAATCTTGTCGCATTTCCCTTCCAGCCATAAAAGATGACCCCAGAAAATTTTGCTGGAAAAACAAGTTTCCGGATCGGCAACGCGCACGCCCATATCGACGATCTCCTTATTGCTTTTAGGGGAAAGCACCACCTTGCATCCCATTTCCTCAAAAAAAACCTCCCAGAATTGGGGTTTTTTCCAGTAAATCAAGGATCTTGGAATTCCGATTGTTGTCATTGTAATAGTTTTTTCTAGAAAAGCTTTTTTTGCTTACCGGTTGCTTTTGCCACGATTTCATCGTCAAAAATTTTAATTTTGCCGTAAACACCATCGTAACCGGGAACAACGGAAACTCTTCCTTCTCTTACTCTTATAACGCCTTCGGCGATTTCTGGCAAGCTGACTTTTTCCAAATCGGCGCGGGAGGGGCCAAGCAGCACGGCAAATTCCGAACCGAAGTTTTTGACCAGATTATCATATTCCATCTGGACTTGTTTTGAAGCCGTCATTACCTTCAGGGCATCGGATATTATTTCTTGCAAAGGAACAAAATGTTTGAAAGGTATCGCTCCCGGAGGCTTATAACCTTCGGGCCGGTCAGCCAATTCTTCGATCCTGTTGACGACGCCGATCGTCAGCTCCCTTCCGCAAACCGGACAATTACCGTTGTATCTTTTCGATTCCTGAGGCGAAAAACTGGCATTGCACGCCCTATGGCCGTCAAAATGATATTTCCCTTCCGCGGGAAAAAATTCGATCGTGTATAAGAACTTTTCCGGGTCTTTGTTTTTTATCGCTTCGATGATTTCGAAATAATCGATCCCGGTGTCGAAGATATTGGCTTCGCGGGCAAGTTTTTGGGGCGAGTGAGCGTCCGAATTGGAAATCAGCGCTACTCTTCGGCCATCCGGGATCCGCCAAAGCATCTCCGGATCGGCCGACAAACCGGTTTCGATGGCATAAATGTATTTCGTATAATCCTCAAAACATTCTTGGAGCGAGTCAAATCCGGATTTTGATCCGAAGATCCCAAACCATGGCGTCATCGCATGAGCCGGAACGACCAGACACTGTTCGGAAGCGTCAAGAACGATCTTGACAAGCTCTTTGGCGTCGAGTCCGAGGATCGGGCGTCCGTCGCTCGCCAAATTGCCAATTCGGGAAAGCCGGGCGTTGATCTTTTCTACAACCTCGATCGTTGGGGCATAAACAACGATATGGATTTTTCTTACTTGCCCGTTTTTTGAATAAATACAGCTAACCTCGGCCGAAAGCAAAAAACGGGTCGGGCTGTTTTTTCCTTTTAATTTAAAAAGTCCGGGCTCGGCCGGTTCCAAGTCGCGATTCAGTTCCGACAACCACTCCGGATGGGTAAAATCACCGGTACCAAGGATCTTGATACCTTTGATGCGCGCCCAAGCATCAAGCGCCCGGATATTCATGTTGATCGACGTTGCCCTGGAAAATCTTGAGTGCAAATGAAGATCAGCCGCGAATTTCATATATTTGGGTTAACCGCGTCCTCTTGTAAATTTATTTATTTTCTTAATGTGTTTCGACGCCGCAGGGCATTAACCCTGCGGATCGACCAAAGGAGTACCTCCTTTGGAATCCTCAAAATTCGCAACCCCGAGGCAAGACCTCAGGAAGTTGCGAATTTTAAAAACCCTTATCCTTTGTCAAAAACCCTTCTTTCAAGAAAACCGAAAACCACCAGGACGAAAAGAGTGAGCAAAGTGCTGGCTACGGCTTCCACGTAGAGTTCCATGGCTACGGCAATGCCTATTGCCGAAACGACCCATAAGCCCGCGGCGGTCGTAAGTCCTTCAATGTGCTTCTCTCCCCTAAAAACAACCCCGGCTCCGATAAAACCGATCCCGGTCGCCACTGCCTGGATCAAATGAGTGGGATCAATCGATCCCCCGGCGGCATCACCGCGCAAATGGAATGTAAGAACTGCAAAAAGAGCGGAGCCCAGGCCAACCAGGCTATAAGTTTGAAGACCCGCTCCTCTTTTTTTCATCTCTCTTTCAAAACCGATCAAACCGCATAAAAGAACGGTTAAAAAAAGTTGAAGAATTATTTTAAACTCCGCATCCATTGATTATTGATCGCTGATTATCGATACCCGCCTTGGTCAAATATCCGTTTTTTGCTTTTCTTTCTTGATCGCCGCCAAAACCCTCTCCACAAGCTTCAAAGGATCCCGATCGTAGATTATCCTTTTTGAAACCCGGTAAGGCCCGTTGGCTATAGAACGAATCTTGTCGGCCGTCCCGCCCGAACCCTCCAAAACCCCGATGATCTTCCGGCACTCAAAAGCGGTCGCGAATTCATGCAAAGTTCCGATACGGCCGCAAATTATGATCACGGCATCGGAAGATTTGGTCATAATAATATCCCTTCCCACGTAATCGGATCCGGTATAGACCATTACGTCGAACGGTTCGACCGGCAAGCGGTATGTTTTAACATGGGCGGCTTCCGAGGTCGCGGGAGAAAAACCAACGTTGAACCCTCCGGCTTCCCGGCAACCCTCGGCGCAAAAATAAGGAACCCCGGTAGTCGCTCCGGTGACCAGGGTGCATCCCTGGCGGGCTATCTCCCGCCCGATCGTCCTTGAAAGCAGTATTACCTTATCGCAACAATGGGAAATCTCCGCCGCTCCCGATACGGCAATTTCATACTGCATATTATTTCTATTACTTGACTGATTCGGCATTTCCGCGGCTATTTTAAATTGTCCGAGTGAAGCTGCTTCAAACCAGCGCTATCTTACGCGTAAAAATATTTTTTCTTTTTTTGATCCGGCAAATTACCCCGCGTTCCACGCAAGGCAGTTCATTCTTACTTTAAAGCTATTTTATCAAAACGGGAAGCAAAAGTAAAAAAGTTTCTTGTGATATTTTTTATTAGCTAAATACCCCGCATGCTATGCATCGGGGTATTGAGTTAAGAGGATTCCGAAGGGGTGCCCCCTTTGGCTGCAAGATCGGGGTTTAATACCCCGATCGCGGAATCAATTTAAAAATATAATATTTATTGGATTTAGCCGAACACCGCCGGAAACAAAAACCGCCGGAGATCCGACGGGCTTTGGTGAGGGGAAAGCGTTCAGCATGAAATCAGTTAAGGTTTTAACTACAGCCTGGCAGAGGCTATTAGGCCTACTTAACCTCCTTCACGGAAGAACATTCTGCCTATTGGGTAAAAACCCTCATCCCCTCAAATACATTCTAGCCGTAAATACTTTTATGTCAAGCGAACCCAAAAGAGGTCCTGAATGCAGCGAAAATCAAAAATACCGGGTCTTTTTTTACGCCATTTCCTCAATCTTTGGTCAATGGATCTTTGTTCATTTTCACCTCCAAACCGTCCTTTCTTCCGTCGCCGTCGGTATCGGGATTCTTGGGATTGGTGTGATAAATCTGCGTCTCCTGATAGTCGTTCAAGCCATCGCCGTCGGTATCGGGATTTCCGGGATCGGTCCCAAGAATCAGCCATTCGTTTCCGTCGCCAAGTCTGTCGCCGTCGGTATCGGGATTCTTGGGATCGAGGTTCATGAACAATTCGTTGCCATCGGCAATCCCATCCTTATCGGTATCGATCCTGCGCGCTTCCATAAGACCCAATTCCGCGACCTTCAAGCAAAGGTCCTTATAGTCGGGATTGACCACCACATCGCAGTCCTTGGCTTCCTTGGCTGTGATCATCGCGTCTTCGTCAATGCAGTACTGCCGGAATTCCACAGGCACCTTGGAACAGTCACCTCCATATTTTGACCCGAAGGAATTAAGCAGGCACAGGTGGGCGTATTCTTCCGTTCCAAGCTTGGCGCATTCTTTGATGTCGTCCTTTTTACCGCTGGAAGCGATCGCGAAAGACGTTGCGACATCCTGGCATTCTTTCAACTCGAAAGATTCGCTGAATACGGTGGCGCAGATACTGGGATCCCTTGAGGCTATCGCCACATCACTCACACATGTTTCTTTTTTCTTGATATCGGGTATTTTCAAACAAAGATCGACGTCTTTTAAATTATCGGCGACCCGATTCATGCAATCGTTCCTCGTCTCTTCAACTACGATCCCCCCGCAGGCCAAAAAATTATCCCTATCGATGGCGTCACTAAGGATTATCCCGTCAAGACAAGCCTGGATCTTATCCTTGCCTTCAAGTACCAAACAATCTTCTTTCGTCATTGGCATCACATCGTAAACATCTTCAACGACGGCCGGACTCTCGCCCTTCCCCACAACCGCTTCATTTTTTTTCGGGGACGGCTTATAAAAGAAAACTACGTAAAGGATCACAAAACAAAGAACCATGCAAGCGATGCCGCCGTAATAAAAAAGCTGCCTTCTTTTATCGAGCTCTTCGATGAAATTATCTTCTTCCATTTGATATATTCGAAAAGACTATTTACAATAACATGCGGTCTCGCCCACGCTGAATTGAGATCCGCTTCCTTTGAAATAAATGCGGGCCCATGGATCCCATAAAGTTACATTGGGATCACAGCAGGGCTTGAGATTATCCTTGCATTCCCCTCCCTCGCAACAAACGGCCGTGGTCAGGCAATATTTCGCGCGACAATCATTGGTAACCAGATTTTGGCTTAAACTGCAATCTCCCTGTACGTGATGCACTACGCTTACGCATTTACTTTTTTGCCAATTTGCCAAACCAACCCCGATGCACACCTGTCCTTTTTTTGCGCAAACCGAGTCGCAATCAATGGCCTGGCTCTCACAGGGAACCATCATGTTATTGATCTGCCCGCCGCTACCATCCCCCAATTTCACGAAATCACGGATCCTGACGATATCAAACGACGTAGTATCAAGATTATCTCCCCGGTTAAAACAGCATTCATCGACCAATTTAGGGGTGAGGGGCTTACAAACGACCTTATTGTAGGTTGGGGAATCGGCCTCGGTATCACAAATATATTTTCCCCTCTGGCAGTATTTTTCCCGGTCGGTCATATCGTTGGTAAGCCAACAACCCTTGCCAACCTTCGCCTTATCCACTCCTTCGCAAGCCGCGACCACGATTATTTTACATTTCTGGTCGCACATATTTTTAAAATCTATACATTGCTGGTCGGTACTGGCCGGATTCCTTATTTTGCACGCCGCCAGCGATTCGTTATAATCGCATTTCTCATCGCCGTCCACAACACCATTGCCGCAATATTGAGACTTGCAAGTAAGAGGATCGCAATGTGCGATTATCTCATTACACATCGCGATGGAATAACCGCCTCTCGCCTGGCAAGCCTCGACCGTCATGTTCGGATCGCACCCCTCCTTAACCTGCCAAATGCCGTCGCCGCATTCCGCGCTTATTTCATCGTGCTGGGAACATTTGGTACTGATCTTCCACCAACTTTCGTTCAATTTGAAACCGTCCCAATCGGCAATCCCCAATGCCATAAACATCGTATTGACAAAAACCCAACCGACGAAAATGACCAAAAAACCGATCACCGCCACCGTTATTACATTCTTGGCACTCACCAAAGCGCCGGGATCGCCCTTGCTCCAAACCAAATATCCCCCTCCGAGCAAAAGGAAAAAAGCCGTAAGAACCGGAATCACTCCAAAGATGATGTAATTCGTAACGCGCCGGGTCATCTCAAAAAAATCGCAAATAGTGCAGGAATGCTGGCCGGGAGCGCCGCAAGGAACCAGCGGATCGGCGGCTGCGACAACAACAAAACCGGACAGGAAAAGAATTACCACCAAGAAAAACGAGGCAAAAAATCTTTTTTTCGAAAACATCGGGAGTAATATGGCAACCGTTTTTTTTAAAGACCGATTGTCATTTTTTCTTATTGTATCTCTATCAATTATATCTCAAAAAATTTATTCCACAACATCGAGTTTTAAAACTTCACGCTAATTACCGTAAATCCGGGCCACGGGTAATTTCGCAGTTTTGATTTGTGTTTTGGAAGGTATTTTGTATTTAGGGAAATTTTGCTTTCTGTATTATATAATCCTTTCTTTTCTCCAATTGCTAACTACAAATTACCAATTACTGCAAATTTTGTTCGCGAAATTTGTGGTGCGCCCGACTGGAATCGAACCAGTAGTCACCAGCTTCGGAGGCCGGAATTTTATCCGTTAAACTACGGGCGCTTATTAGACTTGCTACTTTGTTCCGTAAAGCTCTACTTTTTCATTCAAAGATTCAACGTTAACCCCCGCCTCCTCCAGCATTTCCCTGGCTTCTTTGGCGGCTTGATATCGATTTTCACAAACAACCCTTTTTATCCCCGCGCTTATCAAAAGCTTGGTACAGTCCAGACAAGGTTCAATTTTACAGTAAAGCGTTGCCCCGTCAATACTGATACCGTATTTCGCGGCCTGCGCGATCGCGTTCGCCTCGGCGTGCACGGTCCTGATACAGTGCTGGGTAATGCTTCCGTCTTCGTGGATGGTTTTCTTGAACCAATGGCCCACGTCATCGCAATGCGCCAATTTTGGGGGTGCCCCGACATAACCGGTAGCAATTATTCTTTTGTCTTTCACGATCAAACATCCCGCCCGCCCCCGGTTACATGTTCCTCTTTCTCCGACGGAGCGGACCAACTCCATAAAATAACGATCCCAATCGGGTCTTACGTGAAACGCTTCTTTTTCGAGGTGAGGCATCAAATCGTCGATTTTTTTGAAGTAGGTATCCACGTCGCTGTCGTTTACGATCGTAAACTTGGCCATATTCATGCAAGCTCTTATTTGTTGGCTTGATTTATTATCCGACATCATTTCCCTGGCCTCTATTTCTTTGAACTCTTCGAAGGTTTTGGCGTCTTTTTCATTCCGGCCGCGGTCAATTATTCTTTTGAACCTAAGCTCCGCCGGCGCGTCAACCGACAGCAAAACAAACTTTCCCGAACCAGCCAGTGTTTTGACTTCCAAGGGATTTCTGACGCTGGTAACGACATAATTCTTTTCCTCGTTCATCCGCTCGATCGCTCTTTTTGCCAATACTCCATTCCCTTCTCTCTCCCTCATTTCATTTCCCTCTTTCACTAAATTATCCCTGGTAATTTCCTGATTGTTTTTTTTGAGCTCTTCCCTGATCAGGTCGGACAAAGAAATATGTTCGAATCCCTTTAAGATAAGATAGGCGGCGAGTGTATCTTTTCCGGATCCCAAAGTGCCGGTAACTCCAATTTTTATCATCATGATGGTTGGTTTAGGGCCTCAAGGGCATTTTTCTAATTCTGCCGCTTTTGGGCCACAATGTAAAGATTCCCTTCGTGCGACGCGCGCCCCGCAATACCCGCTTCAATAATCTTCAATCCGGCGCCAACCGCCAAATCTTTCAATTCGTTCAAGGAAAAACCATGAACGTAGCGCTGGCAGGACTGACGCCAGGGAATGAAAAAATCCCCGAAATCAAGCTGAGACCTTCCGACCGCCACCAGTATCTGGCTTTTTAAAAAAACGGCCATCCGGCGCCAATTACGGGAAGCCAAAATCTTTACCGGGCGCAAATCCCAGGCGGTCGCTACGATGATCCCGTCCTTTTTTAAAACCCGGCCGACTTCAAAAAAAAATTTTTGCCGCACCTTTCGCGACGGCAGGTGGTGCAGAACGGCCAAGCAAAAAACCTTATCAAAATCACCCGCGGGATAAGGAAGGTCGGTCGCGTTACCGACGATAAACTGTTCTCTCGGGTATTTAATTTTCGCTATTTCGACAAGCTCTCTTGAGAAATCCTGGCCGATATACTTCGCGCCTTTATCCAGGAATTTTGGAACATAACGGCCGTTTCCGCAGCCAAGGTCCAAAATTTTATCCCCGATCTTTAGATAACGGTCGAATAAAAAACCCAATTGTTCCAATGGCCGCGTTCTGGTAATCGAAAAATTGTCCGCTATCAAATCAAAATCGCGCTTTGTTTTTTCCATTAATTCTTTCGCGTCCTTTTCTTTCATTTTTTTGCGGATTGATTTTTTTCCTCGTATCTTTCCAATTCCGGAACCAGGCTTTTGGGATCATTGTCGATCCAGGCCACTCGCATCATCAGCCTGAACCAGGGTGTGTAAATCCCCGGCTTTTCCCGGATATCCGCCACCAGCTCGTCGCGGCCGATCCATTTCCAGGCATCCGCTTCCTCTTTGTTGATCTGCGGCTCCCCGTCGAACGCGGCAAACAGCACATGGTCGTATTCATTCTCGGTAAGCTCCCCAACTTTTACTTTATAAATAAACTCCAGTTGCGGGACATCCCCGCCGCGCCGGCCCCAATTGTAATCAATACCCATTTCTTCTTTTAAACGGCGCTTCGCCGCGTCATATAAATTTTCTCCCGGCCGCGGATGGGAACAACACGCGTTGCTCCACAAACCCGGACAGTGGTATTTTTTAGACGCTCTTTTTTGCAACAACTGTTCGCCTTTGGAATTATAGACGCAAATGGAAAAAGCTCGGTGAAGCAATCCCGCGCGATGAACAGCCATTTTCTCTCCCGTTCCGGTCTGGTTATCGCCATCGTCAACTAAAATTATATCTTCCATAAGATTGATCTAATTCAGATCGGCTATTTCAAAGATCTTATTCTGCTGATGGCCGCCGTGAACAAGCTTCACTTTGCTTTCGAGCAAGCCGAAATAAACCGCCAGAAGCTGGCGGGCGCGATCGTTGGCCATATTCATTTCCGGCTTTTCGTTCACCATGATCTCGTATTTATCTTCGGCCAATTTCGTGACCCCTTCCTCTTTTGAACAAGGATATACTTTTACTTTAACCAGCATAAAATTATTTCAAAATCCCGGATGACGCGGCTCATATCTCTTGGATATCAGCTATGGTCTTTGGATTTTTGTCTTATCGTTCACGTCCCGATTGGCCAGTTGTCCGCAAGCGGCTTTTATTTCCCGGCCGAACCGATAGCGCTCGGTAGTTTCAACGTTTTCCTGATCGATTATTTCCCTGAATTTTTTGACTCTGTCGCGGTTCGACGGCTTAAAATCCCCCGTCGGATTATAAGTAATCAAATTGACGAACGCTAATTTCAAAGAAAGCCTTTTTTTGATCAGGGCCGCCAATTCACGCGCGTTATCGTCGGAGTCGTTTACTCCATCGATCATGATGTATTCGAACATCACGCGGCGGTTGGTTTTTTTAACATACCCGTAAACCGCCCAGAGGATATTGTTAATTGGATATTTTTTGTTCGCCGGAACGATCCGGGAACGCAACGCGTCGTTGGGCGCATGCAAAGAAATCGCCAAATTTACTTGGATTGGTTCATCCGCCAGTTTTTCTATCCCCTCAACGACACCAACGGTTGAAATAGAAATATGGCGGGCGCCGATATTGAATCCGTCCTTTGAATTGATCAGCCTTACCGCTTCCATCACCGCGTCGTAATTCAGGAAAGGCTCACCCATTCCCATGAAAACCACATTGTCTATTCTTTCACCTGTTATTTTAAGCCGGCGCGCGAAAAACAATATCTGCCAAACGATCTCGGAAGCGGACAGATTCCTTTTAAACCCTCCCTTGCCGGTAGCGCAAAAAACGCACCCCATCGGACAACCGGCCTGGGAAGAAACACAAATCGTGTTGCGGCCGTCTTTGTGGCGCATCAATACCGTTTCGACTTTAACGCCATCGGAAAAAGAAATCACCGCTTTGACCGTGTCCTTTGATTCCAGGAATTTAACAGCCGATTCCGTCGATAACGGGAAATCGTTCTTCAATTTTTGGCGCAACGCCACCGGCAAACTTTGAGCTTCCGACCAATCTTCGATGAGCTGCTTAAAAATCAACTCCTCGGCCTGTCTTAGGCGGTAAGCCGGCTCGTCTTTAAGCACCATCTTGAGTTTATTCAAATCCATTGCTTTTTTTCGAACGTAAAGATTTCGCCATGGCCCGGATATACCACTGTCCCCGGATCGATCAAAACGTTAAGTTTTTCGAGCGACATTCTTAAATCATTGAGAGAGCCTCCCGGCAAATCCCACCGGCCAACGCCGCCAGCCTCAAAAATCGTATCCCCTGAAAAAACCAGGCCCGGAGCGAACAAACAAATGCTTCCCGCGGTATGGCCGGGCGTCAGCACAACCTTCAAAGAACATTCCCCTACCGCGATCTTTTCGCCATCCCTTAAAAACCGATCCGGCGTGAAATCCAAATAATCTTTTTCGTTTTCATGGATCAAGACCGGAACATTGAATTTCTTTTTCAATCCGGCATTGCTTAAAGTATGGTCAAAATGACAATGGGTATTGATAATGAATTTTACTTCCGCCCGGGTTTTTTCAATTTCACGAACAATTCTTTCCTCTTCTCCTCCGGGATCAATGACAGCCAGTTTATTGCCGCAAACAAACAAAAAACAGTTTGTCTGGATTTCGCCAACTATAATCCGGATTATCTCCATATAATCTAATTCCTCCTTAAAACCCCAGTCCTCCCATAGCCTGCATCTTTTGCGCCACGGTCATTTGGATTTTCTTCATCGCTTCATTCAGCGCTTCCTTTAAAAGCTTTTCCTGCTGGTCTATCGGTAATGTCGGGTTAAGCTTGATATCTTCAAATTCCAGTTTGCCGTTAAGCGTTACTTTTATGCCCTGTTTCTCGTAATCAAGCCGTTCGTTTTTCAAAGCATTCTGGATCTCCTGCAATTTCTTCAATTGTTTTAATTGTTCAAACATTGGTTTATTTCAAATCGCGCGCCGGATATTGAATCCTTAAAGGATAGAATTATCGAGCTTGATTGTGAAAATTTGTTTATGCGACAAAGGTCATTATACTTAATTGCCCTGATTAAATCAAAAAAATGGCGCCGGATCTTAACGCCGCTAAAACCGTTTCCTACATATATATTATCACGGAATGGTCGAATATCCTTAAGAAGCGAACCCGGACAAAACCGTTAAAAAGACTGACCACGAAAGTGGTCAGATATAAAATAACCGGCTGAAATGCTCACTAGAGATATCCTGCCGTACTCTAGTTTGGCGCCGGACGGCCTTATCCTATCTACTCTGCTAGGCTAAGACGAGCATAGAGGTAAGAACTAGACACATAAACCCGTTTACACCTCCGGCATCATATTATCAGAAAAAATAGTATAAGCAAATCAACCGCCTTTTGACTTTATCCAAAAATCCTATAATTTTAAAGTACGTGTACGAACGAAAAAATCTGGCTTGGTTGCCAGACTTTAAAGGATGATTATTGGAAGAACCGCTATATTGACCAGTTGATCCGAGGTTCAGATCCTAGAAACCTTCCCATTTTTCATAGACGGTCTAAGTCAGGGACATAGAAACGAATATAATCTTCATTCCTCATTCTCACCCCCCTATAAAGCATTATGATAAAAAGGTTATCAGAAAAAAACGGTAAGTCAATGGAACGTCAAATTACAATCGCGGAAAAACTGATCCAAGACGACCCGAAAACAAAAACGGAATTAGACGCGTTCAAACGGAAAATTTGCGTGGAATTAAAAATTCCCTATCCGGGTAATATCTCCCTGCTTTCGGCCTTAAACAAACTTGGCGGCGGAAAATCCGCCGAACAATCCCGCCGCGAACTTTATAACCTGTTGCGCGTCCGGCCGGTCCGGTCGCTTTCGGGCATCGTCAATGTTTCGGTTCTGACCAAGCCCTATCCCTGTCCCGGAATCTGCCTTTACTGCCCGCAGGAAACCGGTTTTCCGAAAAGCTATCTGTCGGGCGAACCGGCAGCGGAACGGGCCAGCCGCCTGAAATTCGATCCCGGAAAACAAGTCTCCGGCCGCCTTCGCACCCTGGCCGAAGAAGCCCACCCAATAGACAAGATCGAAATGCGGGTCATCGGAGGAACTTGGAGTTTCTATAAAAAAGCTTACCAAGAATCGTTTATCAAGAAATGTTTTTTTAGCTGTAATAATTTTAACGCCCCGCGTTCCAGAAAAATCGGCTCCCTGAAACAAGAGCAAAAAATCAATGAATCGGCTAAATGCCGGATCATCGGACTGTCGGTCGAAACCCGGCCGGATTTTATCAGCGGAAAAGAAATCATCCATTTAAGGAATCTTGGCGTAACCAAAGTGGAATTGGGAATCCAAAGCATTTACGATGACGTGCTCGATTTAAATCAAAGAGGCCATAAAGTCGATTCTACGATAAAAGCAACGCGGCTTTTAAAAAACTCCGGCTTCAAAATAGCCTACCAGATAATGCTTAATCTCTATGGCTCTTCGCCTCAAAAAGATATTGAAATGATGAAAACAATCTTTAACGACGAACGTTTCCAGCCCGATACGCTCAAAATTTATCCCTGCGCCGTCTTGCGCGAAGCCCCGCTTTATGAATTATACGAAAAAGGCTTGTTTAAACCTTATCCGGATAAAAAACTGATCGAGGTTATCAAAGAAATAAAAAAGAACATCCCGCCCTATCTAAGGATCGAGCGGATCATCCGCGACATCCCCTCCCCCCGGATCGCCGAAGGCACCAAAACCGTTTCCAATCTCCGCCAGATCATCGCGGCGGATATGGTAAAAGAAAATTGGCGCTGCCAATGCATCCGTTGCCGCGAAATAAAAGGAGACTATGACCCAAAGGAAAAAGTATATATGGCGCGCCGCGAATACAAAGCTTCGGGCGGACAGGAGATTTTTTTAAGCTTTGAGAACAAAGAACAAACCAAAATCTTCAGCCTGTTGCGTCTGCGCATCAGCCAAAACCCGGATCCCGCAATTCCGGCACTGAAAAATTCCGCGTTAATAAGAGAGATTCATACTTATGGTTTCCAGCTTGCCGTGGCGGAAAAAACGTCGGCCGTCCAACACCAAGGCTTAGGAAAAAAATTGATCCTGGAAGCGGAAAAAATCGCGAAAAAAGAATTCGGATACGAAAAAATCGCGGCCATCTCCGGAATCGGAGCGCGCGAATACTGGCGCAAATCCGGCTACAAATTAAAAGCTACCTACATGATAAAGAACCTTTGATTGAACAAAAAAAACGAGGCTTCTCCTCGTTATTCTTTATTGACCTTAAAGACGGTAATACTTCCGCTAGCTTCTTCTAAAGCCTTTTTGACCGCTATGGCCCTTATTGTCGTGAGCGTCCCGGGCGCCAAACCGATTTCCTTCTCGATTAACGCCAGATCTTTGCTGGTAACCAACGGGATCAACCCGGCCAATTGTTCTTTTACTTCTTCTTGTGAAAGGTCAAAGCCTTCGGCTCCGGCCGCAAGCTCCTTAACAAGGATCTTTAAAACCTCGTACTCGCGGGGTTCCAAAGCAACTTCCTTTACCTCAATTACCTCTATCCGATCCATCGCCTTTCCTCTTCTTAATTTTAAGTATTGCTATCATCATAAACTTTTTTTAGAATATGTCAAACGAAGTCCGCAAATCACGGCAAGCCTATCGTCCTATTTAAATCATATAAAAACTTTTAATACTTGAGCAATTTTAAAATTTAAGCCTACCGGCTTTTGCCCGCCATCTTTTTTCCAAGAGGCGTACTTCTTTTTCGTCAAAACCGAAATGATGGGCGATCTCATGCCAAACAACCACCTTTACGACCTCTCTAATATCCTCGGGGCTATTGGCGGTACGCTCGATATTCTCTTTAAAAATCGTGATCTTGTCGGGCAAAGTCATTCCCATCCCCTTCCCCCAAACGTTTTCCGGAACCCCTTCGTATAAACCAAGTAAGTTACGGCGCGGCGATTTTTCCTCCACCACGATCGCGGTATTATTTATGGCTTTTTTAATATGGTCGGGCAAACCTTCGATTGCCTCGGACACCAATTTTTCAAATTCGTTGATTTCCATTTAAATTATCTAAAAAGTAAAGGCTAAGTTAGTTAGCCTTTGATCGGTGAGACTTAAAACAACGGCGGTACCAAGATTTCGCGATATTGTTGCAGACCGGCTTTGCTTCTTTGCCACGACCGCGAAACCGCTCGCAGGTCCCGGTAATAATCATGCCAAGGTCTTCCAAGATTATTGCAAATCCAAATTTCTTCGCCCGACTGACTTTGAGCCTTGACTGCCCAAGCATTACAAACCGGACAGAGTTCCAAACTGTATCGATATTTCCTCACCGTTCAAACACTTCCTGTTCTTACAGAATTCAACCACGAAATCGACCTTGAGTCAATTTTTTTCGTTACCGCGAACCAGATTTTTGAAATCATGTTCCAGGATCTTTTTGAATTTTTGGAACCGGATGCCGGCGGCCGGATGGTAGCTGATAAAATATTTCCGTCCCCCGCTCTCGCGCCATTTACCGCGCCAGTCTGAAAATTTTTCTTTTTTGAAAAATTCTTTGAAAGCCACATCTCCCAGCAGAATAATTTTTTTAGCACCGAACAGCTCTATCTGGCGCGCCAGATAATCATGGCAAGCCGCGATTTCGTCAGGCTTGGGCTTCCGGTTAAGCGGCGGCGTAGGCAAGCATTTTACGATCGACGTGATAAAAGTTTCTTTATAACGGTCGAGGCCCGCCAGCGCCAGCAATTCGGTAAGCAGCTTTCCGGCCCGGCCGATAAACGGCCGTCCGGTTTTGTCTTCATTGGCTCCCGGACCCTGCCCAACGATAAAATATTCCGCGTCGAGCGGTCCCTCGCCCGGAACAGATTTAATCCTTGTTTTTGACAAACGGCATTTTGCGCATGAACCAATCTCTTTATTAAGTTCTTCCATCTGATTCATTTTATCCATTTACTTTTTCTCCACCAGCCCGCCCCACTCCACCGCGGTAAATCCCTGTCTTTGCGGGGTTTCGATCAGCGGCTCAAGCGTTTCAATCCGGCTATCCAAAGGCGTGAACAAAAATCTAATCCTGATCACCGTATCGGGTTTAGGATCTATGGTCATCGGCTCGATATTCTCAATGGTATTTCTGTCCAGCAATCTAATCAAATAAAATTTGGCGGGGGTTAAACGGCCATCGAGCCACCAGTTTTTGAAATCGATTATCTCCTGTCCCTGCAATCCAACCTCGGGAAGAATCCCGTCAAAAAATTCCGCTAACCCGTCGTAAGAGACGAGAAAACCTTGCAACGGCATATAAATTTCAGCAGCAGGAATTTCGGTTTCATAAAATAGATAACCGTATTTTCCGTCGATTGAACCACTTGGTTTGACATTAACATTCCACCCATTCCCGTAAGCCGGAATACTGGCTGTCATTCTTCCCTTCGGACTAAGCTTGACGGTTACGCTCGTCTGTTTTTCCGGATAAAGATAAATAACCGGCTTGGTATCATCCATCAACGATCCCTCTTGGCCCATTTGTTTAAAGACTTTCTCTCCCTCGGGTGTGGCATAAACATCAAACAACCTTTTGCCTGCGTCAACAAGAACATATTTGAATTTTTCCGGATACGCGCACGTATCGAAACACATGCAGATCTTTTCGCCGTTGGGGCCTTTTTTTTCGATTGGGCTTAAAGCCGAGTCATGGTAAGAACCCGGAGCCACGTAAAAATTCTTAACAATCAGCTTATAACCATCCAAGCCGGTATGTAAATCATTGCAATCCGGCGAATGGGCCCCGGAAACATGGTCAAGGCAACGGCCTTCCACATAAGGACCGTCGTCATCTTTGGGAGGAATTATCTCTTCAAGTTTGCATTTTTCGGTACATTGATCGTGGAGTTTTACGCATTCCGCCATCGTCTTTCCTCCGTTTTTAGTGCAGTCCTTGACGCTCATTTGAGGATCGCAATCTTCACCATTATCTATTTTCCCGTTTCCGCAAAAAAACGAAACGCACGTTTTCGGATCGCAATTCGAAATCAACTCACCGCATGTTTCTTTGGTAAAACCGGTCCTTCCCTGACAGCCGTCGATCGTTTCCATCGGGTCGCAGCTTTCCGTTTCTCGCTGAACAACGCCGTCGCCGCAAATAGCTTGCGTATCGGCAGGTTTGTCGCAATCCATACTGATCTTCCACCAGCCTTTGGTCAGGCTGTATCCGTCCCATTCCGCGGCTCCCGCGGAAATGAAATAAGTATTCACGCCAACCCAGCCGGCGAAAATAATGATCAAACCCAGAGCCGTCACGCCCATGACCGTTTTTACTTTTGAAACCACTTTGGCGTTTCCGCGATTTGCCATCAGGTTAAGGCCGCAAAGGATGAATATCAAGGCAGAAATAGACAGCGTTAAAGCCAAAGTATAATAAAGAACATCCTTGGTAAGCAAAAACAAATGGCAAATCGTACACTCCCCCTGACCCGGCCCACCGCAAGGAACAAAACCGGAAGCGGCCACCGATCCCGCAAAAGCCAGCGCCAGTAAACCGCAAACAGCTGTCAAAAAACTCGATTTATCCATGTTTTTTATAAATGACTTACTGTTAATTATTGATATTATTCAAAAGCAAGACGACGGCATATCCTACCAATGAAAAAAAAGCGATCGGCGGCAAGGCCGGTATCGGCCGGCGCGTTCTTTGATTGAAAAATTGATATAAACTGGCGCAAAAGCCCGCGGTCGCGAAAATCGCGGTGATCATCGCCCCGGCAGTCCCGTAATGCCCGGCCATCGATACGCAAAAGAACAGGGGAAAAACGATATCCCCTCCTCCAAGGATCAGGAATTTCTCCCCTCCGGTCACAACCCTGTTTATATCGACCTTCAATCCCGATAAATCCATTGGGATGAAAACCGCCGCCAAGGCCCCGCTGGCAATCATCTCTTTGGCCATTACCACCATGTGTTTCGTTACATAAACAGCCACCAGGTCGTAAACGGAGAAGATCAGCAAAAGAAACGCGGCAGAACCGGGTAAAAAAGCATTTCCCAAAAAAATCCCCGCCCCTAACATTGAAAATAAAAGACAGATATTTTGGACCACTACCCTATGATATAGCCACCACGCCGCCGATAGGCCCGCCCCGGCCAGGACGGCAAAAATCCCACCGATCCATATCTTAAAAAAGATTGTCGAACCGCAAAAAACAACCAAGGCGAATATTATTTTGAATATCGTCCTCTTGATCTTTTTTAATTTCAGGAAATAGATCAGGGATATGAAAAATAAAGTAGCCAAAATAAAAATAACCAAAAAATTCGGCACGCTGACCTCTGACGCTCCAAAACTTTTAACGCTGGCCGCCCCCGCCAAATGATCCGATGATATTATCCCCACCGCCATTAACGCCGCGAAAAAAACGGCGGTCATGGCCAAAACCAGCCCCGTTTTCCTTGCCGCTGTTTTTTGGCTTGTCTTTATGCCATCCACGCTTATATTTTTTTTCCCTTCTTCTTTGATATTGTCTGGTTGGCTTTGAGGCATTTTTGATAAATGAACCGGCTTGGCGTCCGGTAAGCTAATTTTCCCTTGGTTGCCCTTTTGGAAGCGTAGTTTTTCACTTTGCCGCAGTTTTACTCTTTACGGACTTTTGTTCGATTTGTTTTAAAATTTGTTTAACCTTATCCTTCCTCTCCCAGATAAAATCCGCATCCTCGCGTCCAAAATGTCCATAACAGCAAGCTTTTCTATAAATAGGGCGCAAAAGCTTCAACTGCCTGATAATGCCGCCCGGCGATAAATCAAAAATCTTGGGAATCATTTTTTCGATCCTCTCTTCATCTATTTTTTCGGTTCCGAATGTTTCCACGCTTACTTCGGTCGGCCTAGTCCCCCCGATCACGTAAGCAATCCTCAAAAAACACTCTTCGGCTATTCCGGCTGCCACGATATTTTTAGCTATGTAGCGCGCCATGTACGCGCCGGACCGGTCTACCTTGGTCGGATCCTTGCCGGAAAAACTTCCGCCTCCGACCGGTACCGTGCCCCCATAAGTATCAACGATGATCTTTCGGCCCGTGGCACCCGTGTCCGAAACCGGCCCTCCGATCACGAAGCGGCCTGTGTTGTTGATAAAAAATTTTGTACCGCGATCGATATATTTGACGCAAACCGGTTTAATCACTTTTTCGATAATGTCCTTCTGGATTTTTAAGGTCGGCACATCGGGATCGTGTTGCGCGGCGATCACTACATTTTCAAGTCTTTTGGCAATCCCGTCCTGATATTCCAAAGTAATCTGGCTTTTCCCGTCCGGGCGGAGATAAGCAAGAATCTTCTTTTTTCGTACTTCGGCCAAACGCGCCGAAAGGCCGTGCGCCATCATGATCGTTAGCGGCATCAGCTCGGGCGTTTCCGTCGAAGCGTACCCGGTGGCGAATCCCTGATCCCCCGCTCCCTGTTTCTTTGATCCCGCTTTCCTGATACCCCTGGCAATATCCGGGGACTGGCGGTTTACCGCGTTCAAAATTGTAACATTTTCGCAGTAAAATCCGTAATCTTCTTTATTGTAACCGATATCGCGAATCACTTTCCTTATCAACGTATTGAAATCAACCCACGCCAAAGTCGAGATCTCGCCTCCAATGATCGCGTAACTATTGCCAACCATCACTTCACAGGCAACACGCCCGTATTTGTCCTGCCTGATAACTTCATCGAGGATAGCGTCGGCGATCTGGTCAGCTACTTTGTCGGGATGCCCCTCGGTCACGGATTCGGATGTAATAAATGTTTTTCTCATGATTTCGTGGTTATGTTGTTTTTTAAAGTGTTTTGGCCAGTCTTCTTTGCGCCTCCAAACGCTCCCTTTGGGTTATTTTACTATGTCTTATCCCTTTTTCAATAATATCTATCGTTTTATCGTAGGTTACCCGGTCGACAGCATAAGGAGTACCGTCTTTTCCGCCTACGGTGAAAGAATAACGCGCCGGATCCTCATAAGAAGGCTTAGCCCCGTAAATAAGCTCCGAAACCAACGATAACGCCCGGATAGTTTTTGGACCGACACCTTCGGTTTTAAGCAAGGCTTCAAATCCCTCAGGCTCAAGAAAATGAGCTTTTTCGATGGTTTTTTTCAAACGTTTGACGTTGAATTTTTCCGATAAAACTTCGTGCCAGTGGAATTCCACGTTGTTCAGTTCCATATCGACGAAACCCGGCAAACATTGTTGTCTGGCCGATCCTTCTTGGTTTTGCGCAAGTGTCAGGAAATCTTTTAAAAAGGTTTTTGGCTCTTCTTTGACCAAATCCGTTGATATTTCCTTGTTTTTTTTGCTGTCGCGGGCCGTAAGATTCAAAGGCGACAAGATAATGTCGCTGGCAATGCCCGAATGGGGCTCTTCACAAAAATCCTGGACCTTTTCCGACAGCCAATGATATCGACGTGCCTTCTGAATCTCCACGTTCATTCCCTGCTGGACCACGCTCCAATTACCGGCATCCGTAAAGATCAGATTGTGGGCATAGATCGAGAAGCCATCCTGGACCAAAGCCGAATCTACCTTGGCCGCCATCCGGCTCGCGTTGACCAGCGATTCCGTTTTTTGATCGCTCCATCCTAAAAATTCACCCCACTTTCTGGTTTCAATGGGCGTATTGCGCGAAACTTTTTTTCCGCCACACACGTAAAATCCCGTTTCTTTTTCGATACCCCGCATCGCTTCCTTCAAGGCTCCCATGGTTGTAACGGTAAGGCCCGAAGAATTCCAGTCAAAACCCAGAACACAGCCAAAGCTTTGAAACCAAACCGGATCGGCCAGCCTTTTTAACATTTCTTCCGCCCCAAATTCCTCGATAACGGCAATCGTAATACTCTGGGCCAGCCTTTTCATTCTTTGAAAAAGCCAAGCCGGACAATGGCCCCAATCCAGCGGTACTGTCGCGATCCCGGTCCTCATTGGTTTTTGGTGGAATAATTACGACGAAGCCAAGCTAGAATTTTTAAGGTTTCGCTTTTCAAATTACCGTCCATCGTCTGCCAATGCGGGGCCCCCAGGATAATAATGGCTACCCGCCTGCTTCCCCCTTCCGCGGCTGGAAGACTGAAAACGAATAAACCGTTATATTTTGATTCTATGATATAACCGGTCTTTCCACCAATGAAACCCGGCTCATCGATAAATAAGTTTTTATTTTTCGGGGACAAAAAAACCGGCGAAGAAAAACCGGAAGGCTTGACCCCTTTGGTAATTTCGAAAATTTCCGGATTGTTTTGGGCGACATGCCTTGCCAGATAAAAAAGATCTCTGGCAGTCGCCTGATTGGCAACATCGATACCATGGGCGTCAACGAACCCGGTCTTTTCCATCATGATCGACTTCGCTCTTTGGTTCATCGCGTAGATAGCGCTTCCACCCGGAATCGCGCTGCTCAAAACTTCGGCCGCATCATTGGACGATTCCTGCAAAAGCGGAGAATAGAGCTGTTCCAAAGAATAGGTCAAGCCCGCCATAAGGCCCTCCGTTTCGCCATAAGGCCTCAACATCCAGTTTTTGACCAAAATCGTGTTTTTCAAATTCGTCTGTTCTTTGACAACTACGGCGGTCATCAATTTCGTAAGCGAAGCGATAGGCAAAGGGATATCGGAATTTTTTTCCGCGATAACCAATCCGGAATCGATATTGGCGACTAAAAAACTTCGGGCCGTAATTTCCGGGAAGTCGGCAACCGATGTTGTTTCGGGAATTTCGCGCTTTTCCTCGCCTATCGCAAGCACCGGCAAACCAACCTCAACCGATCCATAAAGAATCTTGGCATCGCGATCGCTTAAAGCCAAGCATTCCGCCTTTTGGTAAACGCCATTCTCTTTAGGTAATATTGCGTATGACTCTCCATGAATCCGGCAGGAACCATAATAATTCAAAGCATAAGGCAAATATGTACCCGTATCCATGGAAAAGTCCAGCCCTTTTTTCGATTGAATGAAAAAAAATCCGGTCGGCAAGCCGTCTTTTTTATTTAAAATCGGGAAGGTGTTCTCGATCTCCCCGAATTTATAGATCCTCACTTTATTTTCCGGAATATTGATTTCCAAAAAATCCTTTTTTGAAAAGATAAACTCTTCGCGCAAATCCTGGTATCCCCCCAGGTATGTTTGGCCGGCTTTCACGATCACCGGCCGGGCAATATCGCTTACGGCAAAAACCCGGCTAACGCCAAAAAAAACAGATATATATAGAAGGAAAGACAATAATGGTAGAAATCTCGTTTTCATGGATAATGGGCTAGAATCAAAATCCCCGCCGTATCGGAATCGGACGACGGACAAATCAGATCAAATCCATTCTAACCAAAAACCGGCCTTTCGGCCAGTTTTTAATTTTTTGGATTAAACGCGGCTCACTCTTGTAAGCCCGGAGCACGGAATGATCTCGACACCCTGTCTTTGCAGCTCGTCAAGAAACAAGTTAACGCCCAGAGAATCGGAGCTTATATGTCCGGCGATCACCACATTGATATTCGCGGCTTCGGCTTCCTTCCGATATTCCTCGGAAACATGCATTCCGACCGTCGTCCCGATCCCGGCCATCGCCATTTTCGCGTAAAGCTTGGCTGAACCTGCCGTCCCGCCCGTTATTTCCGAAAGGATGATCTTTCCGCAATGACTTTCCGGATTGCCAACAAAGATCTTGGGCCCGACCCCGATCTTAGCCGCTTCCCTGTATTCCGGGATCTGGCTCAAAATATCCATCAAGTCGCTTAGCCTTTCGGGCGCGGCCTCCCCGATCTTTTCCCGCAAAAAATTAGCGGCCAGGTTGTCACACGGCGTATGGCAACAAATAAGATTAAATCCCATCAGTCTGGCCGTATCGACCGTACGTTGGTGGTTTTTGGCATTCAAACCGCGGGCAACCTCGGAAATCCTTTCCCGCATCAATCCTTCGGCCACGTTGATCGGCACACCATATAAATTCAAAACCTCGGCTTGGAGCTCCATCACATCGGATAGATTGGCTAATCCCTTGCCGATCGGATGGTGGGAAAAGATCAGGTCGATATCCCCGAGGAATTTTGCCATCAAAATCTCGGCCGGATCGATATCGATCCCGGCCAAAACCTTTTTGACTTCAATGTCGTTTTTAACGTAAAGCAGCTGGCTGTCCGCATAAGGATTGGTCAGCTTGGTCGTATCAAAATCCGCTTTCTCCTGATTGGACAAGCGGTCGTAGTTTTGGCGGCGGCGAGCCAGCGTTTTTTCCACCGCGGCCCGCCCGCGAAGATCGGCATCGATCCCTTTATTTAGCGCTAGGTTGTAAATTTCGGATACCTTCATTTCTGTTTGAATATTTTTGCGTAAGCTCGCCTATTAATTTCTTCTGCTGATCCAAATCCAATACTTGCCGGCGGATCCGGGCTTTTTCGTTTCGAATATGTTTCCTGGTACTTGCTGGAATTGTGTTCATTATGATTTACTGCTTTATACTTCGCGCAACCTTTAGTCCAATCTTAAATTTATACTACAAAACACCTTAATTATCAAGCCAAACTAAATCTGCGCCGGATGTAACTTAAATCCGGCTTAAGCAATTTGTTCAAAAAAATCCGTTTTTTTTAACGGATTTGAAGCACTCTGTTTGATTGGTAAAAACTTTCCACGCTTCCTTTTTTCCACCAGCCCTTCAATTCAGGTTGTCCGATAAGATCCGGCCGGTGGAATGGCACGTTCCCCGGAGATAAAACCCGGCCCAAACAATGCCCATCGGCTTTTGAACGGATCTGAATCAGTTCCCTACCCTTAAACCACCGACCCATACGCAACAAACAGCGCCGGATCGCTATGTCCTGGATATGGGTTCGGGCTGTTTCCTGGTGCTTGTAATCGAACCCCGACTCGACATTGGTTGGATTGTCGTCATAGACATTGCAAGCGTCATAAATGAGCTGGCCAACGATATGAGAATTCTTTATCAGGAAATAATAATATCCATCCTCATAAAGAGCGCAAGCGCCCAAAAAATCCACCAAAGTCCTGTTGACCGTCCAAACCAGACGCCAGTTCCCTTCTCCGTATATCTCGTTCCATTCTTTAAATCTAAAGTCCCGCTCCGCTCCCAAATACCCCGGCGTCCCGATAGTTATCCAATTTTCCATATTTCCTCCAATGGCTTGTTAACGATCTTTAATTTTTGAAAACGGCTATATTGTACCTTAATCCGTTTAAGCGTCAAGGATGCCTAATAAAAAAGCTGGCTTTTAAAAACCAGCGTCTAATTTGTGTCAGTGAAGGACGGCACCATAAAGCTTCAAGCGTTCAAGCGCCAGCCAACCCGACTACGGCCATCGCGATAATGACCAGTACGGCAATGAGTTTCCTCATAGTTAGGGGGACCTCCCTATACCCTTCCCGCCTTTTTATGCCGGGGCAGAAAAGCAGGAACAAAACTGCGCTAGGCTCTTTTCACCAAGTTGTACCGCACGCGACACCGGCGTACTTTTCGTAGGCCTATCCGCCGGATCCGCCACAAGAACTGGCTAGTTTTTTCATTAGCAGTATATCCTCCAAGGTTTCGTTTTTGAAACCAGAACGTTAACTGGAATAGCTGGGTATTTACAATCGATCGTTTGTCCTTTCGGACAGCCAGGTTCACCATTACTCTATGTACCCTAAGCATCCGGTACTAGCTCGTCCTCGGTATGGCGTGGCTGCTGGAAAAAATATGCCTCATTGTTTCCGTTTCACCTCCCGAAAAACCATGTCTTACTTCTCTGCTTACGCAAAACCGGAGCCTTGCGGAGTCCCAGCCTTACCGCTCCTTAATGGAACACGTCTGTCGAGCCCTGTTCGGGACCCTAGGTAAACCAGGATGTAGTTTCAGACGATAATGATTGTTGCTACCATAACTGGCGATCGATCGATCCTCACCTCCTTTTTAAGTTGCTGAAGCTATTTTACCCGAAACGCGCTATTTGTCAAAAGTCCGGGCTAAAATAAAAGGGCGGTTATCCGTCCTTTAATTAAATATCAGCATACGCTGGGGTTTCGGTCGTTTCGAAATCGGTTAAATCGGTTAAATCGGTTGGCGTTGGGCGCGAATAATTTTTAACCCGTCCGCATTGTCTGCTTCATGGTCCGGGGTTAAAGGGCAGATACATAACAGAAGCGCCGTTGTCGGTAGAAACATTGGTTCGAGAAACTCCCAAGGAGCCAGCTTCGGATACCGGTGGTCCGGGACCAAGTGCCAGACACATTGCCGCGATCAGGAACAATACAAGCAATGGCTCAGCAAAGATACCTTGAAGTCCTGCACCGGATTCGCTGGGCAAATCGCCCGAGTCAGTGGAAGTCGTTATTTTGGCCAGCAGGATCGCTCCCAAAAACAGCACTGCTATCGTAAGCACGTTGAGCATATTTTTTCACCTCCTTTTCGCTCTTCGACGTTATTCCACCTTCGGAACAAACCGTCGGCAATCCGTGACCACCTAAGGTCAAATGATCACCGCCAAATCGGGCGGGCCGGTTCCGGCATGTAACAACCTCGGCCGCAAGACCGACTTTACCGTTATTTTCCGCCCCCTGGCGGGAAAAATCAGACAGTCGCCCAAACCGCTCGGTATAACGCATTGCTTCTTAGCTATTCCCGTCATAACGGCGCGGCGCAGAAAGGCGCATGCTCCCTTAATCAAATCACCTCCTTACGGGATACGACTGGAGTGTTCACAATCCTGGTTTAAAAAATTCAGGACATCCCTTTAGAAAGCCATCCACAATCCGCCGAGCTTCCGCTTAACGGATTTTGCACTCATTCAGATACCTCGAAGCGTTGTTCAGCAGGACATTCCAGGCTGGGTAGCGCAGCAACATAGGTTGACGCTTAGCCGGCCGCGGGAAGCTAAAAAGCATTCCCAATTAAAAATGTCCGCATCCTGCGCTCCATCCAAAGGCCTCCGAACTTCCACACAAGAAGCTGGCTTTTTCTGATGCTTTCACCTCCTACCGCTTTATCGATTATGATTGTTAAGGAACTGTTAAAATGAATTTATCGGATTTAGGGTTTTTTGTCAAAGGGTTGCCTGTTTGCTAATATTATAAGTTGATGTTAGTATTTCCCATTGTTCCTTAACAAAAGGAGGAAAAAAATGACCGAAAAAGAGAAGGTAAGGTTTTTTGACGGCGTATCGCCTTTGGATCACAGATGGCATCCGGAAATCACACCCGTACTCCCATATATATCGGAAAGGGCCCGGGTTAAATTTCAGGCCTGGGTAGAACTCGCTTTGTTCAAATATTACGTACACATCGGAAAAATAACTAGGCCGGGAGCAATCCAAGAGGCGGAAACTGCCTACAAAAATCTGGACATTGATCGAGTCTACTATATAGAAGACAACGTCACCGACCATGATATGCGGGCATTGGTAGAAGCCTTCAGGGAGCTGATCAGCGAAGAACTCCGGCCTTGGATACATTTTGGCGCTACGTCCTACAATATCATCAATAGTGCCGACGCCATCCGCCGCAAACTCCTGATCCTGGAAGTGATCATTCCGGCAATGAAGGATCTGCAGAGAGAAATGATAAGAATAGCTTTGCAGGAAAAAGATACGCCCCAAGCCGGACGAACCCACGGCCAGCACGCCGTTCCCATCACCGCCGGGTTCGCTATGGCCCAAATCATTGACCGCCTGGGCGAATCGATCCTGCGCCTGGAAAATCTAGCAAAAGATTTGCCGGGAAGCTTTGCCGGAATGTGCGGAGCTTACAATGCCACCGCCCTGCTCTTGCCCGATCCGCTCGACTTTGAAAGGAAAGTCCTTGCCGAAGTCGGCATCATCGCGGCCCGGATCTCGACCCAGATCGTTCCGCCCGAACCAACCCAACGCCTTTTCGAGGAAATCAAGCATGCCTCGACAGCCCTCGCCACCCTGGCCGATAATATGCGAAATCTGCAACGGCCGGAGATTGCCGAGTACGGAGAGTTTTTCGGTAAAACACAGGTTGGATCTTCCACCTCGCCTCATAAACAAAATCCCAAGAATTGGGAAAACATCAAAGGCGTATGGAAGATCATTGTCGGAAGAATGCTGACCCTCGACCTGAACGCGATCAGCGAGCATGAACGAGACCTCACCAACTCCCAAGGAATGCGCCAGGACGACGAGATCATCGCCCTCTTCTATATGCAAATAAAGCGGGCAACCAAGATCCTGAAGAAAATGCATATCGACCGGGAACGCATGGAACAAAATCTGTTCCTTACCGGCGACCAGATGCTTTCGGAAGCCGCCCAACTGGTCTTAAGCTACCTCGGCTATCCCAATGCCCATGAGAAAGTGAGGGTTTTGGCTAAAAAGATCCGCGATTCCGGAAAAATCAAGGAACGTCATGCTCTGCTTTCACTGATGCAATCCGATCCGGAGCTTGCTCCGTATATGGCACGGATGACCGAAAACCAATTCTCCGCGCTATCCGACCCACGCGATTACATCGGCATCGCGCCCCAAAAAACCGAATCTGTTTGTGCCTACTGGAAGGAAAAACTTAATCTTTAAACAAAAAGCCGCTATAACGGCTTTTTTCTTTAACCTTATACAACCCGCTTCAATTATCCAGATATTTCGCTTTGTTGACCAAATGCTCCGCGTACGTTTTGGAAAAAATCGTTTTTCCGTCCCTGGCACTTAAATAAAAAAGATAGTCGGATGCCGTCGGCTCGATCGCCGCTTCAATGCTTTCGATCCCGGGATTGCAGATCGGCCCCTTGGGCAATCCTCCGTATTTATAAGTATTGTAGGGCGAGTCAACATATTTATCATCCATGCTCGGATGATCGCTCACCAGAAAATAAAGCAGAGTACTATCCACCTGCAGAGGCCAGCCCTTGCCGGTCCTCTTCCAAAGAATACCGGCAACGATCTTTTTATCTTCCTTGGTCCTCACCTCTTTTTCCAGCAGCGAAGCCATCACTACGATATCGAAAACTTTTTTATCCTGTTTTTTAATTTCTTCCCGGATTTGAGGCGTCAATTTTTCTCCGAAATTCTCCAGCATCTGTTGGGCGATATCCCGGGATTCGGGATTGGCCGCGATATAATACGTATCCGGAAAAAGATAACCTTCAAGACTCGCTCCATCGGGAGCATCCTGTAAGAAATCGAACTCATCCCTAAAACCGTCCGGTATCCCATTAAGAACCGCGGCCAAGAAATCGGTTTTCGCGGCTATTTTTTTTGTTTCAAGATTTTTGGCGATATCTCCGACTGACCAGCCCGGGATCACGGTAAACTCTATCGGTACCGTTTGGCCCCGGGATAATTTCTTGATTATTTGAGAAGTATCCTGGTTTTTAAGATTATAAATTCCGGCCTTGAGTTTTTTTAAATTTCCGGAAAAAACCGTTTCAAAAATAAAAAAAATCTTGCTTTTTATGTAACCTTCCGCTTTAAGATTGTCGGCTATTTTCAGAAAATTTTCTCCGGGAAGAACAACGAAATTTTCCTGTTGGGACCTCGGCTGCCGGTTGGACTCGAAAAAGGCGGCTCCCGCCGCTACCACCACGACCATTACGGCCGATATCAATATTCCCCACTTCTTTTTTTCCATATTTTTAGCCGGTCATTGAGCTTGTTTTCATGATAACCGGATTTATTTAACGGACACAACAGCTATGGTCCCTTAAAAAACAGCCGGTAAACGAAAAATGGCTTCCGCCACCCGATCATCCCTTTCTCTTTCTTTACTTTAAAGCCTTTTCTTTCCCGATCAAATTTTCGTAATCCTCCACTATCGGATCATTTAATGTTTCTTTAAAGATCGCGAGCATTTCTTCTTCGAAGTTTATTTTTTGTTCGCGAGGAGCGTTAAACCGTGGCCAAACCGCGGTTCCTTGTTTCTTATACGCATCCAGCAAATTTTCGATATTCACTATTCTATCGGCTATGGCCACCAATTTAACGCCAAGCGATCCATTCTTGATTTTTTTGGCGTAATTTTTTTTCTTTTCCGCCCAAGGAAGCCCATTATCGGAAGTTAGCGCTTTAACGATCCCGACAACCCCCTCCCCCAGTTCTTCCCTTAATTTTTCTTCCGAATAACCCGTATCTTCGAACACGTCGTGCACCAGCGCCGCCGCGATCGTAGTTTCGTCGGAAATTCCCGCGCACGCCAACTTTTGCGCCACTGCCATCGGATGAAAAATATAGGGAGTGCCGTCCAACTTCCTCTTCTGGTCGCGGTGCGCGAAAGCGGCAATGCTTGCCGCAACCATCACAAGGTTTGTTTTTTGTTTTTGTTTTTCGTTAGCCATAGTGTTCGGGCACCGCCTTTGTTTACCGCCGTATCCTGGAACCATTCGTTATCCCCGATGGCGACTTTAGTGGGACAACCGCAGCCTACTTCGCCAATTGAGAGATCAGCCACCAATTATAACCGATGATAATGGTCGAAAAGATCATACCCAGGACCGCCGACTTTGCTTTAACAGATCGCAAACCGATCAAGGAAAAAACAAAGTTAAGGATCGCGAGCCCGATAAAAAACCAAGCGAATTTCCCGGTAAAGAAAGACCGGAAGAATTCTTCAAGCACCGGCCCGGACGCGCTCATCGCGCTGTTCATTCCTTGTATCAGCCCGTTGATCATGCCGTCGATGATATTGTTGCCGGCCCATCCGCTTTCCAGCGGTATGCTGATCCCGTATAAATAATGACCGAAATATTTTACCAGATAAGCCAATAATATCCCTATGATCACCACTAAGCTTATCGAAAGCGACGTGGTCGCGGCCCATTCGTGGTTTTTTACTTCTTTTTCTTCTTCGTAATAATCCATGAATTATCTTGCTTTAATCCGGCAGGATATCGTTCCGCGGAAGGCGGGAAATGCTAGTTTGTTTTTTCCTTTTTAAGCATTTTACCCTTTGCTTTAGTATATCAAAGATAAATTTTGTTTGTAAGGCATTTCCTGAAGAACAAAAAAGCTGCATTGGAATGCAGCAGATACGGATCATTTAGGGCACAAAGGACCCAGCAATTCAGAAACGCTCACTTTAAAATTCTTGGTAGAAAAGACGAAAGATCTCATTTTTTTGGTCTCCCTTTCGAAACCGACCTCGGTAAGAGAATCGGGCGGCAAATCTTTTAAAAACTTTCCGAACTCCCGGCTTTTAACAAGTAATTCTCCCGTCGTTTTCCACGACACCGGGTGAGGAATGATCAATTGATTTCCGGCCGCGAAGATAACCCACTTTTCCTTGGAATTCTTTATGGATGCGTTCCATAAAGACAATAATCTCAATATATCGGGCGCGTAATCAATCGGCACCGCCGCCCAAGGCCAGCCGGTGCTCTGAATGATGCTGGGGAGAATCCCCCATTCGGCATAACCATAAGCCAGGTCGGATATTTCGGGATCTATTCTTTCGGGTAAAAAAAACAAAGTTTTTATGCTGCCTACTTTTTCACATTTGTAATGCAGGAAAATTCCTCCTATCATTTAGAATCAATGAACTTCTAAGAGTATATAACATTACTGATTTTTGTCAATATCGATTAACGGAACCTTAACAACCAGTTTAAATATAATATTGGCAAGCTGACTTGCCTAGCCGATAAACCCCCGAGAGACCCGCTCAATAAAAAACCGCCGGATGGGTTTAAGGCGGGTTATTTTAGTCAAAATACAAAAAAATTTGCAATCGCTTTTTTGGCGCTTTTTTTAATCTAGGTTTCATCGTACGTCAAATCATCTTTGAATAATTCTTTAGGCAACCATTCAAAATCAGCGGGACACGAAAGCAGAAAATTCCCGAATTCAATCATGCTTACAAGATTTTTACTTTCGTCTCCGAATAGGAAAGAAACAGGATAAATATGGTGGTAATTGGCGGAAATAATGACCCAAGATACTTGTTCTGCTTGGCCTGATTCATATATATGCCTGTTCCAAGCCGCGACAACCGCCTGAAGCTCGGGCCCGTACCTAAATGGAACCGTAAACCAATCCTTGCCTTCGGACCATCCATCTTTAGAAAGCTTCGCGTCGATACCCCAAACATTAAGACCCAATATCAGCGCGCATAGTCCTGGATTTTCGGCCCAGCCTGGCTGGCAACATTTTGCGTACTCCAAACCCAAATTTTTCAAACTAACCTGCATTTATCCAACCTCCTTTGTTAAGAAACTATTTTCTTAGAGATTATTGGATTTTCCTGATTTGTCAACTCGTGAATATTAAAAAGCAGCCCGCCCCGGCTGTTTTCTTCCTCCCGCCATATGAGCCGGCAACCCAAATCTTTATGTTATTTCTTTCAATAAATCGTTTACGCACTCCATCGAACCGTCGTTTAAAATAATGATGTCGTAGCTTGCTTTGTAGCAATCGAGATTTTCCTCGATCCGCTCATTAAGAAAACCGATCTTCAAAAGGTTTTCGTAGGCGAATCCTTTAATCATCTCCACATCGGAAACATTGTCACCCAGAAGAATGACATTTTTTCTGTTTTTGACTTTTTTAAACACGTCCGGAAAATCCAGGACCAGGGTAGCGTCTTTGTTCATTCCGTAAATGATCGGCTGTTTCACGCCAAGCGCCTTACCGTCCGGCGCCCACTCGAATTCATTCGAAATTATCCCTATGTTGTCAAAAAGGGAACCGGCTCTTTTCAGAAAGATCGATATCCCTTCTCGGCCTACTCCGCTGGAAGACATGATGACAAGAGGTATTTTTTTGTTTTGTAAATTAGCCAGGAATTCTTCGCACCCAAAACGGAGTTTGACCATTCCGGAATCCGCGATTCCTTCCAAATCGCCGAGCTTTAATCCCGAATCGATCAACAACTTAAAATGCGCGATCCACCACTCTTTCATCGCCTGTCTTTTTTCCGGCAATGGTACGGAATCATCGATCTCAATCCGGTGGTAATGGTCGAATAGCGCTTGGGCTTTGGCGGCATAATCGGACTTAAGATATCCACCCCCCCTCAGCACGGCTACCAACGAAGATACGTAAACCTTGCCGTTATAAGCTTGGGTGAGCGTACGGTCGAAATCGGCGAGAATATGCAAATTATCCGCTCCGCCGTCGGCCATCGCTTTTTTGATCGTCGCCAGTTTTTCCCGATCGGTTATTATAATATCTTCCATTGTATGCCTACCATCCTGCTTACTATTAAATTTTGAGAACTTCAAGTCCGATATAAGGGTCGTCGTACTTCTCGCCCTTGGGCGTAAGATCGATTGCCTGCTCAAAGAATATTTTGGCGCTTGCCTTCTCCCCTGTCTGAGCGAAAAGCAAGCCCATATTATTGGAAATAACACAGGCTCGTTTGTCTTTTTTCAGATATTCGTTGAATTTTTCCAAATATTTTTTTGAAACCTTTTTCTTTTCGGCATCCGTAAACATGGCCTCCGATCCTTTGGCGTATTCGGCCGCCTCGGCCACAAGCAAATCTAAAGCCTCGCTGTACCTTTTCAGCAAGTCTTTGTTTTTCCCGTCGTTTTTCGAATAATATGCTTGGTCCAAAAATTTTTTGATTCCCATTTTTTTGGCTATACTTATTGTATAAATTTTTTAGCTGATGTTTGTCAAATCCACGCCCGCGACCGGGCAAAGAAAAAGCTCTTCAAAAGAAGAGCATAAAGGGCTGTTTTGTTTCGGTTATGCGTTCCGGAGCACTCCTATTTATAAGTTCGATAACGGCGTCCGCGGATACGCCCTCGTTGAGCTTTCTGGCAACGAAGAGCTCGATCGCCATACCGTCGATCTCGGCCGCAAACCATTCGGAATGCCCCTGCGCTTCCAATTGGTTTTTGATCTTAACCGAAATAACACCCAGACCCCAGAGAATCAAACGCAGATCATTATCTTTTTCGTAGGCAAAATCCGTGGTTTGAAACGGCTCGATCATCTTTCGCTTAAGCATGAGCGACCGCACCGTGCGCGCTACCATAGCCAGCATTCTCGTCTTTTCCGAAATCACGACGCCGTGAACCTCAGCCTCTTTTGTCTTTAATTTTACCGCCTCACAAATTCCCGCGGTGTAAAAACCGAAGCCGTCCTTATTGCTTTTGTCGTTCATGATTACGCCAAGGCATTGGGAAAGATTCGTCCTTTTTTGAAAAAATGACAAATAGATGTCCGTATCCCGGGGAAAGATATCTTCGATCAATCCAACAAGACACATTGCCATTCTTTTAGCGCAAACAATATCTTTGTCAGACGCGCCGCTTTTCATCAGATCATTTTTAAGCTGGTCAAAGCCTGCCAGCTTAACACTCCCTCTCTCCTCGAAATAATTGAAAATCTTGTCTCCGCTTGGAGCCGAATATTTATCCATAAAAAACCTCCTTTATAAAGGACTATCCATATTCTAGATATCTATTTTAAATTGTCAACAGACAGAGATCATTGGTTAAAACAAAAAGCCCTCTATTCCGGGCTCATTTTTTTATTTTATTTCCAATTTCACCAAACACACCAATTCATCCAGACTCATTCCCCACTCGATCTGCCCGATTACCAGATTATCGATGACCGTGACATCAAACTCGATCTTCAGGGACTGTCCGTCCACATCCGGAATTTGTTCCAGAGGATCAAAATTTTCATCAAATAGTTTTATGGTCTCTTTCAATACCGGATCGAGAGTTTTCAGATGATCCGATCTTTTGATCGCCTTTACCTCTCCAACCTTCAACAACTGGCGCCGGATCAAACAAACCGCTTGAGCGACCAAATAGGCCTCTTGAGTGATCATCCGGTCGTAATCAAGCAATTCCATGAGTTCTGCTCTGACGGTTTCTTGCAGGTTCTTGGCATAAATGACGTACCCGTCAACCGGACCAGGCAAACAATCGGCTATTTGGCCTTTTATCCGGCCTCGGGTTAAAAAATATACCTGCGTGTCTTTGTAGCGATCATGGAACGGAACATATAGATGCAAGCCGACAATACAATTTGCGAATTCCAAGGCTAATTTTATTTCCGCCTCATCCAACCCCGCGTCTCCCAGGACTTCAGCTGCCGCGGCCAATTCTTCGAGATAAGGACTGCCGTTGTTGACCAAAAAACCGTATAGTTCCGTTCCTGTAAGCAATTTTTCGGTATCCATATCATCCTCCTCTTTGGTCAAATACTGGTTTTTAAATGAACTCTCTGTAATTCTAAACGAATCCTTTTCAAAGTCAAACCTTGACTATAGCCTGATTAAATTATAATTTGTACGATAAACCAGAACCTTAAAAAAACGGAGGAAAAAAGAATGGATTTGATTAAAGCCGTAAAAGAAATGGATGAGTTTTTGCCAAGGTTTGGCTCTAAAAACAAAATTCGGATTGTTTATGACGTGAGCGCTTTTTTCGATGGAGATGTGCTGATGATCATCACTACCGACGCCATCTCGGCCTTCGATTTTGTGATGCTTAACGACATCCCGGACAAAGGAATTGTCTTAAACGAAATATCGGCCTGGTGGTTCCAAAAAACTTCCCACGTCTGTAAAAATCACTTCATTACCAACGATCTGGATTTTATCCCCAGCGAGATCAATCATCCGCAGTTGGCGGGCCAATTCAGGCAGTTGCTCTCGGACTACCTGGATGTACTTAAGGGACGTGTAATGCTGGTCAGAAAAGCCAAACCCCTGCCGGCCGAATTCATCGTCAGGCGGTACCTATTGGGATCGGCTTTCGACAGCTACGAAAAGACCGGCATGGTCTGCGGTATAAGACTAAGAAAGGGACTCAAAAAGGGCGACCGGCTTGACCGGTTGATCTTTACGCCATCCACTAAAGCCGGTTTTGGCGAACATGACTCAAACATCACCTACCAACAGTTGAAGGAAATGATCGGCGTAAAACCGGCCCGCGAAGTAAAGAAAAAATCCCTGGCTCTGTTCGAATACGCCGAACACCTGGCAAGCGCGAAAGGCCTCACCCTGCAAGACACAAAGTTCGAGTTCGCCCTGCTGCCCGACGGCACCGTTATTTTGATCGACGAACTCTTCACGCCCGACAATTCCCGCTGGGCACCCGACTACACCAAACAGCCGTTCCGCGACGCTTTGATCCGCTTGGGCTATAACAAAAAAGGGCCGATCTATGTCGGCACCCCCCTCATCAGGGAAACCCAGCAAAACTACGCCAAAGCGCTTCAAATGATCACCGGCAAAACGCTATAAATTTAAATGATAGAGCCCATAACGGCTCTTTTTTGTAAATTTATTTATTTTCTTAATGTATTTCGACACCGCAGTGCATTAACCCCCCGATCTTGCGACCAAAGGGACCCCCTTGAAGCATATTAATGCTTTCGGATTACTTAAGAAATCCTTTTAACTCAATACCTCGATGCATAGCATATGAAGTATTTCGCCAATAAAAAAAGGAGTTTGCCTCCCTTTTTCGCTCACTCGAGTATTTTCCTTAAAGAATCTCTCAAGGATTCCGCTTGCATTTCTAAAAAATCCGCTATGGTTTCAGGATAAACTTCGCCGCATACCATTACGAAAGTATTTTGGTCGCGAAATTTCTTAAAGTCTTTCCAGTTGATATCTCCGCCGATGGTCATGTCGCTCATTACCTTTTCTCCTCTGCTTTTAAAGTACTAACTCCGGTTAATTATGTTTTGTCGCTCGGCTTCCCCAGGAAAATAAACACCCGATCCTTCCGGCAACAAACAATCATTTTTTTGCGTATTATACAAACGATAAAGAATGCGGATAAACGATTTTTACTTCTTGACTTGCCCTGAAAATCGTCTATCGAAATGTCCGGCTTATCGGCCTAATCCCGCGACCTTATACCCTCTTTTTTCCTTATCTGGTTTGAAAATAATTTAAAAATAAGAGAAAGTCAAGCATTGAAAAAACAGAGGTTAGACCTCCAAAACCGATCGAACTAAATGCCAAACTAGATTATTTGATAATTCGCTCCGCCGTTAATATAAACCGCCTGGTCATCGGTAATCTCAACAACAGGATAGTCGGCTTTTTTCTTAAACTGATCCACCTCGTCTTTTTCCTCTTCCCAAAAATGCGGATAGATCGCGATGTCCGTAAATCCCAAACCGGAAAGATCAGCCAAGCCGATTTCGTTTTCATCACCTTCGCTCCCCCACCCGGCAATCTCGATACTTTGCCCAGCGATAATACTGCCGGCGCTGATACCCGCATAGATTGCCTCTTCTTTAACCGCTTTTTTTACGAAATCGAAAAAACCGGTTTTTTTCATCCGGTCAAGGATCGCGAAGGTATTTCCGCCAGACACGTAAATTACGTCAAACTTATTTTCTGTTCCGCTAAAAACTTTATCCGCCAAATTAAAAATCGTGATCTTGGAAATACCGGCGGTCCTCAATTCCCCCTGGGCCGCGATTGTGTGTTCTATATCCTCGGCGGTTTGGTCATAGGCAGCCATCAGAACCGCGCAGCCTTTCGGTTCTTTTGGCAAAATCGAAACAAAAAAATCGCTCAATTTTTTATTCACCAAACCGGATGAGGTTAAAAATAATTTCATCGTTCAAATTTTAATTTGTTCTTTCCGGACAAAAAAAATCCGGCAGCAAAGTCTTTTTGCTGCCGGATGGCCCTAGAACCTCCGTTCGGCCGGAGCGGCCTCGTCTTTTTGCAAACCCCTACCCTCGCGTGCCGATACGCCGCGCTTCTTTGGATAAGAATTAAAAGCTTCGATGGCCGTGCCCGTCTTTGCCTGGCCCGCGCGCCTTGAAGCCGAGTTTTTGATCTCCTCCTTCTCTTGGATCGATAATGACGTCATCCAGATTATGAACGGCCGGCGCAGTTTTTCGACCGACCAGTCATTGTCCTTGAAAACCACCGCTTTTTCCGCCCGGAACCGCGAAAGCATTTCTTCGGACGCCAGCAGGCTCGCCGGAGACAGCCGGTTGTGTTCCAATAAAAATTCTTCTTTTGTGGTCATATTATTTATATGTAATTTCCCCCGCAGGCCGGGAATTTACAAAATGATTAAAAAAAAGCAACCCCCTATATAAAACGAGTCGCAAATGAAAGTTGTCTCCCCCCTACAAACATATTCACTTGTAATCCTAACTCTATTTTTAATCTTACGCTTTATTCCAGAAAAAGCAAGCCGACAGCTCCGTTTCGCGCCCATTCGGTCAGATATCGCCTCTTAAGTTTTCTTCATAAACCACCCGGTCTTCCTGGCTAAATAGCGCGAAAACCACCTCCTCGAAAGCATCCGGATGATCCTTTGTATAGCTTTTTACCGTTTTAACGGCGATTTTCGCCGCTTCTTCCTTTGGATAGCCGTAAGCCCCGGTCGAGATCGCACAGAAAGCGATTGACTTGATGCCGTTTTCTCTAGCCAGCTTGAGGCAGCTCATATAACAACTCTCCAGTAATTTATTCTCCCGGCCCCCGGCCTGTCCGTAAATCGGACCAACCGTATGAATAACAAACTTGGCCGGCAAGTTGTACCCTTTCGTTATTTTGGCTTCCCCGGTACGGCAGCCTCCGAGGGCCCTGCATTCTTTTAATAAATCCGTACCGGCCGCGGCATGGATCGCCCCGTCCACTCCTTTACCCGTCAAAAGCTCTCCGGGAAGAAGGGTGTAGGAGAATCCACTTAAAAGCAAAGATTCATTGGCCGCGTTCACGATCGCGTCGACTTTCAGTTTCGTAATATCTTTTTTTATCGCGCAAATCTTGGTCATATCGAATGATTTTTAGTATATTCTCATTTTATCAAATTTTACAAAAAAAAGAGGTTTTAACCTCTCTTACGATACAAATACTAGTTAACCGGCTTGCTGGCCTGCTCCATTGCCGTAAACTCCTTGGCCGCAAAACCAACAATCTTCTTAAATTTCAGCCAGAGACGCACTTCTTTTGGCTTATTTAAATCAAACGTTATGCTTACTTTTTTTGCGTCTTCCTCTGCCAAGAATAAAGCCTTACATATTTTTTGCCGAAGAAGCTCAAGAATTTCGCCCGTTTCTCCGCCGCCGGCACTCCTTCTTTCCGCGACAATTAACGCGATCACGGCCTCAAATATCGTAGTATGTTGCTCGACACCGATAATGTTTTCGGACATTTTCTGCCTCCTGAAAGTTCTTGGATAAATATATGTTATTTCCTGGTTTTGTCAAGAATAACCGAGTCGCGATACAAAAAAACAGCGCGCTGCCAACGCCCTGTTTTTTGTTCGATAATTCCTGGTTTCTAAGCCAGGCTGGTCAATTTTTGCGAGAATATCCGTCCGTATTCACCTTGGGCTTCTCCGATCTCTGCCAATATGGCGAGCTTAACGTCTTCCCAGGCGACCAACCGGAAGTTTTTTCTAAAATATTGCTCCAAGTCTTTGATGAAAAAATCGGAAAACTCGGTGAACTTTTCTTCCGTTTCCGCCAAAGTAATCCAGCGGTCCGTTCGCACGGAGCGACCAAATATGATCCAGGGGTTTTCCCGGCTCCAGCCGATATCCATTCTGGGATATCCGGTCGCTTTTTGGAACTGCGGATAAACGGTTTGGAAATTTTTAAACATCGCCTTATCGAGCACAATCATATACCCAAGGGCCGACAAGAAATAAACGAGGTTATCCCTGTCTATGTTTTCCAAGGCATCATAGCCCTCGCCTTTTAGAAAACTGGTTAATTTGATATACCCTGGCCCGCGCAAAGCCTTGCCCCAAAAATTTTGGAAATCGGCGTAAAACTGTGAATAATAATACTCTTTCGCGGTCGAAAAATGATCCATAGGATAAGTCATAGGCAAAATCGTTCAAGTTTAATTATATATTTTATAATACTTATTCAATTTTGTCAAGACTATCGTAGGTGTCAGCCGCCTCTTTTACCGCCAAAATATTTCAAATAACACGTATTCAACGAACATAATCAGTATTCCGCCGACGATCGAAATGATGAACATCAAGAAAACCAGCTTTTTTAGCTTCCTTAATTTTTCTTTTTCCTTTAAGAGCTCTGTTTCTATTTGATTCCCCATGTCGTTAAAAAACCGCTTCCGGCGCGTTCTTTTCTGAAGCACCTACCGCGATAAAATCCATTGTCTTCACATCGAGCGGACGAGACACCAAAAGATACGGAAACTGGCCAATCAGTGTATTATATTTGCGGACCGTACGGTTGTAAAATTCCCGCGAGTAGGCTATTCGGCTTTCGGAATCGGCCAGCGCCCGCATCAATTTTTGGAAATTTTGGGATGCCTTAATCTCGGGGTATTTTTCGGCAACCGCCAAAAGTCCGGGTATCACAAAACTTTTTGAGCCACCCATTGTTCCGGATCGGACGATAGCCGCCCGCGCGCCGGAAACGATCAAATTGACCTCCGCTTCCTGGACAGAATACCCCCTTACGGCTTCTACCAAATTAGGGATCATATCGGCGCGCCGCTGCAATTCAACCTCGATATCGCTTTGGGCGGCCAACGCACGGTACTTTAAGGTTATTATTCTGTTATATAAAGAAAATAACGCTCCTAAAAATATCAACAAATTACCACCAACGGCAAGAACCGATAAAAATAGCCCCGTTAAATTAAGAAAATAATTCGTCGCGTAAAGAAAGATCGTATAACCCACCATCGTCAATATGTAAGTAACATAAACCAAACTGTCTCCCCGATAAAATTCGTTGACGTATTGGTCGCGGTCCTTTTTACTGATGATAAGCGGAAAATCCCGGCTTTCCCGCAAAACCAGCTCTCCGTCTTCATTTTTCGCCACCGATCCGCAAACAAAAACATTCATGCCGGGCTTCAGGACATACTCGCTTTTTCGGAATTTGTCGCTGTTCCTTACGGAAAGACCGAATAATTTCGGGGCATTGTTTTCGGAAAATTCTATCTGGACAGCCACGGGAATAGCGTCGATCTCGCTTTGCTTGGGATCCGGCACTCCATTCTCGTGCAAGGCCACGCCATAACAGGAAAAATCGTCATCCATATTGGTAAGATCGACATCGATCGCCCCCCGATCGTCTTTTAAATGGAACGGCACAAACCGAGCGTTATTTTCCATGATGCGCCAGGTATGGCTTTTTCCTTCTTGGACATATTTTTCCAGGATCGAATGGTAATAAACGCAGGGCGTCCCGGTGAAAGGGGAAATGAGCAGTTTCCCGTCTTCGCTATCGATCGTCCCCTGCCCCACGAACGGCACACCTTCAACCGCTTCATCGGTATCCAACAACGGCAAGCTTTCAATATTGAAAATGATTTTTTCGTTTTCCAAGTAAGCGCGGCGGAAACCAAGAACACCGGCAACGATCACCAGGCCGCAGACAATAAACTTCAGCGCCATGGTCGACGGCGAAAAACAGTCGTTGCAATGTTTGGTGCTGGCAATCAGAATAAAAAGACAAATGAACCCTATTGCGGCAATAGACAATGGCAGTGTGATCCTTTTCATAAATCGGTGAAACTTATTAATGTATTATACAATAAAAAGAAAATAGTGGCGGTATTAATGACGCTTCCTCCCCCCGGTTTCCGGCTTCGCCTCCAGGCGGGGTTTTCCTGACTAAAAAAAACCGAGACCTCTGTCTCGGCACAACCCTCCTGGCAATCGAAGTAGCTATTTTTGAAAAGACTCCCGCGGCCAGTGCGATTACGAACCAGCCGACAATCTTTACGATAGTCTCCGCAAATATCCAAATAAAAACGGAAACATCTTGCGGAAATTGCAGCGACACCACATCAGTTGGCGCCACGAACATTATATAGAGTAAAGTGGCTACTATAGTTCCAAAAGCTGCGTCAAAGCTAACTACCGTCCCTATAAATCTGTTGTCGAATTGCATATCCTAACCTCAAACACTTTTTATAATCATAGCATTGAAATGCTAATATGTCAAGGTATGCTCTTAAAAATAAGCCACTGTTTTAAGCCTGGCTTGGTTTTAATAAGGTGGTACTCCCCTTTCAAGAGTTTACCGGATAAAATAACCGCGATTTTATCTTCTTTTTTTTCAAGTAATTTGTATTTTCCGCAATCAAATATTTTAACTTCCCCGGCGCCGTATTCCCCGGCCGGGATCGTTCCCGAAAAACCGATATATCCGATCGGATGGTCTTCCACTCGAACCGCCAGCCTTTTTACTCCGGGGTCCTCAGGCAAACCTTTTGGAACCGCCCAGGATTTCAACACACCATCAATTTCCAGACGGAAATCAAAATGATGATGACTGGCCAAGTGCTCCTGAACGACAAAACGGCTGCCCAATGCCTTCGCAACTCCGGCGCCCGGCTCGGGCGTTACGGCAAAATTCCTTTTCCGCTGATACGCCTTCAGGCTCGTTTTCTTCCGTTTAACCTCCATTCAATTATTTTACTCCAGCCCGCTTAAAATCCCAAGAAATAACGCTTCCTCCCCCGGGTTCCGGCTTCGCCTCTACCCGGGGTTTCCTTGGATGTCATTCATCCCCGCCTTCCAGCCCCGCTACTTCACTGTCATAACGCCGCCTCCAGGCGGGGTTTCCTGACTAAAGAAAAAACCAGATGCAACAAGCAACTGGTCGCTAACTTTTTCCGCCACCGATAGACGCTTCTTCCCGGGCGCGGGCAAGAAACGGATCTTTGGAAAATCGATGGTTTTTTGACATCAAATATTGGATCGCGGTCGGAGGCAACGCCCCCATCCGGAAATCAGGATAACAATCGATTTCCTTGTCTTGGCAAATCTCGCATCCTTGGTCGCGTAGGGGCGATCCACAATGGGCGCAATTATAAACGACCTTCATGTCGCGCAAAGCCGCCGCTTCTCTGCCTTTGACCGGATTAACCGTTTGGTAAACGATTGCTTCATCGATCTGCCGGCTTTTTACGATTTTCGTTTCCCCGATGATAACCGCCGGATCCTTATCAACCAGTAGCCAGATGGCTTTCAGTCCTCCCCCATTTAACCCGAATCTTCTTAAAATAACATTCAAAACGAACTGGTAATTACCGGAAAAATAATGGCCGCTAAAATGCATTTTCCCGAAATCCGTTGCCCTTTTCGGATGAAGGATGTTGCCCGCATTATGCTTTTCCAGGGAAAAACAGCCAAAATAGCTCAACCTATGATCTTTTTCCGATACGCCTCCGACCACATGGAACGTCCCCCTTCTCATTAAAGGAGGAGTCGCGATAAACTTACCGGCATCCAAGGCAAAGCGGGCTTCTTTGGTTAAAAGATGGGGAAACAGTATCTTTAAATTTTCGTCGCTAGGTTCCACCGATTCCGACCTCAGTAGATCAACCATTCCAAATTTGTAATTTCCGTAGATATCCCCGGCATCCATAAACAATCCTCTTTTTTAAACAACTGCCAACATCATTATATATATTCCCATTCTTGTCCAGATTTTCATAAAACGCAAAAAGAAAAACCAATCAATGAGATTGGCCTCTAATTACGCAAGAGAAAGACCGTGGCCAGGTTTGCTTCAACAGTCATCAGGAAAGTTGCCGCCAGAGAATGGCCGAACGCCTTCGTGATTTAAAGCGCCGAATATCGCGCGTTGGCAAAAAGCCCAACGGCAAAGTTTTTCTTCTTAAAAAAACTCTCTTCGAACCACTTAATAATTTCGTCAGAATCGTCAGAAATCTTACACCCCTCCGTTTAAGATCTTCCTAAATTAAACTTTTAATCACTTATTTGTCAATCAAAAATAAAACCGGGTTTGGTGGCCCGGCATAAGCTCTTCTTTTAAGTTAAGGGTAAGAAACACTGGAATTCTGTCCCCACAGGTGCTCTCCCCATCTCTGGCGTACCAGCTGTTTCGTAAGCGCCACCTGCTCCTCGGGGTAAAGCTTGGCCCACAATTTACCTGCCGCTAGCGGATCATTCAATGTCTTGTTCCACTCGGAGTAAGTCATCGAAACAATCCTTTGCGGTGCTTCATCGGGACCCCGCGTTTCGTTGGCATAGATGGATATCGCGTAAACTTTCTGCGCGATAAACCCTCCGCCATAGGTACCGACCCAAATGGTCCGGTTGGCCATTTCCCCCATTCCGGGATTAAGGATCACCTCGATGTGCTGGTTATACTCATTTATCGTGGTGTTTTCCTCCGGAAAACGTATGCCGACTTGGTTGCTGTATGTTTTCTGGGATACAATACCGTTGCCCAAATCGATTTTTCGTTTAGGGTCCTGGTTCTGATCCTGCCAACTCATACCGCCCATAAAAGCGATATAGGCCACAATGGCGATTATCGCTATCCATCCTTTGTTCGAAATCTCCATTTATCTCACCTTACGCTCAAAATACGTTTTATATATTATATAATAGATAATTTAATCTGTCAATAAAAGAAAAGCAAAGCATCCGCGCGCTTCGGGTCATCAGAAAACGCGGAACCGGATCAGCCCGTAATCTCTTTTGCCCTTTTTTCCAACTCCCGATCAAAGACCGCGCGCGCGGTCTTTGTATAAAAATGGTTTTGTTTCCTAAATTCCAAAAGCTGCTTGGGTGTTTTTTTGTAATATTTAGCGTCGGCATAAAACGGCTCTTTGAAAATATCGGATAAAGTATCGGCGTCAATCAGCAGTCTTTTTTCCAAGTTCCTGGGATTCTTGAATTTGTGGCTTAAGATGATATCGATAATCTTGTTTATTTCCTTCTTGGTAAAACCGTGGTCTTTTAAAATTTTCCTGGCGATCGGAACCGAGTTTTTCAGATGAAGAACCAGCGCCCTTCCGGCCATCTCCCCTTCAATCGCTGCCTGTAATTCCAAAGGAACCTCGGACCAACCCGTATCATGCAATATAGCCGCCGTGATCAACACGCGCCTGTCCCCTCCTTCCCTTTCCAACAGCATCTCCATGCTTTTAACCACCCATTTGGTATGGAGAACGAAATCTTTTTTTTGCGCTTGGCGCAGATAAACAACCGCTTCGAGCCAAATCTTTTGGAATTCTTTTTCCATACGATTAAATTATCGTATTGGGCTGAAAATTTCAACAGGCCGGTTATTAAAAACAAAAAAGGGTTAAAAAACCCTTTAATCATTTTTTGGCATACTTTATCAATGCCTCGGCGACCATTTGCCGCTCCAGCTCGTATTTCCCCATCGGGAATTTTCCTCTAACCTCCTTGATGAAAAGGTTGGCCTGTTTTTCATCTTTACCGGCCGCCGTTATCAGCAGGCTCTTTCCATCGTTGATCACCACCGCGGAAACCTCACAGCTAAAACCCATAAAATCCATAGCTTTCTGCCAGGCCTCGGCATATTCTTCCAGCGGCTGTCCAAAATTCTGCAAACCGCATACCAACAAAGTCTTTGCTATTTCGTTTATTCTGTATTCGTTTCTTACTTCATCCTTGCCTGTCGTACTACATCACCTGCCAAAAGTTTTTCCTGAATTATTATATATGTTATTTAATAATATGTCAATGGTTTAGAATTTCTACCAATTCTTTAAATACAAATACGCGATTCCGCTTCCGACCCGGATCTTCGCATAAAATCTTTAAATCGACGAATTTTTTGATCAGGTTGTAGATCGTCTGAGGATTCCTGGTTTTCAACTTGTCTTTGATTTTAACGTACGATATGACCGGCGACTCAAAGATCAGATCCAGCAGGTCGATGGCGTAAACCGAATTGGCGGCCGCAACCGTTCGTTTCGATCTTTCATAGAGGTTTAATATTTTTAAGATCGAAGAACGGGTTTTCAGCGACTCGGTTATCAGCGCGAGCAGAAAAAATTTCAGCCACTCGCTCCAATCTCCCCGCTCCGTAACTCCCTTTAATAAGCCATAGTATCCGCCGCGGTTCTTTTCGAAGTATTCACTTATATAGAGCAAAGGAGCGGAAAGAATTTCCCGTTTGTATAAAAACAAGGGAATCAAAAGCCGGCCCACTCTGCCATTACCGTCGCGGAAAGGATGGATGGCTTCCAATTGGTAATGGGCTATGCCGATCTGGACCAGCAAATCGTTTTCAAGATTGGAATTGATATAATCCTCCCAGTTGTTCATCAGGCCCGGCAAAAAAGCCGGCTCGGGCGGCACATAACTTGCTTCCTCGATCGATATGCCGGGCGGACCGATAAAAACCCGACCTTGCCGGAATTTTCCGCGATCCTTATCGGATCCTCGTACCGAATCAAGCAAATAATAATGGACTTTTTTGATGAACTCCTGGTTTATCGGGCTGTCCTTTAAATCGCCAAGCGAAAAATTCAATACCCTGCGGTAATTGATGATCTCCTTGATATCTTTATCCTGGCCGGCAATTTTTGCCGCCGCCCTCGCCTCGTAATGGAAAACGTCTTCCAGCGTTGCCTGAGTCCCCTCGATCCGGGAACTGAAGACCGCTTCCTTGGTCAGAAGCGGGCTCATCAATAATTCGGGATTAAGAACATTCTTGAGAAGCAGACCATTTAATTCCCCGAGCGCGCCATGCGCTTCTCCGATCAAGCGGATCAAAGGTTTATAATCGATAGTCGGCGACAACTTGGCCAAAGTGTTTGATTTATTGTTCATGGAACAATGAGTACGCTTATTCCATCTCAATGGAATAACGCTTTGCTTTATTCTAAGGTTACCCTTTTTAATAGAACACCGCAACTTTCCGTACACTTGCCGACGCAAAAGAAAAGCGGCCTATTGAGTAGCCGCTTCCGCTGCGATTTCCTGCGCCCTTCTTACGCTCGGCAGAAGCCGGACGAATAATATTTCGTCGGCCTGGATCTCCCGCGAAAGATTTTGGACCGTATATTGCTCCGTTCTAATGTACTGTATATAAATCTCCCGCAGTTCGGCTGAGAGCTCTCTCAATAAGGGATCACTTGCCATCTCCTTGGGAGTTTTTTCCTTTAGGGCGTTGTAAAGAAAACTTAATCTTTTTAAATCCAGATCCATCGATACCACCCTCTTCTATTGATAAGACATTATGGTTTTTTTTTCAAGGCATTGGTTGGCGGCCTTCGCTTTAGGCCGTTAAGGAAGAAAAAAGAGAGCTTTCTTTAGCTCTCCTTTAGACATGCTTCTTCTGTGGCATTGATCTGTGCCCGCATTTTCGTGTCGAGCGCATCCCTGTGCTTCTCAACAATGTCGCAAAGATTATACACCGAAACGCAGAGACGAGAATAATCGGAACATGCGTCCGAAATCGTTCCCGGCTTGCCCCAGCTTCCCCAGTTTTTAGCTACGGCTTCGTAAGCCGCCTGAAGATCGTTTCTTATCCCAGCCTCGCTCTCCGGACCGGCAGCCGACAAATATGACATAACGGCCCTTTTCACGGTTAAAAATTCCGTGCCAAGCTCTATCAACTTTTGACCGAGAAGGATCTTGCCTATTTCTCGTCTTTGATTTATTGTGACTTGGTCGGCTTCGTAGAACAGAGCCCGGAAACGATCGACCGGTCCAAAAAGCTCTTCGATCGCGGCAAATCGCTCCATAAGTTCTTTGTATTCCGGATCGATGGAGCTAAGATACAGACTAATGAATCTGTCCAGATCTTTTTCCCGGCGTTGCTTCTCGGCGGAAGCTTGCTTCCAGGCTTCGAGCTTCTCTATTTTTACGGCCTTCAGACGTTGCAGCTTTTTTTTATCCCCTCCGATAAAGCCAAGCCAAACCCCGAACTTGGAATCGACGCTTACGCATAGCGACATTAGGTCACCCCTAGCTCCAGACGGATACTCCGCTTCATAGCAAAGCCTATCAGCCTCAGCTGAAGCGCTGGCCCTTGCCGCCACGTCTTCCACAGCGGACCCAACCGAATCATATCTTTCTTTCACTCCGATGATTATTTCTAACGGTAGCTCCATTAAAATCCTCCTTTGAAAAGTGCGCTGCCGAAATTGTAAATAAATTATCATTTTTTGTCAAAAAAAAGAGAGTTCTTCAACTCTCTTTCAAACACTCCGCGAGCACGGGATCGATCCGCGCCCGGATCTTTCCGTCAAGCTCATCCCGGTAATTCAAAAGAACATTGCAAAACTCCAGCACCGGACCACTAAGCATGTAAAAATCATGGTATGCCTCCGGGGAATTTTGCGACTTTTTCGCTTTTTCCAAACTCTTGACCAGGCTTCCATAAGCTTTCTGAAGGCCATCCTTGATGCCAATCTCTCTTTCCTGGCTTACAACCGGCAAATAAGCCATAACGGCTCGTTTTACGGTCGAAAATTCCAAGTCGATCCGGGCAAGGTTATGTCTAAGGATAGTTTTATCTTTTTCGCCTCCCTGGCCATTCATGGAATCGGTAGCTTCGTAAAAAAGATTTAAGAAATCTTCCGTGGCTTTAAAAAGCTTATCTACCGCGGCGAATTGTTCCGCAAGGTATCCGTATTCGGGATCTTCCGACTTAAGATATCTCCCGATGTATTCATTCAGATCTTCTTCTTTGTGTTCCTTGTCCGCCGACGCCCGCTCCCAATCCGACTGCTTCTCTTGCTTAGCCGCTTGCAGACGCAATAATTCTTTCTTGCTTCCTCCGAGAAAATCCAGCCACACTTTGAACGTTGATTCGATAAAAACGCATAACGGCACTAAATAATTACCGCGGAATCCGTCCGGAGTCTTCGCGTCGCAATAAGCTGCGCTGGCCTCAAAGGTTGCCTCGCCCGCTTCTTTTAAATTATTGTCCGCGGCCTCAACGGCTTGTTGCCTCTCCCGTATCCCGTCAACAATTTCCTTCGGTATCGGTACTTTCATAACTATCCTCCTTTTTAAAGTGCTGTCTTTGCCAAGATTATAGATAGATTATACATTTTGTCAACAAAAAAGAGAGTTATTCAACTCTCTAATCGGCTTCCAAGGCCAGTCTTTTTACGCGATCCACTTTGGGACTCAACCATTCCCTATCAAGCCAATTCGGATACCTTGTGCCGTTGGTCATATTCCTCATGACCTCAAGAATGACATCAAGCTCATGCTCGGTCCTCTCCATGGTTTCTGACTTAAGCGTGCAAGCGCTTAGCCGAAGGAGCAATCGCTTAAACCCTCCGCTGAATGGCTCCAACAACTCGTCATCCCCCCGATCAAACAAAAACTTTTCCCAGGGCTGCAAGCCTTCGATGGCTCTGGGAAGCAATTCCCTCATCTTAACCATGCCGTCGACCCTAATCCGCTCGAACTCCTGCGGGCTTTTAAATCCGATCAAAGCGCAGCGGATATCGGTGGCTTCCCGATAGAATTTTTCGGCAATCTCATTGATCTTTCTTATGGCTTCAAGAGCCTCCGAACGTTTTTTATATATCGAATCGGTCGTCCGCAAATAACGGTCGATGAAATCCCATAAAGCCTGTTCCGCTTCCAATTCCCGCATTCGATATTTGTCGAATTCGTTTTGCGACTCGACCTGGCGCCTCCTTAATTCATCGAATCTCGATTCGGAACCACCTAAAGCTTCCACCCATAAACCGGTTGTTTTTTTGATCGTGATGCAAAACGGCACAAGAAATTTTTCTGGAAACTTTTCGGGTGCCATTGCTTCTTCCAGCAGCCTGTCTACTTCCAGCGATTCGCCGGCTGCCCGGCTTACCTGTTCGCCAAGCGCCTCAACCGCGCCCTGCCTTGTCTTAATACCCAAAACTATTTCTTTAGGAATTTCCATGAACCTGCCTCCATTTTTAAAGTACAAATCTCTTTATACACCTTAAACGAAATAACTTGTTTGTCAAACAAAAAGAGAGCTGTTGTTCAGCTCCCCTATTAAGCATCTTAAATTTCGTACCGCTTAACATATTCTTGGCGATAGCGGTAAAGCTCCGCCTCCAAAGCTTCCGTTCTCTTCTGAAGCGCCTGGCGCAATTTTTCGGTAAGACCCGCCAGTTCATTGCATCTATCACGATCAAAGGGCTGGTAATTTAAAGCCTGAATAAATTCTCCAGCTTCGAGCGGACCGGTCAACTCGGCCAAACCGTCAAACCCCTGACGCGCCCGCAATGCGGCATCGCACTTATAAATTCTGGCACCCGTCTCGGCTGCAAAACCATTAATGACTTGCAATGCCGCGCTACTTGCCTGCGGAGTCTTGCCGCTTTGGGCGGCCAGCCGGGAAGAATATCCCAGCGACCCCAAATGAAGGGTCAGATCGACCATTGCCAAAACAATCGTTTTCCGGGCAATATAACCCTGGTCATGGATCGCCAACCCCTGGTCAAGAAATTGATCGATCTGAGCCAAAACGTTATCCCGCTGCCTGTCCGCTTCGCAGGTTACATGCCAGGCTTCCTGTTGTTCTTCGCGCAGCCTTAGATAATCGACCGTTTGTTGTCTATATAGCAACCTTGCCATAGCCTGCCATTCATCGATCAAAAACCTGTGGTTAAAACCTAACTCTTTTTCCGCATCGAGCCAGCTTTTTAAAGCCTGGTGATATTTTTGATTTGCACCCTTGGCCTGATCAATTAATGGTGTCGATAAAGCGATTTTCCGCCTCGCCTCTTCTTCAAACCATTTAAAGTCCTCAATATTATCCATCAACTTCACCTCTGAATTTTTAACCCTTTTTATGATAACATTATTTTTTGATTTTGTCAAACAAAAAGAGAGTTGTTGTTCAACTCCCCTCTTTAAGCTGCTTCTGTTTTTTCCGTTTCTTCGTGTCCGGAAACCCGCTGGACAAAAGCGGTTCGGTACCGGGCAAGCGCGTCTTCCAGCAGGACGACCTGATCGTCCAAAATTTTCTCCGACGATTCCGCCAGCTCTTTTATGCGGTCGACCGCGCTAATGATTTCCTGATTATTTGTTTTGCCTTCGGTAATCGATAGGGCCGTCGCGAACGGAAACTCCCCGGAAAACTTTTCGCGCCCGTTTTCTATTTTATTTTCCTCCAGCGCCTTGCCAATCAGATCGCTATATCTCTTCATCGTGCCGTTAACCCGCTCGACCATTTCGATGAGCACCGGCCATTGCATTTTGAGATATTCTTCATTCGGCCGGTCTTCCAATAAAAGCTCCAGGACGCGGATAACGCACAAAATGACGTTCCGCATTTCAAGAACGATGTTCAGTCGAATCCGTTGTTCCTTAAACTCATCATCGCAGTCAAAGAGATGGTCATCGACAAACTCGCGAATGTCTTTGATCTCGCGAAACTTCCGGCCATTTTCTTCGACCAATCGGGTTTCGATTTCCGCCAGCTCCTTTTCCAGCTGTCGGTTCCGCTTTAGTTTGGCTTTATCTCCATTGACCAGCCAAGCCCAGTCAGGATAGTTGATAAACATGCGTTCAAACCCGCCCATCGTACATAAAATAAACGTTTTGTTTTGGCCCAAACGCTGTTTTTTTTCTTCAAAACTAGCTATCCCGTCAAGAATTTTCTGAAGGCTCGCTCCTCTTTGCGCGAGTTCTTCTTCAAAGCTTTCCGGCCCGACATCCCTGGTTGATTCATCCATGTTCCTGCCTCCTTATTAAGGTACAATAAGCCCGTTAAGCTTTCGTTATAATAACATAAATGACGGCAATGTCAAATAAAAAGAGGGGCACTCTCCCCTCTTTAAATTTAAATACCGACTTTATCTATTTGCCGAATAGACCCCCCCAAAATCCTTTTTTCGGAGTGTCCTGGTTGTTTTTCTTTTGTTTATTAAGCTTCTCTGGCTTGTCTTGTCTTTCCTTAGTATTTTTATTATTCTTGTTTTTATTTTCTTCCCTGGCCTCTTTAGCGGATTTAACGGACGCGCTTGGCGACGGTTCGGTTTCCGCTTTCTCGTTGCCGGACCTGGGCGAATCGGCTTTCGGTTTTTCTAAATATAAGAACCTATCCTGTAAACCTTTTAACAGAATATTGGTTTCGCGGTCACGCTCGATTAAATTATCGATCTTGTCGTTAAGGCTTTTGATCTGTTCGTCCTTAACATACAACTGGTCGCGCAACATACCGGTCGTTTCTTTTAAAAGATCGATAATCTCCTTGTCCGCGCTAGGAATAGCCACACTATTGGATTGCCGTTCCCCGGCAGTCGCGACCGAATTATCCCCTATTAAAGGCTCGGCTTCCTTTTTGGTTTCAACTTCCGGCATTATCTGAGGTCTAGTCTGTCCAGTCATGTCTGATGTCTCTGATGTGTCCGGTGTCGGCGCTTCACCTTGGATAACGAATGGCATTTCAACTGACGGACGCTCTCGCGCCAAATCAATGCTCGCGAATTGAGCCGACACCGGTTCCGATGTCTCGTCTTCGGCGAAAGTAGCTTGTCTTATCTCGTCTTCCCGGTCTTTAAGGGAATCCAATTCGGCGCGGCTGAAACGATACTCCAAAGTACCTTTCCGGCTTCGGATAGACATTGGGTTGAGGAAACCTTTCCGGACATACCGGCTAACCGTACGCGCGCTTTTATTAAGCAACTCGCACGCTTCATACAAAGTAACAATGTATTCGTTATTTGTCTCTTCCATTTTTTTATCGATTAATACTTAAGTGTACGAAAAAAAATTATGTTGCGCAATGGCGTGTCTGTTCTGTCTTGTCTGGCATGTCTGTCCAGTCTTGTCATTTGTCCTGTCTTGTCTTGTCTGTCTGGCTTTTGCAAAATTATTTTTGTTCGGCTATAATCGAAATAAGTTTTATTATTTACGACCATTTTAAAACTCGCAAAATAGTTTAGATTAAATTGCTATTAAAATAATATTGCGTAATTAACTTGTTCCGCTTATACCGATATCGGTAAGGCCAACAACGTAATGCGCATTTAAAAACTATGGCGGAAGCCGAACAACGTATTGAAGACCAGTCAGACAAGACAGAACAGACAGGACAAATATCACAAGACAAGACTGGACAGACAGGACAGACAAACATCTCGACTTCATTAGCACCTTTTAATGAGCTGCTTAATAAAGCGTGGAAGGTTTACCGGCTTAAACTAAAATCTTTGCTTGGTATTGAACTTATTTCCGCCCTGGCCGCGATAGCGATTATCGCCATCTTGCTTATCGGCATCGCTTTGTTTGCCGCATTGGCTGCCGTGGTTGGAAAGTCTTTTACTGTCGTTGTTATTATTTTAGGAATTATACTCGCGCTCTTGGCCATCGGCGCGCTATTTTATTTGTCTTTTTGGAGCCAAGTCACTCTCTTGTACAACGCCTGCGCCGAAGAACCGATCGGTGCTATCGAGTCGTATAAAAAAACCCGCAACCGAATAGGAGGTTTTGCCTGGATCGCTGTTTTCTCCGGCCTCATATCATTGTGCGGCTTCTTTTTATTCGTTATTCCGGGAATCATTTTTTCGATTTGGTTTTCCTTCGCCGCGATCATTTTCCTTTTTGAAAACGAAAGGGGAATGAACGCTCTTTTAAAAAGCCGCGAATACGTAAGAGGGAAGTGGTGGGGAGTTATGTTCCGCTTATGGGCATTGGCCGGCCTTTTCGTTTTATTGTCCTGGCTGTTCTCGGCTTTCGGAGCCGGACTTAAGGCAGTGAACGCTCCTCAGATATTCATGTTTCTTTCGGATTTCATCCAGTCGGTTACGTCATTCATTCTCGCGCCGCTACAAACCGTTTTTCTTTATTACGTCTTTAAGGACCTGAAAAACCTAAAAAAAGACTCTGCCCTTACGCCCAGCAAAAACACCCGGACCGCGATCATAGTTTGCATTGTTCTTGGTGCTCTCGTCCTGATCGCGTTGGTTGCCATCTCCATCCTTGGCGCCGTCGCCCTCTCGCAATTGGGCATCGATATAGGCAGCTTGCTCCAGACAAAGTAATAGGGTAGTCTGATCCGCGACAAAAAAAACAGGACACTTGTCCTGTTTTTTCTTTGGTCGGGGCGCTGGGAATTGAACCCAGTCTGCATCCTCCCGAAGGATGTATACTGCCGGCATATTCCGCCCCGCGAAATTTCCAATATCCAAATCTTACCCCACTAACCGCGTTTTGTAAATGGATTAAGCGCTTAAAGATTGCGGCCATGAGCAAAAAGTAAAGTTGACATTTTCCGGCATTATCGATAGCATCATTTTTGGAGGTAATAAGATTGTTTAAAATCAGCTATTTTGGATTCAATGAAGATGATATCGAAAAGCCTTTAGAAAAAATCAACGGCATCATTAAAGCCGTTTGCGGAGCGGTCGGCTGCCACAAAGACGATCTGATCATTGCTGTCCAGCCAACTTATAACGGCAAGCGGCATGTGGAAATACTGCCGCTGTCTGGACCAACCCTCGCCGGCGAAAAAGCCGCTAGAGCGATCTTTGATGAAGGATTTAATGTGATTCTCCTGCCGCAGACATCGCTGGTTTTATGGAGAAGGGAATTGGAAAAAAATAAACTGCCCCGAGGCAAAGCCCGGAGCATTCTGTCAGACTAATTAAACATAAACGCCCGGTTTTTCCACGGGCTTTTTTATTACTCCGCTCGTTCGCAACGCTGAACAGGGCAGGGGAAGGCTAATCGATCCCTCCGGCCCGTTCTATATATTGCTTGGCACAATCCGAACTCTCGATCGAAACTATCTTGTGCCGGAAGCCAAAATAGCCGACGATCGTTTTTCGCGATTCCGCGTCGATATCCTCCCATTTTTTTATTCCGCACGTTGTCCGGTCAGCCGCCACGATCTTATCGTCGCCATCATCCCGCCGCAATAAAGCAACCGGCTCGACATCAAGACTCTGCCCAACGCTTAATTTTTCTTTTGACAAAACCAAAACATCGATTTCGTCTCCTTCTTTTATGTTGCGAGTATCGGGCAAAAAACCGTAGTCTACGGGCATTACCCCGTTGTTCACGGGAATTATTTCTTTGATCGGACCGAAATCGACAAACTCTTTTTTTTGAGCAACGTAATGCCTTCGCCGGTCGTCTCCTTTTGGAATTTCTATTACAGCTTTCATTATGCAGCTATTGCGAAAAAATTCTGAAATTATTTTCAGAAATTTATATACTGGATTTTTCACTTTAAACCTCGGCCGGTGGGGGACAGGGCTGTTTTAGATTTTTCGTTTCGCCTCTACGTCACCCAATACTTGCGCTTTGTCATCTCGTCGTTTTTTTCTTCCACCACATCCTTTTTCTGTTCCGCCTTTTTCGCTGTCTCCGCCAGCTTTTCTTCGCTCAACCGGCCCAGCTTCCGAACCTGATCGGTAAGGAAAACCTTATCGTTCTTGGCCGGATCCTCCAAAACATATCCAAGTAAAACATCCAGGATCGCTCCGATCTTCGGTCCGGGCAAAATATCCAGGATCTTCATCACATCCCCGCCGTTGACGCGAAGCATTTTGACGGAGATCGGATCCTTGGCCGTTTTCTCGATCAAATACCGCATATGCCTCAATTTGTAAGGCTCGGCTTTGGGGCATCCCGAACCGATCCGGTCAGCCATCCTGACCTGCAGAAGTTCATCCACGTAATCCAAACCCACCTTCCGGACCAGACGCCTTACCGACGCTTCGCCGACCTCGCCAACATTGTAATAAAACAAATGGTACCGGACCAGCCGGACGATCCTTTCCGAATCTCTTTTGGGAAATTTAAGGCGGTTCAATATCTGCTCCGCCATTTTAGCCCCGATAACCTCATGGTTATAAAAAGTCGAATCGGGTCCGTTGCCTTGTTTGGCGCGCGCCTTACCCACATCGTGGAGCAGGGCAGCGATCTTTACATATATATTAAACTTGGAACGCGCGGCAAACCTTAGCGAATACAGGGAATGTTTATAAATATCATAAACATGATGTTTGTTCTGACCGACATCGTAGCCTTCTTCAAGCTCCGGGATGATATTCTTTAAAAGGCCGAGTTCGCGCAGCAGTTCAATGCCTTCATCGGCCCGGTCGGTAGCCATCATTTTCAGGAATTCGTCACGGATCCTTTCTTTTGAAATATTGGCCAGTAAAGAAGAATTTTTTTTGATGGCCTCCGAAGTTTTGCTATCGATTATCCAACCCTTTCCGAGGGTAATCGCGAAACGGGCCGCGCGCATCATACGCAAAGCATCTTCGGAAAACCTTTCGTTCGCCTCGCGCACCGCTTTGATGATCTTTGCCTTAAGGTCGGCTCGTCCGCCAAACGGATCGATAACCTCGGCTTCGATCTTTCCGTTTTTTGACCCGTAGCTCAAAGCAATGGCATTGACCGTGAAATCGCGGCGCGCCAGGTCCTCTTTGATATTTTTGGCCCATTCCACGCTATCGGGATGACGCCTATCGCTATATTCCGATTCGATCCGATAAGGAGTGATCTCGATCTCAAAAAAATCTTCATTTTTGGAACCATTGTCGCCGGTTTGGCCCACCTTGGGAATTCTTTTTCCAAGACCGCTCTTTTCTATCCGGGCCGTGATCGTACCGAATTTATTGTCGGAATAATTATTCAAAAAAACGGCCTGGATCTGACCAGGCAGAGCGCTGGTCGCAACATCCCAATCCTCGGGCTCCACCTCGCGCAACAGGTCGCGAACGCATCCGCCTACTATATAAGCCTCAAATCCGTTCTTTTGAAGCTCTTCGATGGCAAATCTCACTTCGGATGGTATTTTTTTCAAAATTTCCATAAAAATGGCTTATATTTTTCGGTTGTAAGACATACGCTGCGGCGCGTCGGCCTCTTAAGTGAATCTAGCTTACATTACAATTTGCTTTTTTTCAATAATTCTGGTATAAAAAGTTAAAGCTCTTTGGCCAAAATCGCTCCTACAATTTCGGCCTCTGTAGCTTAATGGACAAAGTGCCGGTCTTCGGAACCGGCGATGGGGGTTCAATTCCCTCCAGAGGCACAAGAAAGGAAACGGGCGTTAGAATATTTTCTTTCCTGACAATCGGCGCGTTAAGAGTTAAATTGATCTTAAGGCTTAAAAAATGAAAAAAATAATAATAAACTTTCGCGATCCGAAACACCAGGGTATTCCGATAGAAAAGTTTGTTAATCTTTTGCTCCGCCCCGAATTGATAAGTGCCTTCGTTGTAGTTTTGTTTTTTGCGGCCGCGGCCCCTGTTTTGGCCGCCGGATTGGTTCCTTGCGGAGGGCCGGGAGAGTCTCCTTGCGATCTTTGCTTCTTGTTTTCGATGGTGAAAACGATCGTTGATTTCATCTTTCTTTTGATCATTCCCCCTGTTGCCGCGTTGATAATCATCTTGTCCGGGTTCAATCTGATCGTCAATAAGGACAGTGCCGAAGCAATGAATAAAACGAAAAAAGTGCTGTTCTCGACATTAATGGGTTTGGCGATCATTCTCACCGGCTGGGTTGTAGTGAACACCGCCCTGTCGGCCATGAAAGTTACTGCCTGGGAAGGAACCGAAGGTAAATGGTGGTCATTCTCCCTAACTTGCGCGAAGGGGGATATCGGAACGTACGAAGAGGGAGACTTGGAGGTTTGCAAAGGAAGCGAAAATCCGTAAAATAGACTATTGCGAACCGATGCGGCACAGTATTCTTTCGAAAAGCTCGCTCTTCCTCCTAATCCCGCGGGAAAGGAAGCCAAAGGCTTCTATCTGCTTCGCTGCCGATAAACAAAAACGCGCCGGAAAATGCTGGAAGATAGGGCATTGGAACCGGTTGAGCCCCCATAACTCAACGGTAGAGTAACTGCCTCTTAAGCAGTGAGTTGCAGGTTCGAGTCCTGCTGGGGGCACAAGCAACCTTCGCTACGCTACGGTTGCAGTAATCAGTAATTAGGGAAAAGGTAATAATTTATAAAAAGCGCGGAGTGTTTTCCAAGGTACAAATTAATCACCCAAATTACGGAATTACATTTTGCGGACAAAATAGTTCAAGATAATCATAAATAATTTCTGCGGAATTAAAACAAAAAGATATGTTAACCAAAGAAGAGAAAACGAAACTGATAGAAAAGTACAAGCTTCATAACGAAGATACCGGCTCACCCGATGTTCAGGTGGCCATCTTAAGCGAAGAAATCGACCACCTTCAGGCCCATCTGAAAAAACACCAAAAAGACATCCACTCCAAACGGGGTTTGTTGAAAATGGTGTCTAAACGCCGCAAGTTTTTGAATTATCTCCGTGATATCGATGCGAATCGATATGCCGCGGTTTTAAAAAAAATAGGGCTTAAGAAATAAATAGACCAATAATTGCCGCTTAAGCGGCAATTTAGTTGGAAAAAGCCGAACAAATTTAATGAACACAGTCCCACAACTAGCGGGCCAGAGGATAGCCGTTTTAATAGACGTGCAAAACCTTTATCATTCGGCCCGGAACCTCTATCAGGCGCGGGTCAATTTTCGGGAGATCCTCAAGGTAGCGGTTGGTAAAAGAAACTTGATCAGGGCGTTCGGATACGTGGTAAGGACAAAAACCGGCGAGGAAAAACCGTTTTTCGAAGCTTTAATAAAGCTTGGAATCGAAACCCGGATAAGGGATCTTCAGGAATTTTACGACGGCTTGAAAAAAGCCGATTGGGACGTAGGCATCACCGTCGACGCCATAAGGATTTCTCCATCGGTTGATACGATAGTGCTGGCTTCCGGCGACGGCGACTTTTTGCAACTTGTCGATTATCTGAAAAATCAAGGCAAAAGGGTAGAGGTGATCGCGTTCAGCCGGTCGGCCTCGTCAAAACTGAAAGAATCCGCCGATGAATTCATCGATATCGAAAAATATCCGGAAAAGTTTTTATTAAGAAAGTGATTTTTCGCAAAAAATCGAACAACTCCTTTAGATCTAATAATTAGAATATGGAAAACGACAAGATTTCAAACAAGAAGTTCTCGCTAGTTTTGGGTGATACCGAACTTAGCATCGAGATCAACGCCCTGGCCGAACAAGCCAACGGAGCGGCTTTGGTACGATACGGCGACACCATGGTTCTGGCAACGGCAGTAATGTCGCAAAGAGAGAAGCCAGGCATGGGATTCTTTCCCTTGATGGTTGACTACGAAGAAAAATACTACGCATCCGGAAAAATCAAAGGATCGCGATACATCAAACGGGAAACACGCCCCAGTGACGAAGCCATCCTTAACGCCCGCCTGATCGACCGAACGATTCGGCCTCTTTTTCCCGAATGGTTAAAACGGGAAGTCCAAACGGTAATAACCGTACTCTCCTGGGATGCCCAGAACGAACCCGATATTTTAGGATTGCTTGGCACATCCTTGGCCCTGGCGGTTTCCGATATACCATGGAACGGACCGACCATTGGAGTACGGGTAGGCTTGGTAAATGGGGAATACGTGCTCAATCCAACCTATGAACAACGCCTAAACAGCGAAGTTGACGTGGTTTTCTCCGGAATAGAGAGAAAAGGGAAGGTGATCATCAATATGATCGAGGGAGGATTTCGCGAAGCGCAGGAAGACGCGATCACCAAAGCGTATGATTTTGCCAAACCTTACATCAAACAACTATTGGATTTCCAATCCGAAATTATCAAAGCGACGGGCAAGGAAAAGGAAAAAATTGCCGCGCCGGCCAAAGACCAGGAGCTTGAAGAATTCATCACCGGCTTCGTCGGCGATACTCTTGAGAAGGCGCTTTACCAGCGGGAAAAGAGAATAAGCGCCGAAAAATTAAAAAACGTCCAGGAAACCCTGGAAAAAGCACTCGGCGAGAAATATCCCGGCCAGGAAGAAAAGATCCGGTACGCCAGCGACTTTATCGATAAGGAAATAGAAAAAATCCTTCACGAAAACGTACTGAAACGGGGACTCCGCCCCGATGGCAGAAAACTGGACCAGGTCCGCGATATTAGCGCGCAGATCGCCTTGGTACCGCGCGCGCATGGCTCGGGATTTTTCACGAGAGGCGAGACAAAATGCCTGTCGATCTTAACGCTTGGCGCGCCCGGCGATTCACAATTATTGGAAGGAATGGAAATCGTCGGTAAAAAAAGATTCTTCCATCACTATAATTTTCCGCCTTATTCCGTCGGAGAAGTAAAACCGATGCGGGGACCGGGCCGGAGAGAGATCGGCCACGGAATGCTCGTTGAAAAAACACTTCTTTCTCTAATGCCTCCGATCGAAGAATTTCCTTATACTATCAGGGTGGTTTCCGAGATTCTGTCATCCAACGGCTCCACCAGCCAGGCCTCATTGTCGGCGGCATCGCTCGCTTTAATGGACGCGGGTGTCCCGATAAAAACATTGGCTACCGGCATATCGCTGGGCCTTATAACCGACACTCAAGGAAACTACCGGATCCTCACCGACATTCAAGGCCCGGAGGATCATTATGGCGATATGGACTTCAAAGTCGCGGGCACGCGAACAGGCATCACGGCAATCCAGATGGACGTTAAGATAGACGGTATAGACGAAAGAATACTTAAAGAAACGTTACAGCGCGGAAAGGAAGCGCGATCCTTTATCCTGGGCGAGATGGAAAAAGTGATCTCAAGGCCGCGACCGGAACTTTCACCTTACGCTCCGCGCATTTTAACTCTCCAGATCAATCCCGATAAAATCCGCGAAGTGATCGGACCAGGAGGTAAAATGATCAATGAGATCATCGACCAATGCGGCGTACTGATCGATATCGAAGACGACGGCAAGATCTTTATTACTGCCGAAAAAGAGGAATCCGGAAAAAAGGCTGTCGAATGGATCTTAAACATCACGCGCGAGGTTAAAGTAGGGGAGGTCTTTCAAGGAAAGGTAAAAAGGATCCTTAACTTCGGAGCTTTCGTGGAAATCCTGCCAAACCAGGAAGGAATGGTCCATATTTCGAAACTGACCGACCGGCGAGTAGATAAAGTGGAAGATGTAGTTAAGCTTGGAGACTTGGTGCAGGTTAAGGTGATCGGGATCGATGAATTGGGACGCATCGACCTTTCGATGAAAGACGCGAAAAAGTAAATTTTATTATTTTATTGATATTATCCGATTGACTTCCGCGGGAGGGAAGGCATTCTGCCAGATAGTACAAACTCCGGAGAAAAGCGAAAAACCTTAATATTTCATTGCAAAATAATCCCAAAAAGAACGGCCAAAAAAACAGGATGATGCTTTTATCCTGCTTTTTTGTATCAACGCGCGATTATGCACTTTGAAAAGAAAAAATTAAGGTTTATGATAAATGAACAACTGCCTTTTTGGGCGCGCGGCAGCTTGTTGACCCTCCGTCTCGTTACGGATCAACAAAGAACATTTTGTTTTTAACGCTTTTAGTTGTGAAAAACATTAAGCTAAAGATATGGAAGTGATTTTTAAAATTTCGACGCTCCAATCATGCTGAACCTAAAACACGGCCAAATAAAAACGATGGCTCAGGATATCGCGAGCCTCCAGGGAAAAGGTTCCAAAGGCCAGCATACGGAGAACGCCGTTTTACTCGAAAAGAATACGATTGAAGCTGACCTGGAAAACAGACTGGCGCTTGCCATATCTGGATCGGAAAGGAGGGACACACCTCCGAATTTTGAGGTTACGGCAACACCCGTGATCCCTCCGGCAACCGCCTCACGGGAAACCGGAACCGCACCCATTCCTCCCGCTCCCGAAGTTCCAACGCCCCCTAAGCCAGACTTAAAAAACCGGGAGACGGCGGCTGCGAGCAACTTGGAAAAAGAACTTGAAAGGCAAATTTCAAAGGAGATGATGGCATCTCTACCTCAAACGTTCGAGTTTCAAACAGAACAAATTCCGCCAATAAAAGAACAGCCGGCTTCAAGTAACCAACCAAAAAGAGAAGAAGAAAAGCAACCCCAGTCTCAGCCTACACTCCAAGCCCAAGAAACGAACGAAGAAATAAAAACCGCGAAAACGCCCGTCTTCGAAAAAAAACAAGAACAATTATCCGTCGAAGGCAGCGAACAAAGAAGCGAATCGGAAATCGAAGAAAAGATCAAGAAAGAGCTGGCCGAAAAAAAGGAAGAAACAAAAATCCTGCAATTGGAGTCCGAAGAAAAAAACTTGCAAGAGGAAAAAAGAAGAAAACTGGAAGAAAAAATCGCCGAGGAAAAAGAAGAAATATCGCTCTCCGAAGAAGACCAAAAAAGACTGAAAAGAAAAAACGAGCTCGTACTGCCCGTCCTTTTGAAAGAAGCGAAAGAAAGAATTCAAGTCGACCGCGCGGAAGTGGAAAAACACCTCTTGGATCTGGCTACCAAAAACGAACCGCTTGAAAATCAAAGAACGCAACTAATGGCCGAGGTCGAGCTGGGAAGAAGCGGGGAGTTAGGTTTGATAATCGACAAGGAAACAGAGATAGAAGATAAAAAAGAACGCCTAGAAAAAACCAATCAAGGCAATCTTACGCTTGCCGAAGAAAAAATATTGTCCCAACGGCTTTGGGACCTGGAAGACAAAAGAAAACAGATAGAAAGAAGGAGATGGGAAATAGAAGACCAGATCACCCGGTCGGAAATTGAGATCAAAAAGATCGAGCTTGAGCTTGCCGAAAAAAAGGAAGAAACAAAAATCCTGCAATTGGAGTCCGAAGAAAAAAACTTGCA
>CAINCQ010000017.1 GCA_903847095.1 uncultured bacterium
CCCCCCACCTGCGGCTAAAATGCGTTGTGGATGCCTCGATTCCGGGCCGGCTGGTGCGCCAGCGGCTAATTGCGAGCGCAGCCCCTCGGAGGTACGCCGAAGAGGGGCAAGTGAAGCATAGTCGGGGGTAGATTAGACCTTCAAATCTCTCTTCTTTGACTGATGGATCAAATTGGGCAGAATTACGGTAAAGTTCGCTGTTGTCCTAATGGGGCAGCCAATGAAAACCGCCCGGAGATGGGCGGTTTTTGGGAACATATAAATTTATCCAAACCGAATCTTTAATTTTTCCTAGTTTTTCACGCGTACCAGGCTGAATGTTCCGTTGATCACTCCGGATGTGCCGGTTCTGGTGAAAGTGCCCGAGATGGAATCATTGGTATAAGTACCGGTAAGGCTAATATCGGCGCCAAGGTCGCTTTTGCCGGTGTAGCTGATTTTATCGCCGTCTATCTGTAGTGAAGCCGGCCGAGTCGCGAGGCTTAAACATTGCGCCGGTTCGACAACATCCGGTTTTCCGGGAACGGATATCGTTGAGGCCAGACACGAATTATTGAAAGTTATTGTTCCGTCGGCAGTATTGTTTTCCACTTTTTGGATAACCAAATCAACGTCACTGGTCAATTTGACTTGGGCCGCGGTTCCGCGAATGGCCACTTTTCCCGATCCTTCCATTCCTTTGTCCTTAACGGACGAGGTCCAAGTTCCTATCAAGCCATTATCCGGCGTCTGTTCTACAACAGACATATCGGGCGTTCCGGGCGCAGATGTATCGGGCGTACCGGGAGCAACCGGCGCGGGAGTGTTTACTGTCGGTGTGCCGGTGTTACTTTCCGTTTGAGGTTTTTGTTCGGCGGGTTTAGAGCCTTTCAGCAATAATACTATTATGATTATAACCAGTACCAAAATTATCGCGCCAAACAAATAATATTTTGATGAAGATTTATTTTCCATAATTTTTGTTAAAAAAATTTGAATGCGGCTCGTTTTTTAAGATCGGCGGAATTCAAACTCTTTTATATTAACTTTTATCGATATTAACGCCTATATTGTACAATATTTTTGTCTTAAATACACTTTTCCGAAATCAATTTAGAAAAGTCAAAAATCTATTGAGAAAATGCCAACATCGTCTTAAACGGGCAGCTTTGAAAAAAAGTCAATAAAATCCATAGGTTCTTCGGCTAAATTGGCGGTGAGGTGGTTCACTCAAGCGGGCTGACGTACCGACCGCCTGATTCCTTATGCGCGGATCTATCCGGTGATGCTTTTAACGACGCTCATATTCTAGTACAATAAAGCTGATATCCATGATAACCAACGAACGAATAAAGATAGAACAATTGCAGGGGCTTACCGCCAAAGAAGCGGAAGCCAGACTGATCCGCGAGGGATACAACGAGTTGCCGGCCCAAAAAAAGCGGAGCGCTTTTTACATATTTTTCGAGGTTCTTCGGGAGCCTATGCTGCTGCTTCTGGTCGGAGCCGGCGTCATTTATTTTTTGCTCGGGGAAAGATCGGACGCGGTCATGCTTTCATTGTTCACCTTTTTTATTATCGGCATTACTTTTTATCAGGAGAGGAAAACCGAACGGGCGTTGGAAGCTTTGAGGAACTTGTCCAGTCCCCGCGCTCTTGTTTTACGCGATGGTGTTCAGCGGCGCGTGGCGGGCCGGGAGGTGGTCAGGGGCGATGTTCTTATTATTAACGAAGGCGATCGTGTTCCCGCGGACGCGGTGGTTCTTACTTCGGGCAATTTAATGGTTGACGAATCGATGCTTACCGGGGAGTCGTTATCTGTTTCCAAGCTGGAATGGGACGGTAACGCCGATCTTGACGAGAGGTGCCCCGGTGGGGATAATTCCCCCTTTATTTATTCGGGAACCTTGATAGTGAGGGGGCACGCGACGGCTCGGGTTTTGGCGACTGCCCTGGAGACGCAAATGGGGAAAATAGGCAAATCCCTTCAGGAAATAAAGGAAAGCGAGCCGCTTTTAAAAAAAGAAACAGCTTACTTGGTTAAGCTTTTTGGTTCGATCGGTTTGGTTCTTTGCGCCGTTGTCGTGGTTTTTTTCGGATTTTTTCGCGGTGGTTGGCTTGAAGGTTTTTTATACGGATTGACCATCAGTATGTCGATGTTGCCCGAGGAGTTTCCGGTGGTGCTTTTGATCTTTTTGACCTTGGGCGCCTGGCGCTTATCGAAAAGGAGGGTGCTTACCCGCAACACGGCGGCGGTCGAGATGCTTGGTTCGGCTACCGTTCTTTGCGTGGATAAGACCGGAACACTCACATTGAACCAAATGAAGCTGGATTCGCTTTCGGCCGGACGAGGAATGGTCGAGGTCGAAGCTTACGAAGATAAGAGAGAGTCCCTGCCCGAAGATTGCCACTTGTTGATGGAGTACGCGATCTTAGCGAGCCAGCGGGATCCGTTCGATCCGATAGAAAAGGAAATAAAAAAAACGGGCATGTTTTTGCTTTCGGCTACCGGCCATTTACACGATAACTGGGAACTGGTCAAAGAGTATCCCTTTTCCGGCAATTTACTGGCTCTGTCTCATGTTTGGGAGTCGCACGACAGGGATCGGTATGTTGCGGCGGCGAAAGGAGCTCCCGAGGCTATTGCCGACCTTTGCCATTTTAACGAAGCGGAAAAATCGGCAATGACCACTCAAATGCGTCCTTTGCTGGACCGCGGATTGCGTTTGATCGCGGTCGCGGCCGCTGATGTCAAGAAAAGCGCTTTGCCCAAGCACCAGCACGAGTTTGATTTTAAGTTCATGGGTTTGCTTGGTTTTGCCGATCCGATCCGGTCTTCGGTACCCCAGGCTTTAAAAGAATGTTACGATGCCGGCATCAGGGTTTGTATGATCACCGGCGACTATCCGGGTACGGCCCAATTCATCGCCAAAAAGATCGGATTGAAAAATCCGGAAAATTGTCTTACCGGCGGCGATCTGAACAAATTAAGTGCTTTGGAATTGAAGGAAAAGATCAAAAATACCAATATTTTCGCCCGGGTAATACCTGAACAAAAAACCCTGATCATCAATGCCTTAAAAAACGACGGTGAAGTGATCGTTATGACCGGCGATGGCGTCAACGATGCCCCGGCCTTGAAGGCGGCGAACATCGGGATTGCCATGGGCGAGCGGGGGACGGATGTGGCGCGCGAAACCGCCGATTTTGTTTTGCTGAACGACGATTTCACTTCGATTGTCCAGGGGGTTCGGACCGGCCGGGGAATCCTCGATAATCTCAAAAAGGCCATCGCTTATATTTTTTCCGTTCACATCCCGATTGCGGGGATGTCTTTTCTCCCGGTGATTCTTAATATGCCCATCATTTTTTTTCCCGCCCATATCGCTTTTTTGGAGCTGATAATCGATCCCTCTTGCTCGGTGGTTTTTGAATCGGAAGCGGTAGAACCAAACATTATGTCCCGTCCTCCCCGCGACCTTAAAAAAAAGGTTTTCGGGAAAAGATCGTTTATTATCAGTTTGATCCAAGGATTAGCCGTTTTATTCGCGGTATTCGCGGTATTTTATTTTTCCCTTAAATGGGGCAGAAGCGCCGATGAAGCCAGAACGCTTACATTTGTCGCGATCGTGTTCGCTAATTTAATGCTGATCGTTACCAATCTTTCCTGGTCGCGTAATTTTTTTCTTATAATAAGAAACGGAAACCGGGCCTTGAAATTCGTCCTGGCTGGCGCGCTGGTATTCATGGCGGCGGTTATCTTTAATCCTTTTTTGCGCCAAGTGTTCCACTTTGGCGCTATTTCTTTTTTCGATTTTTTGTTGATGTTTTTTATCGGGATAATGAGCGTGGCTTGGTTCGAGGTTTACAAGATTTTTCTCAATGATAAGTGGAGAGCCATTTTGAATAAATCTTGACATAATTGAAAAATATCTCTATCACGTAATAAGATCTTTAATATTTGAGTTTTATGGGGGAATTAAGATAAAAAAAGGAAGAAAGATCGAACCGTGCTATTGGTGTGGCAGGGAGACTGATTCCAATAAAGGAACCAGGGCTAATCATCATCTCTGCGAATATTGCTGCGACTTATTCGATTATTATTCGGATGGGCGGGAGTGTTTTGTCTGCGGTTCCAAAGACAAGCTGAAAAAAATGCTGAAAAGCGGCTTGATCCTTTGCGAAAAGCATCGCCGGGAACAAATAAAGATAAATCGAAGTAAGTATGCCAAGAAGTACACACACGCGCATTTTATTTCCACGAAAGACCTTACTTCTGACCAAAAAAGACAAATGACCAAGAGTGTTCTCTGCAAATATTTTTCCGACCTTAAGGAAAGAGAGCAGGACTTGGTGCCGGTTTGCGTGGGGTGCGGCAACAAGGAAGATGTGGTGAGCGTGATCACCAAAGACGGATTGAAACTTCTTTGTCCGGAGTGCCGGGCCAATATTTACCGGCATTCCGAAAGAAAGCGCTTGTGTATCGACCTTGGCGTAAAATGCGATTGGTGCGAAACATTCGGCGCGAGAAAAGTAACCAACGCCGATCTTTATTTATGTCCCGATCATTATGGAGAACACCAAAAACAGAAGCGGGTATTAAAACGGTCCCGGACATGCGAAAAATGCGGCAGTACGGAGGGAGTGAGAAAACTGGACGGACATCGGCTCTGCGCCGAGCATCGAAAGCGGTATAAAAAAGAAAAAAAAGAAATTAGTCCTATTTTAAAGATATTCATCATTCCATCGACTCGGACCTTATAGGTCCGTTTTCTTTTACTTCGCTTTTTTGTTTCGGTTTCGTAAGAATGTCCGGTTGGTATTGACTAATTAGTATTTTATGTTAATAATACAATTCTCGAAGGTCTTTCAAAAAAACGGAAGGTTGGACTATGGATCTGGTAAAAGGTGTTTGGAGTTTAAGCCCTGAATTGATCGAAATTCTGGCAACCCACGGTTGGGAGCCGTATGACATGGGAGAGGTCAAAGACGGCCAGCCGATTAATTGGGAACAGATTAACTTAATGGAACCGGCCAAGGAGTTTTTGTTTGACCATAACTATTTTCTTCTGCCTAAGCTAAAAAATGGCCAGACGCCAGAAGACGCCTATATGGAGGCTGGACGTCTTGGCCCGGCATTAAAGATAGAAAACGCCAACGATCCTTTTTGGCTGGAAATGTGGCTTTGCTATTTGACGGATACGGCATTATTCTCGCGGCTGCATTTCTGGGAAAACGCGCTGGTTGCTTTTACGCCATCAACTTCCGGTTCGTTGCAGGATAACGATATCGTAATGATCGATTACGGCCGCGTTTTGGAAGTTTTCGAAAAATACTTTTTTGTTATTACCAAAAACGAGTTAAGCGCCAGAATCGCAAAAGCGGATCGAGAAAAGGTTTTGCCCGAAGCGAATCGGGAATAAGGAAACTAAAAATTTCCTTTTTTGTTTGTGTTATCCGGTTTTTCCAGAAAAAGAACCGGCGATTGAAAGCCGGTTTTATCCCGTACGGTTATTTTGCATAAATAATTTCAATTGTCAGGATTAATAACCCGATCATTAAACAAAAAAACCGGCGCTTTAAACGCGGTTTTTTGGCGGATGCCGGCGCGGGTCGATAACCGGGAGCATTCGCGGAAGTTTGCAATGGGTTGATGGCTTGATCAGCTTTCAACGTATTGGGCTACCGCTCGTACCAGGCGCTCGTAGGTGGTTTTTCGGCGCGCAGGATCGCGATCAAGGGTAGTGACGCGAAAACCGGGAAAGGGGCCGTAAAAATCAGAAGCCGGAACGGCGACAATACCGGCGCTGGCCAGCAAATAATAGGTAAAGCGTTTATCCAAGGGCAGGGAAGCCGGACCAGCGAGGAATTCGATATACTTTTTTACTTCGGGATTTTTGATGGGTAGGGTTTGGCGGTTATTCAGTATTCCTTCTTTGAATAAAGGCATGAGATAAAAAGCTCCGTTGGCGCGAATGACCTTAAGCGAGTCCGATGCGGCGAGAATATCGGCGATCTGATTGGCCGCAACTTCCAATCCTTGATTATATTGCTTGTTCCAATCTTCGAAAGAAGGGTGTTCATACAACTTTGGCAAGACCGTTTGCGGCAGGGTAGTGGAGCAAACTTCCAAAAGAAGGCGTTGTTTGACTGCCGCGGCGTAATCGGCGAAATCGGTCTGGTTTTGGGTGTAATGAAATTCCATCCAGCCGCAGCGCGCTCCCGGCCAGGGAATGTCTTTTGACAATCCGCGCAGGACGATAAGGGGTACGCGATTGCGGTTGATCTCGGTGATTTGATTGTGGCGATGGCCATTATAGACCATGCGGAAATAGACTTCATCGGCAACGATGAATAAATGGTATTTTTCGGCAAGTTCCGCAATTTTTTCCAAAGTTTTTTCATCGTAAACCGCGCCCGTCGGGTTGTTGGGATTGATAACGAGTAGGCCGACTATTTCGGGGTGTTTTTGCAGCTGTTCTTCCAAGTGGGCCAAATCGGGCTGCCAATTATTTTTGGGGTCCAGTTTGTAAGCGATGGGTGCCGCGCCCGCGGAAAAAGATTCAAAGGAAGAATGAGTGGGATAAGCGGGGGCGGGCTGGATAATGCGCCGGCCTGGTTTCAGCATTTGATAAAGAATGGCGATGGATGATCCCAAGCCGCTGGTAAAAACGACATCTTCGTAATCCAAAATCGAGGACGGAGAAAAGTGTTTAGCGTAATCCACTACCCATTTTCTTGTTCCGACCGCGCCTCGCGAATGCGAGTAGCCAAAGACCGCGTCTCCGGGGCGGTCGACCTCCTCCTTGATAATTTCTTTCAGGAACGGCGGGACCGGCCAGCCTTTGGCAATCGGGTCGCCGATATTTTCCCAGACAAAATTATATGTAGGATCGATTTCCTTCAATTTGGCCGCGACATCGACAATCTCGCGGATGCCATATTTAAGATTTGGAGTTGCGGGATGGGTAAAAGATTTGCTATCTTCCATAAAATTGTTATTTTAATTATCTATCTCTCTGCCTATGAGCAAATATGAAAAACCGTTTTTTCAAAGATACTTTCAATTTAGCCTCCGGAATATATTGCCTTTTCCAGATGCCGACTGCGGCGATGAGGCGTTGTTTGATCGGCCGTCTTTAGGCAAGATGCGGCCGTTAAAACGGGAAATTCCGCCCGCCGGTTATCGGAACTTAAGCAATTTAGGCTTATACGCGTAGAGCAAGAAAATTACACTCAAGATGGCCGCGAAAAAACACCAGACGGATGTAAAAGCCATCGTAAAAAAGATCCAGGAAACCGCCGCCGAAATTAGGGCCGCCGCTCCATACCATCTGAAAGCTTTATGGCTGGAGATCAGCAATGATCCGAAAATTGCCGTAAGATAAAGAAAAAAAATAGGGTCTTCGAGGGGCGAATTAAAACTATATCTGATGCAGGCGTTAACTTGGCTTATTACTATGGTTTCCGTCAGCATCAGCCACGAGAAATAGAGAGCGGTAGCCGCTCCCAAAAGCATGAACCACTTTAATATCCTTTTTTTATCCAACAGATAAACAAAAATCGGAACATACAAAGGCCATATAATCAAGGCAAAAAAAAGAAATAAGTGGCCGGCGGCATGGGAAGTCGTACCCGCGTTCAAATTGAGCCATTGGAAGCCCTCGCTGATCTGCTGAATACCGAATAAAAGCGGAAAGGTGGCCAGGAGTTTATTTTCTTTTTTGGCGACCAGCAAAGAAGCACCGCCCAGCGCGGCGAGCCCTCCTCCGGCAATGAAACTGGCTGAAGCTGAAAAACACATAGATTTAGAAAATTTTTGTTTTACCGGAATTAATTAATGAATGGTTGTTAAGAAGCGATCTTCCCGGATGTCCACACTAAAATGACACGGGGTTCGCCGTCGCCGTAATAATTTTCTTTTTGCTCCGTTATTTTGAAACCAAAGGATTGGTATAAGCTGATTGCTTTTAAATTATCAGGATGGGTCACAAGATCGATCTTGGGGGCGTTTTTGGCGAGGTCTAAGATTGTTTCCATTGCTTTGCGTCCGAAACCTTGGCCTTGGTATTTTGGATCGATCGCGAAGCCTCCCAAATGAACACTGCCGTTTTTGTTTAAACGATAAGTGATGTGGCCGATAATCTCATCCTTGTTTTTAAAAAAATAAACCGTGGCTTTTTTTATTTCTTCAAGGAATTCCTTCTCCGAGGCCAAGGCGGCATAGGTTTTGCCGCCGACTAGTTTTTCCAGTAAAAGATAATCGCTGGCATTATCGGCGCCAGCGATTTCCAAACTAATCTTTGATTTTTTTCCAAATTTCATATGACGGCAAGCCAAGCTGGTTTTTAAGATATTTTTCGAACAGTTCGATGTCGTCCCTGACCCGCCTTGAATACGGTCTATTGCCCTTTTTGAACTTACAATTAATCATATAATTATTTTTCCACTCAAACAATAGAATTACGCCTTGCGGCGGGAAGAGCGGAGTAATATTGGAATCTAGATATTTGCTTACCACTTTTAGCGTCGGGAAGGCTGCGCACTTTTTGTATAAAAAATAAGGGATCGCGCTGTGCGATCCTTTGATTCTGTTTTTCGCGTCAATTAGATTGTGATACCTAAATTTTCCGCGGCCAGGTGCAGCAAATCGAACAAATCCTTGTCCATCGGCCGATTGTCTTCGCCGCCGAGGAGATTGACCCGGATGGAAAACTCTGACCGAAGATCCTGCGCCGCCTTCTCGCCAAGAAGATAGAGCTTTATTGCGGCCCCACTTTTTTGGCTCTCTTCCTCCAGGCTTTTGGCGGGAAGCTCGAAGAGGCACTGTTTATAGACAACCTTTCTGTTGTCAGGTATGTCCGCCGAATATTTAAGGACATATCTTGTTGATTCCTTGTTTTCTTCCATCACGGGCAATATCGTTACGGTATCGCAGCCTTTTTTGGTTACGATCTCGACGAATTCTCTAAGCGATTCCGCTTCATCCGGTATCATATTGGATACCAACTCCATAAGACCTGACATAACCTTTCTCCTTTATCTGATGGACTGTAGGGCCCAAGTATTAGAATATGATAACATATTAATTATAAAAAGTCAAGTTAAAAAACTGCCATGTCGGCGAATAGGTTGATTAAGGGGAAATGATGCTTAGCTGGCGGGCAGCGCGGAACATTGTTGGAACGGTATTAACAAAAAACTAATATGATTTTTTTCATATTATAAAAAGCTCACTTCTTATGGAGTGAGCAAAACGATACGGATAATATGGCATTGTTCTCCGGCAAACCAAGTTTGATGAATAATCCCTGTCAGCATCAAACTTGCTATAAGTATTGTCGTGGCATCCACGGCCAACATTATCTTATCCAAAAAGAAAAGGGTTTTTAATGAAGCTGCCATTTTTTTCATCCTCCAACTTTTTTAAGAGACAAACGATTTCGCTAATAAGCACAATACCGCATTTTTTGATTATTGTGAAGAAGTTGCGGCGTTTGTTTGAAAATATCCAAACAAAATTAGCAGGATTTCCAGATCCCCGTACCTTTCGCCCGCCTTGTCTTGACCCGGAAAGAAAAGGACAATTTCAAGTTTTTATTTGTCGTAAAACCCTTATTTTGACTTTGTGTTATTTGAATGCAAAAGACATAAGCACGATAGTCAAAGCGTTAAGAATCACCAATATTAATACTTCATGTGATTTTGTCGCAGAGGGATTCATTAAAATATAAATCGTGTAGATTATTGCCACAATCGCCGCGCCAAGAAAGTTTCCTTTTATCATAGTTTTATAGTGAGGTTAATTAAATACATCGACCTTTCCGCGCATTTCTCAAAAACGTTGGCCCGAACTTTACATTGACTTCAAAACGGCTTGAAATTTCCCCGAAAAACGGCTGTCGAACCCGCGTAGCGGGCGAGCCAATGGCTTCATTTGCTAACTGGCGGG
>CAINCQ010000018.1 GCA_903847095.1 uncultured bacterium
GCCGGCGAAGATGGAGCCGGTGCTGGCCGCCGCCGTAAGCGTGATGGCCGTGCCTGAGGCGTAGCTGGCGTTGCAAGTCGATCCGCAGCTGATGCCCGACGGACTACTCGTTGCCGAGCCGCCCCCGGTCCCGGCCTTGGTGATGGACAGGGTGTTGCTGCATGGCGCAAGACTGATATGGCTAGGATAATGAATGCGGAATTCCGACCATTCAATAGTAGTATTGGTCGGGATGAATGTATCTTTAGCTCCGGCTTGGTTAGTGACAACGCGGCACTCGCTCCATTCGTTGACGGTCAGGGTTGAGCCCCCGTTATCCCGGTATGATTGCGACGCAAAAGCTTTTTCGCTAAAGGCGGTGCAAGCCGCAAAAAAGAAAATTATTGCTAGGATTTTTTTAACTTTCATTTTTTATTAAAAAAAATCATTGATTTTTAGTCCAATCGTTGGTTGTAAGATCGGTCTGGCCCGGATTAAAAAAAGCGTATTCTTCGATAATGACGCCGGTGCGCCCTTCTTCCTTGTTGAGTAAATCTTTGAATGACCAGCCGTGCGCCACCAATTCAACTTTCTCGGGCGTTGCGACCAAATATTTTGGCAGGTCTTTGTCGCGAAACACCGCGACCGCATGGTATTTGCGCTGCGCGTTTTCCGTCCATGCGTATTCCAGGACGCCCGCTTCAAAGCTGTGCGAATTCAATACGTAAGCCGCGAATACCGCAATATCCTGCGGTCCGCCCGATTTTTTGGAAAAAAGTTCGGAGGGTGGTAGGGCGGTTTGATTTTCTTCGTTGGTGATCTTGATGTCTTTTTTTATAAAATCTACGAGTTTATCCGAAGAATCAAGCTGCTCAACCGTTGCGGTGAATTCCTGTTCGTTCGTTTTTTCCGCGGCTGGATCAATGGCCGGCAGGGAGTTTACGGATATTGATTTTTCGCCGTCGTTGTTGTCGCTGGAACGCGGGGAAAAGGCGCGTCGCGAAACAGCTTTACACAAAAAGCAGGCGCCAATTACAAGGATGACTAAAAATATCACCGCTGTCAGCGCCGCCAAGCGCCATTTTTTTTTGTTTGCTTTTAAGAATGGCAATTTCATTAGTTTGGTTGGTCTTTTAATACCGGCTTTTTAGCGTTTTAATTTCCGATTTCAATTCTTCGATCTGCTGCTGTTGATTTTTTACCGCCTCGACAAGGGGAGCGACTATTTTTGCGTAATCAACGGATTCTAAACCGGATTGCGGATTGGTAATAACGGCTTCAGGGAAGGTTTTTTCCACGTCTTGGGCGATCAGGCCCATTGACGGGGAATCATCTTTGATCCAGTCAAAATAAACTCCATCCAACTGCCCGATTTTTTCAAGACTTCCGTCGATCGGCCGGATATTTTTTTTCAGTCTACGATCGGAAGTGTAATAAAAGGCCGGAGCGGAAACGCCAGTTGAGTCTATCGAAGCGACGTTTGTGCCGCTTGGTATCTGGAAAGCGATCGTTTGTCCGCTTGGAGCTTTCAAGTAAGTGCTGCCGCCCGAGATATGGGATAAAACGTTTTCTCCCAAAATAAATAATGCGTCTGTTGCGTTGATGTCCAACTTGCCCGCAGGATTGTTCTTTCCGATACCGACATTGGTTCCGTTGTCAAAAATCTGTGAGTTTCCGATTGCCGATACCCCGGTAAACTTGGAAAGATAGTTGATCGTTCCGCCCCCGCCAATACTTCCGCTAGCCGGAGTTTGCCGGGCGCTCAAGCCGTTTGCGTCCGAGGTCAATACTTTGCCCGCGCCTGGAACGCCCCCCCGGATCCTGATCTGGCCGTTCAAGTCAAGTTTGGCCGTAGTGTCGGGGGTTAGCGAGCCCAGAGAGATGCCGGTGAAACCATTCTGGCCGAGAATGAAATTTTCGACATTACTGCTGTTTTTCAACGCGAAGCTGTCGCCGTCCTTCGTGATCCAGTATTCCTGGCCGCCACCGATGTTCAGGTTGCCGGCTTTGGTTTGGTTGGTTGACGAAACATTAACAGGAGGCAAGGTATTGTTTTGAGGTGGCGATTTTGTCGGGTCGTCCCAGGCAAAAACCCTGCCCAAAAAGCAAGCCAGCGAAAAAACGCAAATAGTAACCACTGTCAGATGTTTTTTTGTGTTCATGGAATTTTTATTTGTTTTCTTCATTTGTCGATACGCTTGTTGAGGAAAGGAAATAAATAAATTTTAGCCTAGCTGATGGTTTAAACGTTTTAATAGTTTAATGTTTGGGTAGCTGTCGCGTTTTCCATAGTTGACACAGCTGTTCTCGGCTTGATTTGGCGGAAGAATTGGCGCATTCAGCTCTCATCTCATTTGCAATCGCCGGTAACATCTCTTAACTTTTTGTTGACGGTGGTGGCGTTGCTACCCGCGCTGCTATAGGGATTGCGCCTTTTGAGCCGTTTCAGAACATATGAAAAAAAAGCCAGAAGAAAAAAATTATCGATAATGTTAATATTTTCTAATATTCGCGAGCGATATAAGTTGCCAAAAGTCAATTGCCGGTATTTTTGGATTTTAACGCGTTGACCTCGGTTTGGAGCGTATCGATTTGTTTTTGCTGGGTTTTCACCGCTTCGATCAATGGCGCCACCATTTTTCCGTAGTCCACGGACTTAAGGCCGGTTCCGGTATTGGTCGATACCGCTTCGGGAAAAACTTTTTCCACGTCCTGGGCGATTAAGCCCATGGAAGGATTGCCCGAATCTTTCCATTTGAAATAAACGCCGTTCAATTCCGTAATTTTTTGCAGGCTATTGTTGATCGGAGAGATATCTTTTTTTAGGGACGCGTCGGAGGTATAGAAAAAAGCCGTTGCCTGGACATTTCCTACGACATTAAACGTGCTACTCTTTCCCCCTGAATAATTAAGCGATAGTGTCAATTGGTCCGAAGAATTGCGATCCTGGTAAAAAAGGTGGTTTAGCGTCGTTTTATCCGCGGCGTACCAGCGAAGCTGGCTCGCCCAGCCGCCCGAGCTATCGGAGAGATAAACGTTTGTCGCCCTGAAGTCTCCATTCACATCCAGTTTGGCTCCGAGAGTGGCGGTGCCGATGCCGACGCTGGTTCCGTTGTCAAAAATTTGGGAATTGCCTAGGGCGCTCGCGCTCGTGAATTTAGCAACGTAATTGGTTGTTCCGCTGCCGCCCAGGCCGGCGGCGGCGGGTGTTTGCCAGGTAGCGAGGCCGGCGGCGTCGGAGGTGAGTACTTTGCCGGCGCCCGGCGTGCCGCCTGTGATCTTTACTTGTCCAGCCACTTCCAATTTTGTTCCGGGGGCGGCGGTTCCGATACCAATGTTGCCTGAATCATTAAGGATCATCTGTACGGTATTACCGGAATCTCTGGTTGCGAAGATAGCCGCTAATTTGTCCGGCGAAGAATCATTAGCCAGATCGGTAAAGGCCGTATCCACGGTCAAGCTGGTGTTCGATGCTATGGCAGTAACAGTTTTTGTAACAGCCGAAACGGTTATCCGGTCGCCTACGGCCAATTCGGTCAAAAATTTTGTTCCGACCCCGGTTACGGTCGCGGAGGCTGTTGGATCTATACTTCCGGTCAAAACAGACGTTGCCGAGCCCGTAAATCGACCGGACCCAGCCACGTCCAATCTGGAAAGAGGCGTTATGGTTCCGATACCGACTTTACCGTCCTGGCCGACTACCAGCTCCGTTGCCAGTGAATCGTTCGCTAACGCGAAGCTGTCGCCGCTTTTGGTGATCCAGTAATTAAGGCCTGAACCAATGTTCAATTTTCCCAGCTTGGTTTGGTCGGCTAAGCTGATGTTCAAGGGCATGGCGATGTTGGCGTTTGGCGCGCTGGTGGACGGTTCTTGCCAGACCGCCAGGACCACTTGCCAGGAGCAAAAAGACATCAGCGCGGCGGCCAGAGAATAAAGAATTTTTTTGCGGGAAATAAAATATTTCATTTATTATTTTAAATATTTGTTTATTTTAGCATAAATAACAATTATTCGCTTTACCAGTTATGCACAACCTTAACGCGTGCGGCCGTACTGTTTGAAGAGAATAGTCTATCGGGTCCGCGGACTTAATTTTTTTTTAGGAATTGCTATAATAACGCTACGAAAGGTTTTATTGAGTTGATTGTGTCCCGAAAAAAAATGAATCATTTGCACCGCATTTTTTTAGCCGTCAGCTTGCCCGAAAAAACGAAGCAGGATCTTTTGGCATACCAGGAACAGTGGCTCGATCTTCCGGCTAATTGGACGAGGAGGGATAATCTCCATATTACCTTGGTTTTTTTTGGCAACGCGACCGATCAGGAAACGGCTGATATTTGCCAAACGGCCGAACTTGTCGCCAAGCGGCACGAGCCTTTAACCGTGACTTTTAACCGTATAGCTTATGGACCGCCCCAAAAAATCCCACCTCGGATGATTTGGGCCCAAGGAGATAATTCTCCGGCTTTGGCCGAGCTGCGCCAGGATCTGGAGAATTCGCTTTACGATCTTGGAAGTGGCCGGTTGGAAAAAACCGCCTTATCCGCCTTTTGCCCTCACGTTACCTTGGCCAAGATCAAGCAGTTCGAGATCAGAAAAATGGATCCCGAGGAGGTTTGTCGCGTCAATGAAGATGTGTCCCTTTCTTTTACGGTAGAATCGATCGAGGTAATGGAAAGCGAATCGAAAAAGGGCGGCGCGGTTTACACGATTCTTGAGAGCGCGAAGTTAGGCTACGAATGAACCGATTATGGAAAACGATCAATCCAAAATTTACTTTATCGGCATCGGGGGAATCGGTGTTTCCGCTTTGGCGCGCTATTATTTGGGCGAGGGATGGCAGGTTTATGGAACCGATCTGGCCGAAAGCGAAATAACGGAGAGTTTAAAAAAAGCCGGGGCGGAATTTTACAAAAAAGCACCCGACCTGGGGACCATAAAACCCGATCTTCTGGTCTATAGTCCGGCGGTCGGGAACGGGCATCCGGAACTTAAGCAGGCTCGGGATCTGGGTATCGAGTGTTTAAGCTATCCCGAGGCTTTGGGTAAGCTAAGCGATAAGTATTTTACGATAGCCGTTTGCGGAACGCACGGAAAAAGTACTACTACGGCCATGATCGCGGGGGTGTTGGTGGCGGCCGGGTTTGACCCGACCGTGGTGGTCGGGACCAAGCTGAAGGAGTTCGATAATACCAACTTCCGCCGCGGGCGGTCGCAATATCTGGTAATCGAGGCTTGCGAACATCTGGGTTCCTTCCTGAATTATTGGCCCAAGGTGATCGTTTTGACCAATATCGAGGCCGACCATCTTGATTATTACCAAAACGAAGATAATTACCGCCGTGCTTTTTACGAGTTCGTGAACCACTTGGACGGGAGTGGGATTTTGGTGGCGAATTCCGACGACAAAAACACCAGGGAATTAGTGAAACAGGTTGAAGCGAAAGGATTCAAAATAGTTGATTTTAAATTTGAGGGGCCGGAGACGAAAAAGTTGGAAGCGGTGCTTCAGGTTCCCGGGAAGCATAATATTTACAACGCTCTGGCCGCGCTTTTTGCCGCTCACACGCTTGGTATCGGCGAAGATATTTCTTTAAAAGCCTTGGGTCGGTACCAAGGCGCTTGGCGGCGTTTCGAGATCGACGAAATATCGATTGAAAACAAACGTGTTACCTTGGTATCCGACTACGGCCATCATCCGACTGAGGTGCGCGCCACGCTTGAGGCTGCCCGACAACGTTGGCCGGAGCGAAAAATCACCGCGATCTTTCAGCCTCACCAATACCAGCGGACGTTCTATCTGTTCGATGATTTTGCCAAGGTTTTAAGAGAGGCGCCGGTCGACCGGATCATTGTCGCCGATATTTACGGGGTTGCCGGGCGCGAAGAAAAAGGTTTGAACGAAAAAGTCAGTTCCCATAGCCTGGCCGAGGCAGCCGGAAAAAAGTCGGTTTTTTATGTCGAGCGGCCTGCTCTTAGCGATTGGATTTTAAAAAATATCGAGGCCGATGAGGTTCTGGTAATTATGGGCGCCGGCGACATTTATGGTTTATCGGAGTCGCTGATCAAAAAAAATGTCTAAATTTCTGGATATCGTCACCATAATTTTTTATGTAGTCCTGCTGTTCGTTCTGTTGATGGCCAATTTGCCCGCGGTAAAAGCCATATTGAGTAATTTTAACAGGTAATTGTTCGCGCCGATCGTCAGGAAAATCAGCAGGGTGGCAGTGAGCTAACCTGACGGAAGCGCGTGATAAACGGGTAAAAATGAAAAAAAACGATATCAACTTTGAATTGGAGCTTACAATAAAAACCAGCTTGATGGTTCTGGCGTGTGTTTTGCTGTTTGTCGACGTTTTGCGTTCTTTCGACAGCGGAGAGATAGGTTGGAGACTGCTTCTTTTCCTCATTATCCTGGTTTTCAGCTTTGATTACGTCGGTTCATTGCGCCGGCATTATAAAAGCAGGTTGGAAAGGGGGGAACGAGCAGTCAAAGTGCCTTTACCGGCCGATAATGACAAAGAAGAACAGAAGAACCTCGAAGAGTCGAAAGCGCAATTCATTCTTTCCACCCAACATCATTTGCGCGGTCCGCTCACCGTGGTTCAAGGTTATTTGAGCTTGGTTCTTGACGGAGCGTACGGAAGGATCAACGAGAAAGCCCGGACTAAGATCAAGTCTTCGCTTGATGAGACGCAAAAAATGATCAAGATCGTGAATGAGTTCCTCGACGTGGTTAAATATCAGATGGATAACAGCGTTCCGCAAAAAACCGAAGTCGACATACCCGTGATGATCAAAGAAATAATTACCGATTTGTTCCCGTACGCCCGCGCCAGCGACCTTTATTTGGATCTTGAGGAGGTTGGAATGCCGGCGCGCATGATCATGGGAGATTATCCTTCTTTAAAGGAAGCATTTTATAATATCATTGATAACGCCATAAAATATACCGAGGAAGGAGGGGTTAAAGTGAAGATCGAGGTGAACGGCGGGTATTTGGAGGTTATCGTGAGCGATACCGGCATCGGTTTGGTGGAGCAGGAAAAAAAAGACATTTTTTCCAAAACTTTTCGAAGAGGCACGAAAGCTTGGAAAACGAATACCTATGGAAAGGGTATCGGTTTGTATCTCGCGGCCCAAACCATTTTTAACCACGGCGGCAATATCCGGGTCGAATCGGATGGCCGGGATAAGGGAAGTGCGTTTTACGTCCAGCTGCCGGCCGATCCGAAAAAAGACAGAAGAGCCGCTGGTTGAAAAGCGGTCTTTGCAATATCCTTGACGATGCTATAAGATACACCGAAAAAGAAGGTATAAAAATAGCGGCCGAGGTAGCGGAGAATAACAGCGTGATCACGGTAGCCGATACGGGCATCTGACTTCGCAGATCGTGTCGAGACAAGGCGTAGGGGAGGGCGTGTTGACAGGTCGCAACGAAGGATCAAAATTCATTGTAACGATGCCGATCGAGCAAAACGAAAATACCGCCTCGGCCTATAATCGGATTAAAATCTATGGAAAATTTAAATTCGCAGTATGATCCCAAAGTCACGGAGGAAAAGATCTACGCTTTTTGGATGGAAAATGGGTTTTTCGATCCGGACAAATTAAAACCGCGCCTAAAAAGATCTTTTTCGATCGTTTTACCTCCGCCCAACATTACCGGCAGTCTGCATATCGGCCACGCCTTGAACGCCGTTATCCAGGACATTTTGGTCCGCTACCACCGGATGAAAGGTTTCAATACGGTCTGGCTTCCGGGTACCGATCACGGAGGGATTTCGGCCGAAAGTGTTGTCGGAAAAAAACTTCACAAGGAAGGCATCAATAAATTCGAACTGGGCCGCGAAAAATTCATTGCCAAGGTTTGGGAGTGGCGGGAGGAATACGGTAATATCATTTTATCCCAGTTAAAGAAGATCGGGGCCAGTTGCGACTGGTCCAGAACCGGCTTTACGATGGACCAGGATTATATCGCCGCGATCGATAAGGCCTTCATCCATTTTCACCAGAAAGGCTGGGTTTACCGCGCCGAACGCGTGGTGAACTGGTGTCCCCGCTGTAAAACCAGTCTTTCCGACCTGGAATTGGAGCATGCCGAAGAAAGTTCCAGCCTTTGGTACATCAAATATCCGCTATTGGGAGTGGAAAATAAATACATTGTCGTGGCAACTACGCGGCCCGAAACCATGTTGGGCGACGTTGCTGTCGCCGTCAGTCAGAAAGACGTACGTTATAAGGAAATTGTCGGAAAAAACCTGGCTCTGCCGATCGCGAACCGCGTGATACCGGTCATCGCCGATAGTCTCGTGGATACCGAATTCGGGACCGGGGCCGTTAAAGTCACGCCGGCCCACGATCTGACGGATGCCGAGATCGGCCGCCGCCATAATCTGCCGGTCATCAAAGTGATCGACGGGAACGCGCGTATGGCCCAGGATTGCATTGAATCTTACCGGGGGTTGAAGGTTGGCGAGGCCCGGCAAAAAATCGTGGAGGAGCTGACTCTGGCCGGACTTGTCGAGAAGATCGAACCTTATGTCCACCAAGTTCCCAAATGTTATCGTTGCAACTCGACCATTGAGTTGATCCCTTCCAAACAATGGTTCGTGAGTATGGCCGATTTGTCGAAGATGGCGATCAAGGCCGTGTCGTCAAAAAAAGTAAAATTCCACCCAAAGCGCTGGGAAAAAATATTTTTCGACTGGCAGCGCAACACGCGGGATTGGTGTGTTTCCCGCCAGCTTTGGTGGGGAGAGCGGCTACCGGTCTGGTTTTGTCAAAAAGACGAGAACAATTTTGTCGTTTCTCGCACCGAGCCAAAAAAATGCCCGTTTTGCAAGGAGTGTGCTATGGCCAGGTCGACTGATGTTTTCGACACTTGGTTTTCTTCGGCCCTCTGGCCGTTCGCGGCTTTCGGCTGGCCCAAAGCCAAAAAAGACCTGAAAAAATTTTTTCCGACCGCGGTTCTGAGTACGGCTCGCGATATCATCAATCTTTGGGTTGCCAGAATGATTTTTTGCAGTTTGGAACTTACCGGGAAAGTTCCGTTTTCCGATGTCATCATTCACGCTACGGTCCTTACCAAGGATGGAAAAAGGATGTCAAAATCACTGGGAACAGGAATTGATCCTTTGCTTTTGATCGACAGGTACGGCGCGGATGGTATGCGCTTCGGCCTGGCCTGGCAGATCACGGAATCGCAGGATATGCATTTTGGCGAGGACAATATGATGGCCGGAAAGAAATTTTGTAATAAATTGTGGAACGCGTCGCGCTTCACGCTGATGCAGCTGGAAGGCGGCGCCAAAAAAGAGTACGCGATCAATGCCGCGCCGCGGGCGGCGACAAAGGATGCGCGTTTGATTTTAAAGCGTTTGAAAAAAATCGAGGTTTCCGTTTCCAAAAACATCGAATCTTACCGTTTCGGCGCGGCTGCCAAGGACCTGTACGAATTCTTTTGGCACGATTTTTGCGACACCTATATCGAGAAAGCCAAGGTCTTTATCCGCGATGCCAAAACGCCGGCCCAAGCCGATAACGAGCGGATCGTTCTCATTTATGTTTTGGCGAATTCCTTGAAGCTTTTACATCCTTTTATTCCTTTCATTACCGAGGAGATTTGGAGGATCATCCCGGTGAAAAGCAAATTGCCCCTGATAGTTGAAAGTTGGCCGAAGATTTAGTAATCTCTATAATATGGAAAGAATTTTTATCAAAGAAACGCCGGATAAAATCGGCGAAAAAGTGCGTGTGTGCGGCTGGGTTCAGACGGTAAGGACCCACGGTAAGATTATGTTTTTCGATTTGCGCGACAAGACCGGCATAATCCAGGTTGTAATCATTCCCAACAAGGATTTTTTTGCGAAAGCCAAAGAGATCCGTTCCGAGTGGGTGGTTGCCCTGGAGGGCACGATAAACCAGCGTCCCCAAAATATGGTTAACGACAAGATCGAAACGGGAAAGATCGAGATGCTGGCCGAAGGCCTTGAGGTATTCTCGAGCGCAAAAACCTTGCCGTTTCCCATCGATGGCGACGGATACGAAATATCCGAAGATAACCGCCTCAAATACCGTTATCTTGATTTGCGGAGGACGCGTTTGCAAAAAAATCTCGTCATGCGGCATAAAGTTTTCAATTTCATCAGGAATTTTTTTACCAATGAGGGGTTTGTCGAGGTGGAGACTCCGATTTTGACCAGATCGACGCCGGAAGGGGCGCGTGATTTTCTCGTTCCTTCGAGATTGCAGGCGGGGAATTTTTACGCTTTGCCACAAAGTCCGCAACAATTCAAACAGTTGCTTATGGTTGCGGGTTTGGAACGATACTTTCAGCTTCCGATTTGTTTCCGCGATGAGGATACCAGGGGTAATCGCCAACCGGAGTTTACCCAGCTTGATTTTGAAATGAGTTTTGTGGAGCGGGAGGACGTGATGGCGATCAACGAAAAACTTCTCGTCGCCCTGGTTAAGGCAGTCTATCCTAAAAAAATCATTCAGGAGATACCGTTTCCGAGGCTTACCTACGCCGAGGCTATGGGAAAATACCAAAGCGACAAACCGGATCTGCGAAAAGATAAAAATAATCCTGATCTGTTGGCCTTTTGCTGGGTTATAGATTTCCCGTTCTTCGAAAAAACCGAGGAAGGTGGATGGACGTTTACGCACAATCCTTTTTCCGCGCCCGCTCCGGAATTCAGGGATGATCTTTTGGAGAAACGCAATATTCCCAATATTATTGCCGCCCAATACGACATTGCTTTGAATGGCTTCGAGGTTGGGGGAGGCAGTATCCGAAATCATCAAGCGGATGCTCTTGAAGCGGTTTTCGAGATAATGGGATTTTCGAAACAAAGGATTCAGGAAAATTTCGGCCATATGCTTGAAGCGTTCAAGTATGGCGCTCCGCCGCATGGCGGCACGGCCTGGGGAATGGAACGTCTGATGATGATTTTGGAAAATGAGCCGAACATCCGGGAGGTGATGGCGTTTCCCAAAACCGGAGATGGCCGCGACCTGATGCTGGATTGTCCGGCCGTAATCGAGGAAGCGAGATTGAAAGAACTTCATATAAAAATCGAGGTTTTAAAGGAACCGGACAAGAATTAATGGATACTCAATCAGCTTTCGGCGAAGACCGGGGAGAGACAACGGTAAAAAGCCGGAGGTTCGTTTTTTTTGCCGGCGGGTTTGTCTTAAGCGTTTTGTTTTTTTTGGGATTGAACGTGGCGCAGGCCGGTTTCGAAAACTATTTGTATGCAGATATCAGCCAGCCGGTCAGGGGTCTGGTGTTCGCCAATCCCGTTCGCGCAAGCGTCCCGGAGCCCGATCTGGCTGCCGGAGCGGCGTTGGTGAAGAAGATAGGCCCGGGCGGCCGCGAAAGATTCGTATTCAAGTTGAACGGTGAATCTTTGATGCCGATCGCGTCGCTTACCAAATTGATGACCGCGATTATAGTTCTGGAAAACCAGGATCGGTACGCGATGGACCTGCCTGTCATTATTTCAAATGAGGCGGCTTCACAGGAAGATGTTCCTGTTTTCGGTAATTTGAGAAAGGGCGATACTTACACGGTCGCGCAATTACTTGGCTTGATGCTTCAGTATTCTTCCAATGACGCCGCTTACGCGTTATCCGAGGTTATTGGCAGTGCCGGTTTTGTCGACAAAATGAACAGTAAGGCCGGCGACCTGGAACTTGATTCAACGTTATTTTTCAATTCTTCGGGCCTCGACCTGGATAATGGCGATACCAACACTTCATCGGCTAAAGATATGGTCGTTCTTAGCCAGTATATCCTCAATCATCATCCGGAAATATTCGAAATGACGTCGCAAATGCCGGCTTACCTTACCGTTAACGGCATCCATAACCTGGAATTTTGGGATGGACAAACGCTCGTCGGCGGAAAGACCGGATATACCGTCAAAGCCGGGGGATGCATGGTCGTTGTTTCCAGGGATGCCGCAAACAATATTTTCATCAATGTTCTTTTAGGCGCGGATTCGGCCGAGAGTCGCGTGCGTGAAATGCAAAAATTGATAAATCTGGCTAATAATTAATACCTCTGTAACGCACAGGGGGATATTCCGCCGGATCATAAGATTTCAATGACACTGGTAACTTTCGAGATCATCAGAATGCTTGCTTTTTCAGCTATCGCGGCGATAATTTCGCTTGCGATTTCGCCTTTTTTGATCAGTTTTTTGCATAAAGTGAAATTTTGGAAAAAGGAAGCCCGCCTTAAAGCGATTTCGGGGGAGATCGCTTCGGTATTCAATTCGTTGCACAAAGTCAGGGAAACGACGGTGCCGCGGGGCGGGGGAATATTAATCTGGACCTCGGCTACCTTTGTGGCGTTGTTATTCTGGGCGTTATCGTTCCTTCCCAGTCCCTGGTGGTTTAAAATACTTAATTTTTTATCGCGCAAGGAAACCTGGTTGCCTTTTTTTACTTTGATCGTCGGTTCCTTGGTGGGGTTGCTTGATGATATATCCACGGTTTACGGGTTAGGTAAGTACATCGGCGGGGGAATAAGCTTTTGGTACCGGATGGGGATAGTCTGCACCATTGGATTCATTGGCGGTCTTTGGTTTTATTACAAGCTTGGTTGGACGACGATGCATATTCCTCTGTTGTTCAACTTTCCGGCCGGGATTGATATTTTCATCGGCTGGTTTTATATTCCTCTGTTCGTGGTCGTTATGCTGGCCGCCTGGGCTGGCGGAGTTATCGACGGCCTGGACGGACTGGCCGGGGGCACTTTCGCGTCGATTTTCGGGGCGTTCACCATTATCGCGTTCGTCCAGGGAAAGGCGGATCTCGCCACTTTTTGCGCCGTTATCTGCGGAACGCTTTTTGCTTTTTTGTGGTTCAATATTCCGCCCGCCCGCTTCTATATGACCGAGACCGGAGTTCTTGGTTTGACATCGACCATGACGGTTGTGGCTTTTCTGACCGATTCCGTGATCGTCTTGCCGATAATCGCGGGGTTGCTGGTCCTGGAGGCCGGGTCGGTAATTATCCAGTTGTTATCGAAAAAAGTGCGCAAAAAAAAGATTTGGCAGTCGACCCCGATCCATCATCACTTTGAAGCCATTGGTTGGACGCCCTGCCAGATCACGATGCGTTTCTGGATCGTCGGCATCGTATTGGCGTCTTTGGGAGTGGCCATCCGGCTGCTTGGTTAGTGGTAAAAAATTTAATGGATCTTAATACCCTTCAAAAAAAATATCCGCGATTCGATTTTAACGGTTTTACCTGGGAGTACGCCAACGGCGCCATCGCGGTAAAATTCGATTTTATCATCGAACCCGACTTGCGGTTCGCGCCGCGGCTGGTAATCGAAAATGTTTCGCAAGAGTCGGTAAAAATTTTAGGCAAGGAATGTTTGGATAATTTTATTTTTAACCTTGGCCTGGCCGAAATTCCCAGTTATTGGAAAGCAACCTGCGCCAAGGAGATCGCGGTAAAATGCGGTTACTTGGATGCGGGCCAGATCCGGTTTTGGAGCGATTTATTTTCCAATGGCATGGGCCAGTTTTTTTATGAAAACAATTTGGCGCCATTTGTTCCGTCTTTTAAAGTAGAAACCGTCAAACCAAAAATTTATCCAAGGCCCCTAAGCAAAAGATTCAGTCCCGATTTTTTGGTGCCGGTCGGAGGAGGGAAGGATGCTTTAGTGACCTATGAAGCGCTAAAGATGGCGAAAAAAAATATCGCCACTTTTGTTTTGAACGAAAACGCTCCGCTGAAACGTTTGATCGCAGCGATTGGCACGGATAACATTAGTGTCAAAAGGACGATCGACCCTAAGCTTTTTGAATTAAAAAAACTGGGTTATTTGAACGGACACACGCCGTTTTCTTCCTATCTCGCGATCCTTGGTATTGTTATTGGGGCGTTGTTCGATAAAAAATACGTTGCCATTTCCCAGGAACGCAGCTCCAACGAAGGTAATGTTGAATACCGCGGCCAAAAGGTTAACCACCAATATTCCAAAAGTTTTGAATTCGAAAAAAAAGTCCGGGCTTATTCCAAAAAATATCTGGCCAGAAATATCGATTTTTTCAGTAGCTTGCGTCCGTTATACGAAATCCAAATCGCCAAAATATTTTCCGGTTTTCCCAAATACTTCCCTTATTTTTTAAGCTGCAACAAGCCTTATAGGATAACCGATTCATCAAAGACAACCTGGTGTAAAAAATGTCCCAAATGTCTGTTTACGTTCGCGGCCTTGTATCCATTCTGCGAAAAGGAACAACTGATCAAGCTTTTTGGCGGAAATTTATTCGAAGACGGCGCTCTGATTCCGTTAATGGAAGAGCTGGTGGGGAAGGTGAAACCATTCGAATGCGTGGGAACGCGTTTGGAAACCGTAGCCGTTTTTTACTTATCTTTAAAAAAGGAAACGGGATCAAAAAAATTACCGGTTCTTTTGGAGTACTTCAAAAATAATATCCTTTATGGATATCCGCGGATCGAAAAACAAGCCAATACGGTTCTTGCGGCTTGGGATAAGCATAATTTTGTTCCGATAGCGGTAGAGAAAGTATTGCGTTCTTTTATATCGATTAAGATCTCTTGACAAATCATAAAAAATCCCAATAATAAAGACTGGAGGAGATAGATTGCGCCTTAAAAAAAATCCGGTAACGCCCGAAGGTCTTAAAGCCGATTGGTCAGAAATCCTTCCCAGGATCAATGACATCTTGAGAGATTATCGGGGCAACGAATGGTTTTCGCAACTGCTCAGGATCGCGCGGGATTGGAGTGATGCTGAGTTGGAAAAGGCAGTACCGCAGTCGCCCGAAATAGCCATAAGCGTGATTTTGGATCCGTTGGCAAAAAATAGTTTTTTCCGTCCCTTGATCAAGAATGCCGGAAGCTCAATGAGGGAACAAATATATTGTTTGCGCCAAGAACTAGCGACGTTCCGCAAAAAATGCCGAAAGATCGACTGGAGCGGCGAGACGGTCGAAGATCAAGCCAAAAAAACATAAATCTTCCTTTAAAGGGGAGATTTTTTGTTTGACCGCTCAAACATCGCGTTTTTTGGAGCAAAAAACTTCATCTGGAACCGTTTTTATGATAAGTTAGATATGTCGTATGAATAAATTTTCGCTCGCGAAACAATTTACGCGGAAAAATATCCTGATCATCGGTTTAGGCCGGGAAGGTTTGGATAGTTTTTTGTTCTTTAGACGGTTATTCCCGAAAAAGACCATTGGTCTGGCCGATAGAAACCCGTTGGAATCGCTCGATCCCGTTTTTCGAAAAACAATCGTTCAGGATAGATACGTCAAGCTTTACCTTGGAGCCGATTACTTGAAGGCGATTGCCGGCTACGATATCGCGGTCAAAGCGCCGGGGATACCTATCCATTTGCCCGAGATCGAGCAGGCTTATTTTGCGGGCAAGATCACTTGGCAGACCAAGATTTTTTTTGACCTGTGTCCGGGAACGATCATTGGAGTGACCGGTACCAAAGGCAAGAGTACCACTTCCGCCTTGATCTTTTCGGTTTTAAAGGGGGCGGGAAAACCGGTCAAACTTTTGGGAAATATCGGCAAGCCCATTTTAATGGATCTTATGGCGGCCAAAAAAAGCGATTATTTCGTGCTTGAGCTTTCCAGCCACCAACTATTCGATTTGAAAAAAAGCCCTCATATTGCCGTTTTGCTTAATTTGTACGAGGAGCACCTGGATTATTACCGGGATTTCGCGGAATATGCCCGGGCGAAGGCGAATATCACCTTACACCAATCAAAAAGAGATTTTTTGATCTATAATTCTCAAAACAAGGAAACGGCGGCGATTGCCGAAAAAACCAAAGCGAGAAAGATCGCCTTTAACCAATATGATTGGGATTTCCGCGCCGCGGAGCTTCCACTGGTCGGGGAATTCAACTATCAAAACGCCAAGGTCGCGGCGATAGTGGGGGAGATCCTAAAGATAAAGAAAGGGGATATCAATAAAGCTTTAAAAAAATTCAAACCCTTGGAGCACCGCCTGGAATCGGTCGGCCTATACGATGGTATTGAATTTTATGACGATTCCTTGTCGACGATCCAAGAAAGCGCCATAGCGGCAATAGACGGACTGGGGGATAAAGTCCAAACCTTGATTGCCGGAGGATTCGATCGGGGCCAGCCTTTTAATGAATTGGCCGCCAAGATTTTAAATTCAAAGATCGGGACGTTGATCCTGTTTCCGACGACCGGTCGGCGGATTATCAAAGAAGTGGAGCGCTTGGCTCTGGATTCGGGCCGCGGCGCGAGATTTGGGGAGATCAAATATTTTTTTGCTGCCAGCATGGACGAAGCCGTCAAGACCGCTTATGACCGCACCGAAAGCGGCCGGATTTGCCTAATGTCTTGCGCGTCATCAAGTTTCAGCCTATTCAAAAATTACGAAGAAAAGGCGCGGTTCTATAAACAATGCTTAAAGAAGTACGCGAAAAAAACGGGAATCGCGCGAACATCAAAAAAACAATGATCAAAGAAGAGGTTAAGGTGCCGGACTATTTTCTCTTAATAATTGTAATTTCGCTGCTTGTTATCGGTGTTCTGATTTTATCGAGCGCCTCGGCGGTTTTATCGCTGACGAAATTCCATAACACTTATTATCTTTTGGTCCATCAGATAATCAACGGGATCCTTCCGGGTCTGTTTTTGGGTTTTATCGCCTATAAAATGGGCTTGGGCAAAATAAGGAAAATCGCTCCATTATGCCTTTTGGCGGCGCTAATTCTGATGGCGCTGGTTTTCGTACCCGGAATCGGTGTTTCGGCCGGTGGGGCCCAAAGATGGATCAAGCTGGGCTTGATTTCGCTTCAGCCTTCCGAGGTCCTTAAACTGTCTTTTATCCTTTACCTTGCCAGTTGGCTGGCGTCAAAGACCGAGAAGATTAGCTCGAAAAGGAATACAAAAAAAGGATTTAGCGAAACGCTTTTGGGTTTTATGGTTGTCGTGGGTTTGGTCGGTGTTTTTCTGATTTTCCAGCCCGATATCAGTACTTTCGGAATAATAGGATTAACGGCTTTATGCATGTATTTTCTTTCCGGGACCCCTCTGAAACATACCGTCCTGATAGTGGTACTGGGAGCGATCGGTCTATTGGCGCTGGTCGCGCTGGCCCCGTACCGTTTTGACCGGTTTATGGCTTGGATGTCTCCGGAAATAGATCCGATGGGGGACAATTTTCAACCCAACCAGGCCCTGATCACGGTTGGTTCGGGCGGGACTTTTGGTCAGGGATTCGGGGCCTCGAGTCAGAAAGCGGCGTATCTGCCCGAGCTTATCGGCGACTCCGTTTTCGCGCCTTACGCCTTGGAAATGGGATTTGCCGGATCTGTTGTTTTGATTCTGCTTTTTACTTTTTTCGTTTGGCGGGGATTTTCGACCGCCAAAAGGACCGAGGATAAATTTTCGCGTCTGGCGGTTTCAGGGATCACTTTTTGGATAGCCGCCCAAGCGATTATTAATATTGCTTCGACGGCACGCGTTATCCCGTTAAGCGGCGTTCCTCTTCCATTCATCAGCTATGGGGGTACCGCGTTAATGGCAGAACTGGTGGCGGTAGGAATAATGCTCAATATCAGTAAACGTCCGCGAACCTAGTGTTTATAGAAAAATATATAATTGATACAAACCTATAATGGTTTATAATGGTCGAAAGATTGAATTATCAACCTTATCGACTTTTTAGTTAGTTAAGCATCGTAAAATTATGAAAATAATATTTACCGGGGGAGGGAGCGGCGGCCATCTATATCCGATCATCGCCGTTATCAGGGAACTAAAAAAAAGTTGTCCGGGAAAAGAACTTAGCATCATATACATTGGTCCCAAAGATTCGATTAGCGATGCCGCGCTGATGGCCGAAGACATAAAGATCAAACATGTCCTGTCCGGGAAAATCCGGCGTTATTTCAGCTTGGCAGCTTTCTTCCAGAACATCATTGATCTTTTCATAATGATACCGCTTGGAATATGTCAGTCGTTTATTTATATTTTTGTCCTGAACCCGGATTTGATTTATTCCAAATGCGGTTATGGTTCTTATCCTATCACCATATCGGCTTGGGTTTTGGGTGTGCCGATCTTTTTGCAGGAATCGGATGTTTCTCCGGGATTGGCCAGCCGCAAGGTTGCCGGCAAAGTGCTGGAAATTTTTTCATCGTTCCCGAAAACGGAATTTTTCAATCAAAACAAGCTGATTATGACCGGCAATCCGATCCGCGATACCGTTCTTTCCGGATCAAGAGAGGAAGCAAAGAAAACCTTTAATCTTTCGGGAGGCCGTCCGGTTATTTTTATAATGGGCGGTTCTTTGGGCGCGCAACGCATCAACGATAAGTTACTGGACGCATTGCCTTTTTTGCTCGACACCTACGAGATCATCCACCTTACCGGGAAGAGAAACTTCAAAGACGTGGTCAAAGAAGCAAAAGCCGTCGTTAAAAAAAATGAGGCTTTTTACCACCCGGTCGCGTATTTCGATGAGAAGACTATCGCCCAAGCTTACGCGGTTTCCGATCTTATCGTCAGCCGGGCGGGTTCGGGCAGTATCTTCGAGATAGCGGCCAATAAAAAACCCAGCGTGATCATACCTTTGCCCGAGGCGGCTCAGAATCATCAGGCCAAAAACGCGCTTCTTTACGCGCAAGGCGGGGCGGCTTTGATAATCGAAGAAAATAATTTTACCACCAATTTTTTCCAGGCGAAGATCAAGGATCTTTTCGAGAACCCGGGAAAGATGAAAGCAATGTCGGAAGCGGCCGGCCGGTTTGCCAAGCCGAAAGCGGCCAAAATAATCGCCGAATATATCAAAAGCTACTTGACCAAGCCCTGATTTTAGGTCATTATCAGGCCAGATAATACACAAGACGAGATGGAAGAAAAAGATCAAAAATCAAGGAGCGAGCAAGAGGTTTGCGTTCGCTTTCCGCCGTCCCCGACGGGATTGATGCATATCGGTACGGCCCGGTTGGCGCTTTTTAATTACATATTCGCGAAACAAAATAATGGCCGTTTTATTTTCCGTTTGGACGATACCGATAAAGTTAGGTCAAAACCGGAGTTTGTCCAAGATATAACCGACGGCCTGAATTGGTTGGGCATAACGTTCAATGACGGTCCTTACTACCAGTCGCAGCGGGGCGCGATTTACGCCGAATACCTCAAAAGGCTTCTCAAAGAAGGGAATGCTTATTATTGTTTTTGTTCCCGCGAAGATCTGGAGGTCCAAAAGCAATATCAAATGTCCAGAGGCGAGGCTCCGATCTATTCGGGCAAGTGTTCGGACGTCTCGCCCGAGGAGGCGGAAGCGAGAATTCAGAAAGGGGAGCGGGCGGTGATCAGGTTCCGGTCCAGTATCAAGAAGGTTGAATTCAAAGATGTCGTGAGAGGGGAGCTTTCTTTTGACTCGGCTTTGATCGGGGATTTTGTGATCGCCAAAGACTTGGATAATGCTTTATATAATTTTGTTTCCACTATCGATGACAGCGTTATGGGTATCACCCATGTGATCAGGGGAGAGGATGTTCTTCCCAATACCCCAAAGCAGATATTGATCCAGGAAGCGCTTGGTTTCCCGATCCCGATATATGCCCATTTGCCTTTGATCCTGGGGCCGGATCGCAGCAAGCTTTCCAAAAGACATGGGGCGACCTCGGTCACGGAATACAAAAAAATGGGTTATCTGCCCGAAACGATGATTAATTTCATGGCCTTTTTGGGCTGGAATCCCGGCACCGAAAAGGAAGTTTTTTCCATTGAAGAATTGATCAAAGATTTCTCGCTGGAAAAGATTCAGAAAGGCGGGGCGATATTCAACGGGCAGCGTTTGGATTACCTTAACGGTGTTTATATCCGGCAGTACCCGGCGGACGCGCTGGCCGGACTTTGCGTTCCTTATCTGGCCCAGGCCGGTCTGATCGAACCGGACCCGGATGACCCCAACAGCTTTCTGATCAAAGCGACAGGGGAGCGGGCTAACCTTGAATATTTGAAAAAGATCGTGGCTTACCAACAGCCGCGTTTAAAACGGCTGAGCGAGATCATTGATCTCGCCGATTACTTTTTCGCGGGGAAAATCAATCTAGAAGTAGATCTTCTTAAATGGAAGGATGCCACGCCGCAAGACATAAAGTTATCTCTTGACGAACTAATTAATTTGGTTTCTAAAATAGAAGAAGGGGAATGGACCAAGGAAAAGATCGAACAGGCCATTTTACCCGCGGCCGAAACATTTTCCAAAAGAATAAATAAGGCCGGTTTGGATCGCGGTTATTTGCTTTGGCCGATGCGAGCCGCTTTAAGCGGTAAAAAAATGTCACTGGGGCCATTTGAGATTTCCGACGTCCTCGGCAAGGAAAAAACTTTATTGAGGCTTTCTGACGCGTCTAAATTAATTTAATCATTGATGTTTGGCGAATTCGGAGAAAAAATCGCTTATCTAGCCTTAAAGCTGGTCATTCTGGCCGCGCTGATGGGCTTGGCTTTTTTATATCTGCCCGCCGACTCGATATCCAGTACTGGCCAGGCCGTCATAAATTGGAAAAATTCCGCTCAAACCTCGGTTCAAAAGCAATATCCAGTGGTAGTTTCCCGGATATCGGTTGAGGCCGGGGAGTTACGCGCCGAGGTATCAAAAGGCGTACAAAACATCAAAGAGCGAACGAAGTCGGCCTCTGGAGCCAAAATAAAGACCGAATTCAATAATTGGATCGATAACCTGTTCCACATTAAGTAAATTTTTCCGGCCAGCCTTGGCGGGGAGGAGTCTTGGCGCACCAATACCGGGTGCCGATATTTAATAAGGAGATAGTCGCTTAATGTTGATTAGTTGACTGTCGGGAGGGGTTTTTGCTATATTTGGCTTACAGGTCCTTCCCCTCTCCCAAAAAAAAGATTTTTCGGAGGAGGGCTTTGAACGTAATAATTTTAAGGATTGCTTTAATAAAACAACGTGAAACAATCAAAACTTTCAATTATCGGCCATATTCCGGCTTATCTGGAATATTGCGAGATTGAAAAAGGTTTATCCTCCAAAACCCAGGAAAATTACGATACCTTCCTTAAAAAGTTCGTCTTGTGGTTGAAGGCCGCCAATAAGGAGGATTTACTTCCCCATCAACTTACCAGCGATGATGTCTGGGGGTACCGGGTCTTTTTGGCAAGAAGCGTAAATTCCAAAGGAATAGGTCTGAGCAAAGCGACCCAGAACTACTATTTGATCGCGCTACGCGGCCTTTTGAGCTATTTTACGGCCAAAGACATAGTTGCGTTGCCTTCGGACAAAATATCCCTGCCCAAGGACGTTAAACGCGAAAAAAAGGTCAAGTTTTTGACCTTGGAACAAATCGAGAAGCTGTTGCTGGCGCCCGATATTCAGACACCTAAAGGTATAAGGGACCGGGCAATCCTGGAATCGCTTTTTTCCACCGGTTTGCGTATCGCCGAGCTCGTCGCGTTGAACGCCGAGCAATTTGTCAGCTCCAAGAAAAAAAACGATTTGGAGGTTAGTGTTATAGGCAAGGGCAGTCATCCTCGCACGGTTTACTTCTCGGAGAGAGCGCTTTTATGGATCAAAAAATATTTGGAAACGCGTTCCGATCATTGTACGTCCGAAGATAAAGCTTTGTTCATTCACTTGAATTCAAAACCCAGCGACGAGAACCGACTAACGGCGGAATCGATAGAACGGATGGTTAAGAATTATGCTGTTGCGAGCGGTATTCCGTTGTTTACCACGCCTCATACCTTGCGTCATTCCATGGCCACTGATCTGCTTTCCCAAGGTGTTGATCTGCGGGTGATTCAGGAATTTCTTGGCCACCAAAATATTTCCACGACCCAGATCTACACCCACGTAACCAATAAACGCTTGCGCGACATCCACCGCCAGTTCCATAGCGGTAAGCGTTTGAAGAATAACTAATTGTAACAATCCCCGATCCTTAACTATTAATTAACTTCCGCATTGTTAAAGATTAAATCAGGGATAAGGATTAGCGTTTACTTTCAAAGCCTCTCAAAAAAGCATCGATGTCTTCGCCGACCGCTTGGCCGTCGTAGCCCCCTTCAAAGACAAAAAAGGTCGGTTTATTGAGCGAGCCGATCAACCTGCCGATCTCCCGGAAGGTTTTTGCGTCCAATTGGAGGGAGGCCAGATCTCCTGCTTGAGTGTCGAAACCGGCGGAGACGGCTATGAGTTCGGTTTTTGACAAATCAAGGCTCCCAAGCGCCTTTTTTAACGCATCAAGGTATGTTTTGGCGCCACAGTTGTCTAAGAGACCGAAATTAAGGCAATTCAGGCGGGTAATTTGGCCGGTTCGCGGATAGATGTATGCACGATGGACGGAAAGATAGGTTACTTTTTTATCGCCCAAAAAAATTTCTTCCGTGCCGTTGCCATGGTGGCCGTCGATGTCAAGGATCAAAGTTTGTTTTCCTAAAACTCGGACGGCGATGGCAATGTTGTTGAAATAACAAAACCCCCGGGTCAAAACGCCTAAGGCGGCCCCTTTAATTCCTACATGGTGGCCGGGTGGACGCATAAGCGAAAAACCCGAATTTTTGGCGGCGGCAATGGCCGCACCGGCCGATAGCTTGGCGTATTCATAAATGTTATCGATAGCCGGGCTGTCAACGTCCGCGATCGTCCCCTTTTTTACTTTTTCAACGTAAACGGCGTCATGGACAAAAAAAAGATCTTGGTCAACGCAAGGTTCCGGTTCCAGAAAGGAGAATTTTTTTGCCTTTAAAAAATTTATGGCGGTGCCGACGCGCGCGGCCGTTTCGGGCGAGTCCGGGCAGGTATAATCCAAACATTTTTTTGAGAAAACGATTTTTGTTGTCATCCCCTATTTGCTGGGGCTTTTTTAGCCTCGCAGCGGATATTACATAAATAATATCAAAAACGCGGACAAATTGAAAAGAAAAAAAGAAAATCGCCGGTTGGGCGATTCATGTTAGCTTGATTGGCGAGATGAACTCTTACGTTCGGATCCTCCGTTTTTTTCACGTCGCGAAGAACAATTAGCATAACGTTAAGGCCGTAAGTTCTTAGCGTAGTGGTGTTTTTGACGTTGGCCTCCGTAGCAGTTTCGATTGGTGCTTCCAGCGGATATCCCCGAAAACAATCTTCGAGACTCATGTTTTTAACGACTTCCTTCAATGCTGTCTTTACCGCTTTCTTAATGAGATATTCGTCAGCTTTTTTAAAGGAGCCGTAATCTTTCTGCAGGTCGCTTGCCTTGTTGCCGCTTAAATTATAGAAAACGGTAATATTTATTACGACTGATGTATTCTCTCTTGAGGACGCGGCGACAGACAGGCCAATCTCTTTAAACGTTGTGGCGTAGGTTATGACTTGCGCCTCCGATGGAAGCCATAGCAGGTGCATACCGGGTAGCAGCTCGTTTGGTTCAACGTTGTCGCCGGTATCTATAACCCCGACATAGCCGGGCGCGATTGTGATAAAATGTCCGAACAATATCCACACTACAATGGCGGTCAAGATTACCAGCATTGTGATCGCTGCCGACAAACACGGAAACCTAAAAACAAACTTTTTATCCTTCACTTTTTCATCTCCCGAATTTTAACCCGTTGATTCTAGTCAATATTATACGATTATTTATTAATAATGTCAAGATTTCCTGCTTGATGGATTGCGATTTTCAGTAACAAGAAAAATATATGTAAAATAAAATATTATTTAAAAAAAATCGCCGGTTGGGCGATTCATAGGGTGAACATTTTATATAGTTTCATTCTGGCCATTAGGTTTAGGATGAAATAGCGCCGCTGCGTGCCGGCGATGATGACGCGCAGGCTTTGGGGATCTTCAGCCCGTCCGACTACCTTTGCGGCCGCTGTTTCCCGCAATTCGGGTGCCAGCCTATCTATCGCCTCATAGGCTATCCGATCCTGGAAAGCATCGCCTGATGTTTCCAACATTTTTATTGCCGCCATTTTTCGTAACAGGGTGTTTCGCTTGGCATCCTTTATATACAAGCCTTCCCAGACCCAGAAGGGGCGGTCGCGGCTGGTTAATTCATCGCGCACCAGGCGTCGAATGTTTGAACCCGCGCGCGCGGTATTATGGATCCTGACCAGGTCCATGAAAACGATTCTTTTTAAAATGTTTTCGGGTAATATCTGCAGGCTGGCCCCGATCAAGTTGCCGATCCCGATATAGTCGATCAAGTATTCTATGCTTGCGGGATAAGGTATCGATTGTTTTGTTTCGACAAAGGACATCATTTCACCTCTTTATAAAATCTCTTGTTTTTCCATATTATATTTTTCTCATTGTGTCAATAGAATACGCAAGCTGGGTTAAAAAAAACGCCGGGCTGTTTAGCCGGCTACCGAACCCATGATTATCTGGAGCGTTGTGAGCGCCTTTTCTTCTTCCGACATTGGTTTCAGGGGCGATCCCGATTCGGCCAATTTCTTTTCAGCCAGTTGCGAAAGCTTGGTGTCGGGATAATACGCCCAGAAAAGCTGCCAGGTTTTGGCGTCATAGTAGTCGTCCCCGATCGGCGCGCGTCGGGCGATGACCTTGAGAGCTTCATCCTCCTTTCCCTCGTCCAGGGCGATACCATACAGGATGCAAAGTTGGTTTCTGTCGTAGTGATTATCCCAGGCTCCCCTGATCATGAACCCGGTTATTTCAAGTCTTAAATCCAGGTATTCGCCGGAGTTTTTGACGCGATCGAAATTTTTAACCTCGGAATACACTTCATAGAGTTCGCCAAAGCTTCTCCACCTCACACCCAGCCATTTTAGTAATTTTTTAAAGTTCTGCTCGTTCTTGGTCTGGTAATATTTCTCCAGCAGTGCAACCAAATCCGGATTCCAATATTTTCTTTCCACGATACAACCTCCCGATTTTTTGCTGTTCTGAGTTTAATTTATTCGCTTAAATTGTCAAACATTGAACATAGACAAAAGAAACCGTTTAAATAATGACGCTTCCTTCCCGGATTCCGGCTTCGCTTCCAGACGGGATTTCCTGACTAAAAAAAACGCCGGGTTGTTTAGCCGGCTACCGAACCCATGATCATCTGGAGCGTTGTGAGCGCCTTTTCTTCTTCCGACATCGGCTCGAACGGTTTGCCTAATTCAGCCCGTTTCCTTTCGGCCATTTCCGCAAGTTTTGTTTTCGGATAGCAGGCCCAGAACAGAAGCCAGGTTTTGGCGTCGTAGCCGTCATGGCCCGTAGCCGCCCAGTTATCGATGAGCTTAAGCGCTTCGTCTTCCAGTCCTTCGTTGACGGCAATGGCGTAAAAACTGCAAAGCTGGTACCGGTCGTAGCGGTTATGGATGACGCCCTTTAGCATGAAACGGGCAATTTGAACTCGCAGCTCTTTATATTCGCCCGGAATCCTTAGTGCTTCGGAGTCTAGCAGCTCGGAGTAAACGCCGTAGAGCATATTGAAATGCATCCACGGTTTGCCTAGCCAATCCAGTATTTTTTTAAGGTCCTTGTCGTTCTTGGTTTCATCGTAATTTGCCAGCAATTCCAGCAAATCCTTTGGCCAACGTTCTCTTCCCAAGACATCACCTTCCGTATTTTTTACTGTTTCAGAATAATCCATTCCCTTGATTTGTCAAATACCATCAATAAGGGTTTAACCTTTGTCGCGGGGTTTAAAGTCTCGGAAAAAATATTCGGTTTGTCTTGGCGGTAAAAAAGAAAAAGGCCCTAAAGCCTTTTTTAATTAATTCGGCAACCCTAGTTTTTCCCGTGCCAGCGCGGCCAATAAGGATCCGTTTGGCGATCCGTGTAAAAGCATTTGCCAATCCGCTTTTTTAAAATCGGTTCTTGCCCTGATCATTTCCAGCATTTGTTTTTCCAAGGCTTCATCCTTTTTGGCAACAACTTGCCGGTAGGCGGTTAAGACTTTATCCGCGGATGAAATTCTCATCCGGTCGAGATATTTTTCCCATGATTCGGTAGGTACTATATCCAACGTTTCAATCACTTCCTGAAATAATATCCAAGCTTTATGGGCCTTCAAATACAGCGAATGCTGTGATCCGTTAAATACGGCCGTTCAAATTTTTTTAGCCGCCTGATAAGCTCGGAAAAAGCTTCGGCCGTTTTCATATTTGCGGGAACATCGCGAAGCAAGCTTTCGAAGGAGCCAATATATCGCGCGTTCTTTTTGCAGGCTTTGATCGCTTTTACTTTTTCCGCGATCTCAAGATCTTTATCCCAATTCTCAAAAAATTTGGAATAGGCAATATCGGCCATCAGCGCTCCAAGCGCTTCCGGTTCGATTTCCCCGTTATCCCGGTAAAAACCGGTTTCCATTTCGCTAACCTCCTTTTTAAGATACTGGTTCGATATTATCGGATTATATTGATCTGTCAACTGAATGCGGGCGTTTTTTATCCTTATCCTATCAAGCCTTTTTTGGATAAAAAAAGCCAGCCGTTTAGATAGTATCCGGCTGGCTGTATTGGTCCGCGGGTTTACCGCGCATTTTATTTATAAGTCGCCTTGTCCTTTCCCGAAAAGCCGGACTATCGGTGATTTTGTCCATCCTTAGCAGGAAATCAGCGAGTGATTCCGGTTCATCCGGTTTTTTTTCGATTTTCTTTTTTTCTACCATTCGCTCACCACCTTTTTAAGAACTCTTTGCTGGGTTTATCTAACAATACAACATAAAAAAAGTCAAAAGTAAGCTAGGCGTTGGCTTTAATCTCGATTACGTCGCCGTCCTGGACGATATATTCTTTGCCCTCGGTTCGGATCAGGGCCTTTTCCCGGGCTTGGCTGAAGCCGCCGGCATCCAGCAGATCCTGCCAATTTATCACTTCGGCGCGTATGAATTTTTTTTCGAAATCGGTGTGGATCGCGCCTCCGGCTTGCGGGGCAGTACTCCCCTTCTTTAGCGTCCAGGCGCGGGTTTCGTCCGGCCCGGTGGTAAGAAACGTGATCAAATTCAAAAGTTCGTAGGATTTTTTAATCAGCAAGTCCAGATTATCGCCGTTGGGCAAACCAAAGTCGGTTTTTTCCTGTACGGTGAGGCCTTCACCATCGTTCTCGCCCAAAATATCGATAATAATGCGCGGCCAGTTGTTTTTTTTGAATGTTTCCAAGATCGCGTTATCGATTTCGGCTTCAACGCCATTTAAAACGTAGAGCCGCGGCTTCATCGTGAGCAGCTGCCAACGGTTGATTATTTTCTTTTCTTCCTCGCTGAACGTGATTTCGGATAATATTTTTCCTTCTTCTAATAACGGTTTCACTTTGGCCAAAACCGCCATTTCCTCCTTGGCTCCGGGCTTATTGCCGCGGACGTCGCTTTCGATGGCGTCGGACCGTTTTTGGACGGTTTCCAGGTCTTTTAAACCGAGCTCTGTGTCCAAGATGTCTTTGTCGCGCAATGGATCGACCGAGGTCTCGGTGTTGATGATCTTTTCGTTTTTGAACGCCCGCAAAATGTATAAAATCGCGTCGGTTTCCCGGATGTTCTGTAAAAATTTATTGCCCAGACCCTCGCCGGTGGAGGCTCCTTTAACGAGCCCGGCGATATCCACGAATTCCACCGTGGTAAATATTTTTTTAACCGACTTGGTCAGCTCGGCCAGCTTATCCACGCGTTCGTCCGATACGGCCACAACCCCGACATTGGGGTCGATGGTGCAAAAAGGATAATTGGCGCAATCCACCTGCTTTTTGGTAATGGTTTTGAATAAAGTGGACTTGCCCACATTGGGCAACCCGACAATTCCGACATGTAGTGACATAGTTTAATAAGTTAATAAGCGGGTAAGCTAGAAAGTAAAATACGAAATGCGAATCCCCGACACTCGTGATTATTGCCTGTTTTGTTCCAAAATACAAGATAATTTCGGCAAAGCTCTGTCTTATAGACTATAGTGTCAACCTATGTTATCAATGACTAAAGATCGTTAAAAAGAGGTGTTAAGGTGACCGTGTATATTCTGGCGGGCGATGTAATAAAAACTTATGGCATGAGCGTATATTACGTTATCAACCCGGAAAGTTATGTCAAATCTCAAACAGGTCATTATGAAATGCCGTGTGGAGCGCTTAACTGCGAGCACATGAGTTGCGTTTTGGAAGCGGCAGAATGGAACTTAACCAAATCGGGAAATCATAGAAACAGAGAAAGGGCTAAAAAAGAGAAGGCGGATATTACCGAATTTGTGGAAAAGAGCACGATAAACGGTATTCCGGCGCGCCAGGTTCACGTTGATCTGCCGTTTGTTTGCACCGAAGCTTTTAAAATAATTCTCATAGCGCTTCTCGTGGCTTCTTTCCTTGTTATGATACCTTTGTATCCGCAACTAATTTTTTACTATGTCGCCGCTCTTGAAGTCGTTATCTGGGTATTGCGTTCAATATATTATTATAAGGACGGCGGATTGAACCCAAGCCGAGTAAAACATTGGTAGCTAGCGTTTTAGGAAAAATAATGCCGGTAACTCCACCGGTTTTTTTATTAACAGGAGCGATAGCCATCAAATCCACGGCTTGGCGAGGGCAACGATTGCGCGGTACAAAAAAAGCGCGTAATGCGCTTTTAATTAATGGTTCTACAGATAGAGATCGGTTAGGCGCTTAATGTTTCCATTTGGCGGACCAGCTCTTCGTATTCGTTTATCATTGGATGGGCCCATGTTTCCTTCAGCATGGCCAGCACCGACTGGTCGAACCAAAGCTTTTCGGCCTTGCCACGCGTAAACTTTTGCCAAATGGCCGGGCCCAGTATTTTGTGGTCGTCTATGAGTGTTCCCAGGTTATGGATTTTATCCGCGCAGCAGACCGCTTTTGCTTCGGCCCAACCCTGCCTGACTTGTTCGATATATCCCGCTTTTTTCTCTTCCCAGGGAAGCGAATCGTCATGAGTGACCATTTTAACGATGGTTGATACCCTTGTGCCAAGGCGCCTTTCCAATTCTACCTCGGGAAACGACGTATCCTCATAAACATCATGCACCTCGCCGGCCGCGACAACTCTGGCGGAAAATCCGTATTGCTTCAGTTTGAATCCCACCATTATCGGATGGATCACAAATGGGTCGCCCATTACTTTCCTTATCTGTCCGGTATGCGCTTCCAGAGCGATCAAAAGCCCTTCCTGTATCAGATGGTCATCTGCATTCATATTATAACTCCTTCGTTAAACGAACTGGCCCTATTTTACCAATATTTTCCCTTTCGTCAAGCTATTCAGGCAAATACTGTTGATCGGCTTGACAGACTCACCCGATAAACGAAAATTAAATAAATCTATAAAAAAGTATTCTGGTATTCTGCAGAATATCAGAAAGCATTCCTGTATTCTGCAGAATATCAGAATGATTTGATGAACTTGAGGAACCGGGTGCCATAAGGAGAAAGGCGATGTTCGACATGAAGGCCGCGGTATTGCTTATTGACCAATCCCGCTTGAACCAATTTCTTGGTGTGTTCCGAAATGGTTTTAAAGTTTCCTTTCGTGGCTTCGGCGAGGCCTATCAAGGTGGTTCCTTCGCGCTTGGCGATCAAAAGTAGAATTTCGATTCGGCGGCGGTTGGCCACTCCTTTAAAATAGCGTTCAAGCTGCTTCGGCGTTTTTACGGTCGTTTTTTCCATATGGAATTGTTGGTAATATTTTAGTTTTCCGACTCGGAAAAATATTAGCACAACCAAAAAACAATTCCAGTATTCTGCAGAATACCAGAATGGTTTTGTAAGTAAGAAGATTTATTTTATCAATTCGGTTGGATGATTAATCGGGTGTTTACTAAAAACGCCTCTATTTGAGGCGATTTTGGTGTTAGGGATTATTAATGCTTACTCTTCCAGCTTGACTCCCGTTGCTTTCGCGATCTGAAGTATCCATTTTTCTAGTCGATCAACTTTGCGCGCCAGCATGACCATTTCCTGAACGGTGAATTTTTTATCCGGGTATTCAATTAATTTAGAGTTGTTTTTATCCATTTTCGTATTATTTAGGCACTTTAATCGTATCATTCTGATACGATACCGCCAGATCCTGCTGTTATTTAACCTTGTTGATTAAATAAAGGACGAGGGAAAGGACGATGCCAAAAAGCAGGGCGTACCAGAATCCGTCCACTTTAAAGCCGGGTACGATCGAGGAGGCCATCAGGATAACCACGGCGTTGATGACCAGCGTGAACAAGCCCAGGGTGAGGATGTTGATTGGCAGGGTTAAGAGAATAAGAAAGGGCTTAATGAAAACATTAAGCAATCCCAATACCAAAGCCACCAAAAGTGCCGTCCAAAAACTAGCCAGTGTCACACCCGGCAAAATATAAGCCGAAACGATTATAGCAAACGCCATAACGATCCA
>CAINCQ010000019.1 GCA_903847095.1 uncultured bacterium
ATCATTGCTTTTATGGATAATTTCCTGGGTTGATCCGCTATCCGGCGGAAGGTCCTGGGGATAAAACAAAGAAGCAAAATTAATTTTAATTTTACTTTGCCGTTTTCGAGAAAAAGTCGATGAGCGGTAGAAAAAAGATTATTATGTCAAACAATAATTATCAGAAAATAGGTCAGGATTTAGTGTCCGAGCTTGGACCAAAACAGCGGGAGATCATTGTCCGCCGGTTTGGTTTGGTGTCCGGAGAAAGGGAAACCTTGGAATCCATTGGCAAGAGTTACCGCATCTGTCGGGAGCGCGTCCGCCAGATCGAAAAAACCAGTCTGGATAAAATGAAGAAGAGAACTTCCGCCTACAAGGAGGTCTTTAAAACCTTCGCCAAGTACTTGAAGAACGCCGGAGGGGTCAAAAGGGAAGACCTGATGCTTTGTGATCTCGGCGAAGGAAAGTGGCAGGCCCAGGTTTATTTTTTGATGGCTTTGTCGCAGGAATTCCTGAGAATAAGCGAAGGGGACGATTTCTACGCCTTATGGACTTTTAACCAGGAATCTTTCGAGAAAGCGAAAGAGACCGATAGTGCCATCTGTCTGAAACTTAAAGAAAAAATGCAGCCGGTCACTCTCAAAGAACTGGCTTCCTGGACCACTGAAAAAAAGAACGTGGTTGAATCTTACGTTGAAATATCGAAAAAAATCCAAAAAAACCAGGAGGGGCTTTACGGTTTGTCCGATTGGCCCGAGATCAATCCCAAAGGCATAAAAGATAAGATCTATCTTTTGTTCAAGAGATTCCAGAAACCCTTCCACTTCACGGAGGTAGCCGGACAGATCAAAGGAAGCTTGGTGCAAACCGTTCACAACGAGTTGATTCGCGATACGCGTTTCGTGCTTATCGGGAGGGGGATCTATGCTTTAAAAGAATGGGGTTACCAGGAAGGGGATGTTAAAGACGTTATTTTGAGCATTTTCCAGAAAGAGACCAGACCTCTTACCAAACAAGAGATAGTCGAGCGTGTTCTAAAGCAAAGGATTATCAAGGAGAATACGATTTTGATGAATTTAAGCAACAAAAAGATCTTCTCCAAGGACATCCAGGGCAAATACTCGCTCATCAAGGTAAGGGAAGCTTAGTGGTTTATTTCTTCCAGCCATCTCGGGAATTTAATTTTTTTTGCGTTTAACGCAGTTTTCAGCCAAACGGAGTAAAAGAAAAGGTTTAAGGTCAAGCGGAGCTTTGAAATTTCATCAGCAACGCTTGCCAAGCGATAAACCTATTCCATTATCTCCGTTTTTGGTTTACGATAGAAGATAAACAATCCGCCGATGAACCCGGTATATTTGGAAATTCTTAATTATGCTTGGAGGATGGTTGCCACCTGGTGGTGGCTTGTCCTTCCTTTGTTTCTCCAACAATACTTTGTTTATTTTTGGCTTTTTTGGCGGGTGGAGCTTTGGTTCCAGCGCCTGTTCAGACCGGTGATGCTTGAGATCAGGCTGCCTCGGGAAACATTAAAACCTTTGAAAGCCATGGAGGTGGTGATGACCTCCCTCCACGGCGCTGTTTATAATCCGCCTGACTGGTGGGAGGCTTACATTGACGGACAGCCCCAAACCGGCCTTTCTTTCGATATTGTTTCCATCGGCGGCAAGATCCATTTTTACATCAGGTTCCACGCGGATTATCGCGACCAGGTGGAAGCCGCGATCTGGGGTCAGTATCCTATAGCCGAGATCATCGAGGTGCCCGATTATACCAAGCAGGTTCCAATGGACATACCCAATAAAGAATGGGATATGTTCGGGTGGGATTTCCGTCTCGATAAGGTGAATCAGATACCCATCAAAACCTATGAGAAATTCGAAAATCCGGGTGAAAAAGAAGAAGAGAAGGTAGATCCGTTAGGAACCTTGCTCGAAAGTTTGGGAAAGATCAAGCCCGGAGAACAATTATGGATCCAAATAAGGGCGACCCCCCAAGGGGAGGGCAGTGCCGAAAAATTCTTCAAAGCCGGTGAGGAACTCCGGGATAAGATGGCCCGGCGGCAACCTAAGTCCAAGTCCAAGCCATTACTTCGGGAAATGTTCGATTTTATTGTTTATGGGGCCAAGGGGGCGGAAGAAGAAAAAAAAGAGATGTTTCCGCCGGAAATGAGGCTTACGCCCGGGGAAAAAGATTCGCTGATCGAGGTTGAAAGAAAGATCGGCAAACCGATTTTCATGGTTGGCATCAGGACGATCTACATGGGCAAAAAGGACGTTTGGTTTAAACCTAATTTCCGTCTGGTTCTTAATTATTTCAATAATTTTGCCAGTCCCGACACGAATTCGATTATTCCGTGGTCTGAAACCATCACCCGCGTTAAAAAATCCCCTTTCGTGCCGATGAATTGGATTTTGCCGCGCCGCGCCTATTTAAAAACCCGTAAGCTTTTCAGACTTTACCGCGAAAGGCTGAATTATAAAAGTCCGTTGTTCGGCGGCGATCGAGGAAGGTTTATTTTGAATGTCGAAGAAATGGCTACCCTTTATCATTTCCCGGGATCTATCACGTCGCCGGTTCCAGGCTTAAACCGCGTGGAATCCAAGCAGACCATCCCTCCCGATCTTCCGATGTAGTTTTTATTGTTTCGCCAGCCGGACCCGCGGTAGTTCTAATAATGTGTTACTAAATAGAAATGGAAGAAGAAAAAATTGCCTATATTGGTGAAATCAACTATCGAAATGTAAGAAAAAAATTCGGTATCAGGACCGATGACCGTCGGCGGCATATGTATGTCGTCGGGAAAACCGGTATGGGCAAATCATCGCTTTTGGAGAATATGGCGATTCAGGATATCCAGAACGGGCATGGAATGGCTTTTATCGATCCGCACGGCGAGGCCGCCCAGAAGCTTTTGGATTATGTGCCGGCCAGCCGCGTCAATGACGTTGTTTATTTCAATCCATCGGATTTGAATTTTCCTTTGGCGTTTAACGTAATGGAGAATGTCGCTCCGGAATACCGTCATTTGGTCGCTTCCGGCTTAATGGGTGTTTTCAAAAAGATCTGGCCTGATGTTTGGTCGGCTCGGATGGAATATATTTTAAACAACTGTATTTTAGCGCTTTTAGAGTATCCCAACGCCACGCTTTTGGGGGTCAACAGAATGATGTCTGATACGGACTTCAGGAGCCAAGTCGTGGAAAAGATCACCGATCCGATCATAAAATCATTCTGGGTCAACGAATTCGCCAAATATAACCAGCGTTACGAGAGTGAGGCTACCGCGGCCATTCAGAATAAGATCGGCCAGTTCATTTCGAATCCTTTGGTCCGCAATATCATCGGCCAGGTGAAATCCGATATCGATATGCGCAAGATCATGGATGAGAAAATGATCTTGATCGTCAATATTTCCAAAGGTTTGGTGGGGGAGGATAACTCAAGGCTCTTGGGCGCTTTGGTGATCACCAAGCTTCAATTGGCGGCGATGTCGCGCGTCGATATGCCCGAGGAAAAAAGAAATGATTTTTATCTGTATGTGGACGAATTCCAAAACTTTGCCACCGATGCTTTCGTCAATATTCTCTCGGAGGCGCGCAAATACCGCTTAAACCTGACCTTGGCCAACCAGTATCTGGGCCAGCTGGAGGAAATGACGGCGGGGGGAAACTCATCGAAAGTAAAAGACGCGGTATTCGGCAACATCGGGACCATCATTACTTTTCGCGTGGGGGCCGAAGACGGGGAATTTCTGGAAAAAGAATTTTATCCCGAAATCTTGATCCAAGATTTGATTAGTTTGGGAAAATATAATATTTATCTGAAGCTAATGATCGATGGGATAGCCAGCGCGCCTTTTTTGGCCCAAACCTTGGCTCCGATAATAAGGCCGGAGTATTCCGAGAAAGAAAAGATCATCAGGGTCACGCGCGAACGTTATGCCGTCCCCCGAAGCGTTATCGAAGAAAAGATCGTCAAATGGACCGGGGAGATCAAGATCGATCCGATGCCGTCCCAGGGGCAACCTAAGCCGCTTTACGATGTTCAATGCTCGATGTGTGGCAAGACCACCAAAGTGGTATTTAAGCCTGAGCCCGGACGAAAAGTTTATTGTAAAACCTGTTTAAAAAAAGTACAATCTTCTAATGAGGAAAGGCCAAGAAATTACGCTCCCGAAAATGATGGAAACGATAGCGTAAGGCCGTCGCCCGAAGCCGATCGCGTTCCCTTGAGAACCCTGCCGAACGAACGGGCTCCTGAACGGGCTCCTGAACGGGCTCCTGAACGGGCTCCTGAACGGGCTCCTGAACGGGCTCCTGAACGGGCTCCTGAACGGGCTCCTGAACGGGCTCCTGAA
>CAINCQ010000020.1 GCA_903847095.1 uncultured bacterium
ATGGACGTTCGGAAAATTTTTAAAAAGCAATTTTAAGAAAATAATTGATTGATAATAGAACGAATAATTATTCATAATAATTTGAAAATTTATTTATTATCAGATTGAACTATTAGCCAATCACCGGAAGTCGTTATCCTTCATTATTGCAAACTACTCTTGCGCATTTGGATAAACCGTGCTATGATTAAGTTGTAAAAGAGTTCTTTTTAACTCAGCCTGTAGTCCGTGCAGCTAATTCGGACCGTTTATTTCTCCCGCGAGGGTAGGCAACTTGGGAAATCTGCGAGAAGCCAAATGAAATAAAGCGACTAACTACTGAAAAGCGGTTGGGAGATTTCGTTCAGCGGGTCACGCTGGACTAATTCTCTTAGCCGCTTTTTGTTTGCCAAGGTCGAAAATGGCGCGTTGAGAGTAATAAAAAGTAAAAAAATATGATATTTAGTTCTACGATTCAAGACGCGATCAATTTCGCTATAAAAACCCACGAGACCGACCAAAAACAGAGGCGTAAAGTTAGAGAAGACGTTCCCTATATTGTTCATCCTTTTGCCGTCGGGCTTATTTTGGCTCGCGTTGGCGCAAGTGATGAGGTTATTGCGGCTGGCATTCTCCATGACACCATTGAGGACAGTTTGCCGGAAAAAAAGGTAACCCATGATATGCTTACGCAAAGTTTTAGTCAGGATATTGCGAACATAGTCGAAAGCGTAACGGAAAAATCAAAAGACCATTCATGGGAAGAACGCAAAGGGGAAGCGCTTGCGCGTATTAAAACCTTTTCTAATGACTCCGTTCTCGTAAAGTCAGCCGACATAATCAGCAATGCCACCGAATTGGTCAGCGATTACGCTCGCGAGGGAGAGGCGATATTTACCCACTTCTCCAAATCCAAAGAACAAACCATTGCTCACTATCAGCATGTTATAACCGAGCTTGTATCGTGCTGGAAAGAAAATCCGTTGCGTGGGGATCTAAATAACGCTGCTTCTAGTCTTAATAACCTAAAGATAAAGAAGTAAGGGTGATCGGCAAAACCACTGTGAGCCCTCATATGAGTCTAGGAGTTAAATTTGCTTTGTTTGGGCGTTAGGATTATATTAAATCAATCACTTACAAGCTTGGGAGGGTTAATAAGTGAATAATTTATGTTGCTCCCATCATTCAATTTATCAATAACCTAAATTCAAACGCAATTCCGCCCGGAGTTGCGTTTTGTTTTACACTATAATTTAAAATGAATAAAAAAATATTAGTGGGCTTATTGGTAGTTGGCGTGGCGGTCGTAATAGCGATCAGCGGAACAATCGCTTACTTCAGTGATACTGAAATTAGTAACGGCAATTCCTTTGCCGCTGGAACTTTAGATTTAAAAGTCACCGATAATTGCACTTATAACGGACAACCCGTTCAGAAATGCACTTGGCAAGAAACAGACCTAACCAATCAATTATTCTTTAATTATGGCGACGTAAAGCCGGGTGATCAGGGAGAAAACACGATCAGCTTGCATGTGCATGACAATCCGGCCTGGGTTTGCGCTCAAATTTCAAATTTTAATAATTACGAAAATGGATGCAACAATCCAGAAACCAAAGCCAGCGATACCACCTGTGGTAACCCGGGTCAAGGACAAGGCGAATTGCAAAATTATTTAAAATTAAATGTCTGGAGAGATGTTGATTGTAATAATATCCAAGATCCCGGAGAACAACTAATTATTGACAATCAGTCTTTGGCCGCGGCTTCTGTTTGGGCAATTGCGGATAAAAACACCGGCACCGGACCGATAACGAATACTTGCATCGGCGTGAAATGGAATGTCCCGGCAGATACCGGAAACATAATCCAAGGCGATAGTTTAACCGGTGATATTTCTTTCAACGCCGTGCAAGCAAAAAATAACGCTGATTTTGTCTGCGAAGGAGATGGAAATAGCGAGAGGCTCGCGCTTTTTGAATATTATAATACTGGAGATAATGATGTTAATTCTGTCGTTGATCCCAAATGGGAAGCGCAAACTTTTACCCCGCAAACAACCCATAAAATTAAAAAGGTTAGAATCAAGATATATCGTTTAGGTTTGCCTGGAATAGTTTCGGCGGGGATCAGAACTACGGATGCCGAAGGGAAACCGAGCGGAATTGATTTAGTATCCGGAGCTATTGATGGAAACACTTTTACGGAAGATTCGTCAGGGGCTTGGTATGATATAGATTTGGGAAGTGGAACAACTCTCTCCTCAGGTGTTAAATATGCAATTGTATTGGGGAATAGCGCATCGGGATGGGCGCGTTGGAAAGTCAATACAAATTCAAATTACGAAGAAGGCACTTCTTTAACTAGTTTTGATAGCGGAAGTACTTGGGTTTTTTGTGATGGCGATTACGACACTTTATTTGAAGAATGGGGAACCGAAATTTAAGAAGAACTAATTTTTCTTAGGATTTTGAAAATTCCGATGGATTTACAATCGGAAGACAAGTTTTGATAAATCCGCATTCTTTTCGCTTATGGCTTTATAATTCATCCGCGATCTGGAATTACTGGCCCGGCAATTGGTGGAACAAATGGGATAATTTCGACATTGGAAAGTAAATGATCATCCAACTATAGGTATAGCGAGTGGGAAGGCGGGGTAGTAATCGACGACAACAGGGGAATATGTTATCGTTTTGTTGAAGCCTTTGCGAGGTGAAGGATGATCTTTAAAAAAGAGATAGAACGAGAAGGTATAACCTTTTTGATTGAAACGCATAAAAGCGGCGGCAATTTTCTTTTGTACCTTCTGTATTTGGCAATAATATATGAGGCCGCGGACTATGTGTTTGCGGGAAATTTGCTGGTGGCTTGTCTTTGGACCGGCATCGGATTGATGCCGCTCGCAATCAGATCGATAGGCTGGATCAAGAATGAGGCGTCGTCGTCGGGTCGGTATGAAATAGGTACGCTTATTACCTTTACGCTGGTCGTTGTTGAGCTGGCGGTGTGGTTTTTCGCTTTGGAGGAATCTTGTACTGCCATGTACTGGTTTTATTACCTCGGATCGTATCCATCTCCGGAATTTTCGATGTGTGCGGCTGTTATCGGTATTATTATCGTTTGGTTTGCATCCCAAGTGATGTCCGGATCCGTTTACCGGCAAATTGTCACCGAGGAGAATAATGGGCTCTTTCCCCGCCAAAATAGCACCTCTTTGAGGCCGCTAGGAGAAACATTCTGAATCTCCCTGCGGCTTTTTTTTATATTCCATAATCGTGTCACCCCAATGAGTTTGAACCGCCATTATCGGCGGTTTTTTTATTGAAAACTTAACCCGGCAAAGCTGATCGAACAATTCAAAAATGCGTTGCAGTGGCAAGACCACTGTGAACCGCGGGTTTAAGTTGTGTTTGAGTTATAACAGGCGGTTATTGGCGATTGGATCATTACACTAGCTTGACAATAAGACAAAGATATGTTTTTATATAAATAGTTCGTTCAAATCCAATGAGCTTTGAAGATATAGGAGGTAATTAATATGTTTGGTTTGCCTATCCTGCCCATAGGGTGGTTCATACCGATCTTTGCGGTGATGGCTTTGATTTCCGCCGTAACGCGCCAAAAAGGAATTGCGAAAATGTCAGTATTTATCGTCGCGATATGCGCAATAATTTATGGATGGGGTTATGTCGATGCGAATGCGCCGATAACGCTTGATTATTTGGATTATCTGCAGCCGACATCCGGTTTTACTTACGCAAATTTCACCGATCTGGTCCCTGGCCAAATGCTGGAGCCCAAGCATCTGTTATACGCAAAGAGCGCGAACGAGAATGGCATAAACGAAACGGTCCGCCAGTATACCTCGTATGAAGCTTATCTGGAAGAATTGGCAAAAGGCATACTGCCGCCAAAAAAGCTTGTCAGTTTCAGCAAGGGCGATATTGGATATATCAATGGCGGCGGCAGGGTAAAAGTAGTGAGTGTTGACGGAAACATGGCATTGCTGATGCACTACGAGCCTTACCAGACAAAAGAACTTCTTACCCAATACGGCATAGAAAATGGCGAACCTGTTGTCGCCGGTCAAAAAATGGTTGACACCGGCGACGACGTTCGAGTCTTCGGTGTAACGGAAGCGGGAATAAATGAATTTGTTAATGGAACAATGTTTTATTACCCGCGGCAGAAGCTTGAACAGGTTTTTTTCCAAAGTGATTGAATTCGGGCTATCAAGTACGGATGAGTCATATAGACAACGAGATAGAATATTGAGACATCATAGGCTGCATCGCGCCAAAGCGATGCTTTTATTTTACAAAACTCCTTCCAATTGAATAATGGCGGGAAGATACCTTTTCCGCACGATATTGCCTTGTATCGGTCAACCGCAGAACCGTTATTAGAATCTACAAGTAATCGCTGGTTTTAATGCCAATCAACGATGACCGTTATCGGACGGTTTATCTTGACATAATTAATAATTTCTTTTATAAGTATAATACCTAAACGATTTAAGAGGCTTGATGTAAATGGAATTGCCGGATTCGGTGGTTTTCGATCTCGCATTCGAACACGCACAGACTGCGCCGCTTGCGAGAGGTAAAGATCCATTCATTGCGTTATTTTGCAATAAATGGAGAAACAAACCAAGAACCCTGACATCCCTTCACGAATGTCTTGTGAAGAGGGGTGTCGCGAAAATAGATGCCTGGAGAATGATGGGCTTTCCGGGCATCGATGGGGAGGGCGATTTGAGGCGCGATATCCTCAATGGTGATTGTTCCACCGCAGATCTCCTGGATTTTCTGGCCGTTAGTCATCCCTGCGGCGAGGAAGGACGGTTGTATGAGGCAGGTTTCCTCACTTGGTGGAGTGAAAATGCGAGGTTCATGCACTCGCCCCAGGTGCGGGCATGCCATCGATACCTGAAGGAGCATTGCGCTTTCAGATATGGAAAAGAACTGAGCGATATATCGGGGGAAGATATCGTCCAGTGGAAGAATAACCCCGTATGGGCGGAGCCACGACACTTCGATGTTGTAGCCAGATTGAAGCCCTACGACGGATTAGTGGCCCTTTACGGAGTAGGCGCGGAAGGGTGAATAGGCCTGGCAGAGAAAGCTTAGAAACTTTTTTTTGCCGCGCCTTCTTTTTTTTATGACACCACAGGAATATCTGGCGGGGCTAATGTCAGCCCTCGGAGCTTGCGAATGAATCCCGAAGCTTGGCGTTTTGCATACTGGACTTGATAAACGGGTAAATCCGGTAACGTTTGGAAAACAGGTCAGTGCCGGAGCCGGGATTTTGACAAGGTCATAGAAATATGACATTGTTCTGTTGGTACATTTTGAGGTGACAATATGGATAGGAAAGAAATAATTCGGATAATCCAAAACGATCTCGAAGCCTTGAGGAATGATCCGAACCGCTTCTTGATATTCCAGAGTACTCTTCGCCAGCACTTTAAGGAAAACGAAATCCCATATTCCGATATCGGCACAAGCGAAGAGGAGCTGCGTACCCTTGAGGTTAAAAACCTAAGGATTAGAGCCGGAAAAAACCTTGAAATACTGAGGAAAGTTCCAACAGAGCCTTCAATCTTCCTGGTTCCGCTCCGGCGCATTCTCAATGAAGGCGGCTTCTCGCTCGCCGATATTGGCACAAACGAGGACGAGTTGCGGGAGTTAGAAATCAAGGGTCTGATGAAAAGCGCTCGAGGGTATCTTAAAGCGTTAAGGGATGACCAAATCGAACATTCGATTTGGATAGACCGTAACCGCTTAAATAATCTCCGCCGTTGCGTCGAAGAAGGTGGTTTCACTTTCGCCGACATCGACACCGACGAGGATGAATTGAAAAAACTTACCAGCGGGAGGCATTAACCAAAACTCTATTCTATTGATAGAGTTTTTTTATAAAATCAAATTCTAAATCTCTTAATTCCGAATTTATAATTTCAATTAACTATTCTGAACGTGTTTAACGATGGGAGCAATTTTGACAATAACATTAAAATGTGTTATTGTCTTGGTTAATGGGGTGATAGTATCAAGATAAGCAAAATCTCTTTGATAATTGCGGCCATGACGGCTGCAATAATGAAAGCTTTAGAGGATACGGAAAAACACTTCCTTCTCCCGGAGGATGAAGTAAGCGAGTTTGGTTTCAATGACCCAAAAAGTTTTGGGCGCCATATATTCATAGGAAACTTTCCCGAGAGCAGTGTTTACACGGATAGTTTCCTTGCGATCACAAAAGAATTAAAGATCTGCGGTATGGTGCGAGGAAATAGGTATGACAAACAGCCTTTATACCCGGGAGCTACGGAAGGGAAGTTGTCGTTCTGGTTGCTTATTAAGGAGGTAGCTTGATGATTCAAGCCCTCCTTTTTAATTATTCATTTTACGAAATCCATCCTAAATTTCTTAATTCCATATCGATGTTTTTCCGATCAGTTTTTCTGAACGCGTCCAACTATCGGAGCAATCTTGACAATAACATTTAAATGTTTTATTGTCATGTTGCTGATGCAATCTACCCGGAGGTGGAATGAATATGGAGTATAGGATGTATATCACCTGTATCACAAATGGAGAAATTCTTTTTAGTGGATTGTGGGTGTTGGGTTATTTCGGGAGCGACGAGGAAGCGATTTCCGATATGGAGCGATGGCTTAGAGATAAACAGAGGGACTATGATGAAATAAAATACCACATAACACAGGGGGGCAGGGAAGTTAAAGAAGGAACACTTTTAAAAAAAGATTTGCCTGCATAATTTGACCGACAGGGACATTGCCTACGCTCTATTTATCGATAGAGCTTTTTTTATTCTACAAAAACATATCTAAATTTAATAATTCCAAAATCATGGATATCCAAGTTAACCCGTCTGAACGCGTCCAACAGCGGGAGCTCGGAAGGCGGAACTAAAAACTGTCGTTTGGCGGTTTTTTTGTTATTCATTGACATTGTCAAAAAAAAGTGTTATTCGCATTGCAGAGACTTAGCAAGGTTTCGATCATGGGAGGTGAAATGAATTGCCAATATTGATTTGCATCGACGCGCCGGATCCGGATAATTTCGCGCTGGTTAAGGGTGTGAAAGTGCTTTTTCCGGATGAAGACGTGAAGGTAATGCTTACCGGGCGGCCAGTCCGGTTCAAAGCGAAAAAAGATTGTCAGCTGTGGGAATGGGATTACGAGAGTTCGCGCATGGCGCAGGAAGCAAGCGCCGCGCGGCTCAAAAATTTCATGCGCAATTTGGGGGTAAGTGTTTGCGAAGTATACGACGGAGGCATCGCTCCGCGCACTCTCGTCCCTCACTGGATTCATTTCCAGGAATATTATAAGTTCATGGACGTTGATCCGCTTGCCGCGCTGCGCTATACGGAGTTGTCGCCCCAGCAAGATCTGATCGACTGGATCTTTGAGCAGAGAGATCTATTGAAGGTCGTTGTGGGCGGTCCAATGACCGGTCTTCGCCAGATCATTGAGCGCTGCCCGCCGGTCGCGGATATGATTTCGGAAGTGCACGCGATGTTCGCTACCTGGGGGATCGTTGAGCTGATGGACTTGGATTGGGAGCCGCGCGTAGCGCAGCAATTCAATGTCGCGTGCGATCCGATGTCGGCCCACTTCATTCTTAAGGGGCTGAAGTGCCCGGTTTATCTGATGCCAACGGAAGTAACGCGCCATCCGCCAATCGGGTTTCGCACGGTGCAGGCGCTCCGCGAAGCGTTGCCCAACAACGCCGGAGTCAATAAGTTCCTCGCGCTGTACGCGATCTGGTACGATGCCGCGATACGGCCCCGCCAGGAAAAAAACCCGGACGAGATGATTTTCATCCACGACCTGGTTTCCGCCTTGAGTCTTGGCGAAAAATTGCGCAACTCTATCTATGACGTTACGCCGGTCGTTGTGGATGAAGTTCCATATCTGCCGAGCGACCGCACAATTTGGGGGACCGTACGGATGCGCATTCCGGAAGGCGCGGAAAAGACGAACGTATACGCCGCGAAAGGATTCCTTCCCGGAGGAGAAAAATTGTATCTAAAGACGCTTTACGAAATCTTTGATTGACACTAGACCAGCCAAGACCCGTAGAGAAAACATAAATTGACTCTATCTATACGATAGGGTTTTCTTTTACGCATGCCGTTAAAAAATCGCACCATCTTGGGAGCCAAGCAGTTAAACAAGAAGCTTTTTGCTGTGGACAGCCTCTTGATAAGATGGCGCGAAAATGATACCTTTCCATCGGATTAATTATCCGGAGGAGTTGTTTGGAAAATAATTCCCGTTACCGAAACGTATCGTGCAAATTCGTTGATTGGTTCGAGTCCGCGCTGCCGCGTTTATCGGAGAAAGAGATAAACACGATAAGAGCTTCTTTCTTGAGCAATTGGACTAGCGTTTCTTCGGCCGAAAAAAGGAAAATAGTTTGCCTGATTTGTGACCGGGCCGGGTCGCAATGGGGCCAAGGGGACAGATTTAATATCAGTGCCGCTTATGGCGCGTTCCGGCTGATATTCTATTCCGGAAATTAAGTTATGGGGCGACCGATCATTTGATTAGGCCGCTCTTTTTTTATCACTTTTGTTGACAATTCTTTATAAATATGTTATTAATTTATTCAGCGGGAGGATGTATGTCGAAAGCTTATGATATGTTATCGCAACACCCCAACTGCATCTATTTGCAGTTGGCCGGCCAGCCTCATGAAATCACGGATTTGCTTCGAAAGCTCGGAAACAATATTTATGATTCCGGGTTATTATTCGATGTAAGCAGTAGATTGCCGGAGAATGAGTATGAATTGATTAAACTTATCGGCGATCTGCCGGACAATGAGGTGTTAGTGGCCTTGGGCTCAACTTTGGGAACGCATGGTAAAAATGGCAGCGATTTTTGCGCCATTGTGATCAGGACACCCCTTGATTGGGGATTTTTCAAGGACAGCCTAGCACCAAGCATAGTAGCAAAGGTTGATATAGCCGTACTAAAAAAATACCTCAAAGAATCCGACTTCGTATAGCATTATGACCGCGAGACCGCTCTCAACCTTTTGCCGACGCAAATGGATCAGATGAGCGGTTTTTATTTAATAAAATCAATTTCTTCCAAAACTAACTTTTGAACAAAATTTTTTTGGCTCCAGAAAATTAGCGGGAGTCTTGCTTCTGCCGTCGTCCGGTCTCAATACAAAAAAAGAAACCCGGATAGGATTTCTTATGGGAATCATTCAGCCTTGGCGCGTTAGCCAAACTTTATCATTCCGATCGAAAAACCAGATTCTTTCTGGCTTCTTTCCACCACTTTGTAGCCATCCCTGATGCCAAGGGCTTTATTGTGGGCCTTAAGCCGGAATTCAACGCTACTCCAAAGGAGCCGATCAATAGCCTCGATCTTTTGGGAAGATCGGCACGCGGGACAGTCCGGTTCTTGGTGCCCTCCAATATCTTCCAGCATTTTCTTGGCGCTGTCGATCAATTCATTCCTCGCGCAGAAGAGAGCGATCTCAAGAGGCGTAAGCTCGCCAATGACAACCTCTTCTTCGGCTACCGGTTTTCCGCTCGTTTGAGTTCGTTCGCCCGACAACAAAATTCGGCAAACAGTTCATTTTCGGCAATCATTTTGAATGCCGCTTCCGGAGTCATTCCTTTTTTCTCTTCCATAGCACCACCTGAGGCACCGTCCTTTTTGTATCTTTAAAAAATGATTGTGTCAAGCAGGGCAGAAGCCCGTAGCCGGGAAAATACCCGAAAATCCGATCTCCGCGGATTTTCCGAATAATGGTAAAAAAATACCTCATTGATCAATGAGGTTATTTATCTAAAGCGGCATCAAATTCGTCGGCCGCGCAGACTCCGTTTTCCAGGAGGTTATCTCTGTATTTCTGCCACCCCTTGCATCTGGTCTCCCAGATTAGCTTTATCGCAGCATCATAATCTTCCTGGCTTTGAAGAGCCGGGTAGACGCTGAACATGCCGATCTCAAATCCTTTTTCTTTTAGTAGTTTTTGCTGGGCCAGCAGTTCGGTGTAACTTCCCTTCAATACATATGCAAATCCTTTTTCCGTATCGCACATCGTTCCAAACCTCGCTTTTTTCAATATTATATATTAAATATATTTTTTGTCAAATCAAGTAGCGGCGATAGTCTGGCTAGTTCCGGAAGTCGCCTTCGAATCATTTTTTGTTATAATCAATTCATATGAACAAAAAAATAATTACACCACTCGTAATTTTTTTATTCGCGGTGTTTTTTTCGGCCTTGGCGCTGGTTGGTTGGGTTGGCGCGCAGGAAATCAGCGTACCCAGCGTGCCTGATCCCCAGCCGGATCAAAGCAATACCGCTCCGGTACCGGTAATAAATTCCCCGCGCGAGGCGTGCCACGCCTACCGCACCGATTCAAGGTATTTTGCAAACAACGTGTTTTTAAAAGACACCGACGATGAGTGCCTGATCCAGATCGGCGATAACAACGTGGGCTACGGAAAGGTTGATTTCTTTTTTAAGGGAACCGAATTTTGCGTGACCAGCAGCGGCGATTATTTTACGCGGATCGGCGGCGGCGGGACCAGCTGCAAGACGGTCAAGAAACAAATAAAAAATGTTAATGGAGGTTCGGCTACCTTGAAATCGGTTACGGCCGGAGTTCCGTACCGGCATGATTTTTCCCAGGACCTCATTTCGCTTTTAGGCGGCAGTTCCGATCCGGCCATTTATTCTTTTTACCTTGGTTCGGGCACCGGTTTCCCGCCCATGGGGTTAATTTTCGGGCCTGACGGTGTCTTATCCGGCACGCCCTCGGGCAAGGGCGGCACGTTCCAAGCGTGCGTACGCGACCTTAATGGCAACTCTGCCTGCCGGACATATACCATGGGCGTGGAAAAAGAAGGCGCGGCGACGGAAAACCAAGGGGCGACCCAACCGGAAACCCAACCAAAAACCAGTATCGGTTTAGACATCGGTTCTTATTATGGTGATGCAAAGATAATCAGGGAAGGCGTTATTTTCCCGGCCGGCGACAATATCGGAGTTTTTCCCGGAGATACCGTTAAGACCGGTTCAGACGGATTTTTACAGCTGATCTCCGATGGCCGCACAATTACGCTCGGACCGGATACGCTGGGCCGGATGATGGGATTAAACACGTCCAACCAAAGCGTTACTGTTCCGCGCGACTGGGATACCGATACCAACTTCAAAAACGAGCTGGACAACTGGAAATTCTGGAAAGACATGCTCAATGATGAAAAAGATTTCATCAACGAGAACGCTCCGACTTACGCGATCGACTGCGGTCTTGGGAGTGTCATCAGCTGCCCGTGGGGCATGCTGGAATTCATTCACGGCGGTACGGAATGGTTCGATGAAAAAATGGCCAAGGACTTCGGAAGAAGCATCGTTGTGACCCCGACAGTGGTTGTTGTGCCGGTGGCGACCGAGTTTACCGTCGCGGTGGCAAGTGACGGAGCAACCACGCTGACCGTGCTGGACGGAGCGGCCATAGCGATGGACCTTAAGAGCAAAAAAAGCGTGATCGTTAAAGTCAATCAGAAGCTTACAGTGCAAAAGACCACCGCCGGTCTGGGAACGGCCGAACTGCAGCAAGGATTGGTTAGCGTTGATCCGGCCTCCCTTGACCGGTGGTGGGATAAAAAACCGGTTTCCGCACCAATCGATGCGTCCAGGGATAACATCATAAAGACTATGCTTTTTGGCGTCGCGATAATTCTGATCGTGGTTTTATTCCGACGGAAACAGATTTTTGGCAAACGAAAAAGTTAATTTGGTACCTCCGGATCCGGCAGTAAAAAAAAGAGTGCGGGTGGCACTCTTTGTGCCATCACATTACGGGGTCGAATTTTTTTAGGGGTTCCGCAAGGCTGACGGCTTTAGGCAGCCGCAGGTTTCCTTATTCTACCCGTCTTCATGTTATTGACAAAGTCGCGGAAACATGGGATTTTTAGCGATAAAACAGAGTAGTGTGGTGAATATGAATGGAGGAAAATAGGCTATTCGCGGGACAGCGTTTAATTTTTGGCGGCTTGTCAAACGAAGAAGAACTGGTTAAGGAGTGTCCGGATGAATTTAAGAGAGGGAGCGCGTGGTCGGCATTTGCGATGGGGATTTTTTATAACGGTTGCGATAAAAGCAACTGGAAATGGAAATCGCCGGATTCTGCGGTGTGCGCGCATCAGCTTGCCTGTTTTTACGGCTTGCTAACCTCTTTCGAAATTAGCCATCAGGAGAAAGATTCGGTGGCTGGGTGGATGTTGTCGGAAATGCTGGTGGAAGTGCCGGAGCTCCTTCCGCTTCCGGACGAGCCGAAGTAGAATTTATGGAGACAAGATCAGGAATCAGTCTCCATTTTTTTTAATCACAACCATGAAGGATGGATTTACCCGACAGGAGTCCGGACCCTGTCGACGAAAGCGGGAGAAATCCCGCTTTTTTGTTTGACAATAAGATAGAAATAAATTATTGTTCCGATTGGCGACGAAATGGCTGCCACGCTAAATTTAAAACGGGGTGAAAAAAATGGGTGGAAAGATTACCAGGATCGAGGCGTTGGATGAGCTCAAAAATTTATTGCCCAAGGAAAGGGAGATTTTTGAGCGATTATCCGAGCTCGAGCACAAGAGATGGGCGAATTGGCAAAGACATTTGCACGCTAAGTGTTCTTACGACGAGCAGGGAAATCTGGTTATACCGGCCGGGTACGTGGAAAATCTGGAAAGGGAGATCAAAGCAGAATTTTTTGAGCTTACGGAAGAAGAAAGGAACTATGACCGCGAGGAAGTGTTAAAAAGTTGGCGGCTTATTGCCGGATTGAGCGAGTAAGCCAAGCCAAAGAAGGCTTGATCCGATAGGCCCGAGGACAATAAAGCAGTTGCATTGAGAGTTCTCCCGAATTGTTAGTTGACAATATCAAAGAAACAAAGTATGATTTTGACGTTCACGGTCAGGGAGATGAAAAAGTGGACCAACGCGTTAAGAAATTGTTGGAAAAGAAGATAGCCGCTCAAAGGGAAAGCGATTTAGCGGCGGCGGAGCTGGCTAGCATCCAAGCCGCGTGCCGCCATAACTGGGGTCCGGTGAAATATGATCCGATCATTCAAAAAGCCTATACGATTCCCGGCGATCCCCCCGGCACGATGGGTGTGGACTGGCAACCTGCGGTTTACGTGCCCCGCAAAGAAACTCCGCGCTGGACACGCACATGCCTCGATTGCGATTTGACCGAAGAAACCAAAAGGGTCAGCAAAAAGACTACCGATACGCCGATTTTTTAGCAGTAAACCGCTCATAGAAGCGGTTTTTTCTTTAGTCAGGAAATCCCGCCAGGAAGCGGTGTTGCGACAGTGAATAATGGAACGTGGCTGGGCGTGAAAAAAGGTGTTTAAGAAAAACGGGAGAGATTCCGCTTTCCGGTCTCGACAAGAGCATAAAATTATATTATTGTTTCATGCAGGGTGATCGAATGATGAATGTGAACGATCCTGACGGGCATGAAACTGCTCCCTATGATTCCGGACTAGATTTGGATCGTGTCGGCTTTTCGGTCGTAGAACAGGGTATCCGCGATTTGGTGAAAATCCTTTGGAAATTGGGTTATAAAACCATTTGCTCCTGTGCCGGGCACGAAAAAGCACTTGAACCTTACCCCTGGATTGCAATCCCGATGGAATCTACCGGCCCGAGAAATCAGCTGGAGAAACTTTTCGGAATCGTGGCGCGCTTCAATATAAGCCTGGGAGAAAACGGGGCGTTGCCGGAGGCATTGGCGGCTTGGATATTGCTGCCGATGAATACCTCTTACGGTTTCACGGTTTATCTCCAGCCTTACGATAATAATCAAAGGCGCGATCCGGAAAAGATTTCCCAATTGCGCCAAGTGTCGCAAAAATTAGCTCTTTTTATCGAACAGGAAGGCGCGGATATCTTCGGCGCGGATACGCAAACCCGGCTTCGGTTGGATCGCGACATCTAAAAGCGAACAAAAAATCAGCCGCGAATTAATTTGAAAGACAGGACTGTTCATCCTGTTTTTTTGTTGGAGCGGTCTGGGGCCGGGAGCAGGGCCGGCTGATTATAATTGACAAAAAAATTAATTTATGGTTTATTTATTACGGCTATTTAACAAAAAACCAGCGAGGTGGAGTTTATGAACCAGTGGGGCATACCGGAATACGATAAGCAGTTAGGATTAGAACGCCTTTATGAAATGGTTGGCGTAATGATGGACAGAGAAACAACAGGCATTACCGAAGTTGCCGGCGGATCGGCTTCCGGCAAAACTACCGAGGTGGCCGAAAAAGTGCGGTCTTTATTCGGACCGCAGGCGGGTCTTCTTTCGTTGGACGACTATTTTATCGGTAAAAAGCTTATGGCGGCCAGAGGGGTGAAGCATTTTGACCAGCCCCAGGCTCTTGATATGGAGTTGATCCATCGGCAGATGGCCAGCCTTAAAGCCGGCGAGGCGATCCTGAAACCGGTTTACAGTTTTAAAACCGGAGAAAGGAGCGGAACCGAGAGATTTGAACCGCGCCGCCTGATCGTTGCCGAAGGTTTGTTTGCCATCAACGATGATTTGATGGATATGGGCGATGTCAGAGTGTTTGTCCAGATCGGTACGCACGGCCGGGTCATAAGAAGGGTTATGCGCGACTTTGACCGGACCGATATGCTGCCGGGCCGGATCTTGGAATATTTTTCCGAAGTGGTTCAGCCAATGCATGAAAGATGGGTAGAGGCGCAAATAAAGAACGCCCACCTTATCATCAACAATGAATACCAGCCCGACATCGAAGCCAAGCGCGCCGGATTGTTTGAGGTCCAGTTAAAATTCCGCACAACCATTGCTCCGGAGGTCCTGCGCAGATTAGGGGCGGAGCGGCTGGCCGGTTTTTGGCAGCAAGATACCTATTACAATCCGTTCGACCGCGATTTGAGCTTTACGGGCGAATCGGTGAGGATCAGGGAGGAAGGATCGGGCTACCGCAGTTTTACCTATAAGGGGCCCAAAGAAAAATCAAAATACCGCCAGCGCGCCAAAATAGAATTCGAAATTGACGATGAAACCAAGCGAAAATTCTTGGCCATATACGGCCAAGAGGTAAAAATCGTCGAAAAATACCGGGAACTGTACCATATGGCCGGTATTGTTTTCTCGGCCGATAAGGTTTGGAAAGTTGAAGATGGCGCCCGGACTTATCTTGGCGATTTCATCGAGATCAGGGCAATCAAAAAAGGCGCAACCGAGCCGTTGATCGGAGAAATATTGTCGGAATTAGGGCTTGACCCGGCCGACGGAATTACAACCGCTTACGTTGAAATGTGAGACTATCTATCTAATACTACATTACGCAAGGCTCTTAACAAAGAGCTTTTCTTTTTTTTGAAAAAATTTCGTTTTTAGGGTAAGGGAAGCTTGCCGTAAAGCTGTTTGAAGATCACTTTTTGAAAGTCGGCCAGAGGCTTGTTCTCAATGATCAGGACGCGTTCGGTGTTGAGGTCGATCAAGGAAATTCGGTCGCCATAGACGAGCTGGATGATATTCTGGTCGAAAAGGTCGATGTCGGGCGGGATGAATTTGACGAACCGCTCCAGTCTCGGCTTTTTCTTTTTTCCGGAAACCGGATTGCTGATCACCATTCTTTCCAGTTTCTTTTTGTCGCGCATTGTCCGGTAATCCTTGGAAAGATATTTGTTCACCGCGTCAAGATCCCTTTCGGAGGTATACCGGTAAAATATCTCTCCGCGCTTCATATGGTTTATAACGTCGTCAAAAGCCGCTTGAATGCCTTTGAATCCGCTTAAAAAGCGGATTTCTTTTTGCTTATATCGGTCGTCCGCGACTGCTTGCTTTGCCATTTTTTCGGTAACAATCGCCGAAGTTTGGGCAAACGCGGTCGCGATCAAGCGCGCATTGGCCGCGTGATAGAGATTGCGCCGGCCGTTTTTTGTTTTAAAAACAAAGCGCCGGGTGAGCAGGGAAGAGAGGGCGCGGTAAGCCGCCGGCCGGTGGAGATTCGCGGCAACGCATAGGCGCGTCGCGCCCATCGGCCCGTCATGCCCAAGCCTGTCATAAATGGCGTCGGAATGTTTTGGCAATCCAAGCCGTTTAAATATTTCTTTTGTTTCCATTTCTTAAGTGTACTTTTTTTAGTACGAAAAATCAAGACTTTCGGTGGGATTTTTTAAAGGGCGTTATGCTCTAACCGTCAGTTCATTAACAATAAATTACGGAGGTAAAAGAAATGGAGTTGAAGGATTATATCCGGGACGTTGCCGATTTCCCAAAGGAAGGAATCGTTTTCAAGGATATTTCGCCGATGCTGAAAAACCCGGCAGCCTTGCGCGAAGCGGCCGATTGTATCCGGGCCAAGTGGGCCGGCAAAGTCGATGCCATCGCGGCGCTTGACGCCCGGGGTTTCATTTTTGGCGGAATACTGGCTTTGGCAATGGAAACGCCCTTGGTAATGCTGCGTAAAAAAGGAAAATTACCGGGTGTCACCGCGCAGATTTCTTACGACCTGGAATACGGCAGTGCAATCTTGGAAGCCGGGATCGACGCTTTCTCCGATGGTTGCCGGGTGCTGGTCGTTGACGATCTGCTGGCGACCGGCGGAACCGCTAATGCCGCTTGCCGGCTGATCGAAGCCTGCGGAGCGGTTGTGGCGGGTTGCGCGTTCGTGGTGGAGCTGGAAGCGCTTGAAGGCCGGAAAATTCTGGCTGGACGCAACGTGCAGGCGCTGGTTATTTACGGGGCGGGATCATGAAAGAAAAAATTATTATTTGCGCGGATGTGATTGCGGAGTATCGAGGAAAAATCGTTTTGGTCCAAAGGTTTACGAGTCCTGCGGGCATTGCCCTGCCTGGCGGAAAACAAAATCTGGGAGAGTTTCTCTGTGATACTGCCCGCCGGGAATTTTTTGAAGAAACGGGATTAATCCTTGAGACCGACAATGTCCTTTCGACTTTTGCCGATCCAAGCCGCGATCCGCGCGGCCGCTATATCTCGACGGTTTTTGTCGGGAGGGCAAACGGATCGCCAAGGGACGAGAGCGGAAAAACAAAAGTGATTTGCTTGAAAGCGGATGAGCTTTCCGGCGTTAAAGACCGGTTTATCTTTGACCACCGGGAAATGCTGGAGAAATATCTGGAATTGTTGAAAACAAAAAAAGGAGGAGATAAGTTATGGCAAATAAGATAAAACCGATAAAGCCCGGAGAGGTCGCAAAACAAAAAAAGAACGATTTTCCGGATGCCGTGTTCGAAGCGTTCAATGAGGTAATAGCGGCGAACTTTTACGGCAAAGACGCGACATTCAATCAGGAAGATGTCGAGGCGCTGATGGTAAAAAAAGGTCTGAATTGCAACGAGATATACAAGAAGGGGTGGATGGATGTAGAGGATGTTTACGAAAAGGCCGGATGGACCGTCGATTACGACGCGCCCGGTTATAACGAGACATATCCCGCCACTTTTACCTTCCGTGCCCGCAAATAATATCCGCTCGCCATAAGGCAAGCGGATTTTTTTATGATTTCAGGATAAATACCGATAAAAGGAACTTACTTTCGCGATAAATTATGTTGACAATATTAGGTTTATATGGTATTAAGATTTTTAGGTGATAGGATGAGGAAGGTTCCGGTTATTAGCCAGGCGGTTGCCGATTGCGTAAGAGATGAGGTAACAATTGATGAGGCGGTTATAGCCAATATAGCTCACCGTATGCGCCAAACGAATCCGGTGCTGGCCAGAGAGATCGGATTGATGATGGACGGAAAAAACAATGGCATCATCGTATTTACTGCCTCGGTTGTTTACAGGTTGATCGAGAGACAAAGCGAGATTGACAATGAACGCGGGTTTGTTATCAGTCAGGAAGTTGCCGATTACGTAAAGCAAGAGATAACGGAAGGCAGAATGTCCATTGACGATATAGCTATCCGGGCGCGCCAAACAAATCCGGCGTTGATCAGGGAGATCGGATTGATGATGGACGGAAAAAACAAAGCCATTGTCGTGAATGTTGCCTTCATTGTTTACAGGCTGATCGAAAGACAATGCGAGGTTGAGAACGAAAGAGGTTCTTTAACAAACCTTCCTGGCCGGATCTTAATGCTAAAAGATGTGATAGTGGGAAGGTGGAAGGAAGGGTCGCTGCTCTGCTTTTAAACCGAGACATTCAATCTTGGTTTTTTTGTTTAATCGGGATATATTGAAAGTAGCTTTGACGCTGATGCGATTTGTCAAAAGCTTTTAAAAATATGAATAAAAAGATTGTATTTGTTTTTTTGGTATTAATTATTCTGGTTGGATTGGGAATGTGGTATGTTGGCGGCTCGGGAAAAAAAGCTCCGTTGCCTTCGATATCATCGCCCTCGTCCCAGTCTTCACCATCAGTTCCGTCTTCGTCGCCGATTGCCCAAATCACATATAACTGCAATGACGGTAAAACCATTAGTGCGTCTTTTTTTAAAGGTGAAACCAAAACGGTAAAGCCGGGCGAACCGCCGGTTCCGGCGGGAAGCGTTATGATTGTTTTGAGCGACGGGCGGAGTTTCGATCTGCCCCAGACCATTTCCGCCGATGGCGGCCGCTATGCCAATGCCGACGAATCGTTCATTTTTTGGAGCAAAGGGGATGGCGCGATCGTGATGGAGAACAACATTGAAAGCTACAAGGGATGCGTCCTCCCGTCCAAAGACTCGGTTAGCCAAGAAGGCTTAAAAGTTCTCTCGCCGAACGGCGGAGAAGCTTGGTTAAAAGGCCAAACGGTTCAAATATCGTGGAGCGCGCCAAAAGAAATCCAATCAGTGAATATCCGGCTATCGATTGCCGGCGATAGCGAGGGCCAGGGTTTTAATGCCGCCATCGCTTCCGGCGTTCCCAATACCGGCCGTTATTCCTGGACGGTCCAGGATCTGTACGCGGAGGCATTGGGCATCAAAGCCCTGCCCGCATCGGACCAATATCTTCTTACTGTGGAAGATAAAGATCACAACAATATCTACGATACCAGTGATGCGGTATTCGGTATTAAATAATTATACGAGGACAAGCTCCGTTGGCCACGATCTTTCGCGGTTTGCGGAATGTCCAAGACCTTGGTTTGGGCAATTTTTGGTAAAAAAAAGCGGCTCGTTTTAAAATCGGGACCGCCAAATAATTTCAAACATTTTTTAAAAGTACTGCGGGAAACGTTTTTCAATTCCGGGATCAAAACTTCTGATTATATCCAACGCCTCCTTGTTTTTGGAATCAGCCGTGCGTACTTGTTCATCCGCTTTGGCGCGCCGCGGCTTAAGGGCCAGCCTGATAACCAGATAGCCGGCCGCGTACAAAACAATACAGCAAACAAGGAAAATAATCTCATGACCGGAAAAAGGCACTTTAAAAATCGCTGCTCCCAGCAAAGCGATTATTATGGCCGGCCATATTCCGAAAATTATAGGAGCCGCGTTCAGCCATTCGATATCATCTATCAGTCCGTACATTTCCGCCACTGTGCTTCTTTGGGGTTCGTCGAGGTCGGCGATTTTTCTCCATACGCCAACTTTCCTTGATGCGGTTAAATCGGGCATTTCTTACCTCCTTAGCTCGTACACAATTATTTACTATAAAATGATTGGCTTATTATGTCAAGTTTTTTTAAATTATTTGACAGACTGATGTTTAAGGGTTATGTTCTTACCGTTGATTGTTATGAAACGACATGCGGATTTGATTTCGTCGATATTGCGGATCTTTATCATTTTTGACGTTATGGTGCTGGCCATGCTGGCCGTTTGCCGTTATCTTGTGTTTAACGTCGACCCCAATGTTTTTACGACGCTTCTCACGTTCTTGATGGCGGCCTTGGCGCTTTTGGGCGGCCTTAACGGAAAAAAATTAAGTAATTAAAGCGATGATATCGCTTTTTGTTTAATATGAGTAAAATATCTTATGGAAAACAAAACGGAAGACAAAAAACTTGACCGCGTTCTCGGCTTGGCCGCCGGTTTTTCCCTTTGGCTGGGCATATTTCAGGCGGTTATCGTTATCACGGCCTTGTTTACCCTGTTGCTGTCTTTCATTTTGGCCAAATTGTTTTTCGGCGAATTGACGGCTGGACTGCTGATCGCCTTCATGGTTCTATCGTTTTTTGAACTGGGTTTTGGCTGGGTTGCGGTTTTGCTGGGTTTTTTGCTTGGATTAGCGGGATTAAGATCGGAACGCCGGGCATCGGCCAAAAAAGGATTGGTATTTTCCGCGGCCGGACTGCTGGCTTACGGTGCTTATTGGTTGTTTATCATGCCGCTTTTAAAATCGATGCTTGACTGATTTTTCCGTTGACAAAAAAGCTAGATTAATTTAAAAAGAAGCCAGCTTATTCCCAAATCGGAGGAATGTGTATGGATAAGGATATAAAGCATTGCGAACGTCTTAGTTGCGAGAATTGTCTGAAGCGGCAAATATCGATACGCGCCGATGGAATTGAACACTGCGGGTGTGTTTGCGGACACGTTACTCCGTCCCAAACCGCGAGGATTTTAAACGGCCTTATTGCTAATTTCGGGAAAGAACTGATCGAGGGCGCGATAATCGGAGAGTTGCGGCAAAAACTGCAGGGAGTACCCGGCTTGCCGGTCAGTCCGATCCCCAGTATGTCAATAAGGGTTTTGGCCAACAAAATTTTCGAAAACACCGTTATCGATGTTGCGAAATTTATTCCGGTTGGGGAGATCGAAAGAGCGGGTACGCCCGCTTTGAGAATGCTGATCGAACAAGAGCGCCAGGAGTTAAAAGAAATCTTAGGCCAAGATGCCGGTTTTGCCGTTGCCGCCGTCGCTGTCGCTTATTCCTACGACCGGAAGACCGGAAAGTGCGCAGAGAAGGTCATTCAGAGGATATCCGGGTTAGGATTGAAGGAATTTTATTTGGGTCCCGGCGTGGAGACTCACAGCCGTCCGCTTTTCGTTGAAAAACATGCCGATCAGGTTATCGAGATCATGGGGAGCGCCAAGTACGAAATGGCGGAAAAAGGGATTTATTATAAAGTAAAGATTGCCGATCCTTCTTATCCGTTAATCATGGCTTACTACCCGAGCAACATGCGAGATTCAAAGCTTTTTGTTTTCCTTTGAGCGCGAATGCCGTTTTGACACCGTTTATAAAACGGTGTTTTTTTATTGACAAAACTACGAAGTTAATATATAATAATTTTGGTTGATCAGAATGGATACGTCCGATATTGATGCGGGGGAGAAAATACACGCCCGCCAAAAAAAAGCAGCCCTGAAGCATCAGGCGCTGAGGGAAAGCTTCGAAGCGGCAGTCAGGAAATACGAAGGATCGATGATCTTGCTGCTGTTTTTGAACGAAGGCCAGCAACTTTCCATGGAATTGCCGCCGGCGTTGGCTACCGAAGACTTTTATGGCCGGCTTCGATCCATATTACGTTCGCTTGAAGCGGCCGAGGAAAGAATGGCCAAGATGGAAGTTTTGCTTAAAATGATGGAATTGGAATCCTTGATGCGGGCCGATCCGGGCCACTACGACGCGGTGTTCGGGGTTTATAAAACGGCATTTTTGCCGCCGATCATTCCTTCAGCGGAACTCGAAGGAGAGCAGGGAAAGCTCTTCTGGGCAGAATGGAGGTTTTTCACCAATGCGAGCCACGAGATCGCAGATTACCTTGTCGGTTTATCCATCCGGCTGGGAATCGATTACCAGAGGTTTTCCGAGCCTTACAAGGGTAGCGCGAAACCTCAGTATCCGGTAAGCGGGAATGAAGCCATTTGGGTAAAGTGGAGATCCAGCCAATAAGGCTGGATTTATTTTTTTGTTAGTTGACTAAGTAATATTGATGTGCTATAAATTGGCCAGTTCTTAATATGGTTTGGAGGATAAACATGCCTAGGGTTTGTGAACAATGTTTAAAGGTGTCGGATATTGACTTGTCATTGTCAACGCGATGCGCTTGCGGTCATGAGACTTCCAGCGAGGTCGCCACTTGGCTTTACCGAAGCGTGTTTGAAATCGGGAAAAGACACGTCAAGATGGCCTTGATAAAAAGAATGAAAAAGGCCTTGAAAAAGAACGGCGGATTCGCGAAAGCGTCGCTATATGGCGTACCGCTTAATATTTCCGAAGAAAAATTTTTCGACGATCTGCGGTTCGACGTGACTAAATTTACCGACGACATGGTGATCGAGAGGATCGGCACCAAGTTCATCAGGCTGGTGGTTGAAGAAAAGAGGGAGGAATTGGAAAAAATCCTCGGCCAAAAAGTGGATCCGATCGTCGCCGCTCGGGTTGTGGCGTATTTATATGACGGCGAAGCCGATAGGTATGCCAGAACCGTCGTTCAAAAAATCTCCCATCTGGAGTTGGAGAATTTTTACCTTGGCGAGAACGTGGCGGCGCAGGACAACAGCGACTTGGTTTACATACCGCCGGTCGCAACATCGGTTATTGTCGCGATTGGCAATGCCGAACTTGGTAAAGAGGTATACCACGGATATGTTTTAACGACAGTTTCAAAAGCAGTCTATCCGCTGGGTATTATCGTTCGGACGAACGAAGCGGATTGCCTGCATAAGGAGCAGGAGTTTGAAAGAGCGAGATTGCTTATCTTCACTTGAGACGGTAACAGGTACCGTCTTTTTTTTGCGAAAACCGCCCTGTCGCGGGAGATGCAATTGACTGTTTTTTTAGGAATGGTAAGGTAAGAAAGGTGATAAATTTGAAGTGTCCAAAATGCGGAGAGCAAAGCGACGATGTCATCGGGCAAAGCCGCGAAGACGACCAGAACACGTGGTATTGTTCCCATTGCGGGACAACTTTCAAGGGGGTCTTGGTCGCCTGCGAAGATTGCAAGAGGCTGATCTGGCTTCCGGAAATGACGGTAAAGCAGGTGAAATCTCTTGAATATGCTTGCAAATTTTGCGAGAAAAATATTTCAATCGCTTTTTGGGGGTCAGGGGAATTCAAGCGATTCCCGGGGATGCATTATTAACCAGGTTAGCGGCCATTCAGCCGCTAATTTTTTTAAAATTTCCGCTAATCGCGTTTCCGAAATCATGACCCTGATTTGATCAAATCAAACCGATCCAAGAATGCCGGAACGGTAGTTATCCGGCAGCACAATACTCGGGCTTGACACTGATTTTTAAAAAGACTATACTCTCTATGTAGTCAAAAAAACTGAAAATCAGATGGCAAAAAAAGCAGCCAAAAAAAAGAAGAAAACTGCTAAAACCTGCAATTGCTGCTGCAAATAGGTTTGCGTCGCGGCATAGAGAAAAATCATAGCCATCGCAAGATGGGATGATGATTTTTTTTCTAAAAATTCAGGGTTCAGGATGATGAACGTTGTCAAATAAATAATGGAAAGCGTTGGAGTGTGGAAAGAAATGCAACATATAAAGCCAACAAAGACCCTTTTTCCGTAGAAACGGAAAAAGAAGAAGGATTTTTTGAAGTTGTCTCGAACTATTCGAAAATTTACCAACGCAAGTTGATAAATTTTCTTTTTGAGGATTTGATCCTGGTCCAGGATGAATGCTGGCAACGTGGATAAGGCATGCAAGTCGAGCGGATCCCATTTTTTCGCAAGATTAAGCGGGATTAGCGGCAGACGGGTTAGTAACACGTGGGTTATCAACCGCTAACACAGGCATAATCCGTCGAAAGACGGACTAATTCCTGATAGTCCCTGAAGCGCAAGCTGAAGGGTAAAGGCGTAAGCCGGTTAGTGATGAACCTGCGCACTATCAGCTAGTTGGTAGGGTAATGGCCTACCAAGGCTATGACGGTTAGGGGAGGTGAGAGCTTGTTCCCCAACACTGGCACTGAGATACGGGCCAGACTCCTACGGGAGGCAGCAGCCGAGAATATTGGACAATGGGCGCAAGCCTGATCCAGCGACGTTGCGTGTAGGATGAAGACGTTCGCGCTGTAAACTACTTTTCTGAGGGAAGAAGTTATTGACGGTACCTCAGGAATAAGCGGGGGCTAATTCTGTGCCAGCAGCAGCGGTAATACAGAACCCGCAAGCATTATCCGGATTTATTGGGCGTAAAGTGTTCGTAGGCTGTTATGTAAGTCCAACATTAAATTCTCAGGGCTTAACCCAGAGACTGTGGTGGATACTGCATGACTAGAAGGCGCTAGGGGCTGTCGGAACGCACGGTGTAGGGGTGAAATCCGTTGATATCGTGCGGAACATCAAAAGCGAAGGCAGACAGCTGGGGCGACCTTGACGCTGAGGAACGAAAGCGTGGGGAGCAAAAAGGATTAGATACCCTTGTAGTCCACGCCCTAAACGATGGATACTGGTCGCTTGAAGTGTCGACCCTTCAAGTAACGAAGCTAACGCGTTAAGTATCCCGCCTGGGAAGTACGGTCGCAAGACTAAAACTCAAAGGAATAGACGGGGGCTCACACAAGCGGTGGACCATGTGGCTTAATTCGACAACAAACGAGGAACCTTACCAGGGCTTGACAGACTAGTGACATTCCATTGAAAGATGGACTTCCGCAAGGACACTAGCCCAGGTGCTGCATGGTTGTCGTCAGCAGGTGTCGTAAGATGCATGCTTAGATGCCGGAACCTGCGCAACCCTTATCTTATGTTTTACATGTCATGAGAAACTGCCGGGGACAACTCGGAGGAAGGTGAGGATGACGCCAAATCAGCATGGCCCTTTGACGCCCTGGGCCGCACACGTGGTACAATGGCCGTTACAATGGGTTGCAATATCGAGAGGTGGAGCAAATCCCATCAAAAACGGCCCCAGTTCGGATTGAG
>CAINCQ010000021.1 GCA_903847095.1 uncultured bacterium
CAAATTGCCTTTGGCTACGATCCGGCCGGTTAACGTTTCTGTAACAATGTAGCCGATCGTTGTGGTCCCTTCCGCAACCGGCGTGATCACTCCGGTTCCCGCGACGATCGTTGCCTTAGCGGGAACGCTGGACTGCCAGGCAATCGTTTCTCCGGTTCCGGCAGCTGTAAAGTCGGTCGGTGTTACATCACCTTCACCAACTTGGACGGTTCCGATTGCCGGATTATCTATCGTTGCGGCGGCGTAAACCGTGACTGTTGTTGAATTCAGGTCACCGTCGGTTGAAGTTGCATAAGCAATTGTTGTCGTACCTGCCCCTATGGCTGCTACGACCCCCGTGACCGCATCGATCGTTGCCACTGTTGATGATGCGCTTGATGTCCAATCACTCGCGCCAGGTTCGGTTGTTGCTGCCGTTCGGGTAGTTGTTTCTCCCAATTGCAGTACATTAGTTGGAACATCCAAACCCGTTACAGGATCCCCTGAGGTATGTGCTTGGGCAAACCGGTAAACAAAAAAACCACAGACCGCCAAAAGTACCGTGGCTAACAACACATAACTTTTTTTGAAAGATGCTTTTCTCATAGTTTTACTTTTTTACTGCTTTATTTATTGCTTTTTTTATTAAAACAATACTGAGACTTTTTATTTCTGATTTAATTATATAACCCGCAAATCATCACGTCAACAATCGATCGAATGTACATCCCAAAAATTGGTTTTTCAAAAAATCACTTAAGGGCAAAAACCAACAAACCCGAGGCGATTAAAATAATGGCCGCGCACTTTTGCAGGATCGCGTGGCGGGAAATATTTTCTTTGATCAATTTCGGGAAGTAAACGGAGATGAGCGTCGAAAACAAAAAAAGAAAAATGTATTGGACTCCGGCCAAAGCATTGATCATGGCCACGAGGGCGAAGGGCGCTAAAGAAACCGCGTAGCTTTGCAAAACAAAGGCCGAAGCGCCAAGAACCTGATTGGAAAAGAAAAGAGTGGTTGTCTTGGCTTTTCGCTCCAGGTCTTTTACCAAGAACGCCTCTTTTCTCACCTCTTTGGAAACCAAAAAGAGCAAAGAAGTGAACACCGAACCGATGGATATTAAAATGAAGCCGGGAAAAAACGGCAGGTCGCTATAAACGAATTTGGCCAAGACCACCGCGAGCGCGAAAAGAAAAGCGGCCAAAGCGCCAAATTTCGCGCTTTTAAAACTCCAGGCTTTCGGATCAAAAACGATCGCCACACTGCCGGCAACCATTAAAATGAAGGCGGTTGCCTGCCAAGCGTCAAGCGTTTCCCGGCCCCCGCCGAAAAACCAAATCAGCGCGAAAGCAAAAAGCGGCTGCAACCCCCCGATGGCCGGAATAATGCGCGAAGTTTCGAATTTCTTCAGCGAATCAAAATAGAAATAAATCCCCATTATCTGGCAGGAACCGGAAAGCAAGGCCGCCGCGAGAACAAAAAGGCTGGCGGGTAGAACAAAAAAACCCAACGGTATCAACAAAAACGCCAGGGAACCCAAAACCCCGACGTAAAAAGCATATACTTTTGGGTTGGAAAGCGATCCGCCCAAAAGGAATTTATCCACCAGCGAGACGATAGCCAGTAAAAAATACGCTCCGATGGAGACTAAAAGCCAATTGATCATCAATTATTCCTGATTTTCTTTATCTTGGAAGATCACCCGTTTAATATTCAAAACCCCGAGCTTCTCCCCCTCCACAAACCCTTCCATGGCCGCTTCGGCCAGATATCCAAGATCCAACCAGTCAAAAAGCCATTGATTGATGTAATCGGGATTTTCCTGGCCCAAACCAAATCCGGACTTGACCAGCCAGCGGCGGTTGAAATCCTCATGCGACCCGATGGACGGAGCAATAAGAATGGGCAAGCCAAGGCCCGCGTAAAATGACAACTCGCTGGGCTTGGTCCAAAGAATATCGGTGGTTCTCAACGTGGAATTGAATTTCGCGAAATAAGCATCGAGGTTTTTTTCGTAAAGCACCGTGGCTCCTCCGTTAACGCCAAGATGCAGGCTTTTGATCTTTTCTTCGAAATAGTCTTTGAGATTTTCCTTGACCCCGGCGGACAAAATGATCCTGATTTCCTCATTCTTGATTTTCTCCGCCAACGACGCCATCGCGCGCACTCCCAATTCTTTCTGGGCCCCCGCCCCGCCAACGGAAAAAAGAATCGTTAAGGGATGATTGCTTGTTTTGGGAAGAGTGCCAAGCTTTTTTTCGACCAGGATTTTATACCGGTCGAAATACTTCTTCTTGGGATCGAGGTTGACCAGGCGGTGGCGCAAATCATATGCCAAAACGTCAAGCTTCCAGGCTTTGACGCCCTCTTCGGCGGTAATATTGTCGCTAGGCAAAGGAAATCCGGAAAGATAGATGTTCTTTTTTTTCACCCCGTACAGTCTCAGCCTTTCATAGACCCGTTCGTTGGGAGCAAAAAATTTAATGCGGCTGGCTATCGGATCCAACGGCACCCAGGCGCGGGAAATATCGGTATCACAAACGACCGTATAAATATCCTCGGGATAATCGTGGTATTCGGCCATGAACGCCGGGGCGTAAAACGTCGTAAGCAGCGGCATTTTCTTTCTGGCCAGCCGCCTGATCAGATCCTTGCCCCAGCCTCGCTTCAGAAGCATATACATCTCGCGCACGGCGATATTGGGCCGCGACATATCGTGCTTGGGATACAAGTTGGTTATCTTCTGCATTTTATCGTAGAGCGAGAACGCGAGGTCGCCTACGAACGGCGCCATTTTGAAACGCGAGATCGCTTCATAGAAAGCCTGGCTTTGCCTCCAGATCTTCTTGTCGCTATCCGGAATCCCATTATAATCGTTGGCGTTAATCACTTCCCCTTTGTACGCCAAAGACTTAAGCGGATAAGCGCTCCTTTGATGCCCGTAACCCATGTTCACCGAAACCAACCAAACCTTATCCATTACGACATTATAACACAATGGAATTTTTTTTTTCAAAGTACGGTTTTTTTGGCTTCCAATGCCGTTGGAAGCAAACCGGAAAATTCAAAAACCAAGGAAACGGACCCGCCTCCAGACATTGAGACGCAAAACGAGAACCCAAAGCAAAACGTAAAAAAGAACCAAGATCAGCCAATGGATATGGAAATTCAGCGCGGCATAAGGCAGATGGGAAACGATTTTGGTTATTCTCAACAAATAATCAACCAACAACCAGGTTGGTAAGGAAATGATCCAGGAAAGACCGCCGGAAACCAAGCCGGCTGCCGCCAATAAAAAACCAAGCAGAGTAAGAACGGAAATTATCGGCACGGCCAAAATATTGGCCAGCGGCGCGTAAAGAGAGATGTATCCGAAATTAAAGATCAGGATCGGCAAGGTGAAAACCTGGGCCGCCAGCGTCTGGCCCAGAACACTTCTTAACTCTCCGGCCCAGTCGGGCAAAAAACCCAACAATCCGGAAAAAACCGGAGACAGGTATATCATTCCCATCACCGCCAAAAAAGACAGCTGGAACCCAACATCAAAACGCAAAAGTAATGGATTTTGCAGCACCATCAATACCGCTGCCAGGATGACCAATCGGGAACCGTTGGCCGGCCGGCCGAGCGTTTGGACGGCCATCATCAACGTGCCCATTACCCCGGCCCGGACCGCCGAAGCGGGCAAGCCGATCGCGGCGATGAACAACCAAACAATAACGATCGCGAAAGCCCCGGCTTGGGAACGCCATAACCCGGCAACCAAACCCAAACCGGTCAGAACCGGAACCATGATCGCGATATGCATACCCGAAACCGCGGTTAAATGGCGCAAACCGGAAACATTGAACTCTTCCGTCAATTTCAGGCAGGCTTCTTGCGACTCTTTTGCCGACTCAATTTCTTTGGTCGAACACCGGGGCATGTCTCCCTGGTCGCCGAATAGAATCCCCGCTAAAAGAGCATTATGGGGATAAGGTAAGATTTCGTATAACCTTTGACGCAAATTGGATTTGACCCGAAACAAGCCGGCCAAGAAAGGACTGCCAACGTTCTCCCCTAAACGCTTGATCTTGGGCCCGTTCATTACCGAATAAATACCGCTTTTGGCCAGATAGATCTTATAATCAAAGCCATCGAACACCGGCGGCTCCTGCAATGATCCGGAAATTCTTAATCGGTCTCCGTAGCGATATTCCGGATAAAGGTCCGCCGATATCAATATCCGGCCCGGCCAAAGGTCGGGTTTCACGGTGATTTTTTGGTTTTCCCCGGTTTTGACCTCATCGGCAACTGTTCCACTGAATTCCAATTCACGGCCATTCGGAAACCGCGACTCATCGGCCAGCATAGTATCCCAAATTGTTTCAAAACGCCAAAAGCCGACAGCAAAAAAGATTAAAAATACCGCGGCCACAGCCAACGCCGACTTTTTGGCCAGGATAGAGAATAAAACCAAAAAAATCGCGATAACCCAATAAAACAAAACAACCGACGAAATCGTTTTAAAAAATGAAGCGGCTAATGTTCCGGCACAAACCGCGAAACAAGAATATAGAAAAATTTTTGAACCCGCCATTTCGCTTCCATCCTCCAATATTTAGTTCTTTTTAAGCACGCTCAGCCCATTTTGACAAGCTCATCCTTTGACAATTGAGGATTTTAGATTATAAAGACACTAAAGGTGATATCCATTCCGAACAGAAGCGAATATATGATTGCCCAAAAAATGGGCAACAAATGGGAAATTATCATGGAAGAAGGGAATATCAAGCGCTATCAGCCAGAGCAAGCATTGGCCTTCATGCAAGGCATGATTACGCTAGGCGGACAACAAAATGTCATGCTTCTGACCTGTTGCGACGGCGAACTCGATATCAAAACCACCGTTGCGTGGATGGATTACAATAAATAAAAGGGACTTTTGAGCCCTTTTTTCTTTGCCGATTTTATTGCGATTTTTCTTAACGCGTTTTGCAAACGGAAAAGCGGTCGGCGATTTTTTCGCAGACCCGCGAAAAGAATTCGTCGTTGTACGGTTTGATCTTCCCGTAAGCCGGATCGATATTGCGTTCGGCTCGAAAGTTTTGCAAAAAATATTTGGGCTTCTTCCCTTTTAATCCTGAACTTATCGATTGGCCCCCTATCCATTCAGCCATCATCACCAAATCCTCTTCGGAATGGACGCTTGGCACAACCGTGGTGCGAAATTCAAAATCAATCCCCGAATTTTTTAAAATATCGATGCTTTTCTGGATGTTTTCCGTTGGGATTAAACTGTGGAAAACCTGGTTATAACGTTCTTTGGGCAGTTTAATGTCCATGGCAACGTAATCGACCAATTTGTCTTTGATCAATCCCTCCATCATTTCCGGATTACTGCCGTTGGTATCCAGCTTCACCAAAAAACCCATTTCCTTGATTTTTTTAATAAACACAGGAAGTCCCGGATTAACCGTCGGCTCGCCTCCGCAAAGAACCACTCCCTCAAGATAACCTTTCTTTCCTTCCAGAAAATCCAAAAGTTTGGTTTCCGGAATTTCCGGTGCCGCGGCGATAAGCTCGGGCAGAACCAATTCTTTGGAATAACACCACGGACAGCGGAAATTACAACCGGCCAAAAATACCGTAGCCGCCACACGTCCAGGATAATCGATCAATGTAATTTTTTGAATCGCCAAGATTTTCATAAATTTTAATTAGTACGCTTAGTCTACCTGCCATTAAAAAAATTTTCAAATCCCCTGTTTTGGATAAAAAGAATGACCCTTTTTGAGGATCATTTTTACTTTTGCCCGACCGGGCATTCCCAAGGCGGATGGAATTCCCACTCGAACCCGGAATATCTGGTCTTGGCCTCGGACAACAATTCTTCCTTACTGTTGCCCAAGTCTTCTTCCATTTGGATGATCAGTCCTTCATAGAGGACCGCTAAAACCCGGTTAAGCCCAAAATCCGAAAGATGGTCATCGAGAGCCGCAATTTCTTTCATGAATGGCTCGATTACTTCAAAAAACTTATCTTCCGATATCTCCGAACCCTCTCCCCCGGCTTTAGCCAGCGCCTCGGCCATTTCCCAAGCCACCGATACCTGGCGGTCATTAAGGGCCATCGCTCCCCAGACAAGGACCACGACGTCCTCAACGTTCATCATGTCCATGCTCAGATTTACCATAACCGTATTTCTTTCATAACCAGCATTCATCTTTATGCACCCCTATAGCTAATTATTAAACAACATAATTATATCATAATTTATTGATTTTGTCAAGATAACAAAAGCCCCGGCTTTATCCGGGACTTTTAAAAGAATCTGGCGAACCTTACGCCTCCATTCCCTTTTTGATTTTGTACTCTTTTCGCTCCTTGTACTCCTGCTGTTTGCCCAAATTGAACTGGGCCACCGGACGGAGATAACCGACCACCCGGGAATAAACCTCGGCTTCCTGGTAGTTGGTCAGGCTTTTGTTTTTGGCAAAACACTCGGAGCATTTGAAAATGAATTTCTCTTTGCCGTCGGGTAGAACGTATTTCAACAGCTGGCCGTTCAATATTTCCTGATCCTGGTTGATTTCGATCTTTTTTTTACAATCGTGGCAAATATTGTTTTCCATAAATGGTTAAATATATTTGATTAAATTAGCGATGACGCTTTGATCTTAAACTCTTTCCGCTCCTTGAATTCCTGCTGTTTGCCCAAATTGAACTGGGACACCGGTCGCAAATATCCTACTACGCGCGTGTAAACCTCGCAGGGCTGCTCGATGGCGCACTTGGGACACATAAAGTGCTCCCCTTCCAGATAGCCGTGCGTCGGACAAATTGAAAAGGTCGGCGTCAAAGTAATGTAGGGCAGGCTGAATTTCTCGAAAATCTTTTTTATCAGCGCCTTGACGCTCGCGGTATCGGACAGCCTCTCTCCCAGGAACAAATGCTGGACCGTACCACCGTTATACCGGCATTGGATCTCGTCCTGCAGTTTCAAAGCCTCGAACAAATCGTCGGTGAAATTGACCGGTAGTTGCGAGGAATTGGTATAATACGGGTTTTTCTTTGTTCCGGCTGTTGCTATTTCGGGGAATTTTTCCTTGTCCTTCAGACACAACCGGTAAGAAGTCGATTCGCCGGGCGTGGCTTCCAAATTGTAAATGTTGCCGGTTTCTTTTTGGTATTCAACCATCCGAGCGCGCATAAAATCCATCACTTCCAAGGCAAACATCCTGCCCTTTTTGGAAGCGATATTCTCGCCTAAAAAGTTCACCAGCATTTCGTTCATCCCCACCAAGCCGATCGTTGAAAAATGATTTCCGTAATAAGTCCCCCGGGCCTTTTTGATGTTGGCCAGGTAATAACGCGAATATGGATACAATCCTTTATCGATGTAATTCTCGATCACTTTGCGTTTGAGTTCCAAGCTTTCTTTGGCCAAGTCCATCAAATGACCCAGTTTTTCGAAAAACTCCTTTTTGGTCTTGGAAGTGTAGCCAAGACGCGGCATATTGATCGTTACCACGCCAATGCTTCCAGTTAAAGCGCCCGATCCGAACAACCCTCCGGCACGGCTATGCAGCTCGCTTAATTCCAGGCGCAAGCGGCAACACATGCTGCGCACATCCTCGGGATTCAAGTCGGAATTAATATAGTTGGTAAAGTAATTAATGCCGTATTTCGCCGTCGCTTCCCACATTGGTTCCAGGCTCGGATTATCCCAGTCGAAATTCTTCGTAATACTTACCGTCGGAATCGGAAAAGTGAACACCCGCTGGTTTTTATCGCCTTCCAGCATCACTTCATAAAACGCCTTATTGAACATGTTCATTTCTTCCTGAAACTCGCTGTAGATCTTATCCTGGGGCTTGCCTCCGATGATCACCGGCTGCTTGGCAAAAGACGGCGACGGCGTAAGGTCGAGCGTTATGTTGGAAAACGGGCATTGGAAACCGACACGCGTCGGCGTGGCCATGTTGAACAGGAATTCCTGCATGGCTTGTTTCACTTGGTGGTAATTCAAACCGTCATAGTAAATGAACGGCGCTAGCAAGGTATCAAAATTCGAGAAAGATACGGCTCCCGCCACCTCGCCGGCCACGGTATAAATAAAATTAACCACCTGTCCCAACACAGTACGCAAATGCTTTGGGGGCTTAGACTCCAATTTTCCCGCCGTCCCACCAAACCCTTTCAGCAAAAAATCGTACAAGTCCCATCCGGAACAATAAGGCGCTAACGTATCAAGATTGTGGAGATGGAAAGCACCGGACTCGTTGGCCTCACGGATCTCTTTGGGATAGATCTTGTTCAACCAGTATCTTTTCACGACATAGGACACGCAATAATGATTCAATCCCTGCAGGGAAAACGCCATATTGGCATTCTCCTGGACCTCCCAATCAAGTTTTTCCAGATACTGGTCGACCCGGTCAACTGCGGCTTCCGACACGGTTATCGATTCTCTCACCCTTCTTCTTTGTTCGCGATAAAGGATATAGGACTTGGCCGTCTCGACCAGCCCCTCAAGGATCAAAAGCTCTTCTACGATATCCTGGATTTGCTCTACCGTCGGCATTTCCCCGGCTTTAAAACGCCGGTGAAAGATCTTTAAAAATTTTTCCGTCAAGTGCTTTGACCGGATGCCATCGCCTTGACCCGTCGCTGTAATTGCCTTGAAAATCGCGCGGGTAATGCGTTCTTTGTCGAAATCAACGATCCGTCCGTCTCTTTTTTTTACTTTGATGACATTTTTTTCCATTTCTTTTTACATTACTCGTTTAATTCTACAAGCGATTTTTAATCCTTTAACGCTCTCTTTTTGGTCTTACCGCTTTTTAATTGACGGACGCGCTAAAAGCGGATGTTAAACCGGCTTTATTTTTTAATAAAAAGCTTTTTTTGAGTAAAATTTTAAGGAGAGTGACTTAATTTTAACTTAACCAAAAAATTGGGTCAACCCTGCAGAGAATTTTGGAGATTTGCTCTAATTTACGGGACTTATCCCCACATCGGTTATCCTTTATAAAACTATTTCGCGCTGCCAAAAAAACAAAATCGCCAAAAACAACCGCGAATCATTCTACAAAGTCTAATCCCCTTTAAATCCACAAGAAAGTCACAAGTTATCCACACGTAAGAATTTTAAACTACAGCTTCCAAACCACCTGGTTCCCAATTCCTGTTGACGCTCGAAACAAGATCAAATGTTAAAATATGTTGACCAATCGAAGATTTAGTGTATGATTCTTTCAGTTTGGAGGCCCTAAAATGTTGGATCAATTGAAACATCGATCGCCAGCCGATATTGAAGTTTTCGATATCGGAACGGTTAATTTGGAAACAGCCGGCAAAGAAGATAAAACCCGGGTCGCGAATCTGCTCTTTAAAATGGTTAGCCGAATCGTACGGGAAGGCCGGATCTCCACTTCAGAAAAGACCGACCCGCGTCCGCCTATCATCGAAAAAGACATTGGACACGGGATCAAAGCCCAGTTTAAGGAAACTTACGCGAATACCTGCCGGATCGATAGGCAAATTTATGACGGTGATATTTTCATTCATCACCATAGCGAAACCCGACGCGGCCCAGGCAGCTATGAATTTGAAGAAAATCTTGTATGGATTGTCCTATACGGGCAAGAAATTTTCCGAGCCTTGTGGAGCTGGAACAAGATCGATTATAAATCCCTGGTTATCTCAACTGGCAGCGAAGCCAGGGAAGTTTACGCCGAAATCCAGAAAAGGTGGCAAAAAATTGCCTAAAATGTCGCTCCCAAGGATCATCGATGATCCTTTTTTGTTTGATCGCTAAATATTTTAGCTGATCTGATTCACCGATTACGATCCTCCGGCCAAAGACAAGCTTTAAACATTCGATCCCGAGGGTTGATAATTTTATTATTTAATATATAAAATAGTTTGGAAGTGATAAAATGGCTCTTTCAGAAAAATTAAGGCGTCAAACCTCTAACGATATCCCATCAATCGATATCAAAACCATTGATCTGACGACTGCCGATGAAGAAACAGAAATCAAAACCGGCAACCAACTGTTTAAAATGGTTTCGAGAATCGTGCGCGAGGGCCAGGCCGCCGCGTCGAAATGTCTCGATCAAGAATCGGAAGTTTCCGAAAAAGATATCGGACGCGGGATCACGATCCAATGCGAAAAGATTTATACCAATACCTGCCGCATTGGTGAAAATGTTTTGATCCATCATCACAACAAGACAGAACACGGATTAGGCGGCTTCGAGTTTAATGAAAACCAGGCGTGGATCAATCTAGGCCAACGGAGGATTTTTGACGCCTTGTGGGGTTGGGACAGCATAGATGGTAAATCCCTGTTCATCTCAACCACCGAGGAAGCAAAGAACGCGTATTCGGCCATTCAAGACATATACCAAGAACTTATCGAAGAAGAAACCGCAAAGGATCAGCAATAATGATCCTTTTTAATTACTTGTTCAACAAAAAAGCGGCCTCCCCAACCGCCGTAAAACACCACATCTTTTTTAATATCCCCGTTTATTAAAAACCGGTCGCGATCACCGTGATCTTGATCTCCTCCTTAGGCAAAGTCTGATCCTGAACCGCGCCAAAAATGACTTTGGCCTGAGGATTGATCTCCTGGGTAATGATCTTGGCCGCCTCCTCAATCTCCGATAAAGAAATATCCAGCCCGCCCGAAATATTGAAAAGCACGCCCTTGGCCCCCCGGGCCGGAACATCGAACAATGGCGACTCGATCGCGGCCATAGCCGCTTTTTCAGCGCGCTTTTCTCCCTTGGCGCGCCCAATACCAAAAATCGCCCGTCCCGAATTTTTTAAAATCGCTTTTACATCCGCGAAATCCACATTTATTATGCCCGGAAAAAGCACCAGGTCGGAGATACTTTGCACCGCTTGCCTCAAAATCTCGTCGCAAATCCAAAAAGCATTGAGCAAAGTGGTATTCGGATTAAGCGTCGTCAACAATTTATCATTCGAAACCGAGATCAAAGAATCAACCCGGTCTTTAAGATTGTTCATCGAATCCTGGGCGATCTTCTGCCGCCACTCTCCTTCAAAAGAAAATGGACGCGTCACCACGGCTACGGTTATGGCCCCAAGGCTTTTGGCTATCTCGGCAACCACAGGCGAAGCACCCGAACCGGTCCCGCCGCCCAAACCGCAGGCGATAAAGATCATGCCCGCATCTTTCAATGCCGCCTCGATCTCCCCCCGTTGCTCCTCGGCCGCTTTTTTCCCGATCTCAGGATTCATACCGGTTCCCAGACCCTGCGTAATTTTGCGGCCGATCTGGATCTTAACATTGGCCCTGGCCCTTTTTAAATCCTGGTAATCGGAATTGGCGGCGATCAGCTCGACGCCTTTGATCTTGTATTTCTCCATTCTCGAGATCGCGTTGCAGCCCGACCCGCCTACGCCAATGACTTTTATTTTTACCGGACTGTTCATGGAATAAGATTTTTTATGAATTTTACGATCGCTCCTCCCGCTCCTTTGATAAACGAACCCGACTCCTCCCCTTTTTGTCCGTCTTCTTCAAGCTCCGCTCCTTCGAGCGCCAAACCGCAAACCGTCGCGAAGGCCGGATCGCCATCGATGTTCGCGAATCCGCGAGGCGTTCCGATCTTCGCGGTGAGCTTGAATTCTTTTTTAGCTAATTCTTCGATCTTTGGCAACTTGGCACCCCCGCCGCAGAGGATAATACCTGAAGGCAGTTTTTTATCGCGGCCGATCTTTTTCAGCTCTTTATTCACCAGATCGAAAATTTCAAGCACCCTGTCTTGGATGATCTTGGAAATTATTTTTTGTGAAAAAACCGGTCCTTCCTCCTTTTCCGCGTCCGCTTTTATTTTTTTTGTCCCACCCTTGGAAGAACATGTTCCCTTTTCTATCTTTATCTTTTCGGCTATCTCGACATCGGTCTTCAATCCAATGGCAATGTCATTGGTAATATTCGCTGACCCGATCGGCAAAACCGCCATATGGATAAGATCCCCTTCTTCATAGACAGCCAAGCTTGAAGTCGCGGCACCGATATCCAGAATCGCCACACCCAGCTCTTTTTGCTGCGCCGACAAGATCGATTTGGCATCGGCGATGATCGAGGGCAAGCGATGCATGATCTTATAGTCGGATTTCAAAATTGCCTGGTCAAGAGTCCTCAAATAAGGAGAAAATCCCGCGACCAGCAAAACCTCCACCTCAAGCCTTACCCCCTGCATTCCCGTCGCGTCCTTGACCCCGCCTTCGCCATCAACGATGAATTCCCTGGGATAAACATCAATGATCTCCTTATTGGAAGACAACGATATGGTTTGTGCGGCAAGCAATACGCGGTTGATATCTTCTTCGGAAATTTTTTGGTCGGCCCTCGACACCGAGACCAAACCATGGGACATCGCGCAGAAAATATGACTGCCCCCGATGTTGACGTAAAAAGAATCTATTTCCTGCCCTACGCCGAGCTCCGCGTCTTTTACCGCGTTTTTTACGCACCGGGCAACTTCTTCAGCGTCGACGATCACGCCGCGCCTCACCCCGAAAGAGGGTTTTTGGCCGGCATACAATACTTCCAAATCGCTTGACTGCGCCTTTTTTACGGCAACCAGGATCTTAATAGTGCTGGTGCCAATGTCTAAACCGGTGATGAGCGGGGATTTTGCCATAAGGTTAACTATTGGAATTAAAACGGTTATTTATAATAGCTTCGAAAGATAAACTTCTTCTTTTTGGCGCATTTCTAATGCCGCCGCTTCTCCTTTTTCGTGGTCATAACCAAGCAAGTGCAAGGCTCCATGAATGACCACCCAGGCAAGTTCTTCCTTGATCTTCTTTTTAGCGGCCTTGGCGTTCTTTTTGACTTGGTTAATATCGATAACCATCTCCCCCAGAAATTCACCGCCGACCAAAGCTCCTTTTTTTAATCTATCCAAGAAATCCTCTTCGCAAAAAGATAAAATGTCGGTCGAGGAATCGATCTTCCGATAGGCCAAATTCACCTCCTTCATCCTTTTTGAACCGATGAAGGCAATCGAGACCTCAGCCTCTTTAATCTTTTTTTCAGCCAACTCGGCTGTAAAAACCGCTTCTGCAATCTTTTTGATAAAATTTTTATCGATCCTGGCGGTTGTTTTATTATTGACCTCGATTTCAATGATCATTTCCGGGTTTCCCGCAATACGGGGTTCATTTATCCAAATTAAAAAACATTGAAGAGCCCCCATTCGGAAAAATCCTCCTCAAATATATAATTTTATCAAACCGCCATCTTTAAAGCAAATGAAACCCGTCTATTGAATTATAAAAAACAGAGACTATGACCCAGAACAACAAACTACCCCGCCGCCGTTTTGCGGTAGGACATTTTTCGTGGTCGCAAAAAATAATATTAGTTGCGATTGTTTTTACCGACACTCCGATCAATCAGCCGGCTACTTCGAATAATCCCGGCTATACACCAGGCTTAGCTTATCAGCTTGCCAATTGGCATAATTTGTTTTGAATGAATTGGCCGAGTGTTCGGCCGCCAGCTTTTTCCCCAATTCCTCGTCGCCATTCTCTATGATCAAAGAACTGTCGAGCCGGTATTCCAACTTCGCCCAAGGATTCAACCCTGCCAGCATATGAACCGCGCCGGTTTTCGCGTCCACCAGCGAAACAACCACACAGCTAGTGCCGCATCCCCAAGTTACCACCGTATAATGGCCCGCGAAATTCGGCCCTTTGGCCACCCCTTCCGTAAGCCTGGTTTTAAAATTCAGGGCGTTGGGTGTTGAAAGATCAATCGGCACCGGGCTTTCTTGGTAAATATCGGCCACCGGAAAATCTTCGAATTTAGGAAGAGCTTGAGGACTGTATGTTTTAGCCACAAAATCGCCTGGCCCGATGAACTTGAACGTGGAAAGCATTTGGCTGTAAATTTCCGGCGGAACTTCCCCATTACTGCTGGTATGACGCGCAATATTGACTATTCTCCCGTTTTTCGCATCTTGAATCATCGTGTTATCATTTGCCGCGCTGACGGCCGTATTTGAAAATCGATAAACCGGCAATTTTCCGGCACCGATAACATCATCTCTTTGGTTTGAAAGCAAGAAATATTCACATCCACCCTTTTCCTTGGTACACGGAGGGTTCGCCTCCTCGTCGAATATACTGGCCGTAGTCCCCTTTTTAGCCACTAATTCCGCTGGCGACAATTCCGTAATAATTGATTCAATAAATATCATCGAGTAATGGATCTGCTGCCCCTGCCATTGTTTATCCGCAAACTCTATGTCGGTGCTTGTGCCGACCGAGCGTTCTTGAACGAAAAAATCCTTCGGATATTTTATCTCAACCCCGTATTCCTCGTTCCGGTAAATATGCCAGCCAGTGGTTTCATTTGATTCCCCATCCTGATTTTTGGTAACCGCGTCCTTTTTGATGATATCCACGTTACTTTTCGAAACCAGGTCTTCCTGAAGGGATATTTCATCGTCTAATTCTTTTTGACCGTCGTTTACGTACTTCATCGTAAAACCGGTAATCGAAAGCACGACCACGGCTGTTAATAGAACGAAAACCGGAGAGAGACCTTCTTGGTTTTTTAATTGAAACATATTAATTAAACTATTCTTAGGATATTATTGCTCGATTAACTTGAAAGTGGAAAGCATTTGATCTAAAATTTTTGCTTCGGGATCTTTTAAAATATCGAATGTTTCCGTTGGCTCCATTCCTTTGCTTGGCTCCACAGTAACCGCCCCTAAATCTTCGATCAATACAATTTGCATTTCGCTTCGCTGCTTATTCTGGCTGGTTCGATAACTGATAATTCCTGTGCTATTTCCGTTTTGCGTAACGGAACCGCTTATTTTTTCGAATACCACTCCGTTTATCGTCAATCTCTCAAGTTTTTCCGGATACGGTATTGGGAAACAACAGGCATCCGTATCGATACGGATGCTTTTAGTGTCCGCTAATTTAATTAAATTCCCGTCTATCTTATATTGTCGCGGATATTTAACCTCAAATCCATATTTTTCATTGCGGTACGCCTGCCAGCCGGATGTTTCATTTATGGCTTGTTCCTTTTTTATTTCCGGGAGATTACTGAGAAAATCGGCTTGCTTAACGGTATTGTTTATATACAACAAAAGCCCGGCGCCAACAGTCAAAGCTACAATTACTGCCGCGAGAACAAACAACCAATTGGTTTTTCCTTCTTGTATGAGCATATTATTGAATTTTTTTCAGCTATTAAAATAGAATAACCGTAAAAAATTATTGTGCTAAGATTTTATTTCCCTGATTTTTCCGTTCTGGGTGTCGAAAATCACTGTTTCTTGTTTGTTGTTATCGAAATTCCCTTTTGTGTCATCCCAAACCACACTCATTCTAAACATGATTTTGTTGTTACCGGCGTCGTAACTGCAGTCTATCTGGTGGTAATTTTCCTTTACGCCAGCCAAAACATTCAGGGATTTAAAATCAGGAACACTGTAAACCTCACCAACAAAAGTTCCGCCGAAATCGCTAGCGCCGCAGGTAAAGAAATATTTTTCATCGGGTGTAAATTCCGCTTTGGCATAAGGCATGTCCAATTTAACCGGTTTTTTGTTTTTGATATCGTAGAGAGCGACGTCGAAATACTCCCAGCCAAGCCTGTCGTAAAGCAAATAGCTACTTTTCGGTGATAACCGCACATTGCGGAAAAAAGTGTTACCGGTTGGCTTATCGGACATCGAATCAGCCTGCGCCTGTTCGGCGACGATCTCTTTGCCGCCATCGAAGACAATCACGTAATTTTTTTTGTCCGCTTCTTTTGCAAAGGCATATATATCTTCCGAATACACAAAGGGGCTAGTGATCTTTTCCGAAGAAACCGGATTTATCTTCCCGTCAATAACGGTAAAAGTATCACGATAAAGTTCCGGCTCCCCGTTTTGAATTTGGAAATCGAGCAGAAATTGGTATGAACCGTCTTTGAGCCGCTTAAAATCCCGCGGCTCACTTTTATACACTTTAGCGTATGAAGAATCGAACTCCGGTCTTTTTGGCGCTTTGCCCAACAGCGCATAGGCGCCGTTAAGATCGCCCTGATCAAGAGCATAATAATAGCGCCTGATCAAAGTGATATTCTGCTCCTCCCCAGGCGTTATCGTAAACGGTTCGCTTACTTTTTTTTGCAAAGCAATAGATTGGAAACTATTGACGAAATTAACAAAATCCTGGCTTTTATTCAGGTATAAATCCTTTGAAATCTGCTTTTCTTGCTTCTCCGGATGAAAATCCTTGTTGAAAAAATCATCGATCCCGATACCGGCTTCCTTGATTTGCGAAAAGCTGTTTGGCGTGTATTTTATCAACACGTTATCGTAATATCCGTTGCGCGTCTTAAGAAAAGCGGCTTGGACCAAATCGTAGCTGTAAAGATATCCTTCGCCTTTCTCCGATCCGAAATATTGATCGGGACTGAAATATTCGGTTTCCCTGGTAATGTAATGTTTGATGGCTCCGCGGCATTCGCTGTAAATTTCTTTAAGCGATTTTCCGACAAACCGGCTGGAATCGATCGATATTGTATAATCGCAAATGTTTTGGGTCGCTTTCAGCCGCGTAAAATCGGTCCAGCCGTAATTGGCGTAATTTTCGCCCGGCTGCCGGTCATCGTACATCCTGATTTCGATATCCGGGTTTTTCAAAAAAGTTATCGTCAACGATCCGTAATATAAATTGTCTTGATCTTGAGTGCTGCCCGCCGCAAACAATCTTAAGTCTGTAATATGGTTGTTCGGATCAATCGTTGGATATCCCCACTCTTTTGGATAAAGAAAATCTATCCCCAATATTTCATTGCGGTACGCCTGCCAATCCGCGGTCCCTTTTACTTCCTCTCCTTGCTTTCTCTTGACCGCGTCCTTTTTGATGATATCCACGTTGCTTTTCGAAACCAGATCATTCTGGAGGGATATTCCTTCGTCTAATTCTTTTTGGCCGTCGCTAACGTATTTCATGGTAAGCCCGGTGATGAAAAACACAACAACGGAGGCGAACAAAACGAAAAGCGGAGACATTCCTTGTTTGTTTTTTAATTGGAACATATTATAGTTTCCGTATTTCGGGGAACAATCTTTAAAACTACTAATCGGCAATCAGCCTTTCCAAAATGCTGTTTGTTTTTGCCAGTGGCTTAATTTCTGCCATCGGTATTAAAATATCTTCCGTGCACATTAGTTCCGCATAAGAAAGTTCCGGGGTAAAAGCGACCCCCTTATCGGTAATAAAATACGAATAAGAATAATCCTTGATGTACTCTTTTTGATAAACCTCCGGACAATCCGCTTTATTTTTTACGTTTTTTTCGATCAAACCAGCCAATTTATCGCTTATCTGCGGTCCTAATGAAGAAGCGGGCGCGCCAAAAATATCTCCAAAACCCACTATCTCGCCATTTTTCATATCAAACACAAAGTTGGTGAAACCGCGACTGTCGTGAAGCTCTTTTTCGCAAGACCAATTGTAAAACACCTTCAAACTGAAAATATAGTTTGAACTGTAAGTGACTTTGGCGTCAACCTGGCAGCCAGTCAAAGGGCTGATCTCGTCGCATACGCAAAATAATCCCGCCTCTTCTTTAAGTTTCGCGTTTACTTTGGTTTTGATATTTTCGTCTTCGAAGGCGGTAATCTCGGGAAATAAAAAGCCTTTTTCGATTTTTATCGTCGAATATGACGTTTCTCCCTCTTTTGCGCTACCCTGACTCCTCCCGGCCGTCTCCTTTATCAGATCCACGTTACTTTTCGAAACCAGGTCGTCCTGGCGGGATATTTCATCGTCTAATTCTTTTTGGCCGTCAACCGCGTATTTGACCGTGATCACGGTCAAGGAAACCATGGCCACGATCGCTACTAAAGCAAAAACCGGCGAAACACCTCTTTGGTTGTTTGGTTGAAACATATCATTAATAAAACCCCCGCTTTTGACGGAGGCTTTAATGGTTTTATTGTTCTATGAATTTGAACGAAGAAAAGATCTTGTCGGCGTCGCCGGCAGCCACCCCGGACGTTTTATAGAGCTCGTAAACATCGAGGTTGTGCAACAGGTAATAACCTGTTTTATTCTTACCTTTCACGGAAACTCCTTTGTAACCGTTCAATTCGGCTTCTTTGACTATCGCTCCGGATTCTCCCTGGCCGCCAAGGTCTTTGGCCACAAATTCCGAAAGAGTCATGGTCCCGACGTTGCCATGATCGATTACCACTACCGCGCCATCACCCCAATTCTTAGAAGTCACTCCAACCGCAAAAGCGTAGGTATTTCCGAAATACAAGTCATTGACCTTGCCATGGCCGGGAAATTTAAATTCGAAGCCATATTGATTCGTCCGATAAACATTCCACTTGGAAATATTATTCTCGTTTTTGCTTATCGGCACCACCCCGCTATCGTCCTGACTACCGCCTTTATTCAAGCCGGCGAAAGAAAAGAAAGCCACCACCACGATCAAAGTGATGACTACTATAATAATAATTACGGCCAACGCTGAAATTCCTTTTTGATTTTCCATTATTTTTTTGTTTTCCCAAAAATTAAAATAATTCTGGGCTTTACCCTAATATGGGTTGATTTTTAATCAAATAATAACTCCCCCGCACTCCACAGAGAATAGTTTAATATATTTTAATCGAAATCTCGTAAATTTGAAAGTTGTCATTGCTATTTTTACCCCACAGATCCCCTAATCCGTTTTTATCGAAGAAATAATCTGTCTGACAATTTTTTCTCCGATCTCTTTCGCGTCGCTACCCGTTCCGGAAAAAATGTAAACAAACGACTTCCCACCCCTGTCCACAAGATAGAGAGGGCCGGGACAACGGCCGTTCAGCGAAAGCGTCGGCGCGTCTGATTTTATCTTGAAAGCGTTTTTTCCTTCGATGTTCATGCTTTCGACCAGCTCGGCATTCCCGGAATTCTTGATCATTTCGATTTCCCGGTAGAGCTGGCTTTTAAGATCGATTCCTGAATCTTCTGTCCCGATTCCGGACTCGCTTCCGACGAGGATCCTAAGATCGACGTATTCCGACCCGCATTCGGAATTCCAACCGTTTTTTTTGTTGTTAAGGCCTATATCGAGCATGCCGGCCGCGTACCGGTCGTAAGCATGATCAATACTCCAATTCGACGGATAGTCCATCGCGAATCCGAACCGGTTTTCAGAAAAGTTCTTCCACTTCTGAGTACCACTTTCAGCTTCTATCGGTTCGGCTTTGACGAAACGTAAAAAAAAGAAACCCGTGGCGAGAACAAGAAACAATAGAACAACCCAGGAAAATATTCGCACCGGCAAACTATTCGAACCGACTGTTTTTGTTTTTAATGATAAAAACGCCATTTTCAGATTTTTGATTAAGATTTTGATGATTGCACCTACCTGTGGCTTACCGCAAAAAACAAAGGTTATTCGCTAAGAAAACCTCCGCTTTCCCATTAGCGTCAAACAGAGGACGATCTCTCCCAATTCTTCGGAACCGGACTCCACGGAAGGCGAGAAACAATATTAGACCCTACGGCTTCAAAAAAACGATCAGCGCCGCGCCGGCGGCTATGATCAAAAAAACTACAAGCATGATCCTGCAAGGACAGGTTTTTTTTGTTTTTAATCCCTGGGCATCCATGAACTCCTTTTTGATTTACGGGATTGATTTTACTTTATCCGACAACCCGGTTGAACGGTATTTTTCCGCATCCATATTGTTCGCTTTCACGTTATTATAACAAATTTTTTGAACTAAAAAAACGGGGTTGGCCCCGTCCGCGAAAAAGACAACAAAACGAATTTTCTTACTTCGCCAACATTTCCTTAACAATGGCGCTCACCAACCCGCTGTCCGCTTTTCCCCGGACCTGGGGCATCAATTCGGCCATTACTCTACCCATGTCTTTAATGCTTTCGGCGCCGGTTTTTTTGACCGCGGCTGCCGCCAAACCCTTGATCTCATCATCCGCCATTTGTTTTGGCAAATAATTTTGCAGGATCGAAATTTCGGCTTCGGTTTTTTTGACCAAGTCTTCCCGCCGGCCTTTTTCAAAGAGGACCAAGGAATCCCGCATTTTTTTCACTTCGCTTAAGAGCACATCCACCACTTCTTCGTCGGTCAATTCCACTTTTTTTGATTCGCCTGTTTCTTTGTTTAGCTTGAATTGCTTGTCTTTTTCCTTATTGATCAGGGCAGCGGACAATAAACGCAAAATGGATACTACCGTATCCTTTTTTTCCATCATCGCCGCTTTCAAGTCCCGCTGGATTTTTTCTTTTAGAGCTGGCATTTTTAATTATTTAGTTCACCCCGGGCAAGCCCCGTGATCTACAAAATAATAAATATTTTGCTAGATCTTCTTGAATTTGCGCAAAATCTCGTATTTCTTCTTCGTTTCCACGCGCCTTAAAGCCGATTTTTTCTTCATATTTTCGGATTTTTGCCTTTTCACGAACTGTTTTTTGCGAACCTCAAGCAAAATCCCGGCTTGCTGGACCGCCTTCTGGAAACGCCGCA
>CAINCQ010000022.1 GCA_903847095.1 uncultured bacterium
CCGGGACGCTGCGGGATTCTATCTACCGATAAATAGCTTTATAGCCGATCCGTGAATCAACAAATTCTTTCATTGTTTCAGGCTCTTTGAATATCTTATTAAAAAAGGTTCTATTTGTTATTGATGGAAAATTGTTTTGGCCCAAGTAATCCAAGTAACTTGACCATCGATACTTTCCTAGGAATCTTTTGGCTTTAGCCGCGTCTTCTACGCCCTTCTCCTTCCATCCGGGGCTGATTATTGAAACCGGATTAGTATGAATATACACGAACAGCGTTTTCAAATAATCGTTATCGCCGACATATTTTGCTTCAAATCTTCCTTGGAACAGCGCCCCCATGCGTTCATACCGCGCATTGAAATACTGCGCGTAGCCCTTACAAAATCTTGAAACAAATACCCTTACGCCATCCGGCTTTAGCTGGCGCACAAGCAAATGAACATGATTAGGCATAAATACAAATACCAAAATTTCCACCTGCTTATCCCTGTCGTCACATTGATCCAACCTAGCCGCCACAGCGTCCGGGATGCTGCGGGCTTTAATTCTAATTTCTTGTTTGAGTTTCGCCCTTTTTTCTCTTTGCCGCCGTATCGTTACCGACTCTTCTCGATTAAATTCATACAAAGCGAAAATTCCCCGCCAGTTGTCTTCTCCGTCCATAAACAGCGGACGGCCATCAACGCTACGCGCGGTAATGTGATAAATTTCACCATTGATAAATTCTGTTTTCCTTTTTGGCATATAGACTATCTATCGGCCCCGCAGCGTCCCGGACGCTGCGAGTTTCTTAGCCAATGTATCACAGGAGTTAAAAAAAGAAAATACTGCGCGGATTCCTAAAACCGCAGCGTCCGGGACGCTGCGGGACTGAACCTGGCTATTTTGATTCGATTGAGGGTAGGCAAAGCAAAACCCCCTCTTGCGAGGGGGGATTTGCTACGTCATACGAATGACGGTTAGATCAACACTGTTCCAATTACTGAACGGTTACTGTGTTGGTCTTGAAGTCATCGCTCATGTAGCTAGACACGGTGTTCGTACCACTAGCTTGGGTATTCCAAGTGATACCAAACACTCTCATGTCGAACGTACCGGCTTCGCCTTGCTTCACCGCATCCACCGTGAATGTGATGGTATCATCCTCGTTGACCAAATAGTAATTACCGTCTTCGGTAACACCACTCGGCTTGGAGTAGATAGCAGTCGTAACAGGCGTAGCGGTATCAATATCGTTGCTCTCAACGTATTTAACGCTGAACGCATTGGTTTTCGGGATATAAAGATCACCGCCAACCGCCTTAACCTTGATCGCGATAGTTCCTTCAAGTGAAGAGGCTATCCCGGAATTGGTATCCTTGTTGGTTCCAACAAGTTTGGCAGACGATAACGTGAATTCAGGAACCGCCTCATAAGCATAAACTAGGTTGCTCGTGAGGGTGGTGCCACCGAATAAGGTTACCGTGTCATCCGCGGAATTGACCGCCTCGACGTTGGCTGCGTTGATCGTCATGTCCACGCTGAGCGTGCTGGTAGCAGTATCAAGGTTCTGCAAATCAGCCTTGATAGTGTAAGACTTGGTCGCGTCTTGGGCGATGATGGATTCAAAATTGCTGAAATCCCATTTACCGCCAGACAGATCGCCAGTGGCGAGTTCATCGGTACCATCATAAAGGTAAACCGTGGAAATCGCATCACCGGAATCGTTGATGGTCACATTGTTAAGATCAGTAAATTTGATCTTGTCCTTGGTGGCCTTCGCTTTGAAGACGAACAAAGTTACCCCATCGATTTCGCCGGTCGTACCGGACGCAACGTTGCGGTCATTGGGCGTATTCTCATCCTTGCTGAAGGAGAGTTTGGCCTCATTTGATTCAGCAACTTTGACGGTAACAACCCTGGCGGTAAGATCCGCGTCCGGGCCGTATTTGTTCAACCCAATCCCGTCAATGGCTCTTACGCCATCTTGCCTAACATTAACATCGATCCCGGCCAAACCAGCATCCACTTTCGTGGATTTGATGCTGTCAACCGCGTCAACCTTGACGGTCAAGACTTTCGTCTCGCCCTTCTTGACAACGGTATTCAAACCGGTAACCGTGGTGTAATAATCGGTACCATCCTTGGTAAGAGTATCGGAATCCAAAGCCTTGGAACCAACCTTGGTATCTCCGTCATAGATGTACAAATCCGTGAAGAAATCGCTGGCTTTAGCCGCGAAAACAACTTTCACGCTTTGCACAGTCATATCGGAATCCGTGGCTTTCACTTTGATACCCAAAATGCCGATCTTCGCGTCTCCTTCATAAACTTTGGCATTGGAAGGAGAAGAATTCAAAGTAACAGTGATGTCACCCTCTGTACCAGTGACTGCACCAGTACCAGTTCCCGTTCCTGTGCCAGCGCATGACAAACCAGTCGTCGGGCTGAAACCAGTGGTAGACGTGCAACCAGCCGGAAGCGTTCCCGTACCAGTGCCAGTTCCCGTGCCAGTTCCCGTCGCGGCGGCGGTCAACATCGCGTTCAATTTAGCTCTTGTTAAAGCGCCTACAAAACCAGTTCCTCCGGTTAATCCAGCCGGAGTTAAAACTTCGGCTTTATATGTGTCCTGGAATTTGACAACGGCGTTCTTGGTCAACGCGCCGAAAGTCAAAGTCTCAAGCCCGGGGGACCCGGCTCCACTGAAAGCAACCTGAAAAGTGGGATTCAAATTCAACAACGCTTGTAAACATTTAACATCGGTGCCGGAGGCTCCCATTGTTAAATTCCTGGAAAACGTGATCCCGGCGCATGCGCTAGGAGCTGTTGTGACTGTACCTCCAGCTGTGGTGGTACCCGTGGATGAACCTGTTAATTGTGTTTGCAAAGCCGCCAATTGCGCTGTTAAAGCGGTGATCTGGGCTTGCAATTCGGCAGATGTCTGGGCACTGGCGTTTGCGCCAGGAACCAAGATAGCTCCTAATGCCAGGCATAAAATGCCGGCCATGATTTTTTTACTGAACATAATATTATTGTGTGTTTTTCTAAAAAACCTTTAATTACTAATGTCACGCCGACCTTTGCTTATTTTTATCCCCCGCCTTCCGGCGGCGGCTTTAATATAATCTCACAACCAAAGCTTTTAAGTTGCGAGATCGTGACTACTTAAATTTGATGTGTAAAGCTTTTCCGTTGTTAGAATGTAATTCCCCGATATCGACAGGGATCAATTTTTATTCGGCCAATGAGCTGCGCAGATATTGATCAAGCGCCTTTCCGTATTGACCGCCTTCGTATAACGCCTTAACCTTTACCAAATCATTTTTCTGGTCTTCTGTCAAGGTAGGCTCCTCCCAATTTCCGATCAAAGCCCGGATAATTGCCTGGTCATCGGATACACCCCCAGACATCTCAACCGTGCTAGTCGCTTCCTCATTATCCAATCCAAGCATCGCATTGACCTGTGTTTCCCTGGCATCGATACTCTTTAATGAGGCAACCGCCTCTTTGGAAATCACAGCAGCCTGCTTGGGATTTTCCCTGACCAAGGTGGCCACTTCTTTTTTGGCCGTTGCTTTGGCGACTTGAAATTCCTTAATGGCTTCCGGCAGATTCTGAACCCTCTTTTGCTGGGACACTGCGTTCAATTCCTCCAGCCTCTTTTCTGCTAGCTGTAAATTCGCCGCCGGTCTTTGGTCTTTATTGGCCAGCGTGGCCAAACCCTTTTCAGCGGCCAGCTTCACGGAATAAAGCGCGTCCCCGGGCAAGGCTCCCTGGGCAAAGATGAATGTGCCACCGGCCAAGCCAATGACTATCAACGAGGCCAAAGCCATCCGATATTGGAACAAAAGATTGTTGAAAAGCGCGGCCAGTGATTGCTTCTCCGCCAGCGCCTCTGCTCCTAAAACGCGGCTTTTAGTCAAACAAACCCATTGTTGATTGGGTTTTATCTGCCTTAAAGTTTTGATTTGGGCGAGGATCTTTTTTTCTTCCATATTCGAACGCTTTTAAGCGCTATACAGCTATGACGTAAATCGAGGAGAAATGTTACGCGGAGGGGGGAAGCGAGAACAGCAAGAAAAGCAGGAACAGCGAGAAAGCGAGAAGAGCTGGTAAGCTTACTAAGCTAACTAAGTGAGTAAGCCAGAAAAGCGAAAAAGCTGGAACAGCGAGACAGCGAGAAGAACTAATAAGCGAAAAAGCTAAAACGACGAGAAGAGCAGAAAAGCGGGAAACAAAACTACACAGAGAAACGGTAAAATAGATGACAAAAGATAGGACATTATGTCCTATCTTTTGCCCTAATAAAGCGGAAAGAGCTTAAAGTTGGGTCCTCTGTCCTACCTAACCACAAAAAATTTAGGCTAATCGGGTTTTTAACTCGTTTAAGGCACGGTGGATCAACACCCGGGTGGCTTCTTCGGAACGGTCCATCAAATGAGCAACTTCTTTGACCGGCAGATCTTCCAAATAACGCCAGATAATGGCATTTTGATAGTCCTCGCTTAAACCCTTCAGGGCTTTGCGCACCTGTTCCAAGTCCGAAGCGGCCATGGCAACCTGCTCTATATTGGTCTTGGAATCGGCTAACTGGATATTTGAATCTTCGATGGAAACCAATTGGGCCTTGGCGTTGCTCCGGTAATGGTCAACAACCAAATTTCGGGCGATCTTGTACAAGAACGCCTGTTCATTTTTAATATCGCTCCCAGGGGCCTTGTAAGCCTCGTAACCGCGCAGGAACGTTTCGGAAGTAAGGTCTTCGGCCGCTTCGCGGGAATTAACGCGCAAAAAAACATACCGGTATATCTTAGCCACATAACGGTCGTAAATCTTGCTGAAATTTTTATTGGTTTCATCCATCGTTACTAAAAAAGCGGGACGTCATGCCCCGCCATGATATTCTTAATACAACCTTAAGAAAGGTTAACTTTCATTTTGTAATAGGTTTTGTTCCTTTCCCCCACCCGTTCGATCAACCCTTGTTTTAATAAGGACTGAAAATCACGCCGAATCGTCCGCTTGCTGATATTGGGAAAGATCTTCTGGATCTCCCAGACTTGCGCCTGCCCTTTCTCCTTAAGGAATTCGATGATACTTCGCTGGCGTTTGATCTGGCTTTCCGTCAAAACCCCGAGGTCGTCTTCTTCTTCGTCATCGGCCGCTTCGCTTTCTTTGGCCTCAATAAATACCTGGGCCGGTTGTTCTATCGGCGCCATCAATGGCGCGGGTCTTACCACTTGGATCGAAAACGGTATCCGGCCTTCGACCGGCCTTTCCTCTCCGGCTGGTGCTTTTTCCTTGATTTGCTCTTTGGGGTTGATTGAAACCTCTTCTTTAACTTTAATATCGCCAGCCTGGTTTGCTCGCGAAACATCTTCTAAGCTACCCAAATCCCGATTAATTTTAGCATATTCCTGCTGGATTTCCAAGATATCGGATACCGCGACCCAATTCTGGCTAATAGCTACTTGAAGATAGCTGTCCATGATATCCAAGCTTTCTTTCAAGGAAAAACCATTGCTTTCCTTTTTGCCTCCAACAAAGGAAGCCAGAATATCATCGGCCGCTTCGCGCGCCCGGCATCTTAACGGCTCTTTTTTGGGTAAAAGAAGCGTAAGATTGTAAAGCCTCACGGTAAGCAGAACCAGGTTTTCTTTGGTCATGGGTTTGATGATTGATAGCTGATCATTGATAAATAATCACTTGACAACTGATTACCGATAAATGATCATTGATAAATGTTAATAATGAAGGGTCGGACATACTACCGGCGCGGGGCCCCAACATGGTACATCCTATCTCTATATCTACACTTAAAAGGCAAAATAATCAAAGCCCCACGCCCTATCAAGGCAATGGGACGTTGACCTTCAACGGCGCGCCATTCTCCCCTCCTGGCGTCCCGGCTGGTTCTTTTGAAGATGTCCAAAGAAAATTAACCATTCTCTCCATTGTTTTTTTCGATATATTGTCGCCGGCCGGCCATTTGGAAACGGCTTCCACCTGGTCGTTTAAAACACACTGACTGTCAAAAAGATACAAAGCTTCATTGCTATTGGCCAGGCTGCCCGCGTAAAGCAAATCCGCGGGCACCAGCGGCGCAGACTCGTCATCGGTCCGTTCCAACAGATACAAACCTCCAGGCGCGACAACGGCCGGTCCAAAAAATATCTTGATTTTTTGTTTTTTGTTTTGCAACTGCCAGCCTTTTAAATCAACGGGGTCCAAAGAGATATTCTTCAACTCGATCCATTCGTCGGAATAACTCTTAAGCGATCCCATCCAGGCCACTTCGTTGATGATAATGGAGTCGTGGCGCGGCACGGCCCCGGTTTTTACGCAAAGCGCGGGCTTAACCGCAAAAGCCTTGGCCACCGACGCTTTAGCGGAAGAGACCGTTTCCGATTTCCCAATTCCACCCGGGGAACTTACCTCATCTTTTTTGTCCGTTCGGGAAACAACCAAGGCCGATCCGTCCGGAAAAACCTGGCCGATCTTTGCCAGCGAAATACCAAAAATTCCCCGCGCGACGAGCAAAGAAAGACCCGCGAACAGGGATAACCCCAGACAAATTATCAATATCGATCTTTTTTCCATAAATAAAAGTTATTATCCCAATATACAATTCCCGATATTGTCCCAATATTAAAGAAAAACCCTTTTTTTGGCAATATGCCGTCTTATGCCTGATATTGCCATTACCTTCGGTAGCATTTCCCCTCTGACACCACCACCCTCGCTAAATTTTATTAAGCAACAAAAAGATACGGCAAAAACCGCTTTCGCGGTTTTTGCTTCGATCGGGATGATTGAATTTTAAAGACCGCTTAATTCCTTGATCTTGGAAACAGACAGAATGGAAATCCGCCCATCTTTGGCGACAACCGACAGACCGAGGATGTTGCCTTCGATATCGAAAACCGGACTGCCCGTAGCCTCGGAATTGTCGATAATGCTTGTTTCGATCGAGTCGCCGCTAATACTTCTTACCACCCCTTCATTGACGATCTTTTTTACGGACAAATTACCGTACAAGAATATTCTTTCGCCAAGGACCAGATCTTCCATCGGAAAGAAACTGCTGGTCGTTAGATTCGTTTTTTCTACTTTAATCAAGGCTAGATCGGCGGTTTTATCCCTTTTGAGCACCTGAAAAGCTATTTTTTGGCCTTCGATGAAAACCTCGGTGCCGCTGTTAAGAGGCATCGGGCTGGAAAGGGTCGCCACCAGGCCATCACTGGCCAAGATCAAACCGCTTTCTTCTATGACCACTCCTTTCGCGGTTTTTGACGTAATGTTCACAACCGTATTGGCTACTTTTTCCACCGCCGTTTTCAAGGCTTTATTCTCCTGGATGGTAGTAAGCTGCTTTTCCGTAACATAGACCTGATTCTGATCCAGTCTGTATTTGTAAAACAGCGGAACTTCCACAAAATACGGCCACAACACTTGATCGGCAAAAACGGCAAATACGCCCGCCGCCAAAATGATTAAGATTGTTTTGATCCCTTTTATTTTCATATTGCTTTCTCGCCTTTTTGCTCTTCTCGCTGTTCCAGCTTTTCCGGTTTAACCATTCACCAGCACCTTGGCTGGTTTTGGCGTTGCCGGATTCTCCAGAACAATAACCCCATTCTTGAGATCGACGATCACCCGGTCGCCCTCGCTCGTTTCCCGGGAAACGATCTTTAAAGCCAAAGTGTCCAAAACCATTTTCTGGATCACGCGTTTCAGCGGGCGCGCCCCAAGATTCACGTCAAAACCCCGTTCGACCAAAAATTCTTTGGCCGCTTCCGTAACCTCGATCCTTATTCCTTTAGCTTTGAGCCTTTTACTTACTTTGTCCAATTCGAGATCAACAATACGCCTGATCTCGACCTTGTTCAAATAATTAAAAATCACGATCTCGTCGATGCGGTTCAAAAATTCCGGGCGGAACGCTTCTTTTAACACCCCCATTACTTTATCGCGCAAAGTTTCTTTTTCTTTTGAGCCAGCGTTATTCAACGTGAAACCGAGAGACGCGTTTTTGGCGATCAAATCGGATCCGATGTTCGACGTCATGATCAAAATCGCGTTTTTAAATGAAGCAACCCTTCCCTTGGCATCGGTCAGGCGACCGTCTTCCAAGATCTGTAAAAGGATATTGAAAACTTCCGGATGGGCCTTTTCCACTTCGTCCAGCAAAACCACCGCGTAAGGCCTCCTTCTGATCTTTTCGGTAAGTTGGCCTCCTTCCTCGTAGCCTACGTAGCCGGGAGGCGACCCGATGATCTTGGAAACCGTGTGTTTTTCCATGTATTCGGACATATCCATGCGGATCAAAGCGTTTTCGTCGTTGAATAAAAACGCAGCCAATGCCTTGGCAGTTTCGGTTTTTCCAACGCCGGTCGGACCCAAAAACATGAACGAGCCCAACGGCCGGTTCTCTTCCGCGATTCCCGCCCGCGACCGCCGAATGGCATTCGAGATCGCCGTAATCGCCTCTTCTTGTCCGATGATCCTTCTTTTAATGATATCCTCCATCTTCTCCAGTTTTCGGGCCTCTTCTTCCAGTAAACGCATTACCGGAATTCCCGTCCAAACAGAAACCACTTTGGCCACATCTTCTTCGGTGACCGTTTCCTTCAGCATCGGTCTTCCCTTCTGCAAACGCCCTAACTTCCTCTCAACGGCGCTCAATTCCTTCATTAGTTGTGGAATACGGGCATACTTCAATTCCGCCACGCGCCCGAGATCACCATGTTTTTCTTCCTGTTCGATCTCAAAACGGCATTCATCAAGTTGTTTTTTTAAGGATTTTATTCTTTCGATGGTCTCTTTCTCGGATTTCCATTTCGCCTCGATCTCATTGGCCTTCTCTTTCAGGTCGGCCAGCTCCCGAGCGATCACTCTAGCCCTTTGTACCGGACTTTTCTCCCGTTTTAAAGCCTCGTTCTCCACCTCCAGCTTCTGGATCTGCTTACGCAGAGTTTCGAATTCCAAAGGCTCGGATTCTATATCCAAACGCAACGAGCTCATCGCCTCGTCCATCAGATCGACAGCCTTGTCCGGTAAAAACCGGTCGGTGATGTAGCGGGCTGACAGTTCGACGCAAGCGTCCAACCCGACCTCATCGATCTTGACGCCATGATGCAGCTCGTATTTGGCCTTCAATCCGCGCAAAATTGCTTTGGCATCGTCAACCGTAGGTTCGGACACAAAAACGGGTTGGAAACGGCGTTCCAAGGCCGGATCGCGTTCGATGTATTTTTGATATTCCTTTAATGTCGTGGCGCCGATCGCTTTCAATTCTCCGCGCGCCAAAGCAGGCTTCAAGAGATTCGATGCGTCGATCGCGCCTTCGGCCGCCCCGGCCCCCACCAAGGTATGCAATTCGTCGATAAAGAAAATGTAGCGTCCCGCCGCCCGGTCGATTTCGCGCAAAAGGGCCTTGATCCGATCCTCGAACTCGCCGCGGTATTTCGTGCCGGCGATCAGCGAACCAAGATCCAGCGCGATGATCTCTTTGTCTTTCAAGCTTTCCGGCGCCTGGCCAGAGTTGATCTTCTGAACCAAACCTTCCACGATAGCCGTTTTACCGACACCGGCCTCGCCGATCAAAACCGGATTGTTTTTGGTGCGGCGCGACAAAACTTGCATCAACCGCCTGATCTCATTATCGCGGCCGATCACGGGATCAAGCTTTCCCAAGCGCGCCAGAGTTGTTAGATTGCGCGTATATTTTTCGATCACCTGGTATTTCGATTCCGGCTCCGGGTCGGTGATCCTCTGTCCGCCCCGGATTTTTACCAACTCCTTTAAAACAGTTTCGTAGTCCAGCTTGCCGAATTCCAAAGTGGCGGATCCGCCCCCGGACTGGAGGAAACCGGCTTTATCCAAGATCTCTTTTGCTTTCGATGCGGTGTTCAATAAAGCCAGAAAAAGATGTTCCACCGAAATAAACTCATCACCCATTTTTTGGGCTTCCTGCCTCGCTTTGTCCAAAACCTTGGCCATGTCCTGCGTAAGATAATATTGGCCGAACGCCTGCTGAGCCATAGTTACGGGAAGTTTGTCGATCGATAGATCCGCTTTCTTTTTCAGATTTTCCGCGTCGATCCCCAGCCGCTCCAATAAATTCAGAACCACGCTTTTCTCCTGTGACAAAAGCGAATACAAAAGATGCAGCGCGTCAATCTGCTGCTGTCCTTTCTCGCGGGCAAAATCTTGCGCGAACAAAATCGCTTCCTGGGCTTTATGCGTAAAATTTACTCCGTTCATAGTATTATGGGTCTACTGCCCATTCAGATTAACGGTTTGGGCCGAACTCCGGCCGCGCCGCATTTTTATTAATTGAAAAGGTCGATCCTCCTTTTCCTTGTTTTATTTATTCTTGCTGTTCCTGCTTATTGCCTCTCTCCCAAGACTGCCTCTAAGATGATGGTATGACCCTCCCTCATTACTTTAAGATTCACCTTATCCAACGGGCTGTGTTTTAAGATCATCGAAGAAAGAGAATTGGTTTTAGTGATCTTTTCCCCGGCAAATTCCAGAATAATATCTTTATCTTTCAATCCAGCTTTTTCGGCCGCCGATCCGGCCACAACCGCCGGCGATCCTTGCGTGCCGCTGATCAACGCCCCATAGTTTACCGGCAAGCCCTTTTCTTTCTGGACAGCATCGTCGATTGGCACATAATTCACGCCAAGAAACGGATACGTGATCTTCCCGGTGCTTTTTACTTGATCGATATCCCGCACCGCCACATCCGCCGGTATGGCAAAACCTATGCTTTGCGCGTTTCCGGCCATGGCCGTATTAACACCGATCACTTCCCCTTTCAAATTGAACAAGGGTCCGCCGGAATTACCTTCGTTGATGGCGGCATCCGTCTGGATGATATTCTCCAATGTTTCGGAAGCTCCGCTTCCTCCGGCCGTAATGGTCCGGCTCAATCCCGAAATAACACCCACCGAAACCGTATTGGTGAACTCACCAAGGGCATTGCCAATAGCGATCACCGTTTGCCCGGTCTGGATTTTGGAAGAATCTCCCAGCTTCACCGTCAAAAACGGCTCCGGCCGCTCGATCTTTATCACCGCCAGGTCCTGGATCGAATCCCGCGCCAACACTTTAGCCGGATATTTCTGCCCATCCTGCGTGTAAACCGTGTATTCCGCCTGGTCATCACTCACTACATGGCGGTTGGTAAGGATCATTCCATCCGAAGATATAATAAAACCGGATCCACCCCCCACCTCCTGCAATTGCGTGCCGTTTTGGCGGTATTGCGGGACTTTCATTTGGGGAAGGTTGAAAAATTCTTCGAATCCTTGGAAAGGAGAAGCGTTGTACTCTTCAACCACCGGAACGTTCTTGGAAATAATGATCGAAACCACCGCCGGGGAATATTCCTTTACCACATTCACCACAGCCTGTTCCTGCGTTGTCTGCGGCTCATAGTTCACCGGCTGGCCGCTGGCCGGAACCGTGTTTACGGTCTCGGGCAGAAACTCCCGGAGCAAACCGATATTTTTCGATCTCAGATAATCAAGCGCCGGCTTGTAATACGATCCGCCGGCGATAAATCCCGCGGCCAGCGCCAGCAAGATCAGCGCGAACAAAAACCAAATAAACCCCCGGCCCTTTTTCGCGGCCAAAGGAATCGGATCAGCGGATGTCTCCGATTTGTTCAAATCATACATTGACATATTTTTGAATAACTGTTTTTACTGTCCGTTAAGGTTCTTTAACAGGAGGACTCAACGTTCCAAACGAAGGGAACGAAAGAACCGGGACGAAATAATTCTACTATTTTTTTTTGCCAACCGCCACTTTATCGGAATTATCCGGCTCGCTTTGCTTGTTTTTTTTCCAATAACGGAAAATGTCTTTTTTAATCGGGCCGAACGTTTCCATATAGATCTCCGCCAATATATATTTTGAATAGAGCCTTATCCGGCCCTCCTTCTCCATCCGCCGGGCGGATACAAGGATTGGATCGATCTCGATATAGCGGAACTTTCCGATTTTGGAAGCGCGGCGGGCAAAATCATGGTCCTCGGCCAGCGTGATCGATTCGTCAAAACCCCCGACCCGGTCAAACACTTCCTTTTTTACGATCATACTGTTGGTCGCGTACGCCTTAAACCTTTGTAATTTCTTCGCCCACCAATTGTAAACCTTAAAGGCCATTTTGTCCATCCGGTTTCCGTCGATATAAAGCGGGAAAGTGGCGATATCGCAATTTTTTTTCTTGAATTCACTTACCAGCTCGCTTAAAAAATCCTCGGGAAGATAAATATTATCAGCATCGATGAACAATAGCAATTCGCCGCGCGCTGCCTTGGCCCCTTGGTTCCGGCCATAAGCCACGCTACCTCCTTTCACCACCCGGTGCTTGTATTCTTTGACTATCTGGACCGTTTGATCCTTTGACCCCGCATCGGCCACGATAACCTCATAATCGGAAAAATCCTGCTTTTTTATATGTTCCAATAGCAAGGGAAGGTATTTTTCTTCGTTCAAAGTCGGAATGATAATGCTTAGCATAAAGTTACTGCCAAAGTTTTTTCGCTTCCTCCCAAAACGTTGGGTTATTATTCTCAAGCTTCTGCCAATACCACCATTCGACGCCCCAAAGGTAGAAGGTATCAAAACCGGAATCCTTGGCAAACGAAAGATTTTTTTGAAACTGCTTTAAATCCATGGTCTTTTCCTGTTCCGACGGACTGCAATCGTATAAAAGCGAACTACACCAGGGCTCGGCCTGAAGTTCGACGCAAATAGTAATTTTATGATAAACCGCCTTGATAAATTCGGATTTAGCCCAATACCAAGCCGCGGGTATGGGATAACTCATGTACATTTTCGCTTCATGGAACCAGACTTTCCGATACATCGTTACTCCAACTATATCCCCGATCTTCGCGGCCTCCGTCCAGAAAGACCCTTCCCCACTATCAGATATTAGCACTGGCCGGAATTTTGCGTCAATAGATTTTACCAGCGCCACCTCTTTTTTCAAAAAATCCTCATCGGTCCAGGGACAGTCGCCGAAAGTGAACAACGGTTCGTTTTCCACCTGCCAGACTGTGATCTCATCGTGGTCCTGATACCGCGAAACAATGGTTTTTAAAAGGTCAAGGATGTCTTGTTGCTGCTGATCTTTCTCCAGATGGGAAGCCCAGCCGGGCAAATGGCATTCGGGCCAGCGCGGCGTTTTCATTCCGATGGCCAGCATCACGCGAGCGCCCTGCTTTTTGGCCTGGTCCAATTGCCAATCGAGGTCGCCAAAATCGTATTTTCCGGCTTCGGGCTCCAGCAGGTCCCATTGGGCGGCGAGCTTTATATCCTTCACCTGAAGATCCTCAAGGATCGCCGAATAATTCTCTTTCCAGTCCAAGCCGAGATTTTGGGCGTGTTTTTGGGAAAAAACCACGCCATAGGTTATATTTTTTACCTGTGGCGGCCGGTATAAATAAAAAAAGGCTAATATCAGCGCGATAACCCCGGCAATGATCGCTGGCCACATAACTTTTTTTGCCATTAAAACATTATAACATCATTCGTCCCGCCGCCGAAGTTGCCCGACACTCCAGCATATCCCATTTTATCTTGGGCCCTGCCGTCCTGTTTCACAAAAACAAAAATTTTCAAAAGGCCCTAAATATTATATTTTAAAATTGATTACGCGATCGGGGTATTAACCCCTGATCTAGCGGCCAGAGGAACACATCTTGAAACATATTAAGGCTTTCGGATTACCGATAGTTCCTCAATCGTCAAGGTGAACGGAAAGCTAACCGTCGACCCCCTAGCCAAAGCTTTAATGGCATAACCACTTTCCCCAAGTAGTTTTTTCTTTTTGACCCTAACCGCATTAAATCAGAAAAACCGCTGAAACTGATCAGCGGTTTTTCTTTGCTTCTTTGGAGCTAGACCCTAGAAACCGAGGGTTTTAAGATAAGCCTTGGTAAGAGAACCAAAGTATCCGGTCGCGGGAAGACCAACACTTCTTTGGAATTCCGCGAGCGCGGCTCTCGTGAGCGGCCCAAAGATTGTCGTCGCTCCGTGCCTTTTGAGATTCTCCGCGGCTGATCCTTTATTCTGGCTAATCAAAAAGTTCTGCAACGCCTTAACATCGTTTCCGATTGATCCAAGCAATAATGGACGTAAAACCCCGGATAAGACGATTGGCGTTCCGGCTCCGCCGGACCCCGTCAATAAATTCCCGGTTCCTTGTTGCAACTGAATTCCCAGCGCCTTAGCTTGAGCGATCAAAGCATTGATCCGGGCAATAAGGGAATCCACTGTCGTCTGTAATTGCTCTGTGGTAAGAGGCGCGGCCGGAAGCGTAACCGTCCCACCCCCTCCGTTGCGGCTATGATGCGCCGCCGCCACTACTGCGGTTGCCGCGCTTGTCGCCGTGTCGGAATAGCCGCCCGTACCGGTCGCCGCGACTTTGAGGTATTTAGCGGCGTCACCGGTAACTAGTGTGTAAGTGTCTGACGTAGCTCCGCTGATATCGGTATAGGTACCGCCGGACGTGGTGGCGCTTTGCCATTGGTAAGTTACGGTCGCGCCTGATGGCGTTAACGCGCCGGCTGTTAATTCTTGGCCGAATTGAGGCGTACCGATTATCGCGGCTATCGCCGTGACCGATATGGCAACGATGTCAAATGTCGGTTCTGCGGCCTCTACCGTGATCTCCAAATTGCCTTTGGCTACGATCCGGCCGGTTAACGTTTCTGTAACAATGTAGCCGATCGTTGTGGTCCCTTCCGCAACCGGCGTGATCACTCCGGTTCCCGCGACGATCGTTGCCTTAGCGGGA
>CAINCQ010000023.1 GCA_903847095.1 uncultured bacterium
GCTAAACAAAATTGTTGACTAACGCTAAACAAAATTGTTGACTAACGCTAAACAAAATTGTTGACTAACGCTAAACAAAATTGTTGACTAACGCTAAACAAAATTGTTGACTAACGCTAAACAAAAAACCTGACATTCGGCGACTTTTTGTCGACTGATGCGAAAATACTCAAGCAGTTGTCTGTTCAACAAATATTATATTAAAATTGACTCAGCGATCGGGGTATTAAACTCCGATCTTGCGGCCAAAGGGGGCACCCCCTTGGAATCCTCTTAACTCAATACCCCGTGCGGGGTATTTCGCTAATAAATATCGTAACGGAACACTTTCATCAATGAAAGGATTGCGTGCTGGTTATTGTCGCACCGGATCCTATTATCAAGAAGCGACGTACGGAAACCGCCGACCGCCTTCTCGGCGTTTTTGTAATAGAAAGTGTTTTCGTTCGTAAGTTGTCCTTGCATCACGAAACGGGCGACGAGACGGGCGGACTTTAGAAATTTCTTTTCGTGATCCCCGTCTTTGACCATTTTAGCCAGCGAATAAGCATCGCTTATGCCTTCGGCGTATGCCGAAGAGGAATTGCCCGGAACTTTCTTGAAACCACCCAGGTAATCGGGGTAATCGCTTTGCAATTGCTGATAGTTATCAACCAGCCAATCGTTCATTTCGAAAACGAAATCCGCCCATTCCGGATTATTATTTTTTTGGTACATCAAATAATAAGCCTGGGTTTGCCATGGCACAAAAGCCGTATTTTTATGACTCCGCCAATAATCTCTATAGTACGGAAAAGCTTTAGCCACCGCGTCGTAGTATCTGATATCCCCGGTCTCATAATAATATTTCGTGAGGGCCAAAAGCGACTCCCCGGGGTAAAAATCGATCCCGCTTTCCCCTCCCGCTTCGAAGTCCGTCAACAGGCGGCCGTCGGCCTGCTGCTCGGCCAAAAGGCGGCTGGCCAGACCTTTCATAAGCTCATCCCGATTGGGATATTCCTTATAATTTATCAATGCCATCAGCGCGAAAGCGTTATTGGCGATATTTGACTGGCCGTCTATATTCAAATAAATCCCTTTTGAATCGGATACCTCGTATTTTTTAAAGTAATTGTCCAACGTGGAGCGAACCGGTCCCTTCATCGAATCGGTGTTAAGAAATTTCATGATCTCGGTAAGCGCCCAGGTCGAAGCCAGAATCCTTATATGGTTGACCGAGCTTTCATAAGCGTCCGTGCTTGGATGATACATGTATTCAGGCATCTTGGTTTCCGAATCAATGTTTTTAACAAACCACTCGTAGCCCAGATCGATGCTTTGCATTACCCTGTCTTTGTCGATATTTTGCTCGTCGATCAAGATGTTGGAACGGTAAAGTTCGGCAACGTTTCCCGACCGGTCGCCCTTGAAATTAATGCTGTCGTATTTGAAAACCTCGGTTTTTTCGTCGTTATAGCAATCATCGGCAAGTTTTGCCTTGACACACAAACGGCTAAGGGTAGTTTGCAAGCTGAAATTTTTTTCGATCGGCACCGAAGCTTTAAAAAAAGCGCTCTTCCCTCCCAGCCGAATCTTGATGGCATTCAGCCCGATCTCAATACCTTTTCCCAATTCCGAAACAGAATGTCCGGAAACCGGCTTCTCGTTATAAAGAAAGTCGACGGTCATCGAAAGATCGGGCAATTCTTCTTTGGTAAGCTTAGCGCCGAATCTTTCGTCGTTGGCGCATTTGACAACCGCCGTTTTCAAATCTTCCTCCAGCCGGTTTTTCGATCCCGGATCGGCGGTACCGCTCTGGCAACACCTTACCTTGCCGCCATTAATGAAAGTCACAAAAACCTTTTCGTATTGGAAGCCGATATTGCCAAAGTCGGCGGGACCGGAAGAACCGGCCCCCAGATGATCATCGATTGCCGAATAGGCATAGAGGATTATTCCTTTTTTTTGTTCTTTTGAAAAAGCGAAATCGTATTGATTTTGGGCATTTTTACTGTCGCTGATCTCCGTTTTTGGCGATGTGTTTTTTATCAAAACATCCCCTTCTTCCGCGTTGGAACCGCCAATCTTGGCGCGCAATAAAATATTGGCGGATAACAACAAAACAAAAAACGATAAAACGAATATTATTGCCTCTTTCTTCATATTCAGGATCTTTTGATCGCTTAAATTATTGTGTTTTGTCTTTTCCATCTTTGGTTAAAGAATAACACGGATCATCTTTATTGGAAAAATCCGGCGGTTTTGCGGCAAACAAATTAGCCGTCCCCTTGCCCGCCTTACCCCGGCTGGACCGGAGGCCTACAAAAGAATGGAAAAATAGTGTATTATTGAAAATCAACCTGAAGATACGGCCCAGGAACGCTCACGTGACAGCCGTATTTTTGTTAAACGACCCAATAATCAAAATGGTAAACAAAACCGGAGAAAAGATAGAGAGTTCCAAAGATCAGGGATTTTTGCTCGTCATAACCGGTCCCAGCGGAGTCGGAAAAGATTCGATAATCGGCGAATTTTTAAAAAGAAAACCCGATTTTAAAAAGATCGTCACCGACACCAGCCGGCCGCCGCGTGTCGGGGAAGTAAACGGAATCGATTATAACTTTTACTCTCAAAACGAATTCCTGGAAAAAGCCGCCAAAAGCCATTACCTGGAACACGTTGAAGTAAGGCCCAAAGAATACAAGGGCACGCCCAAAAGCGCCGTCGAACAGATCCTCTCGGGGAAAAAAGTCATCTGGAAGATCGACGAATACGGAGCGGCCAATCTGCAAAAAACCTTCGAAAAACAACTGCGGCGCAAGGCCGCCAAGATCCTGAAGCGGACGATTACGGTCTATGTGGCTCCGGAAGAATGGAAACAGCTTCGCGAACAATATTTTGAAAGGGAAAGCGAAGCCAATAAACAATGGTTCCGCATCAAACTGGAACGCGACAAGGAAATGTGGAAAAAATACCATGACTGCTTCAATTATATCGTAATTAACCACCGCCAAAAACTCATGGACACGGTCACCGAAATCGAAAAGATTATCGCCGCCCGTATTTAACGAATTCCAACAAAACAAAAACCGGCGGATAGGGCCGGCTAAATTTTCAAGCCAGTGATCGTGGAAACGATCAAAGATATCGCGATAAAGCCATTGAAAAGAAAATGGCCCAAGGAGCTTGTGGCAAACCCCTTTAGACTTTTCCCGTTAAACCCGCCGCATTTTAAAAATAGCAGCGAAAGCAAAAAACCATTGGTTCCCTGGACAAAAATGTTTACGAAGTTTCCGTGCAGCAGTCCGAAGACAGCTGAAGAAATTACGCTAACCGCTAAAACCGGAACCGGTCGGCGGCCAAAAATAATAACCGCTCCGGCCAGAGGAATCAGCCGAAAAAGAAACTCTTCAAACGCGGCCGCGGCAAACAAAATTGGAAAGATCATTGCCGGTCCAGAATTTTTTAACTCCGCCTGAACCGGGTTGAGCCACTATCGGCGCGCTCATCATTATAAAAAAATTCAATATTAGCGCACCCGATATCAAGGCCAACAAAACATAAAGGATGATGTAGGGTATATTCTTTCGTCCCTTTGGTTCATCGGCCAGCCATTCTTCAAATTTCCCAAGCACAATCAAGCCTCCTTTTAAACGAACATTTGATTATTTTCCTTGTTTATTATATAATCATTTAATAAATAAGTCAAGTGAAAAAATTTATCCAAAAAACTATTATTAGCGGCATTTCCGACAACGGAGGAACGGTGAAGATCTCCAAATTCCTCGCCGATTGCGGAATAGCCTCGCGCCGCGGATCGGAAGAACTCGTCAAATCCGGGCGGGTTTCCGTTAATGGCAAAAGAATGGCCAATGTCGCCAAAAGGATCAATCCGAAAAAAGATAAAGTGGAATACGGAGGCAAAGCCGTAAAACCCCTGGCTCATGTTTATTATCTCTTGAACAAACCATTGGGCTATACGTCCACGACCAAGGACCGCCACGCCAAAAAACTCGTTACCAGTCTAGTCCCGAAAATTCCTCCCGTCTGGCCGGTCGGCCGGCTCGATCAAAACACCGAAGGCTTGATGATCCTCACCAACGACGGAGATCTCACGCAAAAACTAACCCACCCCAGATACGAAAGGGAAAAAGAATATCATCTGGCTCCCAATCAAAAACTGACAAATCAGGAAATAAAAAGGATCCAAAGCGGCGTCAACCTGGAAGACGGGTTTATCAAACCCGACTGGTTCAAAGAAATCGAGAACGGAACATACAAAATAATCATCCATTCCGGTAAAAAAAGGGTTGTGCGGCGTCTCATTGAACGTATCGGGAAAAGCGTTATGGAACTAAAAAGAGTAAGGATCGATTTCCTTACCCTGGATGGCCTTGAATCCGGAAAATGGCGGAAATTATCCGATACGGAGGTCAAGCGCCTACTGCAACTACCTTGTCCCCGTTGATCCTCATCTTGAACGGCGAAGAAATCTTTCCCGAATATTTTCCTTGCTCGGTTTTCAGCCAACCAAGCGCGTAATAATCGCCTCCCTTGTCGGGAATAAGGCGCACGTCATACATCTGGTTCCCGTTAGGCAGAACGACTCCGTTTCCGTTGACCGGGAAATAGGGTCCTAAAAATTCTTTCGCGTAATAACAATGCAACCCGCTGTACTGCCCTCCGATCTGCTTGGCAAAATCCGGCTTGTAGTTTTCGGCATGGGTGGAAAAGAACAGATACCACAACCCATCCTGTTCGATCACCTGGGTACACTCGATCTCATCGTAAATCCCGGGCGAAAAAACCGGCGGTTCCAGCTTCCAGCCGGAAACGTCAGGCGATACGGCCAACGCTACACAAGCGTTATATTCCGTTTCTTTCCCGTTCAACCTTGCCGAAATGGTCATGCAATATTCGTTACGTTCCTTATGATAAAAAACAAACGGATCGCGCCATGACCCGATCTTTCCGATTTTGTTTTTATAGTTATCGATCGCGTACCAGTCAATCGCTTCCAGGATCGGATTTTGCGATCCTTTCTCCCAATGAATAAGGTCTGGCGATTCCGCCACTCCGATCTTTTGAATCCACATTTTGCTTGGATCGCTATTGCGCCCCGTATAGAACATGAAATACCGCCCTTCGCGCTCGATCACGCATCCGGTCCATAAAGCCAGATTGTCCCAGACGCCGCCCCGCCCCGGTTCCAAAGCGGTAGGCAATTCGGTCCAATTGGCAAAATCTTTTGAAACCGCATGGCCAATCGACACAACAACGTCGTGCTTTAAATAAGGATTATCGGTAGGGTTAGCCTGCAAATAAAAAACATGGATATCCTCTCCCTTTTGATAAAACCAGCTATCCCACAAAAGTTTTCCCCTAGGCCCGTAAGTATCTTTCATATCACTTGTTATCATAGCATTTTCCATCTTTTTTTTCCTAATGGGCGGTTTTTAAAAATCCTGCCGGCTATTCAATGCAAACCCTGAAAAAGACGGCTTATTGACACGCCGCTTGATCCGGGAGTATTATTACTTTGGGGTTTTACGAATGTGCTTCAGCGGACCATCGGAGCGGCTCGCCAACGCGATCCGCTACGGAATATTGTTTCCTTTGGCAAGGAACGGGGCAATATTCACGGAAGGAAAAATTCTGGCCGATTTCAAAAAGATGGATGATAAGCAGATCATCGAATATGGAACCAAATTGCTCAATGATCCGTCTTTCTGGGAAACAAACTCGGTCAAAATAAAAAAATTCGAGGAAGAAATAGACCAAAAATCAACCTTTGGGTTCCTGAAACAAAAACTAAAAAACCATGATCTTAACGTTGGCCCATAAAGCCAACTTTTTTTATAAATCTTTTTGGCAATAAAACCGCCTACGGAAATTTTTCGAAAACGCGGCTTTGGCGACAAATATTTATTATTTATTCAGCCTGGCCAAAACCATCCCGGCGGCTATCCCTTGCGCCAGGATGGTCACCGACCAACCGATGATCATTACTAGCGTCACCGAAAAACTGCCATAAGACATGATCATGCCCGGAATGGTAAGCACCCAGTAGGCAAACCCGAAATTAACGCCCTTTATGACTTCCGTTTCCCCTTTTATCGTTTCTTTCACCAAACTCCAAATCCAGGCCAGAATCACGCCCAGAATGAACGGTTCGACGAAAACCAGGGACATCAAGGGATCAGACCAAGGCCGGAACAAAAGAATGTTGCGATATTCCCCTTCCAGCTGGGGATGGATCCCGTATAGGATCTGACCCATAAACCAGCCCGTCAAAAGCATGGCCAGTCCGGCCAACAACCCCCTAATCATGATTTTATTTGTATTTTTCATATTATTTTGAACGTGCTCGTGATCTTTTTATTCGGCTATCGAAAGCTCAAGCCTTTAAAACCTCTTTTTTAAAACTCCTGACCAAAGCCGGAAAAGAACCGAATCTTGTCGCGGCTTTCGACGATCCGAAGCCGTAAGCGGCATGGATAAAATCAATCCCGGCCAAACCGGCTGCTTTTTCATCACCCGCGGTGTCCCCGACGTAAACGGGATATTTTAAAGAATGATCTTTTTTCATTTTTGCCAACATCCGGTCTTTTGACTCTCCCGACATCCCGAAGCAATCAAATCCGGAAAAAACCGGTTCCAGTCCGGATGCTTCAAGAAAAAGCCGTAAATAAGAAGTCTGACAATTACTGACCAGAAATATTTTATGCGACACAGCCAACTCCCTGATCCCCTCGGCCATTCCCTCGTAAAACGCCGCGCCGTGGGATTTTATCGCTTCGATCTCGCAATTTTCGAGAGCATTCTTCAGCCCCGGATTTTTTTCTCTCGCCCCGGGCAAGAGAAGATCGATGCAAATTTCGGTCGGATGGCCCATTACGCTTTCTATGTCTTTGGCGGATACTTCCGTATTTATTCCAAACGCTTTCAAGGATTTTCCCCATCCTTTGGCAACCGCGCCGCTTACATTCCAAAGCGTCCCGTCGATATCAAAAATTATGGCGTCGCGCGTCATGGACTATTGTTTTTGCCATCGTTTCAATTCGGGCAACGTTGTTTCGGCCACCAAACGCGCCTCGTCTTCGAGCATTCCTAATTTTTCGGTGGCGATCTTCACTTGTGTTTCGATAAATTCCGGCAACTCCATTTTGGCCGTGAACTCACCGTTCTGCCAGCAATATTGGCAATATTCCTTGTTCTTGCGGCCATCGAGGTCCGTACCGAAATCCTCGGCCACCTCCATCGGCATTCCGCAACTCTGGCAGATCGGTATTTGCATTGGATCTTGTTCCATATTTTGTAAATTTATTTATTTTCTTAATGTATTTCGACACCGCAGGGCATTAACCCTGTGGATCGACCAAAGGAGTGCCTCCTTTGGAATCCTCAAAATTTGCAACCCTGAGGCAAAACCTCAGGGAGTTGCGAATTTTAAATTATACTTGCCTTTAGCCTACCAAAAAAAGTTTTTTTGCAACGGATTTTCGATCGGATCGATGGAAACCAGACATCGCGTCTCGCCTCAAATTCGGAAAACAAACCCAAGCGATAATGCTCGCGCGAAAACTTACCAGCCCGATTCATCTTCCCCAGACTTCGTCATCCGGCGCGAAATCCACTTGGTACTCCGGTATGCCAAGCGATAAACCATAACGCTTCGCTTCTTCGTACTGCCCCTTACTCTTCCGATCAACACAAAAAATCTTATCGCGAAAGATAATGTAGTGGTTCGTATCGTTTTTGAAATCCGCGTACCAGCCGTGTTCCCGGTCCAGGGATTTGCTCAATATTTCAGCGATCATCTCCGCTTCGTCATCGGGTATTTCGACTGCGTGCATTGTCCATTGCTTTATCCATGGCGTTTCATGTCGTTTCGCGACTACCTCGACTTTCGTTGAAACAATCTTCACTTTTTTTAAAATTTCTTTATCTTTGAGTGATTCTTCGATAATCACCCCTTTATAGTTAGCCATGGTTTTGATCGTTGCCTGATTTTTTGTTTAACCTTCTCCACCCGTGACCAAAAGGAACGTTAAAGCCAGGCAAACCAAGATCACGGCGTAGTAATAAAGCCAGGATACCTTGGTCCGGTTGAAATAATAAAAGATTCCGGCGTAGAAAAACGCGTTAAGCGCGTAAACAACAATCGGCCAAGCGTAAAAAAACATCCCAATAGTAATGGAAACCGCCGTAACCGGAACCGGCAAATAGATTGCCTTGTAAAGAGTCATCAGTTTGGATTTAAAAACCAGCCAGGAAGCCGTACCGATAATCGCCAGATAGGAAAAATGAATCAAGGGTCCAAACCAGGGACTTTGTTCGATCACGTCGGGCGGTCCAAAGATCCCGATGATCGCGACCGCCGCCAGATTAAAAAAATAATCAAGCATAAGCGCGAAATACAGCATAAGCATCCCGAACCCGGCCACCGCCACCGCGAAAAAAACATTTTTTAAAATTTTGTTTTGGTACATAGTTTATTATTTTATAGACCACGGGAAACCTTAAGAACATAGAATGTAGTCAGAGGCTACCTTCGTCCGCCTTCCATTGCATCGAATCTCCGATTCAACTGCTACCGCCAAACCCTTTTCCCAATTATACACCTTTTTTCCGCCGCTTGGCTTGTTTGATCGTCAATTTCCCCTTTCCCGATATATACACTTCAAGCGTTTTACCTCCGGATTTGATCCTTATAACTCCCGAATCCTTACCCTCTTCGCCATCGAATTCATAGACAGCGCAGCCACCCCATCAGCCACTTACGTTGTTTCAACAAAGAGAATCGCGAGCTCCTTCCCCATGAAATTAAAGCTATTCATCGTTTTTTATTGCTTTCTTTTTTAGCTATCGCCTCAATAAATGAAGCCTTACACGGATGCAAGAACGTGTTGGTTTTCTGAATTTTAACTATTCTGAATTTTTTTAATTTCTCCGCCATATACTCCTTGGAAAAGAAATGCCTGGTCATAGACTTGAATTCGTAAAAATTTTCTTCCAGTTTTTTCCCTCTGCCGAATAACGGGTCAGCGATGGATTTACACTTAACAAATAAGTAGCCTCCTTCCCTTAAAGCTTCGTAAAGAGTATTGGTAATTTCGCTTATTTCTTTGTCGCTAAAATAATGAAGGCTAAGATGCGCGAAAATATAGTCGAAAGAACCGGATTTCAGTTTCATTTCCCGAATGTCATTTTTAATGAATTCCACGCCCGCCTTTTTAAATTTTGCCTGTTGCCGGCCGCTTTCCAAAACATCCAGCGCCGCAACCCTAAATCCGCGGCGGGTAAAATACAACGAGTCCCGTCCGCCGCCGCAGCCCAAATCCAGCAAAGCTCCTTTTTCTTTGTTTTTCAAAAAAACAAAAACCCTCCGGGCAAACCGGCTGGCCGGCCAATTATTTTTATTGACCCACCTATCCTGCCATTTTTTATTCTTGACCATTATCCTTTATGATTAAAATGTGCGTTTGTTTTTCTCCATCGGCCTTGGCAAATCCCATGAATTCGTAAAACTTGTCCGCTTCCGGATTGGCCGTGCCCGGTTTGTGCGTGGAAACGCGCAAAACCGTAAAAAAATCCTTTGATCTTTCAATAATCCTTTCCAATAAACCAGCGGCTATTCTCCTGTTCCTAAATTCCTTGGAAACATAAAGATGGCGTACCCGGCCAACCTTGGAATCACCGGCATACGGATCAATGTTTAATCCACCGAGCCCAACGCATTGACCGTTATAAAATACGCCCCACAGAATCTCCCCGACTTTCGAAAACCGGTTGGCTCCGTTCACCCATTCATCGATAGTTTTTTGGACTAAATTAAACCCTTCGTTCTTGGCTTCATCCGCCAAGCCGGCTAGAAGATCAAGGTTTTCCTTGTTGATTGTTTTAATATTAAATTCCATAGCCGCTCCGTTAATGGCATTATTAACTCTCTTTCTTATTATAACGGTACAGCCCGCGATAAAACAAAAAGTATGCCTTAATAGGCATACAAAATTCGCCGGAATTGTCCCTTAGCAACCCTTATACGGATCAAAAACCGTCTGGCACTTTCCGATCAAAACGATCCGCGCCCCTTTGGAGGAACCGTTTTCCATATCGGGACTGGTATGCCAGTAAGGCCCGCTAAATTCGAGCTTATAAACACTGATAATCCGGACGCTAACCGAGGCTTCGGGCAAAGAGTCGACAGGCTCAATATGTTCTCCGTCTTTGGATTCGAAAACAGCCCGTCCCAGATACTGCTGGTTCTCCAGAAATTTTCTCACATCGTCTTTGCGAATGATAGCGGAAACCCATCCTTGGCCAGTGGAAATCTCCACGTCTCTTAAGTCCCCAAGGCATAAACCGCCAACCGAAACATCCTTGCGTCCGATACCGGGATCGTTGCTTTTTATCGGCCAAAGTACCGAGAAATCCTCCCACATCAAAATAGGAACTCCGTTTTCGTCTTGAGCGGTACGACCCGGATCCAGCCAGGTTAGCGGATCGGAAAAACCGGGTTTGCCAACCCTTATGACAACCGCGCGCGCAGTCAATTTTTTATTGAACGGATTGACGCCCGGGGCGAAATGCAAAAATTTTGTCGCTTCCAACAATTTATCTTCGTCGCTTTTTTCGATTATGCTTGCCTGCCTCTCGTCCTTGTCAAAAAAAACTTCGAATAGGCGCAAATCGGAAACCGGCGTTCTATCACCGTCCCTATCCTTAACAATCGACATTTTTCCTCCTATTTTTTAAAGGTGCTTGATGTGGCACTTAAATACCATATCCCGTAATTACGGTCAATTACGGCTTAATCGGCCACCCAATTTTTGGTTTTCATCCGGGCCATGGATCGTAGTCTACGACGAATGCGATAAAGAACCGTAAAAATGCTCTTGCGGTTTTTTTGCCTACACATTGACTAACCACCTTTCTTCTGTTATTGTCGCCATTAAAAGAGGTGGACGTTTTAATGAGAATCGACAAAAGCACAAAAGAAGAAAAGCTCTTTTTAAAAACCGTAGTAATCGTGAAAAACAGGTGTCCCATATATAGGATGAATATTGGTTTTTCGTTCGAAAAATGCCAACAATGTTCCTACAAAGGGACAGACAATGCTTGCGCCTGGCGCCAGATTTCTTATACCTTTAAAGAGATTGCTACGGAGTACGAAACAGCGGACGAAGAAGATTTGGAGCCAATACCAATCTGTGAACACCATACTTGGTTCGACAGGGTGATCTCGGCCACTTTCAGATTTCCCTGCGCTCTCTGCCATAAAAATGTCGTTATCAGAAAAGAAAGGCAATCGCTTCTGATATGGGGAGACAGCGGTACTTGCGAGCAATGCGGCACCGTTTATACGTTCATCAAAAGACATCGCCCCAAAAACCAGGGTTATAAAAATACGGTTTTTACTTTCGCTATTCCGGCGGTTCAATTAAAAGATAAAGGTAAATGTAAATAAAAATATTTACTTATCTACAAAAGGTAAAAGAAAAATTTACCTTTTTGTTTAAAAGATCCGTTAAGGTCAACCCTTAACGGATTTTTCACGGTTTTTCCTTGAAAAATGATGATTTTTGTGTTTAAATATGCGCATGGTGGGGTGCCTGAGTGGCTGAAAGGGATGGTCTTGAAAACCATTGTGGTTAATAGCCACCGTGAGTTCGAATCTCACCCCCACCGCAAATTGACTTGAACCGGGTCGCAAGCCCCCGCCTTCAGGCCGGAAATGTTGACAAATTGGCAGTTCATGATATTCATTATTCAGTAATTCAAAAAAGGGAAAGGTGGTATAAATGGGTTTATTGGGTAAAAAAAAACCTCAAATACCGGCACTCCAATTTTATATTACGGAAGCGCTGAAACCGGATGCAGGTATCGAGAACATCAAGCTGTCACATAAAAACTGTGGCGGAGGAATAGCCAGCATCTCTTTAGCGAAAAAGGAAGAATTTGTGAGTCATCGGGGTCATCAAGGCAATATATTAGAGACATCAAAAGGTGTTCCATTGCCGAATAATTCTTTGGGGAGCTTATTTACCGCCAATCAAAAAAGTTATTATGTGGGAACTGAACCGGTTCTAACGGTTAAATGTTCCTGCGGGTTTAACGAAAACCTGCTTCTGATCGATGGAAACAGAGAAGTGTTGGTAAATTTAGCCAGATGGGTAAATGAGAAACCCAACGCAATTATCGTATCAAGCTCTGCTTTCTACGGTGGAGAAATACTTTTTGGCAGGATGAAGGATGGAAAAGTTTTTTAATAGCCGAGTAAAGCAACAATAGCGCTTTACTTTTTTTTACAAAC
>CAINCQ010000024.1 GCA_903847095.1 uncultured bacterium
AGAAGATCGGAAAAGCGGTTTTAGTTCCGCCGGTTGCAAAAGTGGGTTTTAAAAAAGATGATAATTGTCGCGCGCTTCACTAAAGAGGCGCTTTTTTGTTAACCGGTCAGCGTTTATCCGGAGCGGTGATGTATGTCTGCTTCTCTTTGACAAATTTATTCAATTGTATTATAGTTATTCCAGCAAATAATTGGTGGAAAAGAGGTATTTGATGTTAAAGCAATTGAAGGAAATCCCTTTGCCCGATGAAGGCAAACACGTGGTTGCCATAGTCGCCGGTATCGCAAGTTTTGTGATCGGTTGGCTGTTGTTTGAGATCATCAGCCAGGTGATTTTTGGAGCGGCGGTCTTTATGCTGCTGTCCGAACTAATAGAATCGGATGAACAGCGCGTTCCCGGCAAGGATGCTCAAGGATTCTTTGGGCTCGGCCCGAATAACGACGATATGGTCTTAGGCGCAATTGCTTTTATCCTTGTCCTGGCCGTTGCGCATTTTGGCATGCTTATGCTGCCGGTTGTATTTACGATAATAGCTTTGTGGTGTTTCATGGAGCTGGAAGCACATCGGCGTTGGAACGAGGGGGTGTCGCCGAAGGTAGCCCTGAGCAGTACTAAAGTACTGCTTTTTTGATCTTTGACAGTCTGTTTTTGTTGACAAATTTAGTTCATCGTATTATAATCCCAACAGTAGTTCAATAGGAGGCAGACTATGAGTTTGGAAGAAGAAGTGAGAAGGATCGAAAAAGAGCTTGGACAGATGGAGATTCCTGACAATAAAGGAGCGTTTGCTGTCGTCGTGGCGGTTTTTACGACGTTTCTTAGTTGGCTGGCCGCACCGTTTGCTTGGGTGTTTGGCGCCGTGGTATTCTTTTGCCTTGTTGACGCGTTTATCAGGTATTACAAGGAATCAAAGGCCAAGGCGGATCCCAGTGGATTTTTCGGGTTTGGCTCCGGCAATGACCGATATGTCGCGATGATCGTGGGGGCGGGATTTTTCTTTGCCGTCGCGTATCTTAATCTTCATTTGTTTGCCGCGATCATTAGTGGAGTTGCGTTTTATCTCTGGCTGACGATAGAGGATTCTCTGCGGAGCCAGGGACAACGACAAAGAACAAGAAGTTCTTTGTTCAATGACTAGCGAGCAGTACATAGGTACTGCTTTTTCTTTTCCGATCGAAAACTTTACTCAAGTGTTTTATTCCGATAGAATATAGAAACGCAAAACGTTGACAGGCAAGCGTATTTTTTGGTTTTAGTATTTTAGTTTAAATCGTTAAATTCTAAAATTTTATGTATATCAAAGGAGTGGGAATGACCAAGTTCAATTACGAACAGCGGCCGTGGTGGGGATACGCGTACGAAGCGGCCATGGGCGCGATGGAAGATGCCAAAATGACCATGGCCGGCATCGATGCCATTGTTTTTTCGGCTGTATCGTCGGCGGGAGGCGGGGAGCACCAAAGCCATAAGGTTTCCTTGCTTTCGGGGTTGTTTAAAACCAACGTGCCGATCATCGAGCTTCCTTCGGTTTGCGGCGGCGGGGGTGTGGCTTTTTGGACCGCCTTGCGCTTGCTTGAATCCGCCGGCCTTAATAATATCCTGGTTCTGGCCGGGGAAAAGCTGGTGGACAACCGGGCGGAAGTGATCACCGATTGGATCCTGTCCGCGGCCGAGCGCGTTATCGAACAGCCCGAAGGACTTTTGTTTCCCGTCCAAAATGCCTTGGTTTTTCAGCAATATTGCCAAAAATACGGCGGATCGCATGACGATCTCGAACTTATCGCTTTTAAAAACCATCAGAACGCGGTTTTGAATCCCAAGGCTTACTATTATAAACGGCCGGTTACTATGGAGCAGATCAAGAAATCGCCGGTCGTGGCCGACCCTTTGCGCTTGATGGATTGTTCTTTATCGGTCAACGGCGGAGCGGCGGTGATCGTTTCAAAAGACCAGGCCGGGATCGAAGTTGCCGGTTCCGGTTTCGCTACCGATTATATTTTAACGTTCGAACGGGAAGATAAAACTCATTTTAAAGCGACCCAATTGGCCGCCAAGGCGGCATTCGAGCAAGCGAAGCTAACGCCAAAAGATATCCAGGTGGCGGAAATCCATGACGCTTTTACTTCAGTGGAACTTATTTCTTACGAAGACCTTGGTTTTGCGGAGCCGGGCAAAGGCGGGGAGCTGATCAGGTCGGGCCGGATCAGCATGGGTGGGGAGATGCCCATTAATCCGTCGGGCGGCTTGAAAGCCAAAGGCCATCCGATTTCGGCGACGGGTTTGGCCCAGGTCTATGAGATTGTAAATCAGCTTCGCGGCAACTGTGGCGAACGGCAGGTCAAAGACGTCAAGATCGGCCTGACCCACAATATCGGCGGCGCCGGGGGTTCGGTCACGGTTCATATTTTCAAAAAGAATTAAGTTGTTCCATTTTCCCATGAATCCGCAAAGAGAAAATCTTTGCGGATTTTAGTTTACCCGCGCCATTATTATTGACATTATTAGAATATGCGGATGTCTGCATTTGTTAACAATAGCGGCATTTCTTCTGGATTTTACGGAAGAAGGAGAGGCTAAGAAGAAATTTAACTTCGGAAAAGGCATGGTTATGAAAAACATGGCGCTATACAGCGAAGATGAGTTGGATATGCTTCAGCAGTTTATGCTCGATGACCTTAGAAAAGCAATAAGAGACAAGCTTTTCAATAAGCATCATCTGCTGGCAAGGCTTGTATCGGACCCTGATATATTAGAGGCTGCCCATGAAGGCGATATTAAGAAATTCATAGATTCGGTCAAAGCGTGGCAAATCAAAGACGGTGCCGAACCGGTTTATTTTATCGACTTGGATCAGTAATCATCACTCCCTTAGCCCAGGGAGTTTTTTTAAACAGAAAGCCGGTCGGTTCACCGAATCTTCGACAGCCGGATTTATTGACAGATCGGCAGGATTTGTTTAGGTTATCCCCTAAGGTCTTTAACAACGGATAGGAGGTTAAAATGACAGCGGTATTCATTTTGGAACATCTTTTACCTTCAATCGCGGGCGTTCCCGCAATTAAGATGCATAACCAAATCTATGGCATGCCGGTGCTGATTTATTATACAAATCTTGTGCCTAGAGTCTTGCTGGATATGCTTGACGGGCTGGAAAAAGAGAACGAAGGAAAATCGACGCTGGAGCGGACTTATCAACTGGCAAATTATACCGAAGCGATCGGAAAATTGATCTTAAAAGAACATCCCGAGCTGGAGTGCCTGGTCCAATTGAAAGATATGGCGGAGAAATACCAGTTTTTCTTGCGCCGCTTGAAAAGCCGCACAGCGGAGGGCGAAGATAAGCTGCAGGCGATAGTGGGTGCCGAAGATGACTATTGCTCAAAGATCGCCAAATTCAGAAAGGAACACAACCTTCAGTGCGCGTATGTATTTACCTAGCTATCGCTAGGTTTTTCTTTTCAGAAATCATTGACAAAGCATGGAAAAATGATATGATTTTGGCGGTGGAATAATGGGAAAGATCTTGCCGACCGGCTCGCTGGTTTTTTTCCTCTTGGGATACGTAAAAGAGGAATACGGTATTGACGCGATCATAAGCATTTTGACGCCCTGCGGGACTTATAAAGAATTTGTGGACAAAAAAAGGAGCCATTCCTTATGGCTGACCGACGTGAAAAACGCCTGTAAAAAAGAAATTTTGAAGCAGCATCCCAGGCTTAAGTATTTTTTGACTTCCCGGGTTTTTAAAAAAGCCTTGGAAAAAACAATCAATCTTGATCAACTAGCTTCCGTGATCGATGAATGCCTGATGGATGAAGGCATCCCGACCGCGGTGGTTTTGGAAGAGCCAAAATCCCGAAGAAAAAAATAATGCAACCGATAGGTTGCATTTACTTTTTTAGTTGACGTATATTTAAAATATGGTTATATATAGTCCAGCCGGAAAGTCGTTTAAAAAGGAGGTTAAGGATGGCAAAGAAGGGATGTTTTGCGATAACGGCGGCAAAATTGGTTCTTGGCGTTTCGTTGGATCGGCCGGAAGTTATTAAGGTGATGGCTTTTTTCACCTTATACGATGCTTCGCAGATCAAGAATTTAGATAAAAACGATTTTAACGCTTTAGCCGAATATTGTGCTGTCCGGATCGTTCGCCAACATGGCGACCTGTATTATATAGAGTCCAACAGGAAAGAAATTATTACCCAAGCGAGGATTGACTTAGAGAAAGTTCATCTTGACCTTAAAGAATATCCAGATGAATGGCCGGTGGATTTAGCTTGCTTTTCCGAAGACGCGGTAAAGGATTATAAGTTAATCTTGGCAAGAATGCTCGAAGAAATTTGTGCCAATCTGAAAATACCGAAAGTCATCACCTTGGACGACCAAAAAAATTAAACCCTTTTTAAAAGGGTTTTTTCTTTGGCAGACGGTTTTGCGGTTTATTTTTTGGCCGAGAAATTCTCTTTAAGGAAGGCGCGAAACTGTTTTTTCAGCGCGGGTGTTGCTTCCAGGAGGCAGATGCCTTTGTTGGGCAGGCCGTAGACGATCAGGTCTTTATCGGAGGCTTGGAGGACGGCGGGGATTACCAGCAGGTCTTCTTCGCCGTCGACGCACAGGTTGGTAATATTATCGATTGCTTTTTTTATCGCGGCCCAGCTTTCTTTCTGGATAGTGCCGCTTTTATTGGCGATGTTTCCGGCGCATAAAAAATCGTGTTCGAAATCTTTGCGCTGGACCCTGCGGTCAAAGATCTTGATGTCGGATTTTAAATGTAACGAACAATAATCGCCGATCGTAATAATCCGGCGGTATTTTTTTTCTTTGATGAATTTGTTATACTGAGAGGCGACTTCCGACTCATTCCCGTAAAGTGGCGTTCCCCAGGCTTCCTGTAATTTAGGTCGGGATTTTTCTGGCAAAAAGAGGGTTTTCATCGTATAATGTGTTATGCGCAAAATTCTTCGGATCACATTTGCGAAAAAAGCGACAGTCCCTGGCGATCTGAACGATCCGCGTGATTTAAATTCTAGCACAAAACTGAAGATAAATAATTAACAGGTACTTATGGCTTTCTATCAATGCGAAAAATGCAAGTTGACTTGGCAGTATCCGTTAGAAATTTGCCCTCATTGTTTTACGAATTTAACGGAGCAAATCGGAAGGCAAGCCCGCGTGATCGGAGTTTCGCGCGTCGGGATTCCGACTTTGAACCATCCAAGCGTACCGTATTTTATCCTGCTTTTACAGGACGAGAACGGCAATACCTGGGCTCATAAATCCTCCAAAGAATATGAGATCGGGGCCGAATTCAAGACCGAAGCGGTTTTGGACGCGGGCGCGGTGGCTGTTTGGAAGGTTAAATATAATTACTTGGAAGCGATAAATAAGGTTTTTGAGCTGCTCGGCGGCATTAAGATCGACGGATCATCGAAAATCCTGCTTTTGCCGACCGCGAGTGCCGCGACCCATTATTATTTCCGCGACAATACCAGTCCGCAATTCTTCGAAGCGGTTTTGGAGTATTTGTTGAAAGCCGGAGCGGTATTGGGAAATATAACCGTTGGCGCGCAAAGTTTTGACGACATCCCGATTGGCGCGATCGCCCAGAAATCCGGCTTGTTGGAGGTGTGCCAAAGGCATAAGATCATGCCCAAAGACCTATCCGCTTCGACGTTCGACAAAAAAGGCAAGTACGAGCTATCCAAAGACGCTCTGGATGCCGATTTGGTCTTAAATCTGGCCATGTTAAAGATAGGACAAGCTTCGGCCACGCAAAATCTTTTCCGGATATTAAAGAAGGAAAATTTCCTTGGTTTGAAATATCTGGAGTCGGAAGCCGGTATTACCGAAAGCTTCAAAGAAATTGAAGGGAAAACTATGACCATTGCCGATGGCGAGACGACACAGCGGTCAAACAAGCTTACCAATTACACCGGTGTGGTGCTGGCCGGGCGCGATCCGCAGAACGTCGATTTGGTTTTTAACGAGATCACTAAGGCGAACCGCTTGCCCGAGATCTTAAAAGATTTGGATCTTAAATTGGAAAATATTCCGCTTGCCGGGAGGACCATCCAGGAAACGCAATACCTGGCCGAGTATTTTTAAAAAAAAACAAATGAAAACACTAGAAAACAAAGTAGCTCTCATTACGGGTTCGTCGCAGGGGATAGGCAGGGCTATCGCGCTCAAACTGGCTTCGCAGGGCGCAAAAATCGCGCTTAATGATATTGCCCCGCAGGAGGAGAATCTAAAAATCGTTCAAGCCCAGATCAAGAACGCGGGCGGCGAGGCGAAATATTTCATGGCCGATGTTTCAAAATACGACGAGGTAGAAAAAATGATGCAATCGGTCCAGCAGGAATTCGGGCGTTTGGATATCCTGGTGAACAATGCCGGGATCACCAAAGACCGGACATTGGCTAAAATGACCGTTGAGGAATGGCAAAAAGTGATCGATATCAATTTGACCAGCGTGTTTAATTGCTCGAAAACAGCGTTGCCGTTATTGATCCAGAGCCAGGGGAATATCATCAGTCTTTCTTCCTTCTCCGGGTTGAGGGGTAATTTCGGCCAAACCAATTATACCGCCGCCAAGGCCGGTATCGTCGGATTCACTAAAACATTATCGAAAGAGCTTGGGAAATTCGGTGTTAGGGTCAATGCCGTGGCGCCCGGGTTTATCGAGTCGAAAATGACCGAAGCGATGCCCGAAGAGATGAAGGTGGTGGTCAAAAAACTTACATCACTGGGACGGACGGGAAAGCCCGAAGAAGTGGCGAATGTTATTGCGTTCCTGGCCGGACCGGACGCGAGTTTTGTGACCGGGGATATAATCAATATCGACGGAGGTTTGGCGATCTAAGCCGTTCGTATGGCGGCGTTTTGTTTTGGGGATAAGAAGACAACGAAATTATGGACGGAACGTTGGATAAACTTTTTCAAAATATCGGCGAAAGTTTTCCGGACACCCCTTTTGAGGTGAAATTTTCGGATGCCTCTATCAAGGCGTATGGCCGGGGTTCAAAGAAGTTCACTTTAAAAATTAAAAAAAAGAGCGCTGCCGGGCGGATTTTAACGCTTGGTAGTCTAGGTTTCGGGGAGGAATTTATGAAGGGCAATATTGAAGTCGAGGGCGATCTGCAGGAGCTGTTGAAATTGGGGAATAGCGATGCTTACCGCTCGCTTCATCTTTCCGTAATCGAAAAGGCCAAAGTGGCGTGGAATTTCATCATGTCGCGCGGCACATTAGCCAACGCCAAAAAGAATGTGATCCGGCACTACGACATCAGTAATGATTTTTACAAACTTTGGCTGGACGAAACCCTTACGTATTCCTGCGCTTATTTCCAAAACGAAACAGATACGCTTCAGGCCGCCCAGCTGGGAAAGTATGAACATATTTGCAAGAAATTGCGTTTAAAGCCCGGAGAAAGATTGGTTGATATTGGTTGTGGATGGGGTCAAATGATGATTTACGCGGCTAAAAATTACGGAGTCGAATGTGTCGGTTGCACGCTTTCAAAAGAGCAGTATGAATACGCGACCGAAGCGGTGATTAAAGAAGGCTTGCAGGGAAAAATAGAAATATTATTGAAAGATTACCGGGAGATCGCCGGGCAGTTCGACAAATTCGTAAGCATTGGAATGTTCGAGCATGTCGGTAAAGCATTTTATCCGGATTTTTTTTCCGCCGTTAAACGATTGCTGAAATCCGGAGGCATTGGGGTTTTGCATCATATCGGAACGATCGAGGACCGGCCGACCGATCCCTGGGTCGTAAAATATATTTTTCCGGGCGGCTGGTTGCCGACCTTGCCGGTCGTGCTGGATGAGATGAATCGGAATGATTTGGTTTATTACGACATCGAAGACCTTCGCATGCATTACGCTAAAACGCTTGATCATTGGATCGCTAATTTCGAAAATCGGATCAATGATGTGGAAATTTTAATGCTTGACAAATTAGGCAGCCAAGATAAGGTAAGGGAGTTCGTTTTGATGTGGCGCTTATATCTGAACGGGAGTTCCGCTGCTTTCAAATATGGCACGAACCGTTTATACCAGATTCTTTTTTCCAACGGTTTGAAAAACGACCTTCCTTTGACCAGGAAATATATTTACCGATAAAGGCCGGATCGAGAAAGCGGCGTTTAAAAAAACAACAAAAGCACGCGTATTGGAGATTCGCGATAGATTCTGCTATTATTTTATAGACCACGGACAAGGCCCGGGAAAATAAAACGAGGCTTAAAGAAAAAATAAAACAATAAACACAATGCTTGTAATAACCCAGAGCCAAGTTAAAAAAGTGATGCCGTTAAGCAAAATGAAGATCGTGATCGGAGCGGTTGAGAATGCCTTCGGCGATTATGGCCGGGAATTGGTTCAGATGCCGCCCAAAGCCTATCTTTACTTTACGGCCAACAACGGCGATTTAAGGATCATGCCGTCTTATAGTTCGGTTCTGAAAATGGCCGGAACCAAGATTGTCAACGTCCATCCGGAAAATCCCAAGAAAGGGCTAATGACCGTCATGGCCAGCATCATATTGAACGATCCGAAGAACGGTTTGCCGATAGCGTTGATGGACGGAACCTACATCACCGCGATGCGTACCGGCGCGGCGGGAGCGGTGGCAGCCAAATATTTGGCGCGCGAGGATGCTTCCACGCTGGGTGTCGTTGGAGCGGGGGTTCAGGCGATTTATCAGATCGCGGCCACGACCAAGGTTCGCAAGATCAAAACCGTGATTGTTCATGATTTAAACGCGAAGAATGTCCAAGCCTTGATTAAAACAATGGCTAAGGAAGGAATTAAAGTCCAGGCTGGCACCATCGAGGAAGCCTGCGGTTGCGATATCGTGGCCACAACCACTCCGGTGAGGGCTCCGATCGTCAAGAAAGAATGGATCAAACCCGGGACTCACATCAATGCCATTGGCGCCGACGCGGAAGGAAAGGAGGAATTGGATCAAGAAATCTTAAAGAAGGCCAAGATCGTCATCGATGACTGGGCGCAAGCCAGCCATTCCGGGGAGATCAATGTTCCCGTGCGTCAAGGCATCATTAAACGCGAGGATATCTGGGCGGGACTGGGAGAGATCGTTGCCGGAAAGAAACAAGGAAGGACGGATGCCCAAGAGATCACGGTTTTTGATTCGACGGGATTGGGTTTGCAGGACTTATATACCGCGGCCGCCGTATTGAAATCGGCTCGGGCGCAAAAGATAGGAAAGGAAATCAATTTAATATAGTTTTTCAAACCTCATTCCTTCCGCTTTCGCGGAGGGAATGAGGTTTTAAGCGGATGGGAGGATAATTGATTATCTCGAGCATGCTGTACAATAAAGAACAAATTAAAAAAATCATTCCTTACGACGACCCTTTTTTGTGGGTTGATGAGATAGAGAAAGTTGAAGGGGACATCGTGGTCGGATATAAAAACACGTCCCCTGGCGACCCTTATTTTAAGGGTCATTTTGTCGATTTTCCGATAATGCCGGGAGTTTTGGTGGTGGAAGGGATCGCTCAAACCGCCACCCTTCTTCTCCGGCAGAAACTCGGAAAGGACCATAAAAATTTTCATCTTCTGGCTTACCAGGTAAGAAGCGCGATTTTTTATTCTCCGATCATGCCCGGGGATAGGATCAAATACCGGGTGCAGCTTCTGGGTATTTACAGCGCAAAAATCGCCAATTTTGTCGGCGAGGCCTATGTGGATAACGTGTTGAAAAGCGAGGTTCGTTTTTCGGTAGCGATCATGGAGAAAGATGAAATGAAGGAAAAATTTTTAAAACAAAGCGGCGCTAAGGGGGCGGACCCGATCGAATACCATAAGTTGCCGCCGCTGAAGATCGGAAATATTTTGGCCCGGTTACCCATCATCCAGGGAGGTATGGCGGTGCGCGTGTCGTTGCATAATCTGGCGGGTAACGTGGCAAAGGAAGGAGGTATCGGTATTGTGGCGCTTTCGGGAATGAAAGATCCTAATGAAGCCAGGGATGAAATTCGCAAGGCGCGCGAGATCGCCGGTCCCGGAGGCGTTATCGGAGTAAACATCATGGGCGTGTTGGGCCAGTTTGTGGAATTAGTCAAGGTAGCGATCGAAGAAAAGGTAGATCTGATCGTCCAGGGAGCGGGATTCCGGCCCGAAATATTTGAAATGACGCGCGGTACCGGCGTTCCGGTCTTTGCCATGACCTCGAGCGTCAAATTCGCTCATAAAGTGGAAGCGGCTGGAGCAGCTGCGATCGTGATCGAGGGGGCGGATGCCGGAGGGCATCTGGGTTTTCGCGAAGGCCATGAGTTTCGCAAGACGATCGATATCCTCAAAGAGATCGTTGCCAGCGGGGTGAAAGTTCCGCTGATCGCCGCGGGCGGCGTGTTTTCGGGCGCCGATATTGTTGAAATGTTGCGCGCCGGCGCTGTAGGCGTCCAGATGGCCACGCGTTTTGTTTCGACCGAGGAATGCGATGCCAATATCAAATTCAAGGAAGCTCATTTGAAGGCCACTCCGGAAGATGTCGTTATTATCCATTCTCCGGTCGGTTTACCCGGACGGGCCGTAAAAACGCCGTTCGTGGAAAAGGTGCTGAAGGGAACGGCCCCTAAGCCCGATCCCAAAGAATGCCAGGGATGTATCGGTCCGGTTTGCGACAAGAGTTATTGTATTTTGAAGGCCCTGGAAAACGCCCGGAGAGGCGATTTGGACAACGGCCTGGTTTTTGCCGGGGCTAATGTTTGGAGGGTGAAGAAGATGATGACCGTTAAAACTTTGATCAAGGAACTGGTCGATGAAGCCAACGCCATCCTGGCGAAAGAACCGCTAATCATAAAATAATTTCTAATTTTCAATTTCTGGTGATTTTAAGCGTTTATAAATTAAAATTAAGGGAAATTTAATGAAAATTATCCCGCCATGCGGGATCCCGTTACAACGGGAAAAATTGAAAATTAAAAATTTTTGGACGGCTATGTTTGAGAATAATAAACTTACAATATTACTGGGGATAAAATATCCTATCATTCAAGGAGGAATGGCCGGCGTTTCGGAGTCGTCGCTGGCTTCGGCCGTGTCCAACGCCGGGGGGTTGGGCGTGATCGGATCCGGTTTCGCTCCGGCCGATTGGTTGGATGAGGAGGTTAAAAAAACGCAACAACTCACGGATAAGCCTTTCGGCGTCAATCTTTTATTGCAAAATCCCGGCGCCGCCGATCTTGTGAAGGTGGTGATCGACCGGAAAGTCCCGGTCATTTTCACGGGTGGCGGTAATCCGCTGCCGATAATGCCTTATCTCAAAAGCGCGGGTATAAAAGTGATTCCGGTCGTGCCTTATGTGAGGCTGGCTGTTAAAATGGAGCAATCAGGGGCCGATGCCGTTGTCTTGGAGGGGTTGGAGTCGGGTGGCCATATCGGGGAAAGTACTACGTTTTGCTTGATACCTCAGGCGAGCGCGGAAGTTAAAAAGATCCCTTTGATCGCCGCCGGCGGAATTTACGACGGAAGGACTTTTGCCGCGGCGTTGCTGCTGGGTGCTAACGGTGTTCAAATAGGAACGCGTTTCATGGTTTCCAACGAATGCCAGGTCCACGAAAATTACAAACAGGCGATCCTTGATGCCAAAGACGAGGATATCACCGTTATTGCCCGTTTTACCGGTCATCCGGTCCGCGTGATCAAAAATAAGTTCGTTGATACGATCAGGAAGATAGAAGAGAAAAATCCTTATCCCGAAGAGGTCAAGGCCGACCGTTTTGCCGGTTCCAAGGTCGGCGCCGGAAACATTGATATGTCTCCGCTACTTTGCGGGATTTGCGCGGGCGGGGTCAAGGAAAGAAAATCTTGTTTAGAAATTATCGACGAGATCATTAATGACGGTTGCGCCAGGCTTCGGGCGGCTTCAAACCTGATCGATTGACCGGGTTTTCCGATTGGGATTTTTTGGCTGATTTTTTAAGGGAGCCAAATCAATCTTAAGCGTTCACCTAATATGAAAAAAATCGTTTCCGTTCTTTCTTGGATATTGCTTGCTCCTCTTTATTATTCTATGGTCAAAGAGGTCAGGGGCAAAGAAAACGTGCCGAAGCGAAACTTCATCCTGACTTCCAACCACTTGAGCCACCTGGATTGGTTTATCGATGGTTATTTTTGTACCCCGAGGAGGTTTACGTTTATCGGCCAAGTCGATAAGATGACCGGCTTTATGGGTTTTTTGCGGGATCTGCTTTACGGCTATGCCGAGATCATTCCGGTGAACCGTAAAGACGGAGAATCCCGAAAACAGGCTTTCGCGCAGGCCTTGCAAAGACTCAAACAGGGCTATATCTTGAACATCTATCCGGAAGGCACGCGTTCCCGCGACGGTAAATTGCATGAATTCAAATCCGGGGTCGCGAGGCTGCATTTGGAAAGCGGCGTGCCGGTTTTACCGGTTGCCGTCAAAGGATCGTATGAGCTCATGCCTCCCGGACAAAAACTAAAGATCAAAAAAATAGTCAGCCTGATAGTAGGCAAGCCGTTGGATTTCGATAAAGAGCGAAACATTGCGTCTGGGTTGGATAAGAGCTCTCAAGAATATCACCAACTTTGCGATGGCATTGTAAAAAAGATCGAAGACGAGATTGGAAGGTTGCTGCAAAATTAACGTAAAGCGCGAGGGAAACGGATCGAAAAGACGGTTGTTCCGGTTATGAATTTTAAATAACTGTTTTTCATTTTCCGCTTAAAGTTTTACATACAAACAATGAACACTATTGTTTCAACAATATCTCGGGCGCTTCTGGGAGGGTTGGTCAGAGGAGCCTTTATCGAAAAAATCGTGGGTTGGGAGAATATTCCCAAAACCGGCAATTTCATTCTGGCTTCCAACCACTTAAGCCACATAGATTGGTTTATGTGCGGTTATATCGTAACCCCCCGCAAATTCACGTTCATCGGCCAGGTTGACCAGTATAATTCCGGTTTCCAAGGCGTGGCGCGCCGGTTGATCTATTGGTATGCCAGCGTGATACCGATCGACCGTACCAGCGATGATTCGAAAAGACAGGCATTGATCAAGGGGGTGGAAATGCTGAAAAAAGGGTATTGCGTGATCATCTATCCCGAAGGGGGAAGGTCTTACGACGGAAAATTGCGCGAATTCAAGCCCGGCATAGGAATGCTGCATTTGCAAAGCGGAGTGCCTATCCTGCCGGTGGCCTTTAAAGGATCATATGAAGTCATGCCGCCCGGAGGAAAGTTAAAAATCAAAAAAGTAGTGAAAATAGCCATTGGCGAGCCTTTGGATTTTACCGATTTGAAGGAGAAGGCAAAAAAGATCGATTATTCGTCTAAAGATTACCGCGTAATGTGTGTTGAGGTTTCCAAAGGTGTTCAAAATAAAGTTCAGAAACTTAGCGCAGAATTATAATAGATCTAGACCGATAGGTCTAACAAGCAAAGAATGCAAATAAAAAAGATCCTAATTGCCAATCGGGGGGAGATCGCTTTGCGGATCATCCGGACTTGCAAGGAGATGGGCATCAAAACCGTTGTTTTGTGTCCGATGGCCGGCCAGGAAAAAAATTTCCTGGAAACGACTTTGGCCGACGAATATTATCTTTTGGAAAAAGAAGGATCGCAAGGTTATCTTGACCGACAACTTTTGATCGAGATTGCCAAAAAGGCCAAAGCGGATGCCATTCATCCGGGCTACGGTTTTTTGGCGGAAAACTGGCAGTTCGCGCTTTTTTGCGAAAAAAACCACATTAAATTCATCGGTCCGCAATATAAAACGTTGCGTAAATTCGAAGATAAGATCGAGGCCAAAAAAATTGCCCGAAAGATCGGAATTCCCATTCTTCCCGCGTCGGACGAACCGATCAAAAGCAAAAAGGACCTTATTAAATGGGCGACGCGGATTAAGCCGCCGTTCGTGCTCAAGGCCCAGCGGGGAGGAGGCGGTATCGGGATCAGGGTCATTAACGGCCAGATCAGTTTTGGCGATCTGGCGTCCATTTCCTTGGGGGTTCAGCGGCAGATGGCGACGGCGTTTTCCGACATTGATTTTTTCCTCGAAAAATATTTGCCCGAGGTAAAGCACGTGGAATTCCAAATCATCGGGGATGGTCGTAATGTGGTGCATCTGGGGGAACGCGAATGTTCGGTACAACGCCGCTTTCAGAAACTTTTGGAAGAGGCTCCGTCGGCTTTCTTGGATGAAGAGTTGAGAAGCAAAATGGGGGCGTGGGCGGTAAAACTTGGCCAGGAGCTTCATTACCAGGGCGCGGCAACCGTGGAATTCCTGGTTGATAAGGAAAAAAATTTCTATTTCATGGAGGTTAATCCGCGCATCCAAGTGGAACATCCGGTGACCGAAGCGATCACAGGCGTGGATATTGTCGAACAGCAGATCAAGGTGGCTGAAGGACAGAAGATCGGTTTTTCCCAGGAAGAAGTTTATTTCAACGGCTGGGCGATCGAGGCGCGGGTGAATGCCGAAGATCCGCAAAAAAACTTCCAGCCGTCGCCCGGACGGGTGACAAAATACATACCGCCGGGCGGGCAGGGTGTTTTTGTTCACAGCTTTCTTCAGGAAGGCCAGGAAATCTATCCTTATTTCGATTCGCTTTTGGCCAAGGTAATCGCGACCGGAAAAACGCGCAAGGAAGCAATCGGAAAATTAAAACGGGCGCTCGACGAAACGGTGATCGAGGGCGTGGCCACCACGATCCCGTTCTTTAAAATGCTGTTAAACAAGGAAGAGTTCATAAGCGGAAATTTTTATACCAATTTCATCGAGAAAAGCGGCATTATCAAGGAGCTTTCTTTAATGCCTTATCTGCAGAAAAAATGCAAAAGTGAACTGATCGCGACGCTTGAAGAAAAGGAGGTGGCCGAGATCGTTTTCAAAATCTACGAAGGTTTAAAAAAACAGGAGGGAGCGCCTGGGTCGTCCGGCCATTCCGTTTCCCGATGGGCGATGGCCGAAAGAATGCGGATGCTTGAAGAGGAATAGCCCATAAAAATATTAAGATGAAACTGAAAATAAAAGAAAAAGAATACGACGTAGAGATCGATCCCGGCATGGGCGGACAGGTTAAGGTCGTGGTTAACGGTAATGCTTATTTGTTCGGTAAAGCCGGCGCGGCCGGCGAGATTAGTGTTCCTCAAACCATATTACCCAAACGCGATTTTTCCTCAAAAACCATCAAGGCGGCCTTGGCCGGAGCGATCTCCGAAGTTTTCGTAAAAGAAGGGGATTTGGTCAAGGAAGGCCAGAAACTCCTTACTTTATCGGCAATGAAAATGGAGAACGAGGTTGTTTCGGAGTTCGTCGGAAAAATCAAGGAAGTAAAGGTGAAGCAAAACGACAAGGTGAAAGAAGGGGATGATCTGATCCTGCTAGCATAAATTTTCCAATATGCCTGAAGAAAAAAACAAAATAGAGAGTTTTGAAACGCTTGAATCGACCAATATCTTGGCCAAAGACAGGGCGCGCCTGGGAGCCGATCCTTGGACCGTGGTGCGGGCCATTAAGCAAGAGCGGGGTTATGGCCGGAAAGGAAGCGGCTGGTTTTCTCCGGCCGGCGGCCTTTATTTTTCGGTGATCCTGCCAAAAAGCAACATCGACGACTTGCAAACCTTGACGATTCTGGCCGCCTACATCGTATCCAAAGTGGTTAAGGAAAGTTTTACGGTCGAGCCGCTCATCAAGCTACCCAACGACGTTTACTTGAACGGAAAAAAGATCTGCGGTGTTCTTACCGAAAATGTCATCGGGACCGAGGTCAAATCCTCGGTGATGGGGATTGGCCTCAATACCAATATCGAGAGTTTTCCTCCGGAATTGGAAAACACGGCTACATCGCTTAAAATAGAATTAAAGAAGGATATTGACAACGAAACGATTTTAAGTCAGATTATTGACGGTCTGAAAAAGACGCTGGCGTCGATCAGCGGATAAAATTTAAAGTTAAAAAATCAAAATGAAAAATGACAGTGCAAAATGCTGAAATTAGCGGATTAAACATTCTATGAATTTGCCTTGTCATTTCCCATTATTGTTTTTGCAAAACGCCCGCCAAACCGATTTTTAAATTTTACATTTACTATTATGAAGTTTGAAAAAGAAATCGAACAATTAAACAAAGAAGTCGAAGCTTTGGATAACCAGGAGCTTGCGGAAAAACAGCACCAGAAAGGCAAGCTTACGGCCCGCGAAAGGATAAGTTATCTGCTTGATCCGGAAACTTTCGTGGAACTGGATCCGTTTGTTGAAACCCGCTTCAATAACCTGGGTTTGGAAAAAAAGAAGGTGGCGGGCGATGGTGTTATCGCGGGTTTTGGAAAGATCAACAACCGGCTGGTTTATGTGTTCAGCCAGGATTTCACCAAAATGGGCGGGTCGTTGGGGGAAATGCATGGGCAAAAGATCGTCCGTGCGATCGAGATGGCCAGAAAGACCGGCAATCCGGTGATCGGCATCATTGATTCGGGAGGCGCGCGTATTCAGGAAGGGATAGCCAGTCTCGATGGTTACGCTTCGATTTTCAACACAATGGTCAAATCTTCGGGGGTCATTCCGCAGATCAGCGTGATTGTGGGGCCTTCGGCGGGCGGGGCTTGTTATGCGCCCGGTTTGTCGGATTTTATTTTCATGGTGGAGGGTTTGTCGCAGATGTATATTACTGGCCCTGAGGTGGTCAAAAAAGTTACGGGTGAAGAAGTTAGCTTTGAGGATTTGGGCGGGGCCAATACCCACGGTACCAAGAGCGGATGCGCCCATTTTGTTTTTGCCAACGAAAAGGAATGTTTTACGCAGGTAAAAAAGATATTGTCCTATCTTCCGCAAAACAACATGGAGGATCCGCCGCGCCAAAAAAGCATTTTGGCAGAACTGTTCGAAAAGGAAGATAACCAGCGGTTGCTGGAATTGGTTCCCGAAGAGAGCGAGAAGGGGTACGACATGAAAACCGTGATCGAGGAGCTTTTCGACAAGAATACTTTTTTTGAGGTGCAGCAAGGCTTTGCGATCAACTCTTTGGTTGGTTTCGCCAGGCTTGGCGGAGTGGTTGTCGGAGTGGTTGCCAACCAGACCAAATTCATGGCTGGCGTTTTGGATATCGATTCTTCCGATAAAATAGCCAGGTTCGTGCGTTTTTGCGATGCTTTCAATATTCCGATCATTAATTTGGTTGATACTCCCGGATATCTTCCGGGTATTAACCAGGAACATCTCGGGATCATCCGCCACGGCGCCAAGGTTCTTTACGCTTACGCCGAGGCCACGGTGCCAAAGATCAGCGTTATCCTGCGCAAGGCTTTTGGAGGCGCTTATATCGCCCTAGCCAGCCGCAAGCTGGGATACGACAAGGTGTTGGCCTGGCCGTCAGCTCAAATAGCCGTGATGGGAGCCGAACAGGCGGTCAAGATCATCTATAAAAGAGAGATTGCCGAATCGAAAGATCCCGAAATTACCGAAAAGGAAAAGATCGAGGAGATCAAAAAATTATTCTTGAATCCGATGCAGGCCGCTAAGCTTGGCCAGGTGGATATGATCATCAACCCCAAGGATACGCGCCTGATCTTGATGAGATGCCTGGAACCCTTGCTTACCAAGCGGGAAGGCAAAGTGGCTCGCAAACACGGCAATGTGCCGTTGTAGAAACATCCGAAGCATCTATGGGCTGGTCCGGCAGGTAATAAAAAAACTATGCTCAGTATCCCCGTCAAGACTAAGATCGCCGCTTGGATAATGTTTAGCGTCGGTTCGGCTATTTTAATTTTTTCTCTATATTACCTGATGCAATTTGTCCGGCTTCTTTCTTTGGGATGCCCGCCTAATGATGAATTTTGCAATGATTTTATCTACCGCCAGTCGATAAATATGATTTGCCGGTATGTTATACCTACGGGAGTTCTTTTTTTATTTGTCGCGGGCAGTCTGGCTTATAGGAAAAAATATGGTTGGTGGTTTGGAATCGCATCGATTTTTCTATTTGAAATATTTTATGCCTTATTTGTATTGCGGATAATAGATGTTTCAATCGATCCATGGCTAATATTGATTTTACCGCCAGTTATGGTGTTTATCGCGTTTTTTCTTTTAATCGCCGACCGGAAAAATTATTTTATCGCGGTTGATGGCCCGAAAAAATGAAATTCGTTTAAAATGGAAGCAATCTTTCAAGAAACGCTTGGATGAAAAGGAAAAAACATAAGAATATTTATCCGATCGTTTCGACATATTCGGTTCAGGCTATCTTGGATTTCATTGACAACATTGGATAAACTGCTACAATATAGGTAGTCCGTTGAGCAAACGGACATTGCTTTTAATAATATAATAATCCGAAGCGCGAAGCGCGAAAGTCGAAACAAAAAAATTTTAGTTTCGAATTTCGGGTTTCGAATATTCGAGGTAAATTTTGATGGATATCAAAGCGTTTGGCCTGGCCATTGCCCAGATCGCCGAAGAAAAGGGTTTGGCCCGGGAAAAAATAATCGAGAGCATTGAAACCGCTTTGGCGGCCGCGTACAAAAAAGAATATGGGGAAAAAAGCCAGGTGATCAAGGCCAAGTTGGATGTTAAAACCGGAAAAATGGAATTCTGGCAGGTTAAAACGGTTGTTGACCAGGGCATGCTTTATACTGATGAGGAGTTGGAACAGCTGCAGGATAAGGCGATTGAGGCAAGCGAAGAAAAAATAAAATTCAATCCCGAAAAGCACGTAATGATCGAGGAAGCCCAAAAAGACAACGCCGATATTAAGGTCAATGACGAGATCAAGATTCCTCTGGAGGAAAAGGCGGATTTTGGCCGCATTGCCGCCCAGACCGCGAAACAGGTAATAATCCAAAAGATCCGGGAAGCGGAAAAAGAAAGCATTTTCCAGGATTTCAAACTCAAAGAAGGCGAGATTATGTCGGGCGTGATCCAGCGGCTCGAGGGAAAGACCGTGTTCATGGATATCGGAAAAACAATGGGTATTTTGAATCGCGAAGAACAGGTGATGGGGGAGTTTTACCGGCCCGCTCAACGGCTCAAGGTTTTCATTATGAAAGTGGAGCAGACATCGAAGGGCCCGGTGATCTTTTTGTCGCGCGCGTATCCTAAATTCGTTTCCAAGCTGTTCGAACTGGAAGTTCCCGAGGTTGCCTCCGGCCAGGTTTTGATCAAATCGATCGCCCGCGAGGCGGGGTCGCGCACAAAGATCGCCGTGGCATCGACCGCGGAAGGCATTGATCCGATCGGCGCGGCCGTAGGACAACGGGGAACCAGGGTGAGCGCCGTGATCAACGAACTGGGTGGAGAAAAGATCGATATCATCGAATATTCCGACGAGCCGGAAAAATACATCATCAACGCGTTGTCTCCGGCCAAAATCATGGAAGTGAGGATTCTTCCCAAGAACAAGGCGCTGGCCATTGTTCCCAACGATCAGCTTTCTTTGGCTATCGGAAAGGACGGCCAGAACGTCCGCCTGGCAGCCAAGCTTACCGGATGGAAGATCGATGTCCGCGGTCACGAAAATCTTGACGAGGAAGCTTTGGCTCTCGAAATGAAAGAAGCCATTAGGGAAGAAGAGGCGGAACGGTTGGCGAGGGAAGGAAAAGGGAAGAGTGAAAAAGCCGCGGAAACGCCAATCGTGAGCGAAGAGGTCGTAAAAACCGGGGAGAAGGAAGAGAAGAAAGCGAAAAAGACAAAAAAGGCAAAAACCGGGGAGAAGATCGAAGAGATTGCCGGAGACAAGCCAAAAAAGGAAAAAAAGGCGAAATCTAAAACCAAAACAAAAGAAAAATAATGAACAAAGCAACGGTTAGCAAATTACCGAAATCAAAGATCGAAACCCTGGTAGAGATACCGATCGAGGAATTCGATAAATTCATGGATGCCGCTCTCGCCGAATTCGTAAAAGAGCTTGACGTAGAAGGTTTCCGCAAGGGAATGGCTCCCAAGGAGCTTGTCGCACGCAAGGCCGGTGACGCGCGGATTATTGAAAGGGCGTCAAAGATCGCTATCGAGGATAGTTATCCCAAGGTTCTTTTGGAGAATAAACTTGAACCGCTGGGCTATCCGGAGATCGAGATCGTTAAATTGGCCAGAGGCAATCCTTTTGAATACAAATTCATTATTTCGGTTTTTCCGGAAGTAGCGCTGGGCGACTACAAGGAGGTTGCCAAACAGATTACTTTCAAGGAGCCTGAAGTCAATGACGAGGATATCAAGCGGTTGAAAATGGAAAAGGCCCAGCATGAAAAGGAGCATATCCGCGAGGATTTGCTCGACAAGCTCCGCGAGATTGCCAAGATCGAGATCCCGGAAGTAATGGTAGCGCGCGAGACCGAGCGGATGATGGAGGATTTGCGCAAAAAAACCCCGCAAGCTTTGAATATGCCTTTTGAGGAATATTTGAAGAAGATCAAAAAGACCGAAGACGAATTGAGGGTTACTTTCAATGAAGATAATGAAAAAAAGATCGGTAATTTCCTGATTCTCCAGGAAATCGCCAAAATAGAAAAGATCGAGCCTACCGAAAAAGAGATCGGGGACGTGATAGAAAAAGTCACGGCTGGCGAGCCTAAGGAGAACCTCGATTTGAATTATTTGAACGAATATTACAAAGACGTCGTAAAAAACGAGAAAGTTTTTGATTTTCTCGAGGGTTTGTTTAAAAAAGCTTAAAACGTAAAGCGAAAAGCGCAAAACGACAATTTAAAACAAAAAACATCGCAAGATGTTCGAATTTTAAGATGTTGCTTTAAGCTTTTTATCTTTAGTTTTGCGTTGACAAAATATGAACCTTATACCTACTGTTATCGAAAAGACCCAATATGGAGAGCGGGCCTATGACATTTATTCCCGCCTGTTAAAAGATAGGATAGTTTTCCTGGGCGGGCAAGTCAATGATGTCGTGGCCAATTCCATAATCGCCCAATTCCTGTTCTTAGCTTCCAAGGATGAAAAAAAAGACATTCAGTTTTATTTGAATAGTCCCGGAGGGTCGGTTACGGCCGGTTTGGCGATCTATGACACAATGCAACACGTCAAATGCCCGGTATCGACCGTTTGCGTTGGGATGGCTGCTTCGATGGGCGCCGTTCTGTTGGCCGCGGGCGCCAAAGGCAAGCGTTTCGCGCTTCCCAATTCCGAGATCATGCTTCATCAGGTGATGGGCGGAGTTTCCGGCGAAGCGGTCGAGATTGAGATCACGGCAAAACAAATAATCAAGATTCGCGAGAAATTGAACACGATAATTGCCAAACATACCGGCCAGGATGTCAAAAAAATAGCGAATGATACCGACAGAGATTTTTATCTCTCAGCCGAGGAAGCAAAGGAGTATGGCCTGATCGACGAAGTGATTAAAACCAAGGATTAAAACAAAAAAACGCTCTCTTTAAAACGGGGGCGTTTTTTTTCTGGTTATTCCAAAAAAAGAACGGCTATGGTATGATCAATAATAGGTAATTTTCATAACGCCAACGTCTTAGTAGGGCAATGGGCCCGAGGAGGCGGGAAGCGTCCCTTCAAATGGAATTAAAAAATAGTCGTAGCCGCGTTTTGTTTTTAGTTTCAGTTTTATTAGCGGTTGTCTGCGTTTTATCTCCTTATTACGCGTTGGCGAAATCGGGAGATAACGTTTCTGGTTTTGCCTGGTCCGAAAACATCGGCTGGGTCAGTTCGAATTGTACCGATACCGCGACTTGCGGAACAAGCGATTACGGAATTAATATAGGCGCCGGCGGAAAGTTGTCGGGTTACGCCTGGTCCGAGAACATCGGCTGGATCACGTTTAACGAAGATGATCTTACCGGGTGTCCGACTGCGCCCTGCGTAGCTTCTGTAGATTTAGGTTGCCCCGCCGGCCAATGTACGGTAAGCGGTTGGGCAAGAGTATTGGCTAATGGAGGCGGTTGGGACGGATGGATAAAATTGGGGGGCATAGCCGATGACGGGAGCCCTTATCCTTTGTACATCGACTCTGCCACAGGAGAGTTTCGCGGTTGGGCATGGTCGGACCAGGTTTTGGGTTGGCTTAGCTTCAATTGTCTCGATAGGGCCATTTGCGGAACCTCTAACTACAAACTAAAGACGACGTTAGGCTTTGCCCGCTCGCCCATAGCGGCTATGGCCTGCGACGGCGGCCAATGCGCTGGCGGAACGTGTAATGCGACAACCTGGATATCTTATCGTCCCGTGGCTGATCCGACGCCCTGTATTTACAGGATCGTCAACAAATCCACGGATCCGGACGGGGCGAGCGATATAGTAAGATCCGAATGGGTTTACAAAGTTCAAGGGTCCGACGACTCGACCTATCAAGCAATATCGGGTTGTCCGAGTTTCAATGGAATAAGCGATTGTACCCTTCAGTCTGGTGTTGCCGCCGGTAATTATACGATCAAATTAACGGTTAAGGATGCCGCCGGTAATTCAAGTTCAGCGACTCACGACATTACTATCAAAGCCGAAGTGGCGGCTGGTTTTATGTGTTCCCTGGATAATATCAATTGGCGGGACTGCGGGCCTTTGTCGGGAAAGATAGCGAAAAACACAACGATTTATTTTAAGGATGATCCGTCTTTAACCATACATTCGGTAGCCAGTGATGGCGAATCGATCACAACCAGGGAATGGACTTGGAACGGGGTGGTTTTGGGCGGAAACAGCGGATCTGTTTCAACCACGGTGGTTGGAAAAATCAATAAAATCAGATTGAACGTGACCGATTCCGCCGGAAGGTCCGACTATTTGGAATACGACCTGAACGCAAAATCCATTCCGGATTGGGAGGAGGTAACCAAGGTTGTTCCTGAACCGAAAAAGACAAATCTGATTGGTTTTCTGTTGGAACGGTTTGTGGCCGGAGTATATCGTTTTTAACTTTATCGGGGCAATATCCCGCTGCCGTGTTTCGGGGTTTTGTGCCAAGAGGATTTTTTTCCGCGGAATGTGGGTGAGTCAACCGGAAAATACAAAATTTATCGTTTCTCATTTTTGTAAAAAAAAGAAAGCCGACAGCAAATACCTCCAAACGCTTTTTTTGCCAACTTAGCCTGGACTCGTTTTATGTTTAACCAAGTCCGTCCGGCGAGGGTTTTATTGGGAAATACCCCGCATATGCTGTGTATCGGGGGTTTCCAAGAGGATTCCAAAGGGGTGTCCCCTTTGGTCGCAAGATCGGGGGTTAATACCCCGATCGCGGAGTCAAATGAAAAATATAAAATTTATTTCTGCGGTCGGTTCGATCCCGTATAAAAAAATTACCGGTTTTTTCTAGACCAGTTCGGATGGCGTAAAGAGGCAATTCTTGAACCGCCGGAAAGCTGTTTAAATTGAAAATTCATCAGCCGTATCAAAAAAAGGAAAACCGAACCTGGCTTCCGTTCGCGATCTAATCGTTAAAAACTTTTTTGGCAAAGCCATGAAAGGCGGGTAGCCGGATTCGCGATCAAAATCATGAATTCATTTATTATAGACGTCATTATCTTGGTTGTTGGTTTATTTTTGGGTTATTACGCTCGCCAGATGATCGCGATAAAAAGAGCGGGTAATATCGAAAAGGTTCTTGCCAACAAGATCCAAAAAGCGAAGTTAGAAGCTCAAAAGATCCTTACCGAGGCCGAGGATAAAACGCAGAAACTTACGGAAGCGACAAAAAACGAGATCCAGCAGAGGCATAAAGAGCTTATCAGGACCGAGTCGCTGGTTCTAAAAAGAGAAAGTATGCTGGAGCAAAAGATCACGGAATTCGAGATTAAAGAAAAAGACTTTCAGGAGAAGATAAAGAAACTTAGAGCGTTGAAGGAAAACCTGGAAGAGGTTCATAAGCAGGCGGTGGATAACTTGGAACGCGTTGCCGGATTGACCAAATCCGACGCCAAAAAGGAGCTGTTCGAAGCTTTAGAAAAAGAATATCAGCGCGATTTGCTCAATAAAGTCCGTGGGCTTGAAGCGGAAGGAATAGAGCGATTCAAAAAGAGGGCCAAAGAGATCCTGGTTCACGCGATCCAAAAATTCGCCCTTTCCCAGGCGCAAGAAGTTACTACTTCAATAGTGAGTCTTCCGTCCGACGACATCAAGGGGAGGATCATCGGTAAAGAAGGCCGGAACATTCGAACCTTGGAAAGACTTACGGGGGTCGAGGTGATCATCGATGAGACCCCAGAAACGGTGGTTATCTCCGGTTTTGATCCTACGCGCCGGCAGATCGCCAAGATCGCCTTGGAGAAATTGATACAAGATTCGCGCATTCAGCCGGCTCGTATCGAGGAAATGGTCAAATTGGCCGAAGAGGAGATTGCCAGCCAGATCAAAGAAGCGGGTGAGCAGGCATGTTATGATGTTGGGATCCTTGATCTTCCCCCAAGACTGGTCCAGCTGCTTGGACGGCTGCGTTTTAGGACAAGTTATGGCCAGAATGTTTTACTGCATTCCATGGAAGTTGCGCATTTGGCGGGAACTCTTGCTGCCGAGGTGGGAGGGAACGTCCGAATCGCCAAAAAAGCCGGATTGCTCCACGATATCGGTAAATCGATCGACCAGCAGATCGAGGGTTCCCATGTGGAAATAGGCATAAAAATACTGGAGAAATTCAATATTGATCCGGCGGTGATTCTGGCTATGAGGTCCCATCATGAAGAATTTCCTTACGAAGGATTGGAAGGAATACTGGTCCAAGCCGCTGACCAGATTTCAGGAGCGCGGCCGGGAGCCCGGAAAGACACGGTTGAAAATTACTTGAAACGATTGAGCGAATTGGAAGGTATTGCCACTTCGTTCACCGGAGTCGAAAAAGCTTGGGCGTTGCAAGCGGGCCGGGAAATAAGGGTTTTCGTGAGGCCAAAGGAAATTGATGATTGGGGGGCAAAGAAAATGGCCAGGGATATCGCCAAAAGGATCGAGGAGGAATTAAGATATCCAGGAGAGATCAAGGTAAATGTCATCCGCGAAACGAGAGTGACCGAATACGCGAAATAACATAAGCACAATCGATCTAATCTATCAACCGACCAAACGAGAAAAAAAGAAAGGACCGCTTAAAGCGGTCCTTTATTTTTTTCACGGAGCGGGTGATGGGAATATTTCCCCGCAGAAAAGCGGGGGCCCTGGTTCCCATCACCAATACGATCAAAACCAGCCTTTCGGCCGGTCTTGATACCATGGAGCGGGTGATGGGAATCGAACCCACGTCACAAACTTGGAAGGTTTGGGCTCTACCATTGAGCTACACCCGCGGATCGAAACTGCCGTATTGTTGGAATTCAATAATTTTTTTTCGGGGTGCCCGGATTATCCGCCAGAGGCGGATGCGCCTCTGGCGAGAATCTGATTCTGTCTTCGGGGTGCTGGGATTCGAACCCAGATCAAATCCTCCCAAAGGACTCGTGCTGCCGTTGCACTACACCCCGATCAAAACTTGAATATATAAAAAAACAGAAAAAAACAAAAAACTTTCGTTCCTTTCACGAATATAATATCTCTTTGTGCTTGTTTAGTCAACGGCGAGCGCCGCAGTCAAAGTTTCCCGCCATAGGCAGAAAGGTCTGATAAAATTGCGCTTTCTGCGACCGGTTCAAAGGAACGGATCCGTAATGGCGGTATGGGCATTTTCCAACATTCGTATTTTTTAGTATAATAAATAATACAAGCTGATCCTTAAATGCGTTTTTTAAAAAAAATGAAAAATAATTTGTTTTCTTCCTTTTCCCAACGAATAAACATTATCGAACAGTGCAAAAAGTATGGAATACCGGTATGGCAGTGTCCTCAGTTCCTTTTTCTTTTGATGGGATGCGTGATAATAGTTACTTCGGTCACTATTTACCTGATCGGCAGCCACTACATAGAAGATCCCGAGGTTATCGTGTTGCTTGTTCTTTTTCTGGCTACTTTTTTGCTTGCCATGGCGTTTGTTATTGTTCACAGCTTTGAAAAGCTGGCGGAAACAAATCGCTTGAAATCGGAATTTGTGAGCATTGTTTCGCACCAGATCCGGTCTCCTTTGACCAATCTTAAATGGATTGTGGAGTTGCTGATGTCCGGGATTTTGGGCAAGATCGAGGAAAAACAAACGGAATATTTCAAGATTTTGAAAGAAAATTTGGAAAGGATGCAGGAGTTGGTTTCAGAGCTTCTTACCGTGTCGCGCATAGAAGCAACTAAGCTGGTTTTTAAAAAAGAGGAGTTTTCCATGGAAAACTTGGTGAGGGATCTGGTGGCGGAATTCAAACCCATAGCGAAATCTTCGAATATCAAAATAAATATGGATTTGGAAAAAAACGCCCCTAAGGTTTTTACCGATCCTTTCCAAATATTACAAGTGATCGAAAACTTATTGTATAATGCGATACGATACATGAACTTTGCCACCGACCCTGTTCAAAAGGATAAAGAACGGGAGATCAACATAAAAGTATACCATAAAAATTCGAATATTATTTTCGAGATCATGGACAATGGGATCGGTATACCCAAAGAAGACCAGAAATATATTTTCCAGAAGTTTTTCCGGGCCGATAATGTAAGGCGATACCAAACCAACGGTTCTGGGTTGGGTCTTTATATTTCCAAAAGTATAATCGAGCGGTCCGGGGGAAAGATCGGGTTTGAAAGCCGCGAGGGAGTTGGAACAACTTTTTGGTTCAAACTGCCGATTTCTCCAAAATAACCAAGAAAGCCGCAATAAATAATTAAATAAAATGCCAAAAACTATTCTTTTTATCGAAGATGAGTCAGCGATGCAAAAAACAGTCGGGGCGATCATTCAAAAAGAAGGTTATAATATGATTTCCGCCCTTGACGGCGATTTAGGCATAAAGCTGGCTAAAGAAATGCGCCCGGATTTGATTCTGCTTGACCTCGTCCTTCCCAAGAGAGACGGGTTTGACGTTTTAAGATCGTTGAAGCAGGAGGAACAGACGAAATCCATACCCATAATCGTTCTCACTAATTTAGGGGAAATGGAGAACATCGATAAAGCGATAGAGCTTGGAGCAACGACTTATTTGGTCAAAAGCGATTATTCTCTAAAAGAAATTATCGAAAAGATCAAAAAAACCGTCGACGGTTCCCTAATTTGATCGCTGATCATCGTGTCCCAATTACAATTACGGAGCCGCTGGTCCATGGGGCGTTTCTTGAATTAGTGGTGGTTTAGTTATTGGGCATAGCCTCCCATCAGGGATCCGTTCTAAAAAAATGAAAGTCGAATCGCAACAGCTTAAAGCTTTTTTACTGGACGCAGGTTTGCTCAGCGAGAAGCAGTTTAACGAATGTCTGGAGAAAAGCAAGGAACTCAATTGCAAAATTGACGATATTTTGGTTTCAGAAGATTATATCACTCAAGAGGAGTTGATCAAGCTTAAGGCTTATATCCTTGGTATTCCTTTTGTCGATCTGGAAAAGGAAGTCATCGCGCATGATGTTCTGAGAATGATTCCGGAAGCCATAGCCAAAGCCAACAATATCATCGCGTTCCGCAAAAATGCTTCATCGTTAGAGGTGGCTATGCTTGATCCGGAGGATCTCCGGATGATCGAATTCATCAAGAAAACCACGGATCTTAGGATCCTTCCCCGCCTTACCACCCCTGAAAGTATCAAAAATGTCATTTTGCAATATCAAAAAACGCTTCAGGCCGAATTCGGGGAGCTGATCAAAAATGAGGGGGCGGATGGATTGTCTCTGTCGGAATCGAAGGGCGGAAAGTTTAAAAACCCGAAAGGAGAAGAAAGTTTCAAGATGATAAAGGACGATGAAAAAGGCGAGGAAAAAGAGGAGAAAGAAGAGTTGAAAAAGGTTGCCGAAGAAATGCCGGTGATCCGGGTCGTAGATACGTTTATCAAACACGCTATTTTGCAACGGGCCAGCGATATCCATATCGAGCCGACGGAAAAAGAGGTTTTGATCCGTTACCGGATAGATGGAATTTTACGCGATGCTATGACTTTGCCAAAAAGAGCGGCTTCGGGTATTGTGGCCAGAATCAAAGTTTTGTCCAATTTGAAGCTGGATGAACATCGTTTGCCGCAGGACGGCCGGTTCAAAGTTGAAAGCGAAGAATGGCGCTATTCGTTGCGCGTATCGACCCTTCCTGTTTCTAACGGGGAAAAGATCGTTATGCGCCTTTTGCCGGAAACATCGAGGGCGGTCGATCTGAAGAAGCTTGGTTTCCGCGGTTTCCAGTTGGAATTGATCGAAGAAACGCTAAAGAAAACAATGGGATTGGTTTTGATCACCGGGCCGACCGGTTCGGGGAAGACGACCACGCTTTATTCGATGATGGATATTTTAAACGAGCCGGGTGTTAACATTTCTACGATCGAGGACCCTATCGAATACCAGATGCCCCGGATTAACCAAACTCAGGTAAATGCCAAGATCGGTCTTACTTTTTCTTCAGGCTTGAGGACGCTTTTGAGGCAGGATCCCGATATTATTATGGTGGGGGAGATCCGCGATAATGAGACGGCGTCATTGGCGATCAATGCCGCCCTCACCGGTCATTTGGTGTTGTCGACGTTGCATACCAATTCGGCTGGCGGCGCGATACCGCGCCTTATTGATATGAAGGCCGAACCGTTCTTGATCGCTTCAACCGTGGATTTGATCGTTGCTCAGCGCTTGATACGGTGTTTGGACGAACAGAAGGAAGAATACCGCTTGAAAGAATCGGATATCAAAGATTTGAGCCGATACTGCGACCCGAAGCGGATTTTAAAAATTTTAAAGGAAGAAAAAATCGTAGCTCCTTCGGCTACCTGGCGTACTATTCCTTTTTTCCATCCGATCCCGACCAAAAACTGTCCGGATGGTTATGTGAACAGGATCGGAATTCACGAAACATTGGCCGTATCGGCGTCCATAAAGGATTTGATAATGAAAAATTCCACCGCGGATAATATTCAGGCGCAGGCCAAGAAAGAGGGTATGATCACAATGTTCGAAGAAGGATTTATCAAAGCGGCTCAAGGTACAACTTCGATCGAAGAGGTTCTAAGGGTGATAGTCGAATAAACTGCCGAATAAAGACTTTACTGTGGCCGGGCCGGGTTTTCCACTTTTATTATTCTCAAAAAAATTTTATAATATAGTTACAACGGTATAATTATTACCATTAATCAGGCACAATCAAAGTGGAAGAAAAAAATAACGAAGGATATATCAGTCTTTTAGAAGCCAGTAAGCTTTGCTCCTATTCGGAGCCTTATTTGCGTTTGCGTGCCAGGCAAGGAAAGCTGAAATCGATAAAATTCGGGAAAAAGTGGATGACAACCGAATTTTGGATAAAAGATTATATCCAAAGAACCAAAGAGTGGAACGATAAAATAGCGGCTAATAAGACAGCGGTAAACGAAATACCGGAAAAACAAGAAAGCGCGCCGGAAGTTTCACGACCCATTCAAACAAACGAATCGGAAGTTGTGGCGGCCGGAAAACCGTTTCCGGATCTTACCAAGGTTAAAGCCAGGAAAAGGTTTTGGGATGAGCCTGGATCAATCGATAGGAATTCGATACCCGATTTCGCTTTGGTGCTGGGATCGGCTTTAATGTTTACGCTGGCAATATTTTTCGCGATATCGCCCGGAAGCTCCGATGTATCCGATCAGGCAGGGGATATCATGGTTTTTGGGCAAGCAGCCGCAAAAAATGGCATTGAAACGCCCGAAACAAGAGTAATGTCCTACGACCTTCCCATGCCCGGATGTTTTTGCCAAGCCAATGGCGCTCCGAAAGAGAGTAGCGCTTCGATCGGCAATTTTTTCAAATTATTTTGGCCTTGGTAGATAATAGGTTTTGGAAGGTTTTTTTTGGAATTTTTTGCCGGGCACGGCGCCCGGTTTTTTAATCGATAATTTCCCTTTGTTTCTAAGTTTTTCCTTGGGGTTTAATTTTTTTTGAGCTTCTTTAAGGCAATAAAAAGAGCTATAATTGTATAATAATCAACTAAATATTTTTTTATTTCCCGTTGTTTTATTCTTCCCGCATTATGCGGGAGCAACAAAACAAAAAAATAATGGCCAGATATTCCTATGTCGCGAAATCATTAGATGGGGTCCAGAAGACCGGTGAGGTTGAGGCCAGCGATACCCGCGAGGTGGCCAAGATACTGCACCAGGAGGGTTTCGTGCTGATCGAAGCGAAATGCGAGGATAAGGCGGGGAAAAGTTTGAAAATAACCTTTCCGTCTTTTGGAGTTGGCGTGAAAGACAAGATCTTTTTTACGAAAAATCTCCAGGTGATGATCGCTTCGGGCCTATCTTTGCCGCGTTCCATCGGCATACTTGCGGCGCAGGCCAAAAACAAGAAGTTTCACGAAGCGTTGGACGAGATTAAGACAGAAATCACCCAGGGCAAGAATTTTTCGGAGTCAATGCAAAGGTTTCCAAGCATATTTTCCGATTTTTATTGCAGTATGGTAAAGGTGGGGGAGGAAACCGGCACTCTTGAGAGCGTGTTGGATATTCTTGACAAACAACTGGAGAAAGATTACGAATTGCAGTCAAAAATAAAAGGAGCTTTGCTGTATCCAGCCGTTATTTTCGTGGTGATGATAGGAATCGGTACTTTGATGCTGGTTTATGTTGTTCCGACTTTGTCGGCCACGTTCATTGAATTAAAAGTACAGCTTCCGATAACTACCAGAGCGGTCATAGGATTAGGGAATTTCATGAAAAAAAATCTTTTGGCCGTATTCCTGTCCACCGTTTTTTTTGTTTTCATACTGCGCCGGTTTTTGGGATCGGTCATGGGAAAAAAGCTGTACGACCAGATGATGCTTAGTTTCCCGATTATTTCCCCGATCGTGAAAAATATCAATGCGGCCTATACCGTTCGGAATTTAAGTTCTCTTATCGCTTCAGGCGTTTCGTTGCCCAGGGCCTTGGAAATAACCGCTAATACTCTGGATAATCATAAGTATAAAAGAGCCCTTATGGAATCCGAGGAAAAAGTGAAAAAAGGCGAAAAATTTTCGGAAGCGCTTAAGAAATACGAAAATATCTATCCTTCCACCTTGATCCAAATGATAGCCGTCGGAGAAGAAACGGGCGAGACGAGCGTCATTCTTTCCAAATTGGCCGATTTCTATGAAAACGAAGTATCCGAGGCGACCAAAAATCTGGCATCAGTGATCGAACCGGTTTTAATGGTCATTATCGGCATAGTCGTAGGTTTTTTCGCAGTTTCGATGATCCAGCCGATGTATTCAATGATGGACGCGATAAATTAAGTTATGTCTAACAGAAGAAAGAAAAACGATTTGGCGAAAAAAGGGTTTACTTTGGTCGAGGCTCTTGTGGCGATTTTTTTGTTGGCGCTGGTTTTTTTGGGATTGACCGCTTCATACCGTCTGGCTTTGAAAGTCATTGGTTTAAGTAAAGATAAATTCACGGCTACCGGTATTGCCAACGAGCAAATGGAAAAAATAAAAAACCTGCCGTATGCTTCCGTCGGAACCCAAGGGGCGGTTTTACCCGCGGCGGCTGGGACGCTGGATAAGGTTGCTTCAAAAACGATCAACAGGGAGGCTTATACTATTACCACGGATGTTAAATACGCGGTTGATCCGGCTGATGGCGTGGGCGTTTCCGATACCTGCAATCTTGATTACAAGATCGCGACGGTAAATATTTCCTGGCAAGGTTCTTTTCCCGGATCCGTCGGATTTTCCACTATTCTTGCTCCCAAGGACGCGACTCAGGAAATCCAGTCATGTACCAACCAGCCCGGAGGCATCTTAACCGTACGCGCTTTTGACGGCACTAAAAAAATGATTTCGGAGCCGTTGCTTGCAATATTGGATTCAACGACGGGATCGGTTGTTGCGTCCGCGACTCCTAGCAGTGGATTGTTTTCTTTTCCTCTTCCTGTTGGAACGTACCGCGTGAGGGCTTCGAAAAGCGGGTACAGTATGGCTCGTAGCTACAGTTTTTCGGAGATGACAATGCCCGATGTTCCCGATCCTTTGGTTTCCGATGGCGGCATGGCGGAAACAAGCTTATCCATAGATAAGCTGGCAACGCTCGCGATCGACGGAGTATCGTCGGCGGGAGAAGATTTCTTTTCCGATACTTTTTTGACCGGGGAAAAAATTATCGAACTTTCCGATACGGAGATTTCAAGCGGGAATGTTGTTTTGTCCGGAAATCCCTATCCCGAAAGCGGGACAGTGGTTTCAAAGGATATCGATCCGGGTAACTTGATGCAGTGGAACGAATTTACTTTCTCGAACGAGAAACCGGCATCGACCCAAATCGTTTATCAAATACTTTTTTTTAATGGCGATAACTGGATCCCGATCTCCGATGCGCATCTGGCTGGAAATTCTTCGGGTTTTTCTTCGTCTCCAATAAATCTATCGGTACTGAGCGCGGCGACTTACCGGAACATCAGGATAAAAGCCACGCTTACCACCAATGATCATCTGAAAACGCCACGAATAAACAATTGGCAGATTTCCTGGGCAAGCAATGAAGGCGCGCCGGTCGCGAATTTTCCTTTCCACCTTAAGGGTGCCAAAACCGTCGGAAAGAACAGCGGGGTAAGCGTTTATAAATACGACAAGGATCTTACCTTAAATGCCTCTGGTCATCTTGATATTACCGATAGCGACCCGGATTCCTATACCTTTTCCGTAGGCCCTTCTTCTCCTTTGGTTTTGGCTGGGACGGATCCGGCGACACAGCCTATTGACGTCGCTCCGGAGAGCGTTGTTCCGGTTAAATTATATCTTCAGGCCCAGAATTCTTTGATCGTTACCGTTCAGAATCAGGAGAGTCTTGAGTTTTTGCCCGTGGCCACCGTGCATCTGTTCAATGCGGGAATAGGATACGACAAAACCCAATATAGCGATGTGGGGGGGCAAGCCCAGTTCATTCCGCTCAACAATGGTAATTATTCGATTACGGTGCAAATTCCGGGATTTGAAGAGTATAGCGGCAATGTCAATGTATCGGGAAACAGCGCAAAGAATATACAACTTAATCAGATCGACTAAGAGCACATGAGAAAAAACGGTTTTACCATTATCGAAACCCTAGTCACGCTTTTTGTTTTTACCTTGATCTGGATAGCGATCATGGGTTCGATTGTTATGATCTATAAAACCCAAGGGTATGCTTACCAGCAATCGCTTGCGATAAACGAAGCAAGAAAAGGCGTTGAAGTTATGACCAAAGAAATCCGTTCAGCCCGGCCCGGGGATAACGGCGCTTATCCGATAGAAAAAGCCGAAGACAAACAGTTTATTTTTTACAGCGATGTCGATAATGACGGGAAGGCGGAGCGAGTGCGTTACTATCTGGCTATAATGAATTCCGGAAACCAGTCGAAAGATTGTTTCACGCAAACGACCGGCGGTTCTTGTAATGCAGTTTTTTCCGGCTTCCTTTCCGGAAATTTGAAATCAGCCCAGGTTAAAGTGTCTCTTGAGGGTGACTTGAATGCGTCAGGCGAATTTGCCGAGATATATGCCGATGGAGTGAAAATCGGACAACAATGTCCGTCCGGATGTACCCAATGCGGCGGAAAATGGGAAGGCGCGCAGACGTATGACGTAACGGACGCGGCCAAGGATGGTTCGATCCAATTCATTGCCGATGGATCTTCGGGAGTGGACACGAAATGCAATTGGATCAACTCCAACCATACGCTTAAAGCCTTGTTCGAATTTTCTTGGACCGAAGAAATTCCCAATTTGGATAATCAACTGAAAAAAGGAGTGATCAAGCCGGTCGGCAGTCCGGTGACTTATCCGTCCAGCCAGGAGAAAATAACGATGGTAAGTGCTTATGTGCGAAATTCACCGCCGCTTTTTGAATATTACGATAAGAATGGCGCAAAGATCACTTCAAATTCCTCCATTTTAAAAGATACGAAAATGATGAAACTTTATATGGTCGTAAATTATAATCCCGAGAGAGCTCCCGAAGAATATGAATTGGAGTCGTATGTCCAGCTGAGAAATCTAAAAGAAGAGTAGGGAATAAGCCGCCGCGTATCAAACGGGATAGGTTACTTTTAAGGAAAAGTTTGTTGATCCTTTGTTCCGGTCCGGATTAAAAAGCGGTTTGGCAAAGCTATGGAAAAACGGAAAAAGATATACCAAAAAGGAGTGATTATAAGTTATGTTCTGGTTTTTGGAGGGATTTTTCTCATGTTGCTTGGGGGGCTTTTAGGCTACATTCTTCTTCAGTTGCGGTACGCGGGCAATCGCGTCGCTTGGAACCAGTCTTTGGCGATCGCCGAAACGGGAATAGAGTATTACCGCTGGTGTTTAAGCCATAATGTTCAAGATAGCTGCAAGGGGATTCATGAGTATACCGATGTGAATGGTGTCGTCGTCGGGGCATATAACCTTATTGTGGCCAACTCCGACCTTTGCGGAGAAACAACCCAGAGTACGATCACTTCGGAAGGTTGGACGCTTGATTTTCCGAACACGAAGCGCCAGGTAAAGGTTTTGTACGCTAAAGAATCGGTTGCCAAATACGCCGGTATTACCAACGAGGGCGTATGGTTTGGAAACAACGAAAATACTTTAGGTCCTTTCCATGCTAATGGCGGGATCAGGATGGATGGCGATAATCAGTCGCTTGTGTCCAGCTCCACCAATCTCAACGGAGCGGGGGAATGGGTATGCGACTACAGCTTTGGATGCGATCCTTGCCCGACCGGCGCGGGTGAGTGCCGGATATCAAGCGGAAAATGTATTTGTCCGAGTGTTTTTACCACTACCGCCAATTCCAATCCCAGCTTGTTCAAATTTCCCGTTTCTTCTTTTGACTTTCCCGGAATATCCGTCGATTTGAGGCGTTTGAGCGATAAAACTTTGGCTGGAGTCGGAAGATATCTTAAAAGATCATCCGAAATCAGGGCAAATAGCAAGGGATGGCATTTAAAATTCAAAAATGACGGTACATTCGAAGCTTGGATCGTTACGTCGGTTTCGTTCCAAACGGGATGGAATCCAACCGAAGGCGACCATAGCGATTATTTTACGATCACGGGGGAATATTTATATAATACATATTCGATTCCTTCTTCTTGTGGGGCGATATTTGTTGAAGATAATGTTTGGCCTGAAGGGGTGATAAAAGGAAAAGTTGTGCTTGTGTCGGCCAATCTTGATGATGCCAATGTCGATACCAACGCTATTCTTGCCAAAAACATCACGTTAAATTCTAGCGACGGATCCGATAGTTTCGCGCTGATCGCGGAAAAGAATATATGGGTGAGCTATCTTTCGCCCAATAATCTTGAACTAAGGGGAATTTATATTGCCCAAGATGGAACTTTTTATCGCGATTACTATTCCGGCAATCTAGAGAATGAGATCGATATTTACGGTTCGATAGTGAGCAAATTGAGGCCGAACACATCTTGGGTGAATAGCGCGGGTATTATTGTTTCCGGCTATTTGACCAGCAACACCTATTATGAGCCGAACTTGATATACAACCCTCCGCCTTTTGTTCCTTATGTAAGCCCGAATTTCAAGATTGTAAGCTGGGATGAGATAGATTAAAATGTAAAATAAGTGCTTCACTTATTAAAAGTGAAAATCAGGAGCTGCTATTATGGAATTCTTAAGCCTTAAAACTGCCGCGTTCGGTCTTGAAATAACCGATTTGAATTTGAGAATGGTTGATCTAAAAAAAAAGAACGGTAAGACGGTTCTTTCTTCACTTTCATGTCTTGAGATTGCTCCGGGAATAGTCGAGGCGGGGGAAGTTAAGGATGTAAGGAAACTGGCCGAAGCGATAAAGAACTGTCTAAAAAAAACCGATAGCTCAAAGATCGAAAAAAGACATGTGGTCGTTTCTCTTCCCGACGATAAAGCTTTTTTGCAGGTTATCCAAATGCCCAAGATCGGAGAAAATGATTTGCGTCTGGCCGTGCCTTTTGAGGCGGAAAACTATATACCGATGCCTTTGGAAAAGGCATGTTTCGATTATCAGGCGATATTGGATCCAAGCGAAAATATCAACCATCTGGACGTTCTCATCGCCGCTTTTCCGAAAAACACGATCGATCTTTACGTGGAGGCGGTCAAGGAGGCGGGCTTGGTTCCGATAGCTTTTGAATTGGAGTCGCAGGCTATCGCCCGCGCGTTGGTCAAAAATGGATTTTCCGAAGGGCCGATTTTGATAATACACGTCGGTGACGTCAAAACAAATTTGATAATATACGCCGGGTATTCGTTGCGTATTTCTTTTTCCGTTCCTATTTCCAACAAGTATTTCGTTGATACGATTTCTAAAATTTTGGGCATCAAAACAAAAGAGGCCGAAGTTCTAAAAAATGATTATGGCATCGAAAAAAATAACAGCACAGCTGGGGTCTCCGGGGAAAAAAAGAAAGCTTTAAGTGTGTCAGAGCGCAAGGTGGATGGGGCGGGGAAGCGAGATAAGGATCAGAGGGCGATTTTTGAAGCTCTCGTGCCTTCGATCATTGATTTTACGCAACAAGTTGAAAAATATCTGAATTATTACCATACGCACGCGAGTCACGAACATCTTGGAAAAAACAAAAGAATTGTCGGAAAAATTATTCTTTGCGGCGCCGGCGCGAATTTAAAAGGGCTGGACCAGTTGATCGGTTTGAGATTAGGGTTACCGGTTCAAAAGGAAGCGATAATTTTTGACGGACCTTTCCCGTTTAAGGGAAAGAATCCGGTACCTGATGTCCAGATCAATCAATTTGTCACGGCTTTCGGGTTAGCTATAAGGGGATTGGATGGAAAAGGATAGACAAAGGGAAGAAATTTTCGAGGATTTCAATGATTAACTTACTTCCAAAAAAACAAAAAGACGAGCTGGAACTTGAGCAAATGTTCCGGGTTATTATGATCTTAGGGATCGTAATAACGGCCGGTTTGATCTGTCTGGCGTTGATGTTTTTCTTTATTAAAATGCTGTTCGAGGCGAAGCTCGATATTAAGGCCATCTCCGTCGAAGACAAGAACAAAATGGTAAAAATTTTAAAAGTCGATGATGACGAAAAAAGCATTTCTTATTACAATTCCAATTTTTCCAAACTGGAATCGATTTATAAGAAGCAAACCGACGTTTCTTCAATGATCGGGGGGTTGATAGATTCTTTACCTCAAGGAATTTATCTTACCAATTTGACCATGACGGGAAATAAAGTAGTGGCGTCGGGGCATTGTCCCGACAGAGCGAGCCTCGTCTCCTTCAAAGAAAGATTGGAAAGTAATCCCCGTTTCAAAAGTGTTTATTTTCCGGCAAACAACTGGGTAGAGCAGAAAAATATCAATTTCAGTTTAAATTTCGAATATGTCCCAAAAGAATAAAATATTGGCGGCCTTATTGTTTTTTTCCATCCTTTTTCTTGTGATTGCCGCGGTTATCATTGGTCCGTTGGTTTACGGTATCGAAAATATCGGCTCAAAACTCAGCGAGCAGGATCAGGACATTTCGGTTCTAAACGAAAGAATAGCCAAAGCAAAGGAATTCCGCGTATTCCGGTCCCAAAACGAAGACGAGCTGGCTAAACTGGAAAAAACGTTTGTCACTGCGGATCCGCCGCTTGATTTCATCAACTTCCTTGAGGATGTTTCAAGGAATTGCCAGGTGGATTCTTCGATATCGGCTTCCGCAATTTCAAAAACAGAAAAAGACGCCTTTCCATCGATCAATTTCCAGGTCGCGCTTACCGGAACTTTTTCTTCGGCCATGAAGTTTTTGAAAAAAATCGAATCAGGCCCCTACCTTGTCGAGATCAACAGTTTGGCGATAAGAAACGATGATAATAACAATTCGCTCGATGGAGACGCGGGCCGAAAAGTGAAGATGGATATCTCCATAAAAGCTTACACGACAAAACAGCTTCAATGATCCATGACAATATTTAAGAACAGGAAGAAAAGCGCAAATATTTTGCTTAAAAAAATGGCGTCCCATCCGTTCCGGTTTTTCTGTTTTTTATTGTTGGTCTCAACGGTCATTGCCGCGGTTTTTTTCCTTTATTGCCAAACGGTGTTTGTCGGCCTCGGCGATTCCGAAGGGGAATCGGTATCGCTGGTCAAGGGATTCAATAGCGTATCCGTAAAGAACGTTTTTGATATTTGGAAACAAAGGGAGCAGGATTTTAAGGATGCCGATTCCATTTCTTACCCGGATCTGTTCAAAAATATTGTAATTGACTAACGCGGCTTATCGTCTATACTATCACTGTCGCTAATTCCATAGTCCGATAAGAATGTTCGCTTTCGTTTGTCACTATGCCCCTATAGTTCAATGGATAGAACACTAGCCTTCTAAGCTGGATATGTAGGTTCGATTCCTACTAGGGGCACCACGGGGCATAAATACAAAAAAGCCGGATATGTAGTGGTAGTGGTACCACGTTGAGCGTGGCTGCCGCAGTGCTAAGCGTTTTACCACGTTTAATTTATTTATCTGGCAATTGTGTTTTTATCCAATAAGGCTTTTTTAAAAAATGATATGCTCATAGCATATCATTTAAACGGCTTCTTCTTTTAGCCAGACGAGAATAAAAGCAGTATATTCTGCAGGCCTTAGATGATATATTCCCTGGTGAAAATTGTTGCCTGATAAATCACTTACGATGCCAATTTTTTTCCAAGGTTCGATCATGGTGTATCCTCTCGGGCTTCGAATAAATAAGCGTCCATTGGAGACAGCTGATTCCTTAAATTTCACACACCCTTCTCCAGCCGCCCTTATTAACATGGCAGCCGCTCTATATAGATCCGAAAGATCCTTGGAAAAATCAAATTCTTCCTCTTTCCTTTTGTTTTCGGCCATTTCTAACCACGCAAAGATATTAAAATAAATAATCAATATTGTCAACTTTTGAAAAAGGTTTTAGATTGAGTCAATTTACAAAACTAGAGATACCTGTTTAATATATGATTATGGAATATTTCCGGATTTTTGGGGAACTTGATAAAAACGATGCCGCTTTGGCCGGAGGCAAGGGGGCGTCGCTTGGGGAAATGACGCAGGCGGGCATTCCGGTGCCGCCCGGTTTTGTGATTCTTTCGGCGGCCTTTGAAAAATTTCTGGAAAGCGCTAATTTAAAGGCGGAAATTGACGCGATTCTTGGTTTTGTGGATCTTAAAGAAAGTCAGAGCGTAGAGCTGGCGTCAAAAAAAATCCAAACTCTTATTCTCGGCGCGGAAATTCCGCCTGAAATTTCCGATGGTATTAAGCAATTTTATAATAATCTCGATTCAAAGTACGTGGCGGTGCGTTCATCGGCTACCGCGGAAGATTCCGTGAGCGCGGCTTGGGCCGGACAACTTGATAGCTATCTTAACACTTCAAAAAACGGCTTGCTGGAAAACGTGAAAAAATGCTGGGCGTCGCTTTTTACGCCGCGAGCCATTTTTTATCGTTTCGAAAAAAAATTGGATACCCTCAAAATATCCGTCGCGGTCGTAGTGCAAAAAATGGTTGAAAGCGAGAAGTCGGGTATTGCTTTTTCCGTCCATCCGGTAATGCAAGATAGAAACCGGCTTATCATCGAAGCGGGCTACGGCCTCGGTGAAGCGATCGTATCGGGTCAAATTACGCCGGATTCCTATGTCGTGGAAAAAGAACCACGGAGAATTGCCGATAAAAACAATCAAAAGCAGACGAAGGGGCTTTACCGCGCCGAAAACGGAGGTAATGAATGGCGCGATATTAACGAAGACCTTGGTTTAAAACAGGTTTTATCCGATGAGGAAATTTTTGAGCTTTCGGAACTTATTTTAAAGATCGAAAAGCATTACGGCCTCCCCTGCGATATCGAGTGGGCTTACGAAAAAGGTAAGTTTTATATTGTTCAGTCGCGTCCGATAACGACGTTGATTGGCGAAAGAACGTTAGTCCAAAAATTTCTTTCCTCGATAGGGGAGGATAAAATCATTGTTTTTAACGGAGATTTTTACCCTCTTTTTGCTCTGTTTGATTGGTATAATTATTATGATTCCCAAGGAGTGATGAAAAATGTTTACCCTCTTTATTTTTATAAAAAAGGCCCTTCGGTGAAAATAAGCATCAGCTTTACGAAATATCTGGACGTATCGAAATCGGCTTTTCGGAGGTATTTAGACGGAGAACTGGATATTGTTCGGACCGGGAATGCATACCAAGCCTTGAAAGACGGTATTAATACGCTTTATGACAAATACTGCGTTGCGGGATCATGGGATGAGGCGGAATTATTATCCGATCTCGACAAGACTGTCGATGGTTTGCAAAAGCTGGATGCGTTAACGTTTTTCATCGAAACCCTTGATCAACAGGTAGTCGCGGAAGAGCTGAATGATCGTAATTTAAAAGTGAGGCTGGAGGAAATTTGGAAAGTTTCCCAAATTTTGGATTTTAGTTCTTTTGATTCGCAAAATTCGCAAGAAATTATCACGGTTTTGCAAAAAGGGTTAAACCCCGAAAAACTGAGATATATTTTCACTAATTACACCCATTGTCCTTTGGCCAAAGAGGTCGAAGAAATTATAAAGAAATTCGATCTTGGCGGGGAAGTTACAAAATTGGAGGAAAGCAAGGAGGAGGTTGAAAGGAATATCAAAGTAAAAGAAAGCATGCGGCAAACCCTTTCAAGCGATGAATTAAATATCCTTAAATTCATTGATTGGTCGTCTTGGCTTCGCGATGACCGGAAAGCTCTTATCAACAAGGGGGATGTTCTGCTATTCGACCTGGTGAGCAAGCTTTACGGGAAATGGGGTTTTGAGCAGGATTTGGTATCCATATCCTTTGCTTTCGAGGTGCTTAAAGGAAAGGATTTCAATCAAAAAATTATTTCCGCGATCAGGCAGAGGAAAGATAAATTGGTTCTTGTGTACTATGGTAAGGATAAGTACGATGAAGATAGTGCCCAATCCGAGGAGGAGATAAAGATTATCGAAGAACGGTTTCTCGCGCAAAATAAACCGCAAGATGATAATGTGATAAAGGGGGAAGTTGCGTCGACGGGATATGCTAAGGGCATAGTCAGGATTATCCAGAAAAGGAGCGAATTCGGGAGCTTTAAGGAGGGCGAGATTTTAGTGACGGGTATGACTCGGCCGGAGTTTATTCCGCTTATGAAAAAAGCGGCAGCGATCATAACGGACGAGGGAGGCATAACCAGCCACGCCGCTATCTTGAGCAGGGAATTAAAAAAACCATGCATAATCGGAACAAGGGTGGCAACGCAAATTTTGCATAACGGAGACGTGGTAGAGCTTGATACTAATTTCGGAACCGTTAAAATTTTGAAATGAATCCTCGGTGGATACCGGTAAGTGGCAGCGGGGTAGGCCGTTAAACCAAAGAACGGTTTACTTTTTTGAAGTCGCTGTATTTTGTGCGGGGAAATTACGCAGGGATTCAATTTTAATAAGGTTTTAAGGCGATCGGTTGATCGTTTTTTGTTAGCAGGGCAGATTTTAAGCATTGACTAGTTTTTTAAAAGAGATATAATATTTTTTTCTGATAGTTCTTTTAAAATTGCCAAAACTTTCGTTTATTACAGATAGTATTTGTTGACGAAAATGTTTTGGCAAAAAGGATTCCTGTTCCGCGATCAAAGCGACCAGGAAAAACGGAGGAATAGATTTGAAGAGACAGATGGCAAATATTTTCGTAGAGTATTCGAACGCGTTATCGGGACTTCCATGCTGCGGCTTGGAGCAACTATCCGTTTCGGCCCTTTTCCCTCACCTTGAGCGGAAAGAGGTTATTGCGGAATTACTTGAAGGATGCGGCGTTGTGGCAAGTCCCTCGATCATCATGAAGAATGTCGTACACTTGGTGTCTTACGACAGAAATTCGGATACTCTTAAGCTTTTAAGAACATTGGCGCTTCCCGATACCGGTTCCGAAGACCGGGCAGATGTTAAATACGCCCGGAGAGCCGCGAAATTCGCCATCATGCATTGGGGCGACAGATTGATCTTGCCGCCGGTGAAGGCTGTTGTCGCTATCAATTTGATCGATCCGGGAAGTTCGGGGATCGGCGAAAAGATAAATGGCAACAGGATCTTGTACGTGGCGCTTAGCCGGGATTTTCAATGGATAATGTATAACACGAATTGCGCGCGCCATAATCTTGTTGAGCAATTTCTTGTCCATCAAACAGTCTGTTCGATCGAGGGAAGGGAGTTGATGACTTGCGGCCAATGCGGAGAAGCTTATAATTGTGAACTTTGCGGTTCGCCCCTTGAGAAATACCGCTGTGGCAGTTGCGGCCACTCTTTCACACATTGCCCGTGTTGCCAGGATTCCATCGGCGAGACCTGCTTTAAGTGCCAGTGCGAGGTGCTTGAGGCCGAACACGGGTTTTCGCTCGGGCCGCTGGGAAAAAAATTGGTAAAGTATTTGGAGGCAAAAGGGCATATCTTTGCCGTTGATCCGGATATCGCCAGGGATCGGGAATGGAGATACACCGACGCAATTTCGGAGAGAAAAATGCACGACCATTAGCGACCGTTCTTTAATTTTTTTGTATTGACATATCCAGTCATAACGGCTGGTTTTTGTTTCTTTGGACGCGCCATAGCTTGAAATAATTGACAAATTAAGGTAGCATTGTTTTGTAATTAGCTACCCGCGAGGAATCAAGGTGGGTATTCCGCAAGATCGAATAATGATAAAGTAGGATCATGGTGGCCATGGTGTAATGGCAGCACGAGAGTTTGTGGAGCTCTCTGCACGGGTTCGAATCCCGTTGGTCACCCAGCTTCAAAAAGTCGCCGATAAAGCGGCTTTTTGGTAGAATAATAGATATGATTAATTGTATTTTTGAGAATGGTAACAAAAACTCTTTAAGGCATGCTGTTGTCAACGTTATTATTCTTAAGGGAACTAAAATACTTCTCGGGAAAAGATCTGAAAAAATTATCGAAGGTAGCAAGTGGGGATTAGCAGGCGGATTTATTGATAGGGACGAAACGATAATAGAAGCAGCTGAGCGAGAAGTTTTTGAGGAGACAGGATATAAAGTGAAAAATTTGGTTCTCCTTACGGTTGTTAGCAATCCAAATCGTCCCAATGATGCAGATAGGCAAAACATTGCTTTTGTTTTTTTCTGTTATGCTGGAGAAAAAGAAGGAAATTCAGATTGGGAGGTTTCAGATCAGCAATGGTTTTCTTTTGACGATCTTCCCAAGAAAGAGGAGTTTTCCTTCGATCACTACGAATTTGTAAAAACTTATTTAAAGTATAAAAAGGAGGATTTACCGCTGCCTATTTTAGGGTAAACAGGTGCGAACATCGTCCGCCAGACGACCAATCGTCAAAAACCGCCTGCTTGGGTGGTTTTTGGTTTTGGTTAAATTAATAAAAAAGACCCGGAAAATTTTTCTAGGTCCATTCATACTTGCTTATAGCTTCATACCAGGAATAATCGTGGCTATGTTCTATGATTTCGTATTCTTCGCCGTTAATAGTCCCCTGGTCCTGGAACTCAATTAGTTCCTTACAAAGGTCCCAGTGATGGTGTATTTCGGCGGCTTCGATCGCGCATTTCAAATGGCCGCAGCCGTAGGGATGATACCAACCACAGCCGCTGCATTTTGCGAATTTACTGGCAATGATACCGCAAGGGGTGACTATTCTTGACTCAAACATTTCTCCAATCACATGGTCCGAGTGGCTTGTCCGGTATGATTTAATTCTTGCATTGCCATCGGCACCCACTTTTTTGCTTCTTACCTTGAATGTCATAAGATCCACCTTTGAGAGCTACGGCGATTATAAATTAATCATTAATGATTTTCAAGATAGATAAGTGTTTGGCCTTACTGAGAGTAACTTTAATTTTTATTTCAAATTATATTGATCATACTGTGCCACACGGGTGCGAATATTGTTCGCTAGGCGACCCCTTCGTTGTTTCACTCCTCAGACCCTTCGGCCTGCCAAAAAGGGAATTCAAAATTTAGCATCCTCTGCGGTAAATCCAAACCGTTTATCGCCCAAAGGACGGGTTTTAGGTTGACAATAATCAAAATTAATAATATGGATAAAATGGTGGATTTTTTGACAAAATGGTTAGTTTTAAAAAAGGGTAATGTGGTCATTGTTGATCCAAGTAGTGACGCTGATAAGTCGATTATGGTCCTTTTTAAAGACAGAAAAATCATTGTTAATGAAATTTTGTGGGGCGCTTGTTATTGCGAATGCGGTCGCGAAAGGAAATTTGATGATCATGGGACATGTTTAACCTGCCATAAGCTCTGTAAGCAATACCTATGGATCGAAGGCCATGACTATAAAAGTGAATTTTTCAAACTGGCCGGAGTAGCGGAAACCTAGTGTTTCCGCATTTTTTATTAACCGTAAGTTTTTGGCACTATATTGTCTCGTTGGAGGGTAGGTTTGATTAAAATTATAATCGCGGTCGCTGAATAAGCGGCTTTTTGTTAGAATAGAGAATAATGCTTATGAAAAAAATATTACCATTGAAGCCCAAAGACAGTAGGTCGTGGCGTGATTCCTATTATCACAAATTACTGGGATTGAAAGCGGCAAAAGAAATTGAGCGCGTCCTTCCTATTTTTGAAAAAGAGATGCCAAATGATGATCGTCCGCGTAAAGCAATGGAAGCAATCAGGGATTGGGCACAGGGGAAGCGAGAATTGGGGATGGCTGAAGTGCGCAAGCTTTCTCTCGGTTCGCATGCAGCGGCGCGGGGCGTAAAGACGGATGCGGCAAAATTTGTAGCTCATGCCGCTGGGCAAGCTGTCGGTACTTGGCATGTTCCGACGCATGCTTTGGGGGCTTTTGGCTATGCTGGGAGAGCTTTCGTTGCGAATAAAAACAAAAAATAATTCATTCTTTGGCATCTCCATTGTTTTTGTTCCCCGGCAAACCTGGGAATAAAAAAATTAAAATTATGGAAACAGATAAAGGAAAGATTTTTCTTAATACCGTCTTTTGGGGATTTATTCTTTGGCTTTTTGGTTATGTTTTGGGGTTTGTATTTTTTGCCTTTGTGCCACAAGAAGCCATCGGCTGGCTTATCATGCCTTTGGGAGTGATTGTCACTCTCTGGGTTCTGCTCAAAAAGATTGAAAGGGATTCGTTTGGTTGCTACGTCGGGCTGGGCGTCATTTGGACGATCATGGCAGTCGCCTTGGATTATATTTTCTTGGTTAAGCTTTTAAATGCCGCCGACTACTACAAGTTTGATGTTTATTTGTATTACGCTTTGATTTTTTTCTTGCCGGTAGTTACGGGTTGGTATAAATCAAACAAGACAAAGAGTATTAAAAAATAGAATAAAAAAATTTTCCGTTTTTTATATATAAACAAAAATAGTGAACGGCTGGGTAGGGTAAATCATCATTTTTCAACATACTCCAGGGTGGGAATGTAAATTGTTGAGTCGTTTTTCCTTTTAAAAATAGTTCTAACGTCCTCTACTATGGCAACAAGAGCAGATTTGAACCGCAAAAAGTCGCTTTAAAAGCGGTTTTTTGTAGAATGAAACAATGCGTAATAAAATAAATTTATGCCGAAAATAAACATACTAATCGTAATCATACTCTGCTTAAAATAAGTGCCGGAATTGGTTATTACGCTTCGACAGTTAAAAAATCAGTAATCGTTTGCCGGGAAACGCTAACTTATCCCGAATGTCAGCTTGCAGGCGGCAGTATTGTTACTAATGAATCTGGCGGATGCAATGGGAAATTCTGCCATCCGACTCCCGCTCCTATGCCCCATTGCGAATGCCAGAAATAAAAAACTATTTTTTCAAACAGGTTCGAGCGTCGTACGCCATTCGACCCGGTTTCAAAAAGTCGCCCGAAAGGCGATTTTTTGGTAAAATAAATAAACGTATTCAGAGTTTGGTAATGGTATATAGGTGAATTTATTCATGGACGAAATAAATAAAATTTCATGGAAAGACCGATTGCGCAGTTTTTTTGTTCCTACTTTCTCAAGGAACTATTTGTATCTGACGAGCCTGACTCTACTGATATTTTCGTTATTTAACGATAATTTTACGGTTGCGTTCATCTTCATCGCAATGTTTTGGCAGTTGGTGATCGTATTCGAGGTGTGCGGTGTCCTGTCTATTTACAGCGCGCTTACGGACCGCCCGATGGGGAAGACCACCAAGAATATGATGCTGGTCTATGTCATTGTTTTGAATTTCATGATTGCCGTAGCTTGTTTTTTTGATGCCACTATTTTTAACAGTCGGTCGGAAATAACCAATCTTTCCTTGATCTTTCCGGCCATTAATGTTCTAGATGCCATCCTGCTGTTTTTGCTTTTTAAGGGGGATATTTTGACCGAAAAATCGATCGAAGACGACAAAATAGACATTGTCGAATTGGCTATCGGTTCGGCTGCCGTTGTTCTGATCTACGCGATCGGTATTTATGTTTGGAGAATCAGCTGGCCGATAGTGTTTTCCATGTGTGTTTTCTATTCAGGGCATATCGGTGAAAGTTTTTCGGGTTTGTTCCATGGAAAGCCGGTGCTTTTCAGTTCAGTCGTCGGCCCCAAAAAAATGAAAGTGATCTTGGCAGCCATTATCGTGCTGTTTCTGGCCGGTATGGGCCGCACGTGGTTTATCATTGTGGCCGATAAAATGGCGGAAAAGGATATCGGGTGGTGCGTTTGGATGCCGGATCGGGATACGAAGAATGCCTGTTATTCGGCGAATGAGAGGCTGATAAGAGATCCGGCACTGTGCGAGAACATTATCGATTCGTTCAAGCGCGATCAATGTTCCGGGGATGTGGCAGCGCGTCTCAATGACACGTCGATTTGCGGCCGAATTGAAGATAAGACCGATAATTACCTCTGCTCGCTTAAATTTGGATTCATAGGCGGTTTTTGTTATTCCGATATCGGTTGCAGAAATGACGCCAAATGCGTCAATAATATTTGTCAATAAGGGTAGGTGTGTATGCATTACCTATTCTTGACATAATTAAAATTATATGATATATTATGATAAATATTTTTTCATTATACGAAGGAGTTTGGAAACATGAGATTGGTTGCGCTGAATATGGGCGGAAAGGAGTATCTTTCTGCGTTAGGGGTATTATTACTCTGCCCCAATTGTAACGAAAAGATCGAAGTTAATAGCACGCATGATCAAATGCGATGCTCAAACCAAGCTTGCAAAGAACATAGATGGGTGCAAACATTAGCGGTAATATCTTAGGCATGGTCTTAATCTAGGTTCCCGGGTTTTTGAAAGCATTTTGCCTTGTTCCGATATGGTGGAGCAAGGCAAATTTTATTTTATTGCTTCAAAACGGTTCAAACATCGTATATCAGACGACCCTGCCAAGATTTGAAGCCACTTTTCAGGGTAGTTTGGACTCATAATCGCTTGTTAGGCAGTTTTTGGTTGCTTAACTTCGAGAGATCGATATTGACGTATTAAAATCATAGTTATGTAAGTTTAAGCGGAGGTGTCTTTATAAATAAAATAACCATTTCGGCATCTAAGTTCAGCGATATAGCTTGGTATGGTACATTTATCGGCTCAATCTTGCTCGGTTTTAAATTCCAAGTCATTTGGTGGGGTGTAATCGCATGGGCAATAGCAATGGCTTTCAGTTATTACTTTGCGATAACCAACAATTTTCTGAATGAAGAGACCGACAAACAAAAACGATTTATTGTCGCGGCGGCTATAGCAACTTTATCCTTAATATTGCTGATATCGGGATATGGTTTGGTATTTATCATATTCTGTGCCGTTGCCGTAATAGTCGCTAAAGCAAATCGTAATTTGTTACCACGTCTTAGGTTATCCAATATTTCTGGATAACCTTTTTTATTCTCAGACGTTTATCTTCATGGGCAATGGATAGCCAAACAGGTAGTAGTATCGTCCGCCAGACGACTAATCGTCAGAAACCGCTTTTTTGGGCGGTTTTTGGTTTTGTTGTTTAGGCTTATATTCTAACAGGGTGGTTGTAAGCCATTGAAGCATTACATAATATTGACAATTTGTAAATTTTATGTAATAATCTTGAAACTGAGGTGAGTCGGTTATGTCTGAGTCTAAAAATGGAAAAATATTGCTGATATTAGTAGTGGTATTGGCGGCATATTTGTTCGCAACCTACAATATGTCCACCACGGAGATCATTGTCAAGCGAAGCTGGTGCGGTATGGGTAACGAGCTGACGGTTTCCGCGTTTCCGGGGAAGACCTTGTATGTTTACATTGACGGCTCGAGCTACGCAGCCCAATTGATGCATGGCAAAGGAGATTTCAGCGAATTGCAAATTAATCCCTACTTTGGCAGCGTGGTGGCAGATCCCGATGGCGTTACCGTCAGCATCGAAAAAGAAGCCAGTGTTTCCGCTTATTCTTTGATCTGGAAGGAGGCAGTCATTAAAAATGGAGATGCTTTTAGCGGTACCGGACGGGATGTCGGATCGTTGCATGTCGCTACTCCGTTAGAAGGATTTGTTTTTTACGGGAGAGCAAAATTCGATTTGTATGGCTATAACCAGTCATACGGTACGGAAGATTATATTGAAGTTAAGGCTGAAGACAGCGCGTCTGAATAACGCTAGTTCTTCAGCTTTTTTATTATTGTATGCTTACTTTTTACTGCGCTAAACAGGTTCAAACATAGTCTGCCGGACAACTAAATTACAGAAACCGCCCGGTTAAGCGGTTTTTTAGCTCACGTACTAATTAAAAAAAGGACACGATATTTCTCGTGTCAACGGTTTTCCGGCTTATTTGATATACGGATTATTCGTATAATATGATTCACCCGATTTGTTGTAAGCGTAGAGTATTGCGTTAAGAACCGCAAATACTAAAAAAATTATCATGGGGCCAACCATGGCTTTAATGCCTAACGCATAAATAATTATAGATATTACAAAAAGCACGGTAAACCCAATGCAGAAAAGTGCACAATCATTTGCTCTCCTTTCGTGACCTTCTCGCCGCCTTAAATTTCTAAGGCGCTTTGATTCCCGCTCATCCACTTTATCGCCTCCAATTATGGACAGAAAAAAATATTAACATAATAAATTTATTATGTCAAGCTATTGTAATGGTTCAACAGCTTGTATTCATCTGCTAAGCAGTGAACCATTGCAGTTTTTTGACAAAAAAATATAAATAGCATTTATGTTAGCTAAAGAAATCGGGAGGGCGGTCAAAGTGAGCTCATTGACTGATTTTATACGTATTCATAGGCTAGCAGGGTGGCAACAAGCTATCGAAGCCTTACCCGATAGTCTTGACAGATAATATTTTATATTGTATTATCAGGGCAGTAACTTTACATCAGCTGTGGAGTAAAGGAGGTTTGGTATGAGAAAATTGATATTCGCGTTTATGGTGGTTGCGATCGCAGTGCTATTTGCGAGCGGATGTATTGGTCAACCAAAGGCTGAGGAGAGATCACCGCTTCCTTGGAATAACAGAATAGTGGGGAATGAATCCTTTGTCGCGTCCGACGCGCCGATTGCGATAGACTGGATCGACCTTTTTGGTCAGAATTCCATGTTTTTCTTTACCAATCGCGATTTGGTTGCTCACAGAACCATCGTAATGATAAAGAAAAAATCGGGCCTTACCGGCTATTCGTTTGAATTACCGGCGGGCAAATCCAATGTCTTGTTAGCGAGCGCCTTTATGGGTACCGAGAGGTTGGAAATAACGGTCGCAGCTGAAAACATTGAGGTCCAAAAGATCGCCTTCAATTTTACGCCCGGCGGACTTTCTTATGAGAGTTCCAGATATGGTATAGATAGAAACTGCCAAGCTTTGTCGTGCCGCTGGGCAGGTTATTGGCACGAAAACGGATTATGGACATCGCTTATCAAGGTGAAGGAGATTAATGCCAGCGAAATCAGCCTGGTAAAAAGGCCTTCCGATAACGTTGCAGCGATCAAAGAGATCAACGACACGCTCTATACGCTTGGCGCAAAGAACGTAAACATCAAGTCCGTTTATGCCCAGCCGGTGATGAATTACTATGTTGGGGCAACGGTTACCAGAGGTGCGGTTAAGATCGAAGCAAACTTCTTCCTCCCGGGAAACGTTGCGAAAAAAGAAATCATTACCGAGGAATTGGGCCAGATTAAGGAATTCGTCGATATTTGCGTTAAGAACGGATACCGGAATTTATCCCTTCGAATGGAACCGCTTACGGTTCTCTCCTGGCAAGCACAAGAAAGGCAATGGATGGGTAGCGGCTGGCTTCCCCTGGGGAGCGGATTGGCCACGGTATCGCTAACGCAAAACTCGAGCATGGTCAGTTCGACGACCACGTCGCCGGCCAAGGAGGATGTTTATACAAGCAACGCCTACATCGAGAAAAAAAATGCCTTAGGCAGACACCTTGTGCTGAATACCAATATCAAAGGCGTACAATTAATGCCAGGCCAGAAAATAGGACTGCAATGGGTTAATTGCGGACCGTGTATGTATTGCTACGCAGAAGGCAATCCTTGCAATTACCGGTATGAAGTCCTCTGGGCAGTAGCGAAATGCCAAGGCGTAATGACCGAAAAGCAACTTGCCGCGGCTCAAAAAGCGATAGAGGAAGAACGGGATTGGAAATTGACTTTCGTCAATAACACCGTCATTTAAAGGCCCTTTTAAGGCCTTTTCTTTTTATTTATCGGGCCAAATGTTGGTTTGTACGGTTTTTTGTTTGACAAGTTTAATATAAGCAATTATCCTGTTTGAGGAGGTAAAAATTTGCACATAGAGAGGTTAATGGAATATGGGCACGGGGTAGATAATCTTACCAGCTTCATTCGTTGGTGGATTACTAATGATGGCCGCAAAGAAGGTGAGGCAAAGGGGCGTAGTCGTATTTATACAATTAGTGCCCGTTATAGCGAATTGGACTTGGAGCTTAAAAAAGATGTTATTTTTAGTGATGAGACCCGAGCGCTCAGAAATGGCGAAGTATCTATTTCCGACGGACTCGAAGAGTTTATGAAAGAGATAAAGAAGTGGTTAAAAGAAAAAACTGCATTAAGTCCTGAGGAAGTAGACGTTGTCCGTTATAGAGATGCCAAAAAACAATTTGGCATGGCAGGTATGGGTTTTTTTGTCCGATCCGTTGGCATAACCGATTTGGGATTACTAATTCATACCGACGTTATTGGCATCCCCAAATGAATTCATAATTAGCGAAGCGGAAGGCTTTGCTATTTTTTTACTAAACAGATTCAAACATCGTCCGTTAGACGACCAAGTTTTAAAGAGTCGCCGAGTAAGCGGCTTTTTGGTAGAATAAATCAATAATTAAAAAACTAATGATTATTCGTAAGAAACAAGCCGACGAGGTGGATATCGATATGTCTCTTTTGAGCCGGTTGATTGTCGCGCAATTTCCCCAGTGGGCAGGCCTTCCGATCAGGCCGGTTGAATTAAGCGGGTGGGATAACAGAACTTTTCATCTCGGTGATCATATGACGGTGCGATTGCCCAGTGCGGCCAGATATGCCCAGCAGGTGGAAAAAGAATACCAGTGGTTACCCAGACTTGCGCCTCATTTGCCCCTGGCGATTCCTGTTCCCTTGGCGATGGGTATTCCGGCCGCGGGTTATCCCTGGAATTGGTCCGTTTATCGGTGGCTCGAAGGCGAGAACACGACGCTTGAGCGGGTTGTTGATTTACGGGAATTTGCGACTACGCTGGCTCAATTCTTGACCGCTCTTCAAAAAATCGAGGCTATCGGTGGACCGCCGCCCGGACAACGCAACTTTTTTCGCGGCGGGCCGTTGGCCACTTATGACGGAGAAGTCCGGCAAGCGGCCGCAGTCCTCGACGACAAGATCGATACCGGCGCGGTAATCGCGGTTTGGGAAGCGGCTTTAGCGGCGACCTGGCGCGGTTCACCCGTCTGGTTTCACGGCGACGTCAGCGCAGGGAACTTGCTGGTCAAAGATGGCCGGTTGAGCGCCGTTATCGACTTCGGCTGTTTTGGCGTGGGCGATCCTGCCTGCGATCTGTCGGTTGCGTGGACGCTTTTCGAAGGGGAAAGCCGGGAGGCCTTCCGCGCGGCTCTCCATGTCGATGAAGCCACCTGGGCGCGAGGTTGCGGCTGGACGCTGTGGAAGGCTCTTATTGAGCTTGCCGAACTTCCGGACGTTAACCTCCCAAAAGCAGCAAAAAAGCCTCGGCAAATAATCGACGATATTTTGGCCGACCATAATACCTTTTAGGGGAAGTTCGGACCGAACGTTATTCGCAGTAGTTTTGGCTTGACATTAACCCATTTTAATATATTCTACGTGTAGAACTTTTTAAAGGTGAAAGAATGGTAAAAGCCAAGCCAGGTTTACATGAAGGTTTAGTGACCGGTATGGTCCAGTGGGTGATATTCAGAAGCTCAATACCTCCCGACGGCGACGGAAGAAAATATGAGTCTGCGGCCATGAAGAAAGGAATAAAAAATTCGGACGCAAAGCTGCATCTTTTCGATTTGCTTCTTGAAGGCAGATATCCGCCACCCGACGTATGCGCTAAAGTTCTCGCCGGGGATTATTCAAACATATGGCATTTTGCCAACACTTACTTTGGGGATGGATTTGGCTTTGATGTGGTTGAATCCGTTCCGATAGCGCCTAGCGATACAAAATATGAAACCATGATCAAGGAGGGGATAAAATAACCCCCTTTTTTATTTACTAGCCAAACAGGCTCTAATGTCGTCCGCCAGGCGGCTCCCTAGGCAGTACGGGAGGGTGTTTTTTGATTGACATTTTCTCTATCTTAATTTATAATGCGGGGCAGCACTGCAAAATGGGCGTCAGCTTATTTGCAGATTAACAATCAGTAAAGGAGGATTTTGATGGAATCAGAAAAGCCAAACACGGATAGCAATAAGATTGCCGAAACGTTGAGTTCGATCCGCGAATTGCAGGAACAGCTCAACCGCATGTTCCCTGAAAGGGAAACGCTGATTACCCAGCTCATCTACGCGTTGTTGACGCGCGAGCATGTGCTGGTATTTGGCACCTACGGGACAGGCAAGTCCCTTCTGATAGGGCGCTTCTTTAAGGCTTTCGTCGGCGGGAAATTCTTTTCCGTCGAGCTTTCCAAATATATGACGGAAAGCAATCTGATCGGGATGCCTAATCCAAAAAAAATGCGCGAGGAGGGAATTGTCTGGTATGAAACCAAAAATACCATGATCGATTCTGACCTTGTGGAGCTTGATGAAGTTCTTGATGCCAATGCTTGTACATTGAGGACAACGTTAGGTATTCTCAACGAGCGGCGTTTTAACAGGGGTCCGCAGACTGAAATAGCGGTTCTTCATACGGCAGTGGCTTCGACTAATGCCAATCCGGAAGAAGTGGTTCAAAAAACGCCCGCGCTTGGAGCGGTCATAGATCGGTTCCTTCTCCAGACCGAGGTAAAATGGCTGGAAGGGGATGAAAGCCGGTGTAAAATGTTAGAACAATATCTCTGTGGTTCGCAGCCGACTGTCCAGATTCCGTTCGAGGATATCAAGGCGCTTGCCGAGGCGGTGGACCACGTAGAGTTCAACGATCTGGCGATTATAAAACTATACAACCAAATCCTGCAGGGGTGTAAGAGTAAGATTGGCAGGACGATTTCGGACCGAAGAGCTTGCCAGGCCCTCAAATTGGCGAAGGCAAACGCTTTGCTGTCGGGACGACAGGTAGTTTCGCCTGATGATCTTTACGCCACTATGTGGGCGTTTTGTTATGGGCATGACGCAAAATCGCAGGAAGAGTTCAAGGCGGTGGCAAAGCCTCTCATTGAAAAAGCTATGGCTGAATTGCAGCCGGACATGATGAGCACTCAAATGATGCTGCTCGAAGAGCTTGAGAAAAAATTGCTCAACCTTAAATCCGGCAACGGAAACGGTAATGGCGCGCACACGCCGGAAGAACTTCTCTCAATACATCGCGGTTTGCTCGGATTGCAAAGTAATATCGGGAAAATCCAACCGGGCTATGTGGCGGTCAAGGAACGCCGTGACCGGCTTCTGACTTCGGTCGGGACTGAAAGCAAGGAAGTAAATAGGCTTATGGCAGGAGAGGTGGCGGTCTGACGCCTTCCTTACCAGCAAATTTTCCTTTGACGCTGTTTCAGCTTGAGCTTATCGTAGCAGCCTTGCTGATTCTGTTGCTTATGTTATTAACCGCGAAGTTGTTTGGGAAGAAACGTGATAAAAAATCCAAACCGCCAGCCAAGAAATCGGATGCCAGATCCGGTGTACTGGATAGTGAATCCGGAAAACCGGATCACGACGGGCTATCGCAGCAAAGTGCAGAATCGGAGGAGGAACTAGAACGGCGATCCAAGGATAGAAAAGAGCGAGAGGAAGAGGAAAGAAAAAGAAAAGAATTGCTGAGATACAAAAAAGTTCAGGTGATCAACGCGAAAGGAGGCATGATTAAATCGTTGCTGGACAAGATACCCGATATGCCAGGCGAGAAGCTCGAAGCTTTATACCTGGCGACCACACAAGAAGATATCCGCTTCGATCTCAAGGTCGGACAGAAGTCGGAAGTGGTTAATTATCCGACCACGGACATGGAAATTGTACCTCTGGATGATCCGTCTCAGCTTCCGGGAGTCTTGCCCATGGACTTGATCTTGGAAGACGAAGCGTTCTATGGCAAGTTAGTTAATGGAGAACTGTTGCATCCGGAGTATCGCGAGACATCGACAGAGTTCAAGCGCCTCTATATCCTTTGGGACGTTTCAGCTTCGATGTGGGATTCAATGCGAATGCCGGACGGAGAAACCGGTACCCGCGATATTTGGGCCCGGGCCGTGATCGCTGGATTGCTGGTCGACGCCGTCAAGGGGCGTGCCGAGTATTTCTTGCGGCCGTTTGCGGAACACCCTCAAGAACTGAGGTCAGTTTTTACCAGCGCGGAAGCCGAAAAGCTTTTGTTGTGGATTTTAAACGAAAGTGAAAAAGGTTCATTTACCCATATTGGCATAGCGGTCGAAACAGCGGTTGAGGATATCCGGAAGCGGCAGAACGCCGAAACCCGGATGAATCACATACTGTGTATTACCGATGGTGCCGATAACGGCGGCCTGACAAAAGAACAGCTTGAAAAAGCGCTCGGAGAGGATATCAAGCTCCACGTAGTGCTTATTGGTGCTACCTACGGACCCGATCATCCTCTTACGCCTTACGTCATGGCGAATTACCAATAAACCGCTTAACACTAAGCGGTTTTTTAATAGCTAAACGGGTTCGCCAGGCGGCCAATCTTCAAAAACCGCCCGTTGGGGAGGTTTTTGTTAGGCTGGACGCAAACTATCAGGCTCTTGACAAAAACGTAGAAAAATTATATTAAATAGCTGGTGAGTTTCTATGAAACAAGCAGGAGCAATTGAAATGGAGCCAAATGAAGTGGCTGAAGACTTTTTTGATGCGTCAAAATGGCGGCAATGCGATGTGATCATCGAGTTCACGAGCGAGAAGCTGAAGCAGCCAAAAGAAGAAATAAGAACAGAGGGAGGAAGCGGGCCTGTTGTAATTCAGCCGGCCGCAAGCATTGTGGCTTGCGCTATCCATGCGAAGCTGTCGATAGACGCCGCGCTTGGTAAATTACGGGATTATATCAAAGAACAAAATCCCGAATTGACCGATGAGGATTATGGTTTGAGGATCGGCTGGTACGATCATTTGATGACTAGCTATCCGTGCAAGGAGGAGATTTTGCACATTTCCGAAAGCGGTTGTGTCTTTCCCCCTTCCCAAGACAAAAAAAGCGTAAAACAAAAATAGGGTAATTATTACCCCCTTTTTTTTACCTTCGATCATGACGCGGATCGCCTTGTAGTTTTTTTTCTTGAAAACCCTTTATATTTCCGGTACGCAGGCACAACCCTCCGACCGGAAAATTTAAATTGACTATTTGCTAAAAATTTATTATAATATTAAGCAGTTCATCGTAATTAAGGAGGTTTCAATGGTTAACAAGATTTTGGGATTGCATGGCCGAAAAGGAGACACGGAGCTGCCGGAGTATTCCGCAAAAGCGATCAAGAATGCTCTTGATCATGGCGGGATCTTTGTTCGGGTTTTCTATGGCCTTGACCATCGTTTGCGGGCCGGAAGACCAGGCGAAGGCATATATCATTCCCTGGGTTTTATCGGGGAAATCGCCGGAGAAGATAACCGGCCGTTCGTAGCGGTTTATCCTGTTGTCCAGCCTTCCGATAAAGAGGAGGGCCAGGAAAAATTTCTTGAAACGGCTATGGGCGCGGTTTGGCGGATGAAAGGCCGGAATCTTGATTTCGGGATATTTTCCCCGGATGAAGGATTGTTAAAATCTTTTTCCCCCGATAATGCCGAAGCTGTTTTTAGGAAAGCCAAGGCCAAAGGAATCAATACCACCGAGGAGCGGATACGAAAGCTGCTTTCGGCGGATAAAGGATTGTTGGCCGGCGGTTTAAAAAGCGAAAACAGGGATCCGGTCGAAGCCGCGAAAAGCGTCGGAGCAAAGTTTGTTGCCGTTTACGGTAAAGAGTACGATAACGAAGAAATCCAAAAATTGTCGGAAACGGCAAACACCCTTGATATTACACTGATCGTGAATATCCAAGCCGATTCTATGCGAGCCAAAGAACTGATAAGATGGGCGTGGATTATTGCCAACGACTCCGAAGCTGCCTATAAATGCGCTTTTCCCGATACCGAGAGCTGAAATCCAGCTCCCGTTTTTTTATAAATAGCCAAAATGTTCCCGGGTTTCGTTCCGGAATATTTTTAAAGAAAAAAATTAGGATTGGGTCGGCTTTATATCGGGAAGGGAAAAGAATATACTTAAAAAATGGTAAAAAACAGAGCTTTAAGGTCATACATGGTTTTGAGATTTTTCTCGGCTTTATTCTTCGCGGTCATTGTGACCGTTAATTTGGTTTACCAGGCGACGATAGTCGGTTTGAATCCCTTGCAGCTTGTTTTGGTGGGCACGCTTTTGGAATTCGTTTCGTTTATATTCGAGGTGCCTACCGGGATCGTTGCCGATCTTTATAGCCGAAAATTATCCGTATTGACCGGCGTTGTTTTGGTCGGAGCCGGATTTATGGTCGAAGGATTGATTCCCGTTTTTTCGACTGTTCTTATCGCGCAAGTCATATGGGGCATCGGTTATACTTTTATCAGCGGAGCGCGCGAAGCCTGGATCGCCGACGAGGTAGGCGAAATTGACGCGGGAACGGCTTTTATGAAAGGACAGCAAGCCGCCCAGATCGGAACATTTATCGGGATAGCGGCCAGTATGATTTTGGCAAATATCGATATCAGGGTTCCGATCGTCGTCGGAGGATTTCTTTACGCGGCGCAGGCGATTTTTATCGCGTTATTCATGTCGGAGCGAAATTTTACGCCAACCCCGGTTCGGAAACGGGAAACCTTTCGGTCGATGAAGGGTATATTTGCCAAAGGGATCGGGTTAATGCGAAGTAGCGAGGTGTTGTTGTTTATAATCATTACCGGGGCGGTGTTTGGGGCGTTTAGCGAAGGGTTTGACCGGCTATGGACGCCTTTTATGATCGAGAATTTTATCTTTCCGTCGATCGGAGGCCTAAAGCCGGTCGTCTGGTTTGGCATCATCAGTATGGTTGCGACAATCTTGAGCACGATCATAACCGAGGTCTTTAAGAAAAAAACCGATGTTTTCGACCACCGTTCGACGGTAAAAGCGCTGTTTACTGTAAACGCGCTATTGGCTATTTTTGTTATCGGGTTCAGCCAATCCGGCGGTTTTTTGGCGGCAGTATTGCTGTATTGGTTTGCCGCGGCGTTCAGGGAAATAAGGGAGCCGCTTTATAATGCGTGGGTGAACCAAAACGTTTCTTCAAACGTAAGGGCTACGGTTTTTTCCATGTGCAGCCAGGCAAATGCGATCGGTCAGGTTGTTGGCGGACCGATCCTTGGCGTCATTGCCACTTATGTAGCCATAAGAACAGGTATTGTTGCCGCGGCGCTGATTCTGGTGCCGACGCTTTTCTTTTACGTTTATTCAATAAAAAATCATAAGCTTGCGCCAACCTAGAATGAGACACCGAAAGCCATAGAATCAAAAATTAGTTTGACAAGCGGCCTGTTAAATGTAAAAAAGGGGACAGCTCTTGAACAATAAATAAGGAGGCGTGTCTATGGAAAGCGACTGTTTTATCGAAGATTACGGGAAGAAAGGCGTATTCAGGCTGGCCCTGGGAAAAGATTCTAGCCTGACGGCTAGAATAATCATCGGCCATTTGAGTCCGGAAAGGGAAGCGTTGATCGAAGAATTACTTGCGGATTACTCCGGACGCTTGGATATCCGGTTGTCGCAAGAACCTTCAGAGCATCATTTACAGATCATAGGCGATGATATCTGCTTCGAGAGTCCGCATGGCGCGAACGAGCCGTACGAATATGCCTATATCGTTGAACGCGCGAGCGAAGAAGGAATGCGAATGGCCCGAAAAAAATTTGCGGATCTGGAAAATCTTACGATACCGATCACGCATCAAGCGGATAAAAAGAGGTGTTTGAATGATTTCGGAAGCCGGATTAAATAATTTGGAAGGGAAATGTCCTAAGTGCGGCAAACCGATCAAGGTACGCATATCGTGCGAGCTTACAGGTACGGGTACGGTACGATGCACATATAAAAAAGGCTGTGGCTGGAAAACTGCCGTCAACATAGATTTTTGAACAAATTAATTCTGCGCGATAAGGTCGTTAAGAAGCGCCCCGGAAGGCGGATAATGAGGATTAGGATATCCTCTTTTTGTTTGGGCGTATTTAATCACGAAGCGGTTCTTCGCGTTTTTAGATGAAAGATAGCGCTTGGCGCGCGATGGTAAATTTTAGCGGGTTTTGGTTTATAATAAGGGTATCATGAGTAACCGGTTAAAAAATTTTAGCGCCGCTATATTATTGCTGGCCGCCGGTTTTGCCGTGAATGCCAACGCTTTGCAAAACGGTTTTTTGTGGGATGACCAAACGCAGGTTGTTAAAAACATCATTATCCGGAGTTGGGAAAATTTACCGGCAATATTCGCTTCGAGTACTTTTTATAATGGTGGAGCGAGTCTTTCGGGAAGCTTTTACCGTCCCTTAGTTTCTTTTTCTTATCTTTTGAATTATTCCGTTTGGGGGCTTAATCCTTTCGGGTTCCGGCTTTTTCAGATTTTTTTTCACCTGATCAATATTGTTTTGATCTTCTTTTTGCTGAAAAAGATTTTTTCCGAGGAGGGTATCGGATACGGAGACCAAGCGGCTTTTCTCGCCGCGCTGATCTTTGCGGTTCATCCGGCTAACGCGGAGTCGGTTATTTACATTGGCTGTATCGGAGAGATATTTTACGCTTTTTTTATTCTTCTCGCCGCGCTGATTTTTTTGAACGGCATCGACCGCAACAATAGATCGGTAAAAAATATAAATCTTATTCTGGCTTTTTTGCTTGTTTTCCTGGGCCTGCTTTCCAAAGAAACGGCAATCGTAATTTTACCGATCTTATTTATCTATCTTTTGCTTTTTACCAGGTCGAAGCTTTCGGTTTACGCCAGATTCTTTTTGGGATGCGGAGCAGTCGGCGGGGTATATTGGTTTTTAAGATTTTTCGTGGCCAAATTGCCGGCAATGAAATTCCATCTTGCCCCTATCGCTTTGGCGCCGCTTTGGCAAAGGTTATCGACCATTCCCTACGAGATCGTTTCTTATCTGGGAATAATCTTTTTTCCCCGCGACCTGTCGATCAGCCGGCAATTCGTTGTGGTTTCGGCGTTTGATCCGAGATTCTGGCTGGCATCTTTGTTTTTGGGCGCGAGTTTTACGGCAGTCGTTTTTTATTCGGTTAAAACAAAGTCCAAGGTCGTGCCGTTTTTTTTGCTTTGGTTTGCGGTAGCGTTGGCGCCGGCGCTGAATATTATTCCGTTGGATATGACCATGGCCGAAAGATGGCTTTATGTACCGGTCATCGGCATACTGGCAATAGCCGGTCTTTTTTCGGCTTACTTGATAAACGGATTTTCTTTGGCCCACAAAAAGTTTTTCTGCGCAATTATTGCCATATTGCTTGCCGCGCTTGGCGCAAGGACCATCGTCAGAAATGCCGACTGGAAAGACGGATTGACCTTGTTCGGACACGATTACAAAATTGTTTCCCGGATGTCGCCGCAGGGGAGTTTCGATCTGGAAAACAATTACGGAGTGGAATTGCTTCGTATCGGACAAACTGACGAAGCCGAGAGGCATTTGACGAAATCGGTTGCTCTCCAGCCAAGGTGGGCTTCATCGCAGAACAATCTAGGAGTTGTTTTGGAGCGTCAAGGTGATCTGGAGGGGGCACTCGCGCATTATGGGCAATCGATAAAATCGGGGACGCGATACCAAGCTTACGAAAATAAAAGCAGTCTTCTTGTCAAGCTTGGGCGATACGATGAGGCTAAGAGTTTTCTTTTAAGATCGCTGTCAAAATTCCCCCAAAACAACAATTTAAAATTATATCTGGCCCAGGCATATATCGCCGATAATACAAAAGAAAGCCGGCAGAAAGCACTGGTTTTGATCGCGAAGATCTTGGATAGCGATCCGGAAAACTTTTCCGCCCGGCAGTTGTATCAAACGATCCAAAACAATCGGTAGGTCGGGGTTATTTGTTTGAGAGATCCAGCCATTAAAAATCCAATCGGGGGTATTTTGCTACGCGAATTTAATTGACAAAAATCTTTTTTTGGCTATTATCTTGAGTGGAAACAAAAAGGAGGTTTTGGCTTGAGACCATGCGTTGTATTGAAAGCCCATTCACAAAAAGAAGAGTCATCGACCGCTTATTGCGTAAATTCTACCGGAGAAAATCCCGTAGACCTGACGATGGGGTTTGCCGATTCCCAGATCGAAGCGAGGTTTTTACCGACAATCCCGATGAAGCTTATGATAGCGAACGGTTTTGACTGGTCGCTTGACGGAGAAATAAAACTTTTTCCTTTCGAAAGCAATAAAAGCGGTCATAAATATATTCGCCGTTATTCAATGGGCCGATATTCGTCGCTTGCGGCCGTTAACGTCGTAAACAGCAAGGGTTTTTTCCGGGCATTATTGCCGCAAATGAATTCCCTCATTAAAAAGTTGGCCGATGAGAACGCGGTGTATCAAAGCGCTGAATGTCAATGGGGTGCGTCATTTGCCGGAGCCGACCTGACGGAAACAGAAATTACCTTTGCCCGGATCGGAAATTCTTTGATCGTTATCGAAACGGACGAAGAGGTAATAGTAAAATTGGCCGAGCGGAAATACCATTATCTGGACGGAAATTTTTCGGCGGGTGATTTTATCGAATGGGACGTGTTTCCGCTTGACCGGGTCAAGCGGGCTGCTTTCCTGGTTTGTAGCAATTCGATATTGCCATTCCCGCTGGTGGAGGCGGCCACTCCGGAAGAATTGAGGGATTTTTGTGGCGATATTAAGCAGTGGTGGAAGGAGTTAGGCCCGAAAAGAACGATAGAGTGGGTAATGAATGAACAAACAACCGAAACGGATTATGCCGCAATCTGTCTTCATCTCGACGACAAGAGCCGCGCAATAGAACCAAATCAAGGATAACCTTGATTTTTTTGTTTTTTTGTGTTATGAATATAAACGGTTAAATAAGTTCATTGAAAGGGTGAGAAGTTTGCCAATACCGAAAGTGAGCGATATCAGGTATTTTAAATGTAAGGGCCCATGGGATACGAAATCGGGTGGCGTGCTTAATGTTTTATTTGCCATTCCGGACGAAGAGCTTGCCGGATTTTTCGTAAAAAGTCCGATAAGCGGATTCAGAATATACCAAGTTTCTAATCCGGAAATAGAAAAACCGGGGGGAATGGAGTGGCATATTTACCGGCAGGAAATAGTTTTAGTGCCGCGCGGCCGGGTAGAGTGGATCTTTGAGGACGCGTGGGGAAATAAGATTAAGTTCGTTCAGGATGGCAGCGTGGCGGTTTGGATTCCAGGCTATATTGTCCATTCATATAAAGCTTTGGACGAATGTTCGATCATTGTGATCGCTAACACGCTTTACGATCCGGTTGATCCGGAAACGTACGATACCTATGTTCGGGAGAAGCTGTTCGAGCTTATCCCGAAATAAACAGTCCGCCCGTAAAAGGCGGCTTTTTGTTTCGCGCAAGGCAACAAAAAATCGCCAAGCGGGTGGTTTTTTGTTATAATATTTGTGTAAGTAAAATGTCAAAAAATAATTAAACAAAATATGTTCATAAAAAAAGGAAAAACGAATTGGACGCTAGTCATTGTCGTAGCATTGGTCGCGGGAGCGGTGAGTGGAGGGTTGGTCGTATACATTAACGATACGGTCAAAGAAACGAGCTCGTTGATATCTTCGGATGTTTTGGTAAACCAAAGTAAAACCCAGGGAAACCAGATCCAGGCCATTGCCATAAAAGATGTTTTAACTTTCGCGAACAACCATCTTAGCGATACGTCTTCCCCTCGGGTGCAAACGCAAGGAACCATCGTTGACATCGATTACGATCCGACCTATGCCAGCATTATTATCACCGACAACGGAAGCAATTACATCTTGGCGGTTGTGAGCCATGCGGACATGGCAGCGGTAAATTCCCCTTATCCGGGTATTGTTTCCAAGTTGCAAAAAAATGAGATCTTAGGGGTTTCGGGTACGGTAAGTTTTACCGCACCCGGGGCTTGGGCGGAAACCGAAAAAACGAAATTGGAAGCCCAAAATTTGCCGACGCAAATCGGTATGATCAGCGTGGACAGCTTGGTGCCGGCCGCAAAGTAAATATTGACCGGCTTGGTCTATAAAAAAGTTTATTGAAATGAACCGGCCCCGCTTCCCGCGGGGCTGGTTTTTTGATCTTCAAAGATGTTATATTTAATCAACGGCTTAAGGATGTTGAGCGGATATCAAAAATAGCCAAAAAGTGTTTTTGCGGATTCCAAAGAAGGAACTCCTTTGGCCAATCCACAGGGTTAATGTCCTGCGGTATTGAAATACATTAAAAAGATAAATAAATTTACAAATATGGATAAAAAAATAATTTTAATCGGCGGATCGCCCTGTGTTGGTAAAAGCTTTATAGCTAGATCGCTTTCGATAGAATTTAAAATTCCTTGGTTTTCCACGGACGGTATCCGGGATTTCATGAGAGAGATCGCCAAGCCAGAGGAATATCCCAGCCTTTTTTATTTATTGGATAAAAAACCCGAGGATTATCTGGTCGATCATACGCCGATACAGGTTATGGAAGACCAGAATAAAGAAAGTTTCGATGTCTGGAAAGGAGTTAAAGCCTGGATCAAGACCGACTATAATTGGGATTCATTTATTGTCGAAGGCGTTGCCGTTTTACCGGAATTGATCGCCAGAGATTTTGGAGACTATAAGGATATCAAGCCGGTATTTCTTTTTAACGGGAACAAGGACAAAGTAAGGGAAACCATTTATAAACGCGGTTTATGGGGAAAGCCGGGCGAACTTCCCGATAGCGTTAAAGATAAAGAAGTGGAATGGGTATTGGTATTCAATGATTGGTTGAAAAAAGAGGTCGAAAAATATGGTTTTCTGGCCGTTGAGGCGGAAAGCGGCGTATTTGATATTAAAAAGTTGGCAACTTTAGTGGGTAGCAGGGACTAATAGTTATCGAATTTGTTAAAAAAGACGGAACAGGCAATCAATGTGAATCTAACCGCTTTTTTTGGTATAATAAAACCAAGAAGGTCATAATAAATATTGTAAAAAATATGAATAAATTTATTGACTTTATTCGTGAGCAGGGGGTTGTGGGCTTAGCCGTGGGTTTTATCCTTGGCGGAGCGGTTTCAAAAGTCGTTTCGGCGCTTGTTGCCGATATTATTAATCCTCTTTTGGGTTTGGCGCTTGGCGCGGCTCAGGGGTTAAAGACCGCTTCGATTAATATTGGTTCGGCTCAGATCCTGTATGGAGACCTTTTAAGCGTTATCATTGATTTTTTAGTGATCGCTCTCGTTGTTTATTACGGGGTCAAGCTGATCGGTTTCGATAAGCTTGACAAAAAGAAAGAATAATAACATTTCGGAAAAGCGGAAATGAACGGTTAAAAGGCCAATAGTCTAAAAAAATAAAAATTATGAAGGGATTTAACGCAAACATCGAAAAAGATACAATAGAGAACAATAATTTCCGGAAAGTGCTTTATACCTCAAAATACAGCCAGTTGGTTTTGATGAGCTTAAAGCCCGAAGAAGAGATCGGCATGGAGGTCCATCCCGATAACGATCAATTTTTCCGCTTTGAGGTTGGCGAGGGTAAGGTAGTGATCGACGGCAACGAGTACGTTGTGAAAGATGGTTCCGCGATTGTGGTGCCGGCGGGAGCCCAGCATAACGTCACTAATATATCCGTGAGCTCGGATCTGAAGCTTTACACTATTTATTCCCCGGCGCACCACCTGGACGGGATAGTGAGGGCGACCAAAGCAGAAGCAACGGCCAATGGACCGGAGTTTGACGGTAAAACTACCGAATAGGCGGTAATTTTTTGCCAAGTTCAAGGAAAAAGCATCAAAAAAAACCGCCGTTAGGCGGTTTTTCCATGGGTAGGCTCATGGTCTATCCGTGGTCATAAATTATTTTGCTTTGCGTTAGACATCGCAGGCCGTTCAACGGGCGATTAATCAAAAAGTCGCTGATCAAGCGGCTTTTGTTCAGCGTCAGTCATCAAAAAGTCGCTGATCAAGCGGCTTTTTGATATAATCAATAATTACTGCGCGTATTTGTTTCTCAAAAGAAAGCGGGCAATATGTCAAAAAAAACACCGATGGTCAAACCAAAAAACAAAGAAGAGATTTCTTCTCTTTTTGTCATCCGTAAAAACCTCAGGGATGTTTTGATCCAGAATACCGTCAATCTCGTCAACGGTATTTTTTTGGCCGTTTCACTTTTATTGTTGGTGTTTGGCGAGGTGCACGAATCCTTGTTTTTGGGCGGTGTTATTTTTTTGAATCTTACGATCGGGATCATCCAGGACTTGCGCGCCAAGGTTGCTTTGGAAAAATTACGTATTCTTTTGGCGCCCAAGATCATTCGCATTAAAAAAGATGGCGGGGAAGAGGAAATAACGTTGAGCCAAGTAGCTAAAAACGATACTTTAAAGATCAGCCTCGGAGACCAGATACCGGCTGACGGGGAAGTGGTCGAAAGCGGCAATTTGGAGGTTAACGAAGCTTTGATCACGGGCGAATCCAATTATATAAGAAAAAAAGGGGGCGACAGCGTGCTGGCGGGAAGCGTGGTAATGGCGGGTTATGCCTCGATGCGCGTGGAGAACCGGCCGCGGGACAGTTATGTGAGCTTAATGACCGAAAAATTAAAAAAATACGATCCGAATCCCAGCCCGATTCAGAAAACCTTGAACTCGTTCGTAAAGTACATGTCTTATGTTCTTTTGATGATCGTTATTTACGTTATCGGCCACGGCCTTACGGTCAACGAATTGTTCGTTTCAATGATAAAAGACATCGGCGCCCTCACCGGGACGCTGGTACCCCAGGGACTTATTTTATCGACAACGATGCTCTTCGCTTACGGAGCGTTGAAGCTGTCGAAAGAACGTGTGTTGATGCAGGAGATCAATGCTTCCGAAAAACTTGGCAGGATAAAAAACCTCTGCATCGATAAAACCGGTACGCTTACGATAAGCCGTCCGGTAATGGAAGAGATCATCCTTTATGGCGATAACGATCATTATGCCGTTGAACAGATAGCCATGGGTTACATCAACGCCAATAATGACGGTTCAGGGATCGCCAGGGCGATTCAGGAAAAAATAAATTCCCCGTTCAACGGTACGGTTATCGATGCGGTGCCGTTTTCCTCGGAAAGGAAGTACGGGGGAGCGACGTTGAGGATCGGGAAAAAATTCCTGAAAGTCGTGATGGGTGCTCCCGATATCCTGATGGACTCCGTTCAGGATGATAATGAGAGGCGCTGGCTTAACGAACAGGTAAATTATTACGCTTCAAAAGCAAAACGCCTGCTTCTTCTGGCCGAAGACGCAAGCCAGCCATCGGAACAATCTTCGGGGATTGTCGTTCTGCGGCCTTTGGCTTTGTTCGTTCTTTCGGACCGTTTGCGGCGGGGTACCGAAAAAATAATCGATTTTTTCCAAAAGAAAGGTGTTCGGATAAGGGTGATATCCGGAGACAACCCTCAAACCGTCAAGGCAGTCGCGGAGCAGGCCGGGATCCAGTATACCGATATGGTGATAACCGGTCCGGAAATGGATTTTTGGGACGACGTGCAATATGAAGAAAGGGTTCCGGCTTTCCATTTGTTTGCCCGTATCAAACCCGCTCAAAAAGAAAAGATCGTCAATTTATTGAAAAAATCGGGATTTACCGCGATGATCGGCGATGGCGCGAACGATGCCCTAGCCATCAAGAAGGCCGATCTGGGTATTGCCATGTTTGACGGGGCGCAAGCGACCCGAAAGATCGCGCAAGTGGTTTTAGTCGACAACAGTTTCGTTGCCTTACCCAAGGGGGTCCATATCGCGGAGGCGATCATTACCAATGTCGAACTTATCGCGAGCATATTTTTCAATAAAGTTGTAATGGGGCTTGTTTTGTTTTTAATAATGGCGTTTCTTGGCTATTCTTATCCGCTGTCTCCGAGCAATACTACGATCATAAATTATTTCACGGTTTGGTTGCCGATGGTTTATTGGACCATGTTCCTTTCCGTCGGGGAGGAGATGGGCGAAAAAATATCGTTCAAAAAAAAGATCTTGCCGTTTTCATTGATTAACGGCATAATTATGGCGGGCGCTGCCGCGTTGGTCTTTATGCTGGTGCCGGGCGTTATTAAAAGTTCTGATTCCAATTCTTTGATCGTGGTTACTCTCGTTGCTCTCGGTTATTGGTTTTTCGTGCTGGCGGCGCTTAATTACGATACGATACCCAACGGGAAACAAGCATCCATGCTCGCGATTCTCGGGTTAGCGGTAATGGCAGTTATGGCGGCCGCCATTTATGCAACACCCGCGTCGAAATTTTTTGATCTTCAGGTTCCTACCTTAATACAAATGGCCATAACGGCCGGCATAATTTTTGTGGCCGGCTTTATGCAATACCTGGTCGCGTCGCGCTGGTTTAAGCACAAACTTTCCTGACGGTTTTTGGATTTTTAATGATACGGTAAAAAACGCCCTATAAGGCGGTTTTTTTAAAATACCAGTGAAGCAGTTTATAGGACCGCTCTTCTCGCCTTGACTTTTTTTAAAATTGTTGTAATAATAATTCCTTGCCAAGCTTTTTGATCGGCAAGGAATCAGAACCTTAAAAACTCTAAAACCCTTAAACTGGGAAGGAGGATTGGTGTGAATGAGTGGAATAGATAGAGTGCCGGCCATGGCTTTTTACCATCCGGACGGTTTGGTGGCGGCTTGGAAACAAGCCCGGTCGCCCGCTTTTATGGGAAAGAAAGGAAGGATTGCCACATTGCCCGATATTGTCGAAGCGCGTCTTGGATCTTATCCGGACGGGGCAGCGTGGAGAAAATATTTTACCACGTTAAGCGCCGAATATATGGGGTTTGGTTCCAACGGAGGCCGCATTTTGATTGTGGCTCACGGGATCGGTCCGATGGCGACTTTGGACGGGATACTCAAAGCTTATAGCTATGAGTATAACGACAAAGAAAGAAACCATCGCGGCGGCCGGATCACAGAAGAACAATTCCGGGACCTGGAAATGGGAAAATACGGCGATGTGGAAATCGTTGACCTTGAAGAAATACTGGATTGGTACAAATATCCGTTTTTAGAACAATTGAGTGCCGGAGAAGCATTGTGGGAACCCTTGCTTAGGGCTCGCCTGGGTTGCCATTACGACGATTACATCGAGCGGCATGAATCATTCGCCCGCGATTGGCATAAAATTCGGGGACACGAAACGATCATCGATCCGATTCCTGATCCGCAGATCATTAAAATGGGCGATGCCGCCAATTGCGGATACGCTTATCATTTACCCAAGGACGGATCGGCAATCGCGCATTTGTTGGTGATTGGCGGATTGATGGAGGTAAGTTCCTGCGGCAACCGTATTCCCGGCCTAATTTGTGATATCAACTGTCATGAGTGGTGGAATGGCGTGCGGCTTGTCGGAGTTAGGAACGGAGCCGAAGTAAAAGCTATTCATCCGGGTATCGGCAATACATTCGGTCTGATCAAGCGCCATTGGCGGGCTTTGTTAAAACCCGTAAGAGACCCGCCTGCATCCGGCTTTCATCCATTGATAAGGCTGGACAAAGGGGTTTGGTTCACTCAATGCGCCAAAAGGGGCGCCGGTATGGATACTTTTGAACCGGAATTCCCCATTGAGAAATTCGAATGTTTGGGCCAGCCGGTCAAATTTACCAGCGATACCCTGGGATACTACGGGTTCTATAAATACGACATCAGAGCGCTGATGATTTTGGCGCCGCCGGAAGCGAATAGCTATTATCTGGTTGGCGAAGCCAAGAACATCTGGGATGACGACGGCCCGGAAAGGCAATATTGCTATGTGCAGTTCTGCCGGTCAAAGATCGATTACAGCCAGCGTTTGATCAGGGAAAACCAGCTGGCGAACGATCCGGATCTGATAAAGATCTTATTAGAAGCCGAGGAGGAAGAGTAATGGCGTTGGTAAAGGAAGACCTGGCTAACCTGGTATCGGAAGCCGACAAGTCGATGTTTAAAAACTTGGAAAAAAAGATAGACATGGAGTTGCAGATTAAATATTCTCCTGGCGTATCAGTTACGGTGTCCCTGAAAGGTTCCGAATACAACCAAAGGGTTTTGGACAAAGTGAAAAGAATTTATCAAGATTCCGCACACGGCTGGAAAGTGGAATTAGTCAGTGACCAGAGAGAAAGTCAGGATTATCTGATTTTCAGCTGACGAGGTATTCAGGCTTGGGATAAACCCAAGCTTTTTGTTTGTCCGGCTTGTGTTTTAATGAAAATAGGTTATTATCTTGGCCAGCACATTCAATCGGTGAGTTAAATGGAAGAAAGCGAGAAATATATCGAGGAAACGATAGGATTGATTCCGGAAACCGGATGTTCGCGCCAGGTTAGAATATTGCTGAACGCTTTTTTTATCAGGCCGCGAATAAAAAAGCTTTCAAACTACGGTCTTATGGCCGTGGCGTTCAGCAAGCCAGACCAACACTTACTGTCTTTCTATGAATTATTCGATCGCCTCGCGTCCCAAAAAATCGAGTTTAAAGATCTGTTGATTTTGATGCAGACCTTGCGGGAGGTGAGGGAAACCGGAAAGATCTGGTCTATGTATTGTTGTTCAATCGAAGAATTGGATCGTCAGATCAAGACCGGCGATCCGGAAAAAATCATCGAGGGAATATCCATAGCTTATAAAGACTATGGCTTATCAAGACGGATCATTGTTCAAATCGAAGGGATTCTGGCCGTAAGGTCCGACGGATTGGAGATTGGAAAACGGCTGCTTAGCGCCATTCCCGACTTTAACCTGGATTATCTAACGCGAATAAACCAAGCGCGAAAAAATACCGATTGACCTAGCCTGAGCTAGGTTTTTTCTTTCCCGCAAGGCCGGGTTTATGGTAAAATACTGTCGAGAGCGATATTTCTATAAAGCAATTCAACCGCGGTCAAAAGTTTGTTGCCATCAATCATAAGGTTAAAAACCAATATTTTATAAATTATGTTTAATAAAAAAGTTTTTTCGCCGATTGCTTGCCTGATTATCGGAGTTATGTTGGTTCCAAAGATGGCTTTTGCGGTTACGACCGCCGACTTGTTGGCTCAAATCCAGGCTTTGCAGGTCCAGATAACGAAACTTCAGGAACAGCTTACTGCCCAAACCGGTATTCCGGCCAAGTGCGCCGGGATAACCTTTGCCCGTGAGCTTAATCTGGGTATTGTCGGTTCCGATGTCGCTTGTTTGCAGGTGCTTCTGAACCAAAACGCAGCGACGCGGATCGCAGTGTCGGGTCCGGGATCTGTAGGGCTCGAAACGCAGAAATTCGGCAAGCTTACAAAAGCCGCGGTGATAAAGTTCCAAAACAAATACGCTTCCGAAATTCTTACTCCCGACGGGTTATCGAGCGGTAACGGTATTGTCTCGGCAAAAACCCGGGCCAAATTGAACGCGATATTGGCTGCGTTAAAAAAAGACAGCGGTGATGATACTGTCGACAATAATGGGCCGGAAGGGGATCTTTCCGTTTCTTTAAATTCCAGTCCGGCTACGGGAGTCAAAGTTTATGAAGGCAGTTCCAAAGTGAGCGTTCTGGGGATCAAAGCAGTCGCCGCCGATTCGGATATCCGGATTGTAAGAGTAAAGTTGCAATTCGAGAATGTGAAGCCCTATAACTATCTTACTAAGGTATATTTATATGAAGGCAGCTCGCTACTTGCTTCTTCGGACTTGAGTAGTTCGACGATGAGTAAGTCCGGGTCGGATTATACCATCATGCTTGACGGTTTTACCGATAAAATAACAAAAGGAAGTTCCAAGATCTTCACGGTCAAGGTGGATGGGAAAGATTCGATAAGCGCGAATTTGCCTCAGGATATAAAGATCACGGTTCCCGACGGGGGGGTGAGGGGTACCGATGGCGCCGGATTGTCCAAGGTTTCTCCGTCGGATCCCATTTCCCGGACCTGCAAAGTATACGAGAAGGGTTCCACAACCGATAACGCGAGCTTGGTGGTTTCAAAAAGTTCCGATACGCTTGCGGCGCGAAATGTTTCGGCCGGTTCCGACGGGGAAGCAGGGAGGGTGGAATTGTTGATTTTTAACGTCAAAGCCGTTAACGGTTCGGTTGATGTCAATGGAATAAATAATGTAGTATTCGGCGCCGCTAGCGGGAAAAAAGCGATTTATCCGGAGACCGCGTATCTTTTCGACAGCAATGATGAGGAGATCGCTTCCGCGGAAGTCGGAAGCGATCATAAAGCCGATTTTTCGGATCTTTCCATCCATATCGGATCCGGTATTAAGGAGATTTACACAATCAAAGCCGATTACGTCGACGTATTGGATTCTTACACATCCGTTGTTACGGTGTATTCCGGGTCAAATATCGATGCCGATAATTCCGATGGCGATTCACTTTCCAGCAGTGAAAAGACCGGATCGGCGGCTAGCTACGCGGTAACTTTCTATGGTGATATGCCGGATTTCAGCATGACCAACGTAACGGCGACAAAAACTCCGAAAACCGATACCGAACCTTCGATCCTTGACGCGACGTTCACGGTCAAGATTTCGGCTCTCAACAAAGATATTTATATTCCCAAGACAGCCGCTTTCCTCGTCAAAAGGATGAAGGATAACACCACGTCAACCGCTACGACCGACGGCGTGGAGTCAAGTTACGGGAAGCCCGCCAATGCCGATGAATCGGGCAACTATTACAAGATCGGATCGGATTCGTCGGCAACCTTTACGGTCAATTCCAATTTCAATACCGAGGGTTGGGGGAAAACCACCAATTATTACGATTTGCGGATCGTTAAAATAGAATGGTTTTCTTATGTTGACAACAAGCTCGTGAAAAGCACTAGCGGTGATCTGACGGATACCTTCAAAAGCAAGAAAGTTTTGATGCCATAACCAAGATTTATCGCTATTTTTTTGCGAACATTCCCTCGCCCAAGGAAGCGGGGGAATTTGTTAAACGGGACGCATACGGTAAAAAAAATAATGAAAAAAACAAAGCTGATTTGTTTTGACATCGACGGGACGATAATGGAAAACAAATCGTCTTTCGCGGCTTTGACTGACGGCCTCGGTTGCGACGTTTTCAAGGTGGTTTCCATATACCAAGCCGTAGTGAAAGAAGAGCTGCCGATTCCGGAGGGGGAAAAGGCGGTTACCGAAATATACCGGAAAAGCGGAAAAGCCAATAAAAAATTCATCAACCGGGTTTTTGAAGAAATGGAGCTGAAAAAGGACGCGCAGGAATTACTGCCTTATTTGAAAGAGGAGGGCTGGAAAATTTATCTGGTTTCGGGCGGTATGGATATGTTCGTAAAAATGATCGCTTCCAGGGCTGGTGCTGACGGTTATTATTTTAATTCCTCTCTAAAATTCGGCCTGATGGGTGATTTGAAAACGATCCGATACGGCGGGAATGAGGGGCTGGCTAAAGCCCGCCAGATCAAGGAATTAGCCAAGAAGCATTCAATGGATATTAAAGAGATGTTTTTCGTCGGAGACAGCGAAAATGATTATCACGCATTCGTCGAGACCGGGCATGGGATAGCGGTAAAACCTTTTGACGAAAAACTGGGAACCGTGGCCTGGAAAAAGATCGATTCATTGCTGGAGATAAAAAGTTTTTTATGAAATCGTATTACAATGATTAGAATAAAAAAATAATGAACAATAAACCGAAGGTATTTTTAAAGGAATTTTTGGGCTTCGGTATTTTAATCACGGTTATTTTTGCTACATTGTTATTTCTTTTGCTAAGCATCCGTCTGCCCGGAGAATTATACAATATGGTCTATTTGGCTTGTTATCCGTTGATCGCGGTAGTGCTATATTTTTTTGTTAAAAAATTAAGCCTAACAAGTCGCCGAGCGGTATTTTATCGAGTATTTTTTTGGATGTATTTTTCTATTATTATTTTAGACTCGTTTGTACTTTTGTACTTGCTTTCTTCCGTAAAAGGAGCTGACGCGGTTTTGACTGCCAAAGACATTCTTATGTTTGTTTCCGGCCCTTTACTGCCAGCAATAATTTATGCAGGGATAATTTCTTTTTTGGTTTTTCCGCCAACGCGGAAATCCAACGGGCAAACCGACGAAACAAACTAAAATCCATCTTTACTTTTGACCCAAATCGGGTACAATGAGCTTGTATTTTAACTTCAGGATATGGATTTTAAGGAACTCAAATTAGCGGTTGAAAGGGACTTGGGCAGTATTAAAACCCCTCAAGAACTGAGGGATTTTTCGGTTAAGTATCTCGGAAAAAAAGGAGCGATCCGCGGTTTGTTCGCTAAACTGAAAAATCTTACCGAAGAGGAAAAAAAGAATCTTGGTCAGGAAATAAACCGGTTCGCGAAGAATTGCGAAAGCCGGGTCGCGGAACTGGAGAAAGGTTTTTTTGAAAACACCCAAAATGATTCGTTAAAAGACGATACGGAGGAACTTGATATCAATCCGCCCAAGATCGGCCATCTGCATCCCATTACGGAAACGATCGACGAAATGAATAAAATATTCCTATCGATGGGATACAGCATTGTCGACGGTCCGGAAATCGAAACCGATGAATTCTGCTTCCAGCGGCTTAACGTGCCCAGTGATCATCCGGCGCGCGGCATGCAGGATACGATCTATCTTAAAGAACCGAACATAATGTTAAGGACGCAAATGTCTTCGGTTGAGGCCAGGGTTTTGGCCAATTACCAGCCACCCTTTAAAGTTGTCACGCCCGGACGTGTTTACCGAAACGAGAAGGCGAATAAAAGCAATCATTTTATTTTCCATCACTACCAAGGAGTCGTTGTTTTAAAGCGCGCTACTTTAAAAGATCTTTTTTCGACCTTGAATCTTATTTTTAAAAAAATGTACGGTTCGGATGTGGTCGTGAGATACCGCAATAAATATTATCCGGAGGTAGAGCCCGGGGTTGGTCCCGACATGCAATGTTTCCAATGCAAAGGCAAGGGCTGTCCGTTGTGCAAGGGAGTGGGCTGGATAGAGATGGGTGGAGCGGGTATTATCCATCCAAATGTAATGAAAGCGGCCGAGATCGATACTAAACAATGGATGGGGTTCGCGTTCGGGCTTGGCTTGGATCGCTGGGTGATGGCTAAATACCATATTACCGATATCCGGACCTTGCTTGGCGGGGATTTGGGATATAAATACAACGAAAATGAAGGCAATTTATAGTGAGATAAAAAAACTTGTGCCGGGATTGTCGGCTAAACCTCAGGAGGTCGGCCGGGCTTTAACCATGGCCGGTTTGATGCTGGATGGCTTTGAGCAAATTACTTACGACGGAAAGACCGATTGGCTATTGAGTTTTGAGGTGCGGCAGAATCGGGCAGACTGTTTTTCGGTGGTTGGAATAGCCCGGGAAGTAGCGGCTTGTTTTGGCTTAAAACTGGTTTTACCAAAGGTTGCTGTCAAAAAAAACAGCTTAACATCCAAGATGCCGATAAAGATCGCGGTTCAATCCGGGGATGTGAAAAGGATCCTGGCTTTGGAAATTGACGATTCCAAAAACGGAGAATCACCAGCCTGGCTGAAAGAATTCCTGAAGGTTTACGGTCTTAACAGTAAGAATCTTTTGGTGGATCTCTCCAATTACGTAATGATTTATACCGGCTACCCTTCCCATTTGATCGATTTAGAGAAGGTGAAAGGCAGTATTGTTTGGACTCGGGCTTACGCCAAGGAGAAGATTATGACTTTGGATGGGACAATAATCGTTCTTCCGGAAGACGACGTTTTGGCCATTAAGGATGAAGAGAGCATTTTGGCCCTGGCCGGGATCGTTGGCGGAAAATCGGCCGAGATCAGCCTTCAAACGTCAAAACTTTTTGTTGAAATGGCGGTTTACGGCGGAGCGGTGATCAGGAAAAATTCACGCGACGTGAAAGTCATCACGGAAGCGAGCCTGCGCCTGGAGAAAGATCTTGATCCCGAAGGCGCGGCTGGAGCATTCGATTTACTGGTTTCCCTGATCCTCGAATCCTGCTTTGGCAAGATCGCTACGCAAGTTTTCGAATATTACCCAAAGGTTGCTTTGGGGAAAAAGATCGACTTCGATCTTTCTTTGCCGGGCGTAATTTCCGGCGTGGAAGTTCCGGCGTTCGAGGCGGTTAAGATTTTAAAAAATCTGGGTTTTTCCGTCAGACAAAAAAACAAAAAAACAGTGGTAGTTTCTATTCCGGCTTTCCGCACCGACATATCCTTGCCCGAAGATCTGGTTGAAGAAGTATTGAGGATCAACGGATACGATAAGATCCCGGCCGGCCTTGCCCCGGTTTTCGAAACAGCCGACGAGATCACTCCGCGCCGGATAAAACTGGTAAAAAAAATGAAGGAGATCTTATCGCAGAATGGGGCGGATGAAATCCTTTCCCTGCCGCTTACCGAAAAAAACGAGAATGCCAAGGCTAATTACCTGGAATGGGAAACGATCGTAGCCGAGAATGCCATCAACGAGCTATATCCGGAACTGCGCCAGTCGCTGGCTTCCGGTTTGATCAGGCAGGCCGTGGAGTTTCAGAAAAAAAACGTAACTATTATCGATTTGTTCGAAAATGGGAAAATTTTCGGCCGCCGGGGCGATCGTTATCTTGAACAAGAAAGCTTCGGCGCCTTATTGGTAGCCAATAAACCAGCGCTGTCCTTTTTTAAAGCCAGAATAGAAACGGTGCTTCGATTGTTGGGTATTTCCGAGATCGATTACGCTGAAGCGGCGAAGAAGCCGGAGTTGTGCAATCCCAATTCGTGCTGGATCATTAAAGCGAAAGGTAAATCTTGCGGCATAGTTTACAAATTAAAGCGGGGGTTTCTTGGGGGGAATACTTACTTTGCCGAGCTGGACGTCAATGTTTTGGAAGGGATCAAACCGGATGCCGCGCCGGTAGTGGAAATAAGCGACAAGTTGGTTGTTCTGGATATGAACATCCAAACAAGGGTGGGTGAAAGGATCGAGAGCGTGATTAACGAGATAAAAGCCAAAGTTTCCCCAAAAAACCTTTGGAGTCTGGCCGTGATCGATAAATTCGTGGAAAATGAGGTTGCCAAGCATACGGTAAGGATAACTTATACCGGTTTGAGCGATCCCGAGGCCAAAAAGATCAATGCGCGAATTTTAAATGACCGGCAATCAAAAAAATCATAACGGGAGTTGCGGGATTTTTATAAGCACTTCCGCGACGGAGTGTTTTTTTGCACCAAGATAAAAAAATGAAAATCATAAAAGAAAAATTCAAATTCGATAAAAAATTCAATTTTTATTGGGGCAGGCTCTATTTTATTTCCGACAGCAAGGAATGGAAAACAAGGATATTGTGGGCCGCATCGCACGAGTGGGTCCGCCGGATGGTAATGCTTGAAACCTGGCCCGATGAGGAAGTAGACCGGTTGGTGAATAAAACCGTCATCAAATGGAAGAAAGCCGGGAATAAAGTATTTCGACAAGACGTCCATTACGATGTAAACGGGACGAGCCAGGAAGAAGAAGCCGTAGGCAAAGCTTTGCTGCTGGATAAAGATAAGGTTTGATTTGGAGGATGCCGGTTTTTTTGGGGCTAAAGGCGCCGGCCTTCAGGCCGGAGCAGTTGACAAATATATTTTCTCATGTTATACGAAGGTAAGATTACGAATATGTCTGGTGGCGAAAATGTCTTGGGATGAAGAAAGGGATAACGAGATAAGGGAAGGCTCAAAGGTAAGATTCAGAAAAAACGCCCTATATGACTTGGGCGACGAACATATTAAAGCCATACCGGGGTGGCGTAACGGAGTATTTACGGTAGCCGAAAGAATGGGTAGGCACGTCATACTGAAAGGCCACGAAAAGTTTTTTTTCGAGAAAGTGCTCATCGTCCGTTATATACGGATTTACTTCCTTGAGCTTGCGGAAGAGGCGGTTTGTGAATATTCTCTTCCGGATGGATTTTCGGAAACAATGCTTCGGAACATGAAGCAGATACTTCCCGGAGGATTTGTTTTGCGAGAGGTAGTTATCGTAAACGAAACCATCGATAAAGAAGTAAAAGTCATTATCGCGCTTCCCGAAAGAACCAGCATGATCCCGCTGAAGCTTGGGGCGCGGATCGCAGGAGGCAAATATTCGGCCGATGAGAATGTTGGTTGGCGTCAATTGGCGAGTGCCGGCGGCAGACTGTGGCAAAACGGAAAATGGGTCGAGTTAAGTTCTTAAACCGTTGCAAATCCGCGAAATCGCGGATTTTTTTTGCGCGGTAGCGGAAAATCATCGTTAGAAAAATTTAAGTTTTCCTTGACAAAGAAGAAAAAATATCCATAATCTAAGCCAGAACCTTCATAAAGGAGGAAAGGCAGATGGCTTTATTTGTCGAAAAGAGGAGCGATAAAAGTAAGCCCCGGGTTTTCCCGCTGGCTGTGATCGAAGGCGAGTTTTTAGGAATGACAATCCAGGTTATAAGGCCGGAGAAGTTCAAAGAAGATTATCCATTCGTGCTTGCCAGTTTTTTTCAAGAGGTAAGCGCTTGTGCCGGCGGGCCATTTATTTTTTCGCCGGATGATGATGAAGATGAGGTTAATAACCAATCTCTCGATAATTTAGTGGAATATTATGGAAAGTGAGGTGGGAAGGTGACGGAAACTACCGTTAAAACGCTCTCAAGCGTATTGGAGATGCTCGTGGTAGGCGGATTGCCTGGCGTTAGTGAGGCTAAGTTTTTGGAAAACGGTAAAGGCATGGGCTTAAAACAAGAAGACCTGGCGGCAAATCTAGCGGTGGCACGGATTATTCATTCTTTGCACACCGTAATTTTTATCGAAAACAGGCGGCCGGAATTCGTTTACCAAAAAGATGGCGATGGTCAGCCGCTTGGTTTTATCGAAGAAATCGACTTCGGTCTCAAGGGATACGAAGTTAAAATTCCTGACAGCGCTAAGGTATTGGAGGCTTACGGGCAAGATTGTATTAAAACTTTCGGGCTGGAAAAAGAATATCCAGCTGGATTTTTGGAGGTCGGCATCCTCATGTTTGCTTGTCACGCGGTGAGGCAGTATTATCAGGCAACGCTTTTAAAAAAAAGATTTGACTGGCGGTCCAATCGAAAGATCATTAGTATCGCCGATAAGCAGCTTAGGCATCGCCTCGATCAAGTTTTTCGCGACTTGGCTGCTGAAACGCGGATCGACGATCAAAAAGCCGCACGTAATTTCCCGTTCGAGTTTGACGCCAGGGTGGTGAAGATGGCGATTCTTGAAACATTGGCCAAAAAGGGAACGGCTTACGATGTGATTAAGGGTCTTATGTCGGAACCGCCGACTATTCCGTCTTTAGCTAAAAAGTTCATCTTAGGATGAACTTTTTCTTTGATTCCCAGAATTAAAAAACAACCTCTCGGCTGTTTTTTTCTGATGAAGTTCCAATTATTTTCTTTCTTCGAGCCGCACCGATAGCTTGATTTCTTTTCCTTCGCGCAACACTTTCATCGGCACTGCTTCTCCGATGCGGCATTCTTGCAGGACGTCGGTGAGCAGTTTCTCCTGATTGATTTTTTGGCCGCCGAACTCGAGAACAATATCGTATTCCCTTAGTCCGGCTTTATCGGCTGCGGTTCCTTTAATGACCGCGGGTTCGCCGAAGGTTTCGCGGACGACCAAGGCGCCGTAATCGACCGGTAGTTTATTGGCCGTTGAGATTTCGGCATTTAAAACGACATAGCGGACGCCCAAAAAGGGACGCTTAATCTTTCCGAAAGCCATCACTTCTTCCAGGATTTTTTTTCCATAGTTGATAGGTATGGCGAAACCCAGATTTTGCGCTCCCATTACCATTGCCGTGTTAATGCCGATTGCTTCTCCTTCCATATCAACCAACGGCCCGCCCGAATTGCCGGGATTGATCGCGGCATCGGTTTGGATGAGGCCGCGCAAACTGGTTTCGTGCATAGCGGTTCCTCCGTAAGCCGTGATCTTGCGGCTTAATCCGGAAATAATGCCACCCGAAACCGTGTCTTCGAATTCACCAAGGGGATTGCCTACGGCTAATACTTGTTCGCCAAGCTCGATGTTGTCGGAATCTCCCATTTCCAGACAAGGAAGATCTTTGCCTTCGATCTTTAAAATAGCGACGTCCACCAAGGGATCTTTGGCCAGAACCTTGGCTTCGTATTTGTGTTTTGGATCAACTATCACAGTATAGCTCGCGTCCGGATCGTCCACGACATGGCTGCAAGTGAAGATGTAGCCGTCCGAGGAAATAATGAAACCGGAGCCGCCGCCGATTTTTGTTTTTCCCTTGGAATTATTGACTTTTGGCATAACCATTTGCTGGTCGCCCATGGGAACGAAATAAAAACCTTCCACTTTGGACAAATCTTTTGAAACGACTATGGTGATAACGGCCGGGCAGACTTTTCTTGCGATTTTGACGAAAGGGGAGAGTGATGTTGATTTTGGCATGATTTTTTCTTTTATTCCTCCGATAATCTTGGTTCATTCTAACATCTAATCATATTGCCAACAAGCATTTTTTTTGTTAGAATTTCCTTGTCGCGCTTGATGCGCGCTATTTTTGACTTATTGCTCACTACTTATCCGCTCAGGAAATAAACGCTATTCTTCGCCCCCATAGTTCAATGGACCGAACGAGAGACTCCTAAGCTCTAGATCCAGGTTCGATTCCTGGTGGGGGCACACAGACCAAAAGCCGGCATACCGCCGGATTTTGGATTTCCAATTTTCAAATAAAACACCAGACCCGTTAAAGGGGGGGGTTTTAGTTTAAGATCGCCAAGAGGTGATTCCAAAGTCCTGAACCATTACGAGCTTGTTGACTTTTTACTCAAACATAGTATAGATTGGATAGCACATTAAGACGGTTTTAGCATCAAAAAGAGGTAAAAAAGGAGCTTGATATTGTGTATTTGCAAATGGTAACACCAAGGCTTGGCGGAACCAAGATGGCGATAGCGCGAAACGAGGGTTGTCGGATCTTCGCGGGAAGGATGGGCATGATTGTGCGTTTGCCCCTCATAAACAAGAGTGATGACGGCAATCGCTATAGAATGCCTACATCCATAGGAATGGGAATTTTGCGGATCGAGGCAAGCGAACAAGGCGGCGCTACAAAAGACGCGGGCAGGGCAAGTGTTATTACCGATCCGCAGGGAAACAAGCTGGCCGCATTCCATTTGCCGGAAAATCCAAGACCTCTGGGGAGGCACGCCGATTTCTACCGGACAAAAGATCTTTTCGAAATAATGGCGCAATGGGGTCAATACGGTTCAGCACTGACCGTTTACAGATTATCGATCAAGAACGAAGAAAAGAATATTATTTTTCTTTCAAAGACCAAGGAGTTGGAGCTTGATTGGCATCAAGGATTCCAAGATCACGATTTGGAATTAGAGGGCAAGTTTAAATGCCTCTTACCGGCGGCGCGGGCGGCGATCGAAAAATCCCAGTGTCTGAAGTGCAATCATGGGCACTTCTTAAAAAACAATACCACTTTCAGGACACAGAGAAAATCCTAAAGTGGTCTTTTTTTACCGGACCCGCTGTTTAAATATTCCCGTAGCGAAAGTTTCATATTTGTTTTTGACGATTTTATTGGCGGCATACCCCGTATGTCATGCATGGGGGTTTGAGCCAAGAGGATTCCGGCTAGTTTGTTATTTAAAAGTGCTTGCCTGCTATGGCGAAGATAAGTACAATGGAGATTGTTGCCGGTCTAAAGAAGCGCGTCGATCGGCTTCTTGCGCGAAATAAACTATACCATATGGATAACTGCATATTTTGTAAAATAGCAAAAAGGGAAATACCGGCGGCCAGAATTTGGGAAGACGAAAATTTTCTGGCGATTCTTGATGCCAGTCCCAATACCAGGGGAATGGCTTTGGTGATGCCTAAAAAACATTACGATTCTTACGTTTTCGATATGCCAAAAAACGATTACGCGGAATTTTTTGAAGCGGCCAAAAAAGCTTCCAGGATCTTGGAAGCCGGATTGGGTGTTATTCGCGTCGCGCTGGTGATGGAGGGCATGGGCGTTAACCATGCTCATTTGAAGTTATATCCTCTGTACGGTCTAGAGGAGAAATTTCAGGAAATGTGGGCCAAAGACCGCGTGTTTTTCAAAAATTACCCAGGCTATATTTCCACCCAGCTTGGCCCGCAGGCCGGCATTGAAGAGCTGAAAAAACTTGCCGAAGAGATCAAAGACAAGAACGGTTTGGCTTAGCCTCGACAATTTGCCGGAAATATATTAATATTACGGCATAATCCGGGCCCGTAGTATAGTGGTAATACGCGTCCATGGCATGGACGTATCCGGGGTCCGAGTCCCCGCGGGTCCACAAAACCAAACCGCCTTAAAACAAGGCGGTTTTGGATGGATATATGGACGAACAAAAGATAACCGATAGCAAAAAATATCAGCAAGAAATCGCCGAGCAATACAAAAAGCGCGTTTCCAAGTTTTCTTCCAAAGAAATAATGGAGGTTTTGAGGGTGTTGGGGATAACCGGCGTTGAACAAGAATTAATACAAGAGGCCGTTGCCGGAAACATGAACGCGACCTATTTGACGCCTAGTTTGGTGATCAAAATAAATAAAGACAAAGGGGTTTGTAAGTACTTGGCAAATAAAATAGTTTCCGATAAACTTTTTGGGCAATATCCCGTAGTAAAAGTTCGGGATTACGATTTTTTCGAAAAGACGAATTACGAAATATTGATAATGGAGAGGGCATCGGGCACGCTTCTTCTCGACGATATTTTTGAGTTGAGCGATAAATCGCAAATCGATCTGTTTACGCAGGTTTTGGCGGTAGTGAAGCAATTGTTCGCTATCGGGTTTGATAAGTTTGGCCCGGTAGGTTCAGAAGTTGGCTTGCTCCCTATCTATGCCGAATTATTGGCCAGCGAGTTCGGGCGGCACCTACGGGCGATACGGGAACAAAAGCTTTGCGACGAAAAAGATATCGAAAAAGTCGAAAAATATTTCTTGGAGAATGTCGGTATTTTCAATGACGAGAAACCGGTGTTTATCCACACCGACTTGCATATGGGTAATATTTTGCACGAGGGAAATAGATTAACCGCGATCATTGATTTTGACTCGGCCTTGCAGGCTCCAAAAACGAGAACGCTGGTTTCTTTGCTCGGCTACATCGACAATCCCGCTCAATTCGTCGAGGGAACCAAAGATTTTCAGAAGTACAAAGGCAAGAGCTTTTATCATTTTCTGCCTGCCCTAAGAGAAGGGCTGTCGGATGTATTTAACGATCGGTTGCTTTTAAAAAAATTAAATATGTACGGCGTGAGTATCGGTATGATGTGGATCGCGGGCAATTGGTCGTCGGACTGGAATAAGGAGATGATACGCAACATTGTTGACAATGAGCTTGCCGATTCGGAAGAAAAATTGCGCCAATCGTATTTTGGCAAGATACTTGGCTACTGATCAATCAGCCCTAAAAGCCGTCTCGAAAACGAGGCGGTTTTTAGTTGACAAAAAAGACGAAAAGGATAATATTTGCCTAAACTCGGTTCTTTAAAAATTACGGGAGTTGGTTATTATGAACGATCTGAAAGTTAAGAATTGGCGTAAGTCCATGGAAGAATTTGACCTTGCCGGAAAAATGGAAGAATTTCTGGAATCGATATGGAGTGTTAGATGGCTGATAGTGGTTTGCTGTGTTGTTGTTTCCGGGCCCGCCCTATATGCCGGTTATCTCTTTGACACGTATGGCCAGCCGGAGATCAGGAGCGTGCCGTTCGACCACAAAATGGATTTTACGTATTTAGGTGCCGATACCGGAAAATACGTGTCCAATCTCCAACTTGATGAAGGCGCTATGAGCAAGGATGGCTGGTATGGCCAACTAGTCATACGCTCGGGAGAAGATGCGGATCTTGTAACCTGGAAATTTTCATTGGTCAAAAATGGCCAGATAACCGAATTAAAAGAAGTCAAATACAACCCTCCGTCGTATTACAAATTATTCAACTATGATATCAAGACAGCCCGATATCAGAAAGAAGATTTCAGTAAAAGCGACTCATTCATGTTTTATGTCGTGTTTGGACTGATAGCATTATTCGTTGTTGCGGTTTATCATACGCGGTGGAGTTAAAGGCGGATTATCCGCTTTTTTTGTTAACTAGCCGGGACAGTGATATCATGAAAAATAAGTAAATAAACAAAAAAATGAAAAAAATCCCTTATTTTTTATTGGTATTGTCGTTTGGAATTCTTGCTGCGCCTTTGGCCGTGGGTGCCAATGGGGGAATGGTTCATTGGCCACCGCAAATTTATGTCAGCCAGACCGATCAGAACGCGATCGTCGCTTGGAACGGGACCGAAGAGATCCTGGTTTTGTCGACTAACTGGAGCAAGCCGGCCGGCAGCGGCGAAGTAACGCTTTTGAAAACCGTTCCTTTGCCTTCCAATCCTTCGGAGATAAAAGAGGGAGACACCGCCATTTTTGAAAAAATGGTCGATGTTTTGAATCAAAAAATTAGCGTTACTTGGGGAACCGCTGCAACGGGTAAAGGGTCCGATTCAAAAGCGGAAAACGCGCCAAGCGTCGAGGTTGTTTTTCAGAAAGTGATCGGAGCCCACGACGTTACTGTGGTTAAGGTCAATAACCCCGAGGAGTTTTCCAACTGGATCGATGGTTTTGCCGCCGGAAAAAAATTGGAAAAGAAACAGATCTCCGAGGAATTCAAGAACGGGTTGAAGAGCTACCTGAAACGGAACATAAATTATTTTGTTTTCGATGTCGCAACTTTAAGCGATGACGATAATACGATCAAACCGCTGGTTTACCGTTTTTCAACGCGTTATTTTTATTTCCCGATGCTCGTAAGCGGGGTTTCCGAGATTGCCGACAGCGAAACCAGGATTAATTTATTTTTGGTTTATCCAGATACCATGAAGCTTCCGCCAAGTGTTTGGCAGGGGAATGTCGACTATTCGGTGAGCGACTACGGCTTTGAGATACCTTTGACCAACAGTGAGCTAAAGGGAGTTTTTGAGCCTTTAGCTTCGTTATTTTATGGCGACGTTTCCGTAAGGAGGTTCCAAATGTTTGGTAAACTAAGCAAAATCGATAAAGACCTGATGCTTTTTCCGCAGCTGCTCGCGAGTAATTTGAAAGTCGGGATGAGAAGCGAGGATGTGAAGATTTTGCAGCAGCTTTTGATAAATGAAGGGTTTTGGCAGTCGGAGGCCAGCATCACAAGCTATTTCGGGCCGGCTACCAAAGCCGCGGTAATGAAATTCCAGGACCGGTACAAGGAAAATATTTTATATCCACTTGGGCTTACCGGGCCGACCGGATTTTTCGGTCCCTACACCCGTAAGTATCTTAACGAAAATATTTTTGTCGGAGCAAAATAGAGGAAGATTTCTCAATAAGGTCAATGGCTCTTGATAAGAGGTTGTTTGAGCCGAGAAAGTCTACCGTTGTCGAGATTATTTATAATGTGGGAATTTAAAAGGGTCGAACCAAAAAACAAGGAGTTATTAAATGACTATTTGAAAAAAGCCAAAGTCGGTTTTTCTTTTTTCGGTTCCCCGTATTCGCTGGATATTTTTTTAAATTGCGGGATAAAAAAGTTATACTTGGCGGTTTCCGGCTCGGAGGTCCGGCTTATATTGTTGAGGGAAAAACCTTTTGGAAACGATGTCCGGATCCTTTTTTCCGTTTCGGATGACGATGCTTTGATCGCCGCGATCAAGGATCAGTTCGATCCGGTCTATGTTGCTTATAATATGGTTAGCGCGGATAACTTGCGGTATCCGAGTTGTTCAAAAAGAAGCGAATTGATAGTCGATACGGCAACGATCGCCCAGCTTGCCGATCCTAAGATCAAACGCGCTTTCAATGTTTTCAATAGAAGGCATCCCGATATCCGTTTTGAAAAAATCGAGCCAGACCATAAAGAGGAACTTTTGGAATTTTTTGATCAATGGGACCAACGGCCGGTTACGAAATTGAGAATAAAAGGAATGGAGAATGATAAATTCTTTTTGGATAATTATCTCAAAGATCCGGGTATCGATGGCGAAGTAGCCATCAATGGAAATAAAATAATCGGATACATTGTTTTTGCTCCCGGATATCCTACCAATAGCGCCGTTGGCCTGATCGGCAAATGTTTAAGGGGATATAAGGAATTAGGAATGCGTTTGCATATTGCTGGCGGTCGCCGAGCCCTAGCGAAGGGTTTTACGAAGATAGCGATCGGGGAGATCGATCCTGGTGAGAAGGGAAGTTTTAAGTCGCGGCTGGCGATGAATGGTGAAACGATCAATTTGTATAGTTACGAAATATTCAGAAGCCCGAAAATAAAATTACACGGCGACTATCTTGGTTCAATTACATAAGGAAAAATCAATTGATTGTATTTGACAAATAATGTAATTATAGTATAATAAAAAAAGTTGCGTGGTTTGGTGAGTTTTAATGCAACAGGTATTAGAGATAGGGGCGGCACCGAAATATCGGGATTTCGCCGTGATAGTGGTGTTAGTGACTCCCGGAGGTATTCCGATGGTCCGGGAGAGAAGACCGGGCCGGGTGCCTTATCTTAAATTTCCGGGCGGAAAGCGTGATGGAGAAGAAACTCCGGAAAAATGCGCCGTACGGGAAATGGATGAGGAAACCGGGGCCAAGATTGACCCGGAAAAACTGGTCTTGCTTCATTGGGAAGACCGGGATACCCACGATTTCTTTGTTTTCGGATTAAAGCTTCCGGAGCTGCCGGTTTTGAAACATACCGGAGACGAAGGCGAAGAGGTTGGGGCGTATTCCCGGGAAGGCCTCAAGGGAAGAAAAGACGTTTTTCCAAAACATCGGGAGATCGGAGCGATCAGACAGTTTATCTATGGTTAGTCGCGTTAAGCCTGCTTACAAAAGCAGGCCTTTTTGTTTGTGTGGCGTTGATTTTTTAGGAAAAATAGTTATTATAACTATTATGATCGACAAATGGGCAAGATATTTCGGGGTTAATAAGCCGGGCGAGATCACCTGGTCCCATGGAACGAACAGTCAGGAAGCTTTGATCGATGCGCTTGGCAGACCGGTTCATTTTATCGAAACGGATGTGATGCTTAATCGCTTGGGTAAGATCATTTGTGCTCATCCGCCCAACACCGACAGCGATCTGTCGTTGAACGACTTTTTTTGGAGGATAAGCCAAAAGGCAAAGATCGGGATCAAACTTGATTTCAAACTCCCGGAAATATTCTGGCCGTCGCTTTATTTGTTGGAAAAGTACGGGTTAAAACAGCCGATAATTCTTAATGCCGATATTTTGCAAGGCAATGGGGCTGACGCGGCGAGGTTCCATCCCGAAGCGTTTCTGGTTATCTGCCAGACTTATCTTAAGGATCATGCGAACGTCATTGTTTCTCCCGGTTGGACAACGGCGGATGACTGTTTCTACACCAAAGAAAATGTGGACGAAATGATCAGTCTTTGCCGCTGGCTGGATAATGTCACGTTTCCGGTCAGACTTAGCCTGATGGAAGAATCCTGGCCGGAATTACGGCGGCTGACCGAAAAGGATGGCTGGACCTTAAGCGTTTGGTCGGGTACCGATCCGGTAACTTCGGACCAGCGCCAGTGGCTTAAGGATAACGTCGATTCAATGAAAGCGTTTATCGACATAGGGTAGCTTTAGGCAACAGTTTCCACTGTTGCTTTTTTCTTCCCGGAGATAACCAATGGAAAATTTTAACTTTAAAATTTTAAAGAAAGACAAAAAAACTGCTGCTCGGGCAGGGGTGATTACAACAAAGAGGGGAAAAATAGAAACCCCTTATTTTGTGCCGGTCGCGACCTTGGGATCGGTGAGGGCGTTAAATTCCGATGATTTGGTGGCCTTGGGTGCGCAGTGCGCTTTGGTGAATACCTACCACTTGCATCTTAAGCCCGGGGATAAAACCGTGAAAAAGCTGGGCGGAATGCATAAGTTCATGAATTTTGAAAAAACGCTCTTTTCCGATTCCGGCGGTTTCCAGGCCTTTTCCTTGGGATTGGCTCGGGAACACAATATCGGTAAGATCGGGAATTTTTTTCCGGGCGAAAACGGTAAAAAGGAGCGGGAAAAACCGGCGGCCAATGTCAAAGAAAATCTTACGAGGATAACCGACGAAGGGATAAAATTTAAATCCGTGTATGACGGGTCGTGGCAATTTATGGACGCCAAGGCTTCAATGAAGATCCAATCCAATCTTGATTCCGATCTCATTATGGCGTTCGACGAGTGTACCTCACCGTTATCGGACAAGGATTATACGGCTGTGGCAATGCGCCGGACGCATGATTGGGCCAAACTATCGTTAAAATATCACAATAAAGAACAGGCGCTTTACGGGATAATTCAGGGAGGATGGTTTTCCGATCTTCGCGCCGAAAGCACGGAATTCATAAACTCCAAGCCATTCGACGGCATAGCTATTGGTGGATCGCTGGGCAATTGCAAAAAGGATATGCATCAGATACTGGAGTGGGTGATTCCGCAACTGGACGATCGACCTCGTCATTTATTGGGCATTGGAGAAGTTGACGATATTTTCGAGTGTGTGGATCGCGGAATCGATACGTTTGATTGCGTAAGTCCTACGCGCAACGCCCGGCGGGGGAGTTTGTGTATTCGGCCCGAATCCGGCGGAAACGTGAAAAACAAGTTCAGACTTCATATCGCTTCGGCCAAATTCCGAGAGGACAAAAAGCCGGTTGATCCGCACTGTTCGTGCTTTACCTGTCAAAACCACTCGCGCGCCTATCTGTGCCATCTTTACCATGCCAACGAGCTTTCCTATTACCGCCTGGCCACGATCCACAATTTGCATTTTATGCTGGACTTGATGGGGCAGGTGAGAACGAGTATCAAAAAAGACACTTTTTTGGCTTTGAAAAAAAAGTGGCTGGCGGCCGGTTAGCACCCCGATCTTGCGTCCAAAGGGGGCGCCTCTTGAAGCATGTTAATGTTTTCGGATTTAAGGAATCCCCTTAACTCAATGCCTCGATGCGTATTATGCGAGGTATTCCGTTAATAAAAAAGAACCGTTAAAGGGTTCTTAAGCTTCGGGTTCCAGCAGGCCAAAAATTTTTACCGCCAAAAGCGCAATGGCGATATTAGCCGTATTGTCGCTACAACCATCGTGATCAGGCAAATCTGCTTTATCCCAGCTTCCCTTGGCTACGTTTAAAGCCCGGGTCAGTTTTAAGCCGACTTCTTCATCGTTAGTCATTTCAACCACCTCTCTTGGTGTTATCGAAAATATACAAATTTAAAACAAGGATGTCAAGAAAAAAACTGCCGATGGCAGTTTAATTGTTTCAGGTTTCTTTTAAATGGGTTATGGCGTAGCGTAACACTTCTTGAATATGGCCGTAGTCGCCGTCGATGGGATCTTTGTCTGTTCCCAAGTAGATCAGAACTTTACTGTGTTGCAACTTGAATCTTATTTGGCCGTACGATTCGACCAGGGTTTTCATATGTTCCAAGCTGTGCCGGTTATGGAAAGTGATGGCTTCGCGGTACCAGGCCGGTTGTCCGGCGGTAAAAACCCGGGTTAGAGCTTCTTCTATCGTGTGGCCTGGCGCGGATTCGACTGGTCCTCCGTTCGCGTAGAGGATAGAAGCTTGGTAAAAATTTCCACGTTGGCCGATGATCATCTCTCTTTCCGCCTTTTCGTTCAAGGTATGCCTGATGGCTTCGGTGTATTCTATGCCTTGTTTATCTTTTGAAAGATCCATTTTCTTCCTCCTCGAATTTGTTTAGTAAAATCTAATCGGTTTCGCGGTTAATGTCAACGGCTATATTTCCTTATCATAAAAAAGTATAATGAAAAAATGAAATTTATGGAAAAAAAAGTTAAAGTCGGCGTAGGGGTGTTGGTCCGCGATAAAAAGGGGAAGGTGATCTTGATCAAAAGGACCGGTTCCCACGGGGAGGGGACTTGGGCTCCTCCGGGCGGCCATATCGATTTTGGTGAAACGGCGGTTGAAGCCGGGCGCCGGGAAGTGGAAGAAGAAACCGGTATTATTACGGGCGATCCGAAAGTGCTTGGATTTACCGAAGATTTTTTTGAGAAAGAAGGCAAACACTATATTACGGTATGGCTTCAAAGCGATTGGCTGTCGGGAGAACTCAAAAAAAGCGATCGCGAATTCACCGAAATAGGACTATTTGGCATGGAAGATCTGCCTAACCCTTTGTTTTTGACTTTTAAGAATTTTATCGACGGAAAGCTGCTGCCCCGGCCGCAGGACTTCACAAAGGCGTAAATTTCTGTTATAAATGATGTGTTCGGCTAGCTTTGCCGAGGTAGCCAAGTCGGTCACGGCGGATGACTGAAAATCATCAGATCTCGGTTCGATCCCGGGCCTCGGCACAATGTAGAAGAATTTCAAACAAAAGCTTCACTTTTTAGTGAAGCTTTTGTGTTTGCCCCAAAACCTCTTTCAAAAAAATAAAACAGGGAAGATCATTCCCTGTATCGCGTAGTTTCGAGTTTCGGCTTACTGGGTGCTAAGCCGGCATTGCAGTTCTTTCCGGGCTTCGAAACTTAGCCCGTCGCAAAGATTAATCACTATTTTTTTCCAGTAACTCCTGTCTTTGATATTGCCTAAGCGCGGACCGGAGGCAACGATCGCTTTATCCGGTGAAATAGCCTGAAGGGGAAGAGTTTTGTCTGCCGCATCAATAGTTAGCGACCAACCTTCTTCCCTCATCCTTTGCGCCAGTCGGGAAATGATGGTTTCGGCATTGCTACCGGCCAGCTTTCTGGTGTAGGCAGGCAAGAGCTTATCCTTCCAGCTGCTGTCCCCGACAGCTTCGTCCGACAGCAACATATTCAGTTGAATAAAGTGTTTGCCTTCGCCGCCGGACGGATCCGGATCCAGACGGTTAGCCTGGAGACGTAAAGCCGCGTTCACCATATTCTTAACCGAGAAGATGGCCTTTTGCCGCTCATCGGGGAAATACGGTATGTCCGAATCCTCGGCTGGCAAAAAGATTTCCCAGCCCCGAACCAGCATATTGCTGCCTACGGCGATAATTGCCGAATCCGTACCGCATCGGGTTTTAATAGTCTGAAATGCGGAATGGGCCGTCATTTCTCGCCTATTTAAGTTGGTCGGGATTTTTTCTATCTTGGTGTGTGCCGGGACTATAATGATTTCCATCGGGTTGGGCAGGGCCCGGAACGCGTACGGTTTTGCCTGGAATGGAAAATTCGTGATTCCCACCACATATTCGCGATGGGATTTTCCTCCTTCCACCTTTACAAATCCATTTACTTCGGTTCCGTGTCCTTTGATTGGAATGATCAGAGGAAGAACAAGGCTTTTTTCTAACAGTTCGGGCAGATATTTAGCCTCGTTCTCGTTGTTGCAACGTACTACCAATCCTACACCCGGAACCCGGGAAACGTTAACGGTGTATGTGGTCAGATCCGTACTATTGGTATCAACGAAAATAGCCGTTGATGGCCGCTGGTTACTTAAACTTCTATTCATTATCTATCTCCTCTAGTATCTTACTATTGTCCATTTTTCGGCGTTATTGGCCGAAAGCCAAGTTTTGGCGCGCGGTTTTCCAGCATAAAACTGAAAGACCCGGCGCCAAAACCCGGCAGATATCATTCAATTGTCAAAAGAACTTTCCTCTGATTCAGGCCAAGATCTTGCGATCATGGGCTGAATAAAGGAGGAGAATCGGTTGACTTAAATACCTGATAAAATTATTTTTTTCTAACTCCTTGCTGCCTACCGGCAGCTGTATAGAAATCCGCTTAACCGGCGGTTCGGGTGGTCGCGCAGACGGCCAGCCAAATCGCCAGTCAAGATTTTCTCATTTAAATTATTAAAATTCTTTGTATTGCTCGTTATTTAACATTTAATAACTATTAGCACATTCGCGCGAATGTGCGAATGGGTTAGATCGTTGTTTTTAGATGATTCCTTTTTTTTAATCTGCCGGCGCCAAGTCGCGAACCAGTTTTTGAATATCAAACAAAGAATCAGCGTTTAGAGGAGAGAGATTTATATCCCTTTTCCGTAAACACGGAATTTGGAAAATTTCTCACGCAGTTTCCCGATCTGAAGTTCATCGGACTGGTTGGCGGCTTGGCGCCGGCCAAGCATCTTAACTGGTAATCAGGGTGGCCGCGCAGACGGCCAGCCAAATCGCCAGTCAAGATTTTCTAAAATTGTTAAAGCTTTCTGCTTCAGGCTACGATCAAGTGATCATGGCCTCAAGTGAAAGGAAGAGTTTGGTTGCGGTATCTTCCATTTTTTTACCGCGAGAGGAGGTGACTCTCTGAACGATTCAAGCGTTGGCAAGGGCTTGAATTAGTGGACCATTGGCCCACAAGGCGTGGCTCGTGCTTGTTTTGTAGTTTCTTATTCCCGGAGCTAGTAGAACTTTTTCCGGAAGCCCCATTTTTTTAAGATTCGTGTAGGCTCCTGGGTTTCTTCTGTCCATTTCATCGGCCACTCTGACCGCTTCATCAATGGAGAGCTCACGCAATTCTATGTCGGAAGTGGAAAGTAAAACGTTTCCTTTCCAAGCCACGAGGTGGCAATACGTGATACTTGTGTCGCTACCCCTTCCGCAAACGTTGTTCCATAAATTCAACATCCGAAGCTGTCCCTTAGCTTCTTCTCTGTATAGAAGGTGATTAGACTCTCTTTCTGAAAGGATTCCAAAATACCATCTCTTATCCATTCCATTAAGCTTTTTGGCTAATGCCGAATTATCTTTCATATTTCAATCCTCCGTTGAATTTTGATCTTTTTGCGCCAATATGTCTTGAGCGGCGGTTTGGGGGAGTCCTTCGATAATTTATTATTAAGGACTGCCTCCCAAACCGACGCCCAAATTTTTTGAAGAACCGTTTACTTATAGGCTCACTTAATCATTTAACTCCCAACTCATTAACTATTTTTCATCTTGGGAGGATGATGGGGATGAGTGCGGGTAGGGTATTGGACAATTATGGATAAATTTTCCTCACCGTTCCCAAGAAACATTTTGGCGAAACCGGGTTTGGGATAGCCCCGAAGTCCAGTTTCAGGTTTCTTTTACTCTCTCCTCTCCATCATTCTCCCAGGCTGATCGGCTTATTTCCTTCACGAATAAAGGCGGTCGAGACTGTTCTTCCATAGAAGAGATTTCTCGACCGCCTTCGTAAAAAATACGCGTTTTTGGCGATCTGTTCCTTAAACTTTAATGGTCCAAGGGGTACTCTCTCCTCTAAAGAAAGTAATGGAATTTATTGGGTACTTATGTTTACTCTTACGCCTATATAATAGCACATATCTAATATTTTGTCAATAGATAGAGAGGGGGTACAATCTATTCGTTAAGCCTTGGAGTCCAAGTAAGTTTCTTGACAGAGAACGAGCCGTATTTTAAGATATAAACCTATCTAAATGTAGAAAAGTAAGGAGTGGAAATGTCAGAAGAAGGAATTGGCCAAGAGGCAAAAAATGTTGATGAACGGAGCAAAAAATCGGTTGGCGTCGGCGTGTGTGTTTTAATTGAAAAAGACGGTCGCGTCGCTTTGATTAAAAGGAAAGGACCTCACGGCGCGGGTACTTGGGCAACGCCTGGCGGGCATATGGATTTTGGTGAAACGATCTTCGGCGCGGCGGGCCGGGAAGTAGATGAGGAAGTTGGTCTAAAGATAGCCGGGCTTTTGATAATGGGTTTAACCGAAGACTTCTTCGAATCCGAGGACAGGCATTATCTAACCATCTGGTTTCAAGCCAAATGGATCTCCGGGGAACTTCCGGAAAGCGGGGAAGAGTTTTCCCAGTCCGGCTGGTTCGATCTGAGAGATTTGCCCGAGCCATTATTTCTGCCGTTGCAAAAGCTTAAGGATGGGAAGCTGATTCAGAGTCTATGAAGCGGCCGTAAGTAAGCGGAGCCTAAGGGTTCTCGCAAACAAAGAGCTTTGAGGCTCTTTTTTTTCGCGAAAAAACCGCGATTGATTCGCGGTTTAAATATTGTTGTTCAGGTTTGAGATTTCTTGTAAAATATTCTTCGTGGCTTCCGCTTCGTAACTGTCGCGGAAGTGTTGCTTCATGAATATATTACCAAGGTGCTTGGATTTGAGGATGGAGAACAATACTTCCTTTCTTCCTTGGCAGTATGTTTCATCTTCCACGTAATCATATTCCTCTCTTATGCCTTGCGCGTAACGGTTATAAACTTCGGGAGGCTGGCCCAAAATCGAAAAATCAATGTCACGGAGCAGCCAAGTATCGGATGTCCAGTCAGCGCCGTTCATGGTGGCGTTTTCGATAAGATCGGCGACCTTTTCGCCGAAATCGTCTTCGAGCCCCATTTTCCGGGCGGCCGCTTTCGCGAATTTAGCGCTGCGCGCTTCATTATCGTTTCGCTTCGGGTCATACTCGATGTCGTGATACCAAAGGGCCATTTCCACGGCGAGCGGATCATCAGCCAGATTTCTGACCTGGTCGAATTGGCGCAGGGCCAGGACGATATGGAAGAGCAGATTATGGTAAGCCCGGTGGTCTTGGCCGTAGCGGGAGGTAATATTGTTCCACATTACTTTTTCATCGTCTTGGGCATCGATCTCGTTCCAGAACCGGTGCCAGTGCTGGCGGGCGTAGTGCCAGTCGATGAGGTTGGCAAGTACTACCGGATGGACGTAATGCGCCACGATTTCTTCCCAGCCTTCGAATCCGACCAGGCTTAATACCATGCTGGAACTGATCTCGAATTTGTCAGCATCGGGAATGAAATAATCGGCGTCGATATTAGGAGCGATAACTTTGTTTACGCTTCGAGCTACTTGTTCTTCCGATAAGTCTTTGTAGTCGCGAAGGCCGCGAAAAACATGGGTGGCGCCAATCTCGCTGGCGTAGCGGACCAGGTATTTGTTTTTCATGACCTGGACTTCGGCATTGGGAATGTCGGAAACGATTGTCGTGATCATTTCAAATATTGTCCTGTTCGAAAAGATCGGGGTTTTTCCGGGGTTGTTTGCGATAACTATGACCAGTTTTTCGGCCGAACGGGCGGCTTTCCTCCACATATCATCATGTCCGTTGGTTGGCAGTCCGAAAGCGCCGCCGCTGATGATGGTTTTAATAGGTCCCGTGTGACGTTGCATTTTTCATCAACTCCTTTGTGAAATAACTGGCAAAACCATAACACAATAATTAGATTTATACAAGAGAGGACAGCCGAACTGAATTTGTTGACAAATGTAATTATTTATAGTATTATAATATTGTAAAAAAATTCTTTACAAGAGGGATATATGTGGCAAAAAGAAAAGTTGTGATAATTGAGTTGAACGTTCCTTCGGGAGAGATGGTATTCTCGGATGGGTTGCCGGGGTTTTTCGTACCCGGAGAATATGAAGTGAATACGGAAGCAGGTACGATTAAGAAGACCAAGGCAATGGAGCGCATCGGATGCGCTTATGGTTACGTCGGCAACAGTTGTCCGATAGTGTACCGGATAGACGGTAGGAATTTGCTGGTTGCCGCGATAATGTCGGAAAGGCGAAAAAACAAGCCCAAAAAAATCGCGCAGATCGTAACCGACCATTGGTGGTATGGATTTGCCGATGCCGTAGAATTTGAGCGGCGCACCGGGCTAAAAAGAACCGAGTACGACCGCGTGGCGGTAAATCCCGGAGTATACCGGTTTACCCATATGCTGCCCGGAGAATCGGATGCCCGGATTTATGCCAAGATCGCTTGGGTCCGGGAACCGGACCCGGTAAAGGATTATCTGGCGGAATACAGAACAATGAACTTTACCGCCGGACAGGTGATCCGGGATATGATGCTTCGCTGGCCACGCTTGTTCGAAGGCCCAAACGCCTTGATGCGCGCGGCCACACACATCATTTGTACAATGGATGGCGGAAGGTTTTGGCATGCCAACGGTTTTCCGCAGTTTAATCCGGATATTTTTCCGGAAATCGAGGATATGGAAATACCGGTTTTCGACCAGCCCTTTGACTGGTATCCGATGTACGAGGAATGCGCGCTGGTACGGGCCGCGAATGAGGAAATCCATTTCAATCCTTCGTTTGCCAGTCTGGCCAAGAATGTCGCGCGCTGTATAATAAAGCACGGATCGGGCAGGCATACCGGCAATCCCAAGATCGCCCAAGAGTGTCTTGAGAAGCTGGATATCCTTTATCCCGGAATTTAAGGTATAAGGAAGAGGAACGTGATCATAGCCAAGCTTAATAAAGTTTGGTTTTATTTTTCAGCAATCCTTGACTCTAAAGTGATTTTGCGGTTAAATGAATTTGTTCGGAGTCTGAATATTGGAACATTCGGGATTCGGGTTTTTCCGCTGTTTGGCAAGGTTGCGGGCCGCCCTTCGGGTGAGCCTCGCTTAACCCCGCCATCGGCGAGGTTAAGCGGGCGTCGTATAATGGTTATTATGTGACCTTGCCAAGGTTAAGAAGAGGGTTCGACTCCCTTCGCCCGCTCCATCGAACAAGCCTCCGTTTATATATGGAGGCTTGCTGTTTTTTTGGCGGGGAGTAATTGTAGATGTTTTAAACTTACTTGGTATGCGGAACGGGTTTTTGTTGACATTATTTATAATCGTATTATAATTAAAAAAAGGGTGATGCTCATGAGAGATAACGGTATCGGGAAATGCCCGGTTTGTCATGGCAATATCGAAGAGAATGGCAATAATGTCCGGTGTGAAGGCTGCGGAATTTTCTTCGACAAGGAAATCATCAAAAGGAACAATCCGCCCTTAAAGCCCGGCGGATACGTAAGGACTTGGGGTGTCAGAGAGCTTCCCGGCGAGCCGGGTTAGAGTTGGAACAAAATTCCAACTTTTCTTTTTCCGCGTTTGATTTGACAAATAAATATTAAGATTTATGATACTAGTTGTTCGTTTCCAATCAAGGAGGTGAAGGTAATGGAAATAGATGATTTGTTCGACTTAGGATTTTTGGAGTCGATGGACAAGGGCGAAACCACTGATCCTGACCGCGTTTACTTTATCGGGATGTTCATCCCCAGAAGGCCAGGCGTGGAGCTGTTTGCGACGCGCTTGAAGTATGAGCATTTTCCCCCCTGGACCGATAAAAATGAAGATTATGTTTTGCGTATAATCAACTGGCAGGACATGATCTGGATAATTATTGACATACCCGGAGAATGCATTGAAGTGGCGAGAAAAATCGCCGAGGAATCAGGAATAAAATTCGCCGATGGCGTTCCCACGGCAATCAGCTCCGAGGGGCGGGTGCAATTTCCCCTGGACGGAGAAAATGTCTTTACGATGGAGAATCTGCCCCAACACCGGGTGTACAACAACATAATGGTTGAAGCTGAGGCCTTGTTGGCCGAGGAGGATGCCCAGATCGACAAGGTAGTGAACAACTGCGAAAGGAACCGGAAAAATATGGCGTATCTAAGTTAACGGATACGCTTTTTTGTTGCTTTATTGCTATTGACAAAATATATAACTTATGATATTGTATAGGCTATAGGAAGCTTGGAACGATACACGACGGAAGGGACGACATTGCCAAGAGATTACCCCCGACTTGGATAGATCCCTTCAAAAAAGACTATACTTAAGGTGCGTTCCCGGTCAAATCCGAGCAATAAGACCGGGAGAACTCGCTAAACGGCATAATTCGGGAGACATAAGTCCCGAGTCCCTGTCCAGGGTTTGACGCCGCTTAGGAGCAGATTTATCCGCCTACAACACCTTATGCTCTCTCCAAGCTTCCTGTAATCCCTTTTACTTTGGCCCCGCGCAAGCGGGTTTTAAGTTACTGAAGAATAATATCCGCAAAACGATAGAATAGTTTTTGGAATATCATTAAAGCCCGTATTTTGTTTAATGGTGTTTGACCTTGACGGTTTGGCGGGTTAAATTAAAGCAATGAATTATAATCGGGAAAATTATCTGGAAGCGGTAAAAAACAAGGTAGAGAAGAACATCTTTTTCCATTCTTTGGCGCTGGAGGCTTGCTTGGGTGGGATTTACGATCATCTTAAAGGGCAGGGTCGGATCAATGAAAATGAAGCGCCGCGCGAAGATTGGTTGCTGGCCGGATTGATCCATGATGTTGATTACTTCGGTGATTATAAAGAAACGCATCCGAAAAACACCAAGGAGGTGCTGGATTTTTCCGGTTTGGATTTGTCCGACGGCGTTGATAGCATTGTGAAGGCGCACGCACCGGAACGTACCGGGATTAAGCCGCAAAGCCTGGCGCAATGGGCGATCTTTTGTGCCGACAGTCTTACCGGCTTGATCGTGGCCACGGCTTTGGTTTATCCGTCAAAAAAATTGGCGGATGTGAAATCGGCGTCGGTGATAAAAAGATTCTTAAAAGAACCAAAATTCGCGGCCGGAACGCGGCGCGATCAAGTCGCTATGTGCGCAAATCCCGACGGCCTGAACACTCCGCTTGAAAAATTCATTGAGATCTGCTTATTATCGATGCAAAAGATCGCCACGGAGATAGGGCTGTGACCAACGAGTTTTTGGCCGATGCCAAGTATTTCCGTCTCTGATTCGCGCGAATTGGCGAATAGTTAATCATTTGTAAAAAATGGAAATCATAATTCACGAAGAAGGCGGAAAAAAGATCGCGGAAGTGGCGAGCGACGCCATTATTATCAATAATGAGCAGGACGCGCTGGATCTGATGGTTGACCCGGCTTTGGCGGGGGCGCGAAAAATAATTATTTACCAAAAGAATATCGTTCCGGGATTTTTTGATTTAAACACGCGCATTGCCGGGGAAGTTTTGCAAAAATTCGTTAATTATCGGGTGAAGCTGGCGATCGTGGGCGATTTTAAGAATGTTGAAAGCGATTCCTTGAAAGCTTTTATTTACGAAAGCAACAAGGGAAACCAAGTCTTTTTTCTCGATGATCTCAAAACCGCCAAAACCAAACTTTTTGCGGCTGGGTAGCGCTGGCGGAGATCAAATTTTCACGGATTTTCCGGGTAGGCTTTTTTGGCAGCGAAGGTGTTATTTGACATTTATGTAATTCAATGATATAAAATATAACATGAGCGATAGTTTTAGGCTTGATCGGGAGACAAGGTTTGCGGTTGGAAATGAGGTTGTTCTCCATCCGGACCTTGATTGCGAAGATCACTCCGAATTTAAAGACCATGAGGGCTTGGAGCCGGGGAAAAAGTATCGGGTAATCGAAGCAGAGGATGTGGACGGTTACCAGCAAATTACCATAAATAACGGAATGACGAATGTTGTATTAATAAGCGGGTGGTTTGTTCTTGCTTAAGATTAGGTTTGGGCCGCTGCGATTTTGTCAGCGGTTTTCTTTTTGATTTAAATCGCAAATGGCGTAAACTTTTTGCCCCGGATCTTTCGGGTTATGGGGCTTGACAAAAGTTTAATGGTATGATATAATTAAAACATGAAAGTTGGAGGATGCTCTTTTCGAGGCTAGTTGTTAGCCAATGATCTAGACTACTCCGCCTCCAGCTTTCAAAACCCTTAACTTTTGACCCCGCGCAAGCGGGTTTTAAGTTACCAAAACCTTACCTTATCCGCCCGAATGGGCGAATGGTCGGGTGGTCAAAAATTTATCAAAGGAAAACCTTGACTTTTAGCGGGAGCGGGTTAGGGTAAGGGGAGTAATTTTAAAATGGATTGGAGGTTGAAATTTGACTAGGTTGAACAAAAGACCGATCCGGGAAAAAGAAGCAGTGGCGAGGCAGGTCATAAATTGTCCGCTTGGGCATTCCGACGATTATTTTTGTCATCTGCGATGTCCGATGAGGAGCCAGGATCAGTGTGTTTATAAGATCATGGAGACGCCCATTCTTTGCGAAAAAGTCATGGATGATGAAACCGGAGAAGGGGGTTATGTTTGGAGTTTTGCCTGCGTGCATTGCGGGCACGATGTGGTGTTCCTTACGCCCGACGAGACTTTGGTTGGAAGCCAGGGGTTTTGTTTGGCTTGCAAGGCAAGGTACCTTTACCAGCATCCCGTGATGGCGTACAGAACCTTTACTGTCTGTTTGATGGTTTCGAGGCCTTATTGCAAGGTGGTCAGAAAGAAGGGGAAAAAATGACGGATTTGGGATTGGTTAGTCTTGGCGCGACCTGGGTATTCGATTGCGCGGTTCTTGTGCCGTTCTGTCGATACGCCGGGTTGAATACGGTTTCTTGTTTAAAATGGGGCACCGTATGCATTGTCGGACAGTTGCTGATGTCGGCGGTTGGTTAGCGTGCTTTATTGGCGCGCTTTTTTGTTGGTTTGGTTTATCTTGACGGTTCGCGCGATAATTGTATGATAGAGCAAGCAATTTAAGAATCAGCCGGAGGAAAAGAGCGTGGTGAGGCTGTACGTAAGAAAGATTGAGGAACAGAGAAAACCGGTGGTCCAGGTCACGAATTGTCCGCTTGAACTTACCGACGAGTATTTCTGCAAGTTCCGGTGTCCGATGAGGGGAATTTACCACTGTGTTTATAGGATCGTCGAGATCTTTCCCAGGCGAGAAGAACTTAGGGACGTGAAATGCGGGCAAATCATTTTCGCCTGGCGTTTCAGATGCTGCCATTGCGACAAGCTGGCCGCCATTTATACGATAACCAGCGATCTGGTCGGAAGCCAGGGATCCTGCGCGGCGTGCGGAGCCAAATATGTTTATTTCCGGCATTACCGCTGCGAAAGCAGCCAGGGCGGTCCCGTAGCTTATTACGGCGTGTCAAAGCCGATGATCGTGATTAAGAAGGTCAGTAAGAAAAGGCGGTCAAAAGCCGAGTCGGGAGATTGATAGCGTGCCAAAAAGCGCGCTTTTTTATTCACCCGCAAATTATTGACTTTGCGGAAAAAAATTGTATTATATGGCTTACGGAGGTGAATATGGCGGAAGTGCGAAGAGCGAGAGACGCGGACGTGCGGGGTATTTTGAATCTGGTGAAAAGAGTTCACGTCAAAAATCTGGCCAGGCTTGAGGATGGTTTTCTCATGATACCAAATGCGTCGCCGGTTCTTTACCAATTTTGGTTTAACGTTTCGCCGTACTGTTACGCGGCGGTTAGCGGTTCAAAGGTGATCGGAATCCTAGTCGCTTTGCCCGGGCATGTTTTGGACCAAAGGAACGAATTCTACCTACATATCCGGGAAGCGTTTGCCGGCGAAAAGATCTTATTCGTAGTACAAGTGGCGGTTAGCCCGGATTTTCGCGGCCAGGGAGTGGGCCGAGCGATGTGTGGAAGGCTTTTTGAAGAGGCCGGAGACGCGATTATTCTCTCAAGCAGCATGACGGCTCCTTATTATAACGGAGCGTCCGAGCGGTTCCACCTGGCGGTGGGATTCCAAAAAATGGGAGAAATGGAGGCAAGCGACAAATCGAGATGCTATCTATATCTGCGGAAGAATGATCAAGAAAAAGGATGCAGGAGGAGACAATGAAGGAATTGCAAAAGCATGGGATTAAAACCGAAAAACAGACGGTCAAGCGGGTAATGAATTGTCCATTTGCCTGGGGTTTGGAAAATCGCTGGGGTCGCAAAATTGTTGATGAGAAAACCTGCGGTGGTTGTGAGTTTCATGACTGGCGGGAAGGCTGTGTCTATGGCCTAGCTGATTTACCAACGGTTCGAACGGCGATTTTTGATGAAGAAAGCAAGACGTCCTGGTTTGTTTGGCGGTTTAATTGTTACCACTGCCGGCAACCCGTTTCGATAACGTCTTTCTACCAGAATATGTCCAGCGGTTACTATGGACGTTGCCATAAATGCGGGGCATTCCATTACTATATAAAATGGAGTTACGCGACTTGTCCGGAAAAAGAAAAGTGGTGGTATGCCGTTGGCGAACCCGATCCCGAAAGCATCGGGCACGTGAAAGACGGAGACGAAAAACGGGAATACCAGGCGAGGATACCAAACAGACTGGAAAAAAAGCTTGAATAGAGCGTGGGAGGATAAATGGCGAGATTAAAAAATCATAAGATAACGGCGGTCAGAGAGACGATCCAGCGGATAAAGAACTGTCCGCTGGCGCCATACGTGGATGGGCGTCTCGGCCATTCTTTGGTCGACGAGATAAGCTGCCGGTCCTGCGTTTGCCATGATTGGCAAAAAGGATGCGTTTACGCGGAAGCGTTAATTCCGACCATAAGGGAAACGGTTTGGGATGAGAAGAGCAGAGCAGCTTACTTCTTCTGGCGTTTCAACTGCCATCATTGCGGGCATCCGGTCGCGATAGCATCAACCTATGAAATGATTTCGGTTGGTGATGTCGGCCGGTGTATGGGATGCGGAGCGTATCACCATTATATTATGGACGACGAGTCGGAGACGGACAGGATATTATTCGTAGTGTCCAAAAAAACCGACCAAGATCTTATTGAAGCCGTTAAGAATTCGAACGGCGAACGTCTTTATGATTCTTACATAACGGAATTCACGGGGAAGAGTTAATCAAGCGCGGTCAACGCGCTTTTTTGTTGCTTAAATAACTGGTTTTTTGCTAAGATAAATAACTTATGGTTGCCAAAAACGATGTTTCCGATTTGATCCGTTTTGCTTTGACCACGTTATTTATCGTGCTTTTTTTTGTTGGGGTTGGGTTGGTGGCCGTGGTGCTGGTTGGAAAACAAGCGTCCAAGGTTAATGTGGCCGATATTTCCAAGGCGGTTGGGATCAAACCTAAAGCGGCGGTTAAGGAGCCGCTTACCATGCATTTTGTCGGCGACGTGATGTTGGACCGCGGAGTGGAATTCATGGTGGATAAATACGGCAACAGTGATTACTCTTTTCCGTTTTTGAACGTGGCGGAAAAACTGAAAGCAGCGGACGTGGTTTTCGGCAATCTCGAGGGGCCGGTTTCCGACAAGGGCTATCGGGCCGGAAGCATTTACTCATTCGAAGTGAACCCCAAAGCCATCAATGGGTTGAAGTACGCCGGGTTCAACGTCATGTCGTGCGCCAACAATCATATGTTCGATTATACGCGCGCGGCTTTGGAAGATACGCTTACCCGCCTGAAAGAAGCCAACATTATTTGTGTGGGGGCGGGGATGGACGCGGCCGATGCCGCCGCCCCGAAATTCCTGAACGTTAAAGGCAATAAAATAGCTTTCCTTGGCTATGCCGACTTCGATGTGCCATCATGGCTGGCGGCCGAGAAGCTTTCCGGGTTTGCCAAGCTTACGGCGGCTGATCTTAAAACCGGTATCGAAAGGGCTAAAAACGAGGGCGCGGATATCGTGGTCGTTTCTTTTCATTTCGGAACGGAATATCAACCGGCGGCCAATGATTCGCAAATAAAATGGGCGCAGTCGGCGATAAATAACGGAGCGGACCTGGTGATAGGACACCATCCCCACGTAGTCCAGCCCTTGGAAGAGTATAGGTCAAATTTCAATCCCAACCAGGACCGGCTGGCCGGGTCGGTCGACAAGAAAAATATTTTTAATTTTGGATTCAACTCTTCCAAAGAGGAAGCGTCCAACCAAAAGTCCGGCTGGATCGCGTATTCGTTGGGTAATTTCGTTTTTGACCAAAATTTTTCCGTAGAGACCATGGAAGGCGGTTTTTTGGAAGTTGAGACCAAGGACGGAAAGATCGCAAGCGTTGTTGAAAAAAAGGTCAAGATCAATGACCATTACCAACCCAATATCATCGACTAAAGTTTTGCTTTTATCCAGAGTGTTTTAAATCGATTGTTTTTTCGGTGAAACGCCGCTAAACTATCCAATAGGGCAATAAAAAAACAACAAATCCATCCATGAACAAGAACGTGTTAATCGTAGGCATCGGCGGGCGCACCGGAGCCATGTTCGCCGAAGAGTTAAAAGAGGCCGGCAACATTTTTGGCGTTGGCCTTGACCGGGAGATAGATCTGATCGAAGAAAAAAAGATCGTTATCTCAAGGAACGGAGAAAGCAAAATATACGTCGTTAATGCCGTCAGGTCATGGGAATTTAAGAATTTGGCTGCCGAGATCGCCCCGGATTTTATATTTATTACCGCGAAGAATCCGGTTGGCGAGGCAGTGAAATATTATTACCGTAATTTTAAAAATATCCAGAAATACCCGGTCTTGGTCCTATCCCAGAATGGATTATCGGCCGCGAATGACGCCCGTGAAGCGCTGAAGGAGGTTTTAGGGTCGGAAGCGGAAAAAGTAAAGATAATCAGGCTAAGCCTTTTTAATCCGATAGGGGCGAATTTGTCCGACGATGGGATCTTTTCCATTAATTATTCGGTGCCGGTGCAATTATGTTATGGCGTCCACAGCGGCGGAGAGGATGCTTCCGATTTGCGCGAAATTTTACTTAAAACCAAGGTCGAGAGCGAGGAGGTCGCGCCAAAAGATACCAGGAACATGGAATATACCAAGCTTTTCATGAACCTGATCGGCATGGCTTCGGCCGTGAGAAGCAAATCGGTTAAAGAAGGGTTTAACGACCAAGAAACTTTTGTCCAGGAGATCAATGTCCTGCGCGAATACGCGAAAGTCGTGAAAAGAGGAGGCGGTAAGTTTTTGAATTTTACCAACTATCCTTATCCGTTGGGATTAATGGCTTGGGCGGTTGTGTCTCTGCCTTTGCCGGTCTGGTCCCTTTTTAAGTCGCAAGTTGCGGGTCTTGTGGGTTCCAAACGGAACGACAAGCCAAAGGACATCGGTGAGATAGATTATTATAACGGTGAAGTAGTAAAACTAGCCAAGTTTCTGGGGGAAAGCGTTCCCGTGAACGAGAAGGTACTCCAACAAGGAAGGGCGGTTCTAAAAAAAGGCCAAGCCGGTTAGCCGGCCGGTAATGGGAATAAATCACAAAAAGATCGAGCGGAAAAAACCGCTTTTTCTTTTTTTGCAATACGATATTCGGGAATAATAAGTTATTCACATTGACAGAAGTCGTTACTCTTGGGAAAATATTGAGAAGGTCATAACATTTCTGTTTTTATTAATTTTGGCGGTTTGTTCCGCCAGCCCGTAGCGAGCCAGGCGAGCGGAGGATTAACAAATTACCGCGTTGCTTCGCGCGCGGTAGTTTCTTTTAAACTAGTGGAGAAAATTTATATAATATTATGAATAAAAATCTGGAAAAACTTCCGGCGGCTTTAAGGTTTGGGGGCGTTATTTTATTATTAGTTTCAAGTTTTTTCATAATTGATCCGCTAAACAAGGCTATCGGTTTGGGTAATAATCTGGTGAACGCCAGTTGTACCAATGGATGCTTGACTGCCGGATGGCAATGTAATTCATCGCAGGCCCGCCATCAGTGCGGCGATTTTAACGGGGATGGCTGTCTGGAGTGGGCAGATACCATTTACAGCTGCGCGACGGGCCAGACTTGCACGGATGGAATGTGCTCGGGCGGCGGCAGTTGTGTCTGCTTGGCTTGGGTGAACGGGGATTGTTGCAATGGCACCGATTGTACCAAGGGATACAGGAAACAAACCCGGACTTGCACGCCCACGCAATGTAGTTTTGAAGGCCGGATCATAAACGATGCCACCTGCACCGGCGGAAGCGGAACTTGCACCCAAGATTCCGAATGCAAAATGGATAATGCCACTTGTTCCTGCAGCAGCGGGAAATGTTTGTGCTGTCCGACCGTCAATGGTGTGACCGGCAAGGTTTGTTCTTACAACACGGAGCAGTGTTATTATGAAGCGAACATGCAGCTTTGCGGCGCGAGCGGCGTTTATTGCGGATCGAATACCTCTTACCCGCATTATAAATGTGAAGCGGAAACCGGTTCGGTTTTGAAAACATTGTTGAAAACATTGGAGCCTAACGGTTCGGTTTGCAGTTATACCAGCAAGAGTTGTTGCACGGGCGCGATCTGCAACCCGCTGGGGTCTTGCGATGGTCATGCCGCCCCTCCGGTCATTTCCAACGTTAAACCGCAAAGCACTTTCAAGGTTTCTTCGGATGCCGATATTACCATTTCGGCCGATACCAACATCGATTCGATTTGTAAATTCAGCGGGATCGATCAGGATTACGATTCGATGCCGAACACCTTTTTGAATACCGGAAAAAAATTCCATTCCCAAAGCCTGGGAAAAACGACGGTCGGGGAACATACTTTATATGTCCGCTGCAAGGGGGTTAATTGCGTTAAAAATACCGTTTCGGCGGTCATCAAATTCACGGTAATCGATGCCGGCGGCGATAAACTTGCCCCCAAAATAACCAATCCTTTGCCGACCGGCGACGTTGATTGGGAAAACGTAACGCTTTCCGTGGAAACGGATGAAGCCGCGACTTGTTATATCGACCGGAAAGACAATACCGCATACGCCGATATGGAAACCTTGATGGGGACGACGGATGGACGGAATCATTCTGCTTCCATCGATCTTACCGGATACGCCGATGCGACATATACTTATTACGTGAAGTGCAAAGATCTGGCCGGGAATACCAACGATGACTCGAATCAAGGGAAAATAATATTCACTTATACCGGCGGATCAAACAATGGTTCGGACACCACTCCTCCGGTCATTTCCAATCTGCTACCCAAAGACACGATTACGGATAATACTCCTAAGATATCGGCTGATACCGACGAAAATGCCACTTGCCGGTTCAGCTTCGCCGACAAGGATTATGACCAAATGACCGATACCTTTACGATGACCGGCGGCAAGGTTCACGAATATACTTTTGCCTCCTCTCTTAGCGACGGAGCTTATACGATTTATGTCCGATGCAAGGATGATAATGGAAACAAGAACACAAAATCGGAAAAGATCGTGTTTACGATCGATACTTCCACCACCTGTACCACGGATAGCAATTGTGCAACCGGTCAAACATGTACCGGCGGAAAATGTGTGACCAGCACGACCTGTACCAGCGACTCCGGTTGCGCAACCGGACAAACTTGTACCGGAGGAAAGTGTGTAACCAGCACCACCTGCACTTCAGACAGTGGTTGCGCAACCGGTCAAACTTGCACAAGCGGAAAATGCGTGACCAGTACCGGTTGTACCACGGATAGCAATTGTGCAACCGGCCAAACGTGTACCAGTGGAAAATGCGTGACCAGCACCACCTGCACCTCAGACAGTGGTTGTGCAACCGGTCAAACTTGCACAAGCGGAAAATGCGTGACCAGTACCGGTTGTACCACGGATAGCAATTGTTCAACTGGCCAAACGTGTACCAGTGGAAAGTGTGTAACCAGCACCACCTGCACCTCAGACAGTGGTTGCGCCTCTGGCAAGACTTGTACCAACGGAAAATGTGTGACCAGTACGACCTGCACCAGTGACTCCGGTTGCGCAACCGGCCAAACGTGCACCGGCGGAAAGTGTGTGAATGACACCACTCCTCCGGTCATTTCCAATCCTAAACCAACCGGTACGTTAACCAGCGGTTCCGGGGTTACTCTTTCGGTGGCCACGGACGAAAACGCTACTTGTAAGTACGACACCACGGACAAGGATTTTGATTCAATGGCGAATACCTTTGGAGGCGCTGGTACCAAATCACATTCCAAGGCACTTTCCGGTACCCTAAGCGATGGCGCTAAAATTTACTATGTCCGTTGTAAAGATACGGCTGGAAACAAGAATACCGCATCGACCAAGATAGAGTTTACCGTAGATACAACGACTGACGACACCACTACCGATGATACAACCACGGACGATACGACGACAGACGATACCACCACAGACGATACCACCACGGATGATACCACCACGGATGATACCACCACGGATGATACCACTGGCGATGATACAACGGTTGACGGCCTTACGGTCACGCTGGTAAAACCGACCAGCGCCATAACCGTAGCGGAAACCGATTTTGTTGTTTCAACCAATCATAACGCCGTTTGCAAACTCTCCGATACGGATCAAGCTTATGCTTCCATGCCTTGGACCTTTACCACAACCGGCGGCAAGACTCATTCTGTACATTTGATCAATTTTGATCCCGGGGCCAGTAAAGTTTATGTTCGTTGTAAGGATACGGAGACCAATACGGTGATGTCAAAATCAGCGGTTTTCACGGTAACTTACAATAATAGCGGCGGAGGTGGTGATAACACGATCGATGGTTTGACGATGACGTTAGTCGGACCGACCAAAGCCATAACCGTAGCGGAAACCGACTTCGTTATTTCAACCAGCCATAACGCCGTTTGCAAACTCTCCGATACGGATCAAGCTTACGCTTCCATGCCTTGGACTTTTACCACGACCGGCGGCAAGACCCATTCCGTCCATTTGATCAATTTTGATCCCGGGGCCAGTAAAGTTTATGTTCGTTGCCGGGATTTGGAAACCGGTATCGTGAGTTCTAAGTCGGCGGTTTTTACCATTACTTACAATTCAAATGGCGATGATACAACGACTGACGACACCACTACCGATGATACAACCACGGACGATACGACGACCGACGATACAACCACGGACGACACCACCACGGATGATACCACTGGCGATGATGACATAACGGACGACGATTCGGCTACTGGCGATGACGATACAACGACGGATGATACCGCCACCGACGATACAACTACGGATGATACGACGACCGACGATACAACTACCGATACTACTCCGCCTGTCATCAGCGGCGCTTTGCCGACTGGTACGGTAAACGCTTCACCGGTCACGGTTTCGGTGAAAACCGACGAAAAAGCGACCTGTAAGCTGGATGTAATTGATAAGGATTACGATTCGCTGAAAATGACTCTTAAGGCCGATTCGGAAAAGAAAAGCCATTCGATCAAGGTTATGGCTTTGTCAGGCGGGGATTACAAGGTATATGTTCGTTGTCAGGACGTTGCCGGTAACAAAAACACCAAAGCAACGGTAATTTCTTTTAAGGTAACGCTAGGCGGGACGGATAAAACACCGCCCGAAATATCAAATCCTTTGCCTAAAGACACGATAAGTTCTATTGATGTCCAAATATCCGTTGAAACGGCAAAAGAGAACGCGACTTGCAAGTTCGATACCCAGGATACGGATTACGATTCGATGGCTTCTGATTTTGACCAGACCGGAGGCACGATTCATAAATCCCAATTTATGGCTTTGGGAGACGGTAATTACACCGTATATGTCCGGTGCAAAGACGTTGCCGGAAACGTAAATACATCTTCGGCCAAGATCGTTTTCAAGATCGATACCACGGGTTCATTCAATAACAGCGGCAAAGACACCGGCGGAGATGACGTCGCGGGCGAAATCATGACCATCAAGGGTGATTATGTCTGGCAGAATGACGATGCCGGAAAACTGGGATCTTTTCCTTGGGTGAATTGGTTTGCCGGATACGAGTTTGTTCCTCAAAAGGATGGCGCCATAACGGAACTTTGCGGTTTCTTCGATAACAAAGCGTTGATGGTCAATCTTTACGACGATTCTTTCCGCCTATTGGCCGCGGCAAAAGTCAATAGCGGGAACAATTGGAATTGCGCTCCGATTTCCCCGGTAACCGTTGCGAAAGGGAAAAATTATTTCGTAGCCGTCAACGCGTCCCAGTCTTCGATACATTACAAATACCAATGTTGCAATCCATCCTTGCTTCCCAGAACGATCAAGGACGTCAAGGTGGTGGCGGGCGTGCGCCAGGCCAATAAAAATGCTTTTGGAACAGGTATCAAGAGATACGCTTATTTGTTGTTCGGATTGGTTGATGCCAAATTTAGCACGGGATCAGTCTTGGCTCCCGCCGCTTCCGACACAACACCTCCGGTAATTACCGATCCCTTGCCTTCAGGCACCATTTCAAACAATAAGCCGACCATTTCGGTGAAAACCGACGAAAACGCGACTTGCCGGTTCGAGCATTCGGGCGTGAGCTATTCGAACATGAAGCACGTGTTCAGCCAAACAGGCGGTCTTACCCATACCAAAGTGATTGGTCCGAAAAAAGACGGGACGTATGTTCGCTATGTCCGGTGCAAGGATGCCGCCGGGAATAAAAACACCAAGTCCGTTAAGATTACATTCACGATCAAGAACGGTAGCGTGACCGATACGACGCCTCCCGTGATAACGAACGCCAAACCGACCGGCACCATTAGCGATAACAAACCGACACTCTCGGTTACGACTGACGAAGACGCGACCTGTAAATATTGCGAGACCGATTCTTCGTATACGTCTTTATGCAAGTCTTTTTCCACTACCGGAACAAAAACCCACTCGGTTGCCGTTGGGCCGCTGAACGATGAAAGCTATACTTATTACGTTAGATGTAAAGATAAGGCGGGGAATGTTAATACCGCCTCGACCAAGATCCAATTCACCGTGGAGGCCGGAAGCAACGATACCACGCCTCCCGCAATATCGGAGGTGAAAGTAAGTCCGGCATCCGGCAAGATTGGCGATACGTTCACTATTACCGCTAAAGCAACCGATAGCAGCGGCATCAGTTCTGTTCAGGCCCAGCTTCAAATTCCCGACGGAACTACGGTTGCGACCGTAACTTTGAAAGATGATGGCGCAAGCGGCGACGGAAGCGCTAATGACGGAGTTTACGGAGCGACGTGGCTGTCCACAGGAATGACGGCAGGCACGTATTACGTCGATATCGTCGCCAAGGACAAGTATAACAACAGCGCAACCGATAATAACGGGGCTACTTTTACCATTACCGGAAGCTCGGTGAACGGCGATTGCAAAACCCTTACCAACAACGGGTCCGCGGCGGACAAAGTCGATGTGACGTTCGTGCCTTGCGGCTACGGCAGCGACCTGGCGACTTTTGAAAGCGACGCTAAAAAGCATATTGCCAAATTCTCGTACACCAACGACGTTTCCAAGTTCAATTTCCATATCGTAACGAAAACCGGGATTACCTGCGGGACGAATACCTGTACGAATTTGGATTCTTACGGTTCTAAATTTAGACAGTACGCTTCGGTTTGTGATACCGATCAAGTGATAGGATTGATGAAGTCGGCCCAGGACGGGGGTTGCTCGGGTATGGGTTCCGGGTTGAGTTTCGTGAACCAATCCACGTCCCCGTATGTTTCTGTCCATGAAACGGGACATGCGTTTTTCAGCATCGATGACGAATATGTCTATCAGCAATATCGGCCCATAAGCAATCCTTCGTACAATTGCGATAACAATTCGTCTTGTCCGACTTGGAGCGGGCTTTCCGGGGCGCAATGCATAAAGGGCTGTACTAATTCAAGCGCCTATCGATCGGCGCAAAACGGTATAATGAACAATCCGGATCAAGGAACGAACGTAGGTTTTTCGCCGGCCTGCGCAAAACGTATTTCGAGCGTATTAAGCAAGTACAAATAACATGAATAAAATAAAATACATGTTTGATCGATGTATTTTCGAAAAAGGAGGAAGCGGGGAGTGGCTTATTGACGCTAATTATAAAACGGGCGCAAGAAAGGTTGTGACGATATTCCTTGGTTTTTTGGTCGCGGTCGCGGTTATTGCTGCTCCGGCTGGGTCCAAAGCTTCGTTTCAAGCCGGAAAGTCGCCTAATTTTTCGGCAGCCGGGCAGGCCGAAAGTTACTTGTTGTCGGTGGATTACAATAAGGATAACTATACCGTCCAAGGTATAACCTTGATAAAAGCGCAGGCTCCGGATCAGAACAGCCAGGTTGAAAAAGGGTTCCGTTGCGAGATAGTTTCGGTGAACGACGAGATTTTGTATTCACTCAATTTCGGGGCCCCGAACATCCAATGTTCGGATACTTTCGGAAAAGAGGCGTCGGGAGGATGTACGGCCAAGGAGTCGGGCGAGTTTTCGTTGCAGTTGCCGTATTTTAAAACCGCGAAATTGATCAGCATATACGATCAGAACGACAAAATGGTTTTGGCGGCCGACGTATCCAGTTTTGCCCAACTTTGCGGGGACAATATTTGCCAGGAAAACGAGAATGCCTTGACGTGTCCGCAAGATTGCAAATCCGGAATAAAAGACGGTATTTGCGACCGTCAAATTGACGGTGTTTGCGATCCCGATTGCGCTAAAGGAGCCGATCCCGATTGCGCGGCCACGGCCAATTACTACTATTATGTCGCCGCCATAGCCGTGCTTATACTACTGGCCGGACTGGCCGGATATCTTATCTGGAGGAAGAATAACAAGAATGGCGAGCGGGCGGAGGGTGATGACGAAGAACAAAATTAGAAGCGTCGGATTATCGTAGGCGTGTCGAAAGGCGGAGCGCGAAAACTTTTCTGATTTCGGGTTCATATATCGGTCGAAGCACAATAAACGTCAAGGTAAAATGAAAAAAAGCAAAATAGCGATATTTTTATTTGCGTCAATATTGATCGTAAGCGTTTCTCCTTGTTTGTTTGCCAACCATGATTCCGCAGCCGCAAAAATCATTCTTGACGGGCAAAGCGCCAGCGGTGATTCCGGCTCGGGAGATGCGGTGTTGGATCAAGAACCGGTCGGTCAGCTTTTGGAAGGGGAAAACGACCAGGATTCTCAACAAGGCTTGGTGGAGGTAAGCGTTCCTTTGAGCGATGATCGGTCTTTATCCAAATATCCCGGGGTGAGCCCGGGAAATTACGTTTGGCAGAGCTTGGATGAGGGTGAGACGGGCAGTTTTGGCAACGTCAACTGGACCGTCGGATACGAATTCGTGCCCCAAATCGACGAAGCGGTGACGGAGCTGTGCGGTTTTTTTGACGATTCGGTCCGTGAAGTCGACCTTTATGACCAGTCATTCGGCCTTTTGGCAACCGCGGCGATCAAGAGCGACGGAGGATGGACTTGTGTTTCGATCGATCCGGTCAATGTGGCGAAAAAGCAGACGTATTATGTCGTTTCGAAAATCGAGAACGAACCTCTTTATTACAAATACCGGTGTTGCAATCCGTCTTTGCTTCCCCAAACGGTTTCCAACGTTAAAATAACGGCTGGCGTCCGGCAGGTCAACGGGGAAAAGTTTGGTTCCGGCCTAAAACGGTACAATAGCCTGGTTTTCGGTTTGGTCGATGTGAAAATAAGCAAACGAGGCCTGCCTTATTTGCCGGTTTCGGGCGTCCGGCCGGTAATAATCGACCCTGAGCCTACCGGCACGATCTCGAACAGCAAACCGCTCCTTTCGGTGGCTACCGACAAGAACACCACCTGCAAATATGCCAAGACAAAGAAGAATTACGCCGACATGGATTACACGTTCACGACGACCGGGGGGAAGCTTCATACCAAGAGGATCGGCGTGCTTGCGGACGGGAGTTACACGCGGTACGTCCGCTGTAAAGATGGGGATGGCAATATAAGCTATGCCACAAAGATTTCGTTTACCGTGAAAAACGGAAGTACGAGCAATATATCCAAACCGGTTATCTCCAATCCGCAACCGACCGGAACCATATCCGACAATACCCCTACTATCTCCGTTACGACGGATGAAGTTGCTACTTGCAAATATAGTACTAAAAACGTTTCATACAACAGTGTGTCGCGCGTGGCATTTTCCACGACCGGAGGCACTGCTCACTCCGCGACGCTGAGCGCGTTAAATGATGGCAATTATACTTATTATGTCCGCTGCAAAGATGAAGCGGGAAACGCCAATATCTCTTCAGTAAAGATCATCTTTACCGTAGCTTCCGACACTGGCGATACCACTCCTCCCGTCATCTCAAACGTGGCAGTCAGCCCGGCATCGGGAACGGTAGGGGATAGTTTTACGATTACGGCGAAAGTTACCGATGCCAGTGGTATTAGCGGCGTACAGGCCAAGATCCAGCATCCGGATGGTACCACGATTTCGACGGCCACGATGAAAGATGACGGCGGTCATGGCGATGGCGTCGCCAACGACAATGTTTACGGCGTAGTATGGTCTTCGACCGGAAAAGACGCGGGGGATTATTTTGTTGACATTACCGCTACCGATAAATACGGCAATTCATCGAATAAGAACAATGGCGCCACTTTCACGGTTGCGACTAGCAGCGGGGATGATGATAGCGTTGACAGTTCCTGCGTACCGTTGTTGAAAAGCGGTTCTTCGGCCGATAAGATCGATATCGTCTTTGTTCCGGCCAATTACGGGTCCGATATGGCGACTTTTGAGGCTGATGCCAAGAAACACATGGATGCCATTTTCAACGCGGCTCCTTTGAGCGATTACAAATCATACTTCAACATCTGGATGGTTAAACAAACCGGATTGACTTGCAATTCCAATCTTTGTACCGCCTTAAGCAGTGTTGCGAATTTCAAAACCTTGGCGGCCAAATGTAATGCCGATACGACCGCGATCTTGGCCGTAGTTTCCGGTGGTTCTTTCGGAGGGTGCACGGATATAAGCAACGGGGTGGCGATCATAATGTCCAGTTTTAGCAAGGCAACGCCTCATGAAATGGGACACGCGGTTTTTAAATTGTGGGACGAATACGTATACAGTGCGGCTTATACATCCGGCGAATTCGATGATTCTTATTGGTGCGGATCCAACGCCCAGGTTGATTTCGCGGACGCTCCGAATTGCGATAAAAGTTCAACTTGCTCAAAATGGTCGGGTATTTCGGGCATAAGCTGTTCGAAGGGATGTACTTGCCCTAATGATTACCGGGCTGCTTCGTCGTGCATGATGAATGATTACGGGCCTTTTTGCAAAGCTTGCTCCGCTCAAATAGTGAAAATCATTAAGAATTACAAATAAGATGATAAAAGTTAAAAAAACATCGATCGCTTTTTTCGCGATCATAACGCTTGGTCTGGCGGGTTTTGGATATGCGCGGGCCGAACAGGAGGAAATCTATTATTTAACGGTGGACTACGCCAAAGACGATTACAGTGTTCAAAGCGTAGACCTGGTCAAGGGAGGGGCGCCTGATTACAAGTCGCAGATGGACGCAAAATACCGGTTTGACCTGGTTTCCGCCACCGATGAGGTTTTATATTCCGCTAATTTCGATCTTTCCAAAAAAATCTGCGGGGATGCCGCGGATCCCGCGAAGAATACGCAAATCGGAGGATGCAGAATAGCCGATCTGGGAAGTTTTTCCCTGGCGGTTCCGTATTATCCGTCCGGCACTTCGATCAATTTGTACGATCCCGACGGGAAAACCATTTTGCAAGCCGATGTTTCGGATTTCGCCCGGCTTTGCGGGGATAACGTCTGCCAGGAGAACGAAAGCGCCTTAACGTGCGCCCAGGATTGCAAATCAGGGATAAGAGACAATGTTTGCGACGGCAAAGCCGATGGAGTTTGCGATCCGGATTGTAAAAGCGCCAAAGACCCCGATTGCGCGGTTGCCGAAAAAAACTATTTTTTGCAACTGATCATAACGGGTGTTTTACTTTTGGTTTTAGCCGGAGCCGCGGTTTTCGCGATAATTAAAATACATAACAAGAAGGGCAAAGAACACTAAAATCATGCTCATGAGCAGTAATAACGTCCCGTGCCGGAATTTGGTTTGTCTGGCGGGATTGACAGCTTTTATTTTAGGTTTGGTTATTTATCATCAAGTATCAGCCGCTTTTTTAGAAAAAAGCGGTTTGGTTTTTTCCCAAAATAGTTCCCAAAATAGCAGTTTTTCCATTTGGCAGACCTTGGAATCGGGGAAGCTTGGAGGCCGGATCTCGCCCCAAATTTATGCCGGTTATCGGTTTTCGCCCCAAAAAGACGGTTACGCGACCGAACTTTGCGGTTATTTTACCGGAGTCAAGTCGGTCAACTTGTATGACAGCTTTTTCAATTTGCTCGCGTCTTCGGCGATCAGGAGCGAAGAAGGCTGGGTTTGCGCTTCGGTGCCTCCCGTATCTTTGAGACAAGGCGAGAATTATTATGTGGCGGCGGAAATGGATGGAGGGATAATGTACTACCGGTATCGGATTTCAAGCGATCTTTTTCCGCTTGCCGTTCATGACGTTGAAATAAAGGAAGGGGTTTACCAGTCTTTGTCTCAACCTTTCGGAACCGGGCTAATTGCCGATCGGCGCGCGGTTTACGGTCTTGTCGACATTGGATTTGAAACCGGCAGTCGGGAAAAAAATAATTCGAGCGCTTTTTTTCCGGCGTCCGGGGATAACGAAAGCGTTATTAAAAATTGCGCCGGCGGTGTTTGCGTCAATTGTTCCCAAAGCGGTTGTTTTGAAAAAAAAACGTCCGAAGACGATAGTTTTGAAACATTTCTTGAGGTGTGCGCCTCCGGCTCTTGCCTGAGTTGCCGGAAATCCAAATGTGATTCGGTAAAAGCGGAAAAGTGGTCGGGCCAGGGCGTGTTTTTTGTCAAAAATTGCGTTGGCGGCCAATGTGTCAATTGTTTTAACGGTGAATGTTTCGTATCGGGCGCGGAGACCACGTCAGACCAAAGTTTTGGTTGCGGCGGCCGGTTTTGCGAAACGGACAAGATCGTGGCGGGAGGGCGGTCGTTCAATAATGTTTTTGGGGGTTGCGCCAAAGGGAATTGCGGGCGAGGCGGGATATATTTCGAAAGTGGGACTGTCGCGGAATCGGATCAAAAAAACGTGTCCCGATTAATATTGACGGGCAGCGGTAAAAAGATCGCGAACTCGGAAATATCCGGAAATTATTCGGTCGTTTGCGATAACGGTGTTTGCGACCTTTGCGCCGCGAAACAATGCGTCAAGGTTGGGATGGATCCGAAAGCGGCGGTTGTCGAAAGCGCAATCCAGGAAGAAAACGATCAAAAGGTTCTCGCGGTGAAGATTGGATCCGCCGCAACCGATGCCGAGCCGCCGGTGATCTTTAATTTGAGGCCGAGTGGTTTGGTTGGCGAGTCGCTCAAAACGCTAACTTGCGATACGGACGAGGATTCATTTTGTAAGTTATGTTCGATCGACCAGCCGTTTTCGGAGATGTGTGAGACGTTTGGCGAGACCGGAGGAAAGCATCATTCGCAAGTCGTCGGCCAATTATCGAGTGGAGATTATAAATATTACGTTAAATGTCGCGATCGAACCGGCAACGAGAATCGGATATCGTCTCAAATTACATTCCGCGTCATGGGGGAAAAAAGTTCGGGTTCAAAGATCGATTTAGAGCCGCCCATTATCTCATCTCCGGCCGCCGGTATCCGGTCGAATGGTATTTTTACGATAGAAGCGGCTGTTTTTGATAATACCGGGATCGGTCAAATTAAAGCAAGAATAAAGGATTCCAAGGGAGGTTGTTTTGCCGTTGTTTATCTGGGCGATACGGGGCTTAACGGGGACCGGAAAGCAGCGGACGGGATCTATACCGCCAATTGGCCTGCGAATGGAGAGGATTTGACCAAGGCGTCGGTCGAGATCATAGCTAGCGATAACTTCGGCAATTTTTCGTCCGAGGAAATAGAAACAAAAGATATCAACCCAGGGACCGAGTCCGCGGAAAAATCCTTGAATAGCGATAATTCCTCGAAGGTTTTTATTCTGGATCTTTCTTTTGATAACAAAGATATCTTTTTGAATTCCATTTCCACCGGAATGGCTGTCTTTAGGGAAACCGGTTATCCGGACAACTCCTTTTATGTCGCGCGCTTGATTGGAGCCAGCGGAGAGGTTTTGGGTTCTTACGGGCTGGATTTGCCCTGGAAAAAATGCGTCGCGGACAATAATACGGAGGTCGCGAGCCAGGAAAACAAAGATGGCTGTCAAAAACAACCGTCCGCAACTTTAAGCGCAAAGGTTCCTTATCGGGCAGAAGCGCGGACGATTGATATTTATGATCCTGACGGGAAGGTCGCGTTAAGCGTTGAAGTTTTCGACCTCGTGAATTTTTGCGGCAACTTGGTTTGCGAAAAAGGCGAGGATGGCGCGAATTGCAAAAAGGATTGTTCTTTAAGCGTTAAAGACGGATATTGCAATGGCGTGGTTGACGGTTTTTGCGATCCCGATTGTTCTTCTAAATCCGATCCCGATTGTCAAAAAACGCCGCCGGCCATTTCGGTGATATTGACGGCCGCGGCATTAATGCCGATTCTTTTGATCGGAGTATTGACGCAAAAAAGATCTTTTTGGATTCGCGGGAACAAAAAGGGCTAAGATTCACATCGGGGATTTTTAGCGGTTTTATTCTTGATTTTTCTTGACAATTTCTTTTTTTGTCTGATGAAAAATTTTTTCTTGACAATTTATTTCAGCAATATATCATAAATATAATAAACTTTTGCCCGTGGGATACGGGGCGTTGGGAAACGAATAAAATTAAAATTAAGGTATGAACAGAATAACAATAAAATCTCAAATGATCGCCAATAACCTTCATTTGGGGAAAAAAACTATTATCATGGCTTTTTGTTATGCCAAGTTATTATAAACAAGGGAGCAATTAAAAAGAAAGCGGTCTAATGCAAGTAAGAACTCCCTTCGGCAAGGGAGATTTTTTTAAAAATTTGTAGGCTCTTGCGGGGTTACGAATTTCGATGGTTTCTTTGCAAGAACCGGAGGGTATACGATAAGAAAATATTTTATTCTACAAACATGACAGACGAAAAAAACTTCTATTTAACCAAGGAAGGACTCAAAAATATCAAGAAGGAATACGAGGATCTGCTTTTGATAAAACACCAAAAAACGACCGGTGAGGCGCCGAAGATCCTTCATTCCGAGGATGTCGATCCCGAATATCTTTCTTATCAGGAAGATTTGATTATGCTTGATTCAAAGATGCTGGAGTTGGAAACTATCTTAAAGAACGCCAAATTGATCAAGGTTCCTCCCAAAGACAAGCAAGAGGCTATTGACTTGGGCGCGACCGTATTGGTCGACATAGGAGGAAGCAAGGACGAATTTATGATCGTGGGTACTCTGGAAGCCAACCCTTCCGAAGGCAAGATCTCCAACGAATCGCCGGTCGGGAGACTCTTGCTCGGGAAAAAAGTTGGAGAGGAAGTGATGGTTTCCGCGCCCAATAAAACCATTTGCAAGATTAAGAAGATTAAATATTCCGTCGCTTAAAGAGTAAGATAAAGCCAGATTTTTCTGGCTTTCTTCTTGGAAAAAAAATGGAAGAAATACTGGATTTTTTAATAAAAGCCGGAAGTCTGAAAAAAATGCCCCGCACCGGGTTCGTGTGGCTTGGCATAAAAGAACCGGAGACCATTGCCCAACATAGTTACCGTGTCGCCTTGATGAATTGGATCTTAAGTTTGAAAGAGAAGAAGAAGATGGATGTCAAAAAGGTGATCAGGATCAGCTTGGTGCACGATCTTTGCGAGGTTTACGCCGGAGATATGACCCCTTATTGGGGTCTTTTGCCCGATGATCCTAAAGAAAGATTGGAAATGTTGAAGCATTACCTGCATTTACCTAAAGCTTTGAAAATGAAAAGGGACAGGGTCAAGCATAAAAAAGAAAAAAAGGCGTTATTGAAACTGATCGAGGGCCTTGGTCAAAAAGAAAAAAAAGAAATAATGGGCTATTGGATGGATTATGAAACGTCAAAAAGCCGCGAAGGGCGGTTCGTGAAACAAGGAGATAAAGTGGAGGCCTTGCTGCAAGCTTTGGAATATTGGGGGTCAACCCCGGACACGCCCGTTATGGGATGGTGGGAGGAAGTCGGCGCGGTTGTCAACGATCCGGTTCTAAAGGATTTTTTGGCCAAACTTAAAAAATATTTTTACGGAAAAAATGAAGATCCCGGAGAGATAAATTTTCTCATCAAAATCGGGCGGTTAAAAATTATGCCGAGATCCGGCTGGGTTTCGCGTGGGGTTGAAGATCCCGAAACCGTAGTGGAACACGCGTTTTTAATGGCTTTGGCCGTCTGGCTTCTGGGCGCGAAAAAACGCCTAAACCAGGAAAAAATCCTGAAAATGGCTCTGGCTTACGAAATATGCGAGATCTGGGCCGGCGGTGGAACCCCGAACGATAAGCTCATTCGCGAGAAAAACGATGTTTTGGGACAGAGGTCAAAAATTTTTAAGAAGGAAAAAGAGAAATTATTCCTCAAAGATTATAAGAAAGAAAAAAAGGCATTGGAAGAACTAACGGCTAATCTTGGTTTGAGTCTTAAGAAGGAATTGATCGGCCTATGGGACGAATGTAAGAGGCAGAAGACTTTCGAGGGGGCTTTTGTTAACCAGGTCTATTGGCTTACCACTTATTTGCAGGCCCTTCAGTATTACAAGGCAAACAAAAAATTTCCGATTTGGGGATGGTACGAACAGGTACGCCAATATATTTATGATCCGCTGTTGCTTGAATTTTTAAAAATCGAAGAAAAAAAATTTCTTTCGAGTAAAGTGGCTGCCGATCATGACCAGGAATAATGGGAAGTTAATTTTTTCGAGCTTGGATCAAAATAAAAAGCGGTTTTTGGAAATTTATTCTCCACCATTCGTCGTTTTTCATCACCGGAATTCCGGGATGGGGTTCTTTGATTTTTTCTAACGAAAAACCGGTTTTTTCGATCAGCTCCAGCCATTCCGACAGAGAAAGATGCAGATAGGAATAAGCGGAAGGCGAGCGGATTCCGCTGACCAGATAACATTCCCGGGTGATTTTAACTTTTTGGAAATAATATTGCGGGAATATCCCTTTCAAATCATTGGGGTTCAGGTCAAAGCAAGGATGCAAAAAAAACATAATAAGTCGTCCGCCGCGCTTTAAAACGCGCGAAAACTCAAAAAGCGCCTTTTTTGGATCATCAAGCTCGTTGATGGAATGGTTTGAAAGAATGGCGTCGAACGAAGCGTTTTTGTAGGGGAGTTTTTTAATATCGCCAACCGCGTATTTAACGCCCAGAGGTTTTTTGTTTTCTTCCCGGAGAGCCGCTTCGATCAGCTTTGGATTGAAGTCGATCCCTTGGGTTTTATGGCCGCTTTTGGCCAGCTGGCGGCACAGATAGCCTTCGCCGCATCCGGCGTCGAGAACCGAAAGGTTCTTTTTTCCTTTGAAAAATTCCAAGACCGCTTTGTTGGTGAGTTTCAGGCGGAAGGGGTCGAGGTTTTCCGTAATGATCTTGATCCAAAAATCAGCGTTAGCCTGCCATTCGGCCGGTTTTTGCGTCCAATCTTTATGGGAACCAGTTTTAATTATTTGATAAGATTTTTCCGGTTTATTTTCCATGATTAAAATGAAATCGTTGTTTCATTAATCGTAAAGCTTTTATTTTCCAATGTCTACTTTGGGATGATCAACAAAAAACCTAAGCTTTAAACTTAGGTTAAGGGAGTGCTCTCGTTGAGCGAGAATGAACAAACCGAGTTTTCTCCCCAGACGTAATAGAAGAATTTGTTTTCACTTACATTGGTATATCTCCAAACCGTGGAAATCTGGTGCAGGTCGCTGGTGAATAGCCCCGAAATTTGCTTGAACCCATCGGCCGGGATCGTTTTAGTGTTTTTAATCCTTTTTTGGGTAATGCCGGTCGATGGGTTGTATCCGTAATTACTGACGATCAGGGTGATCTCATATCCCAGCTCATTATCTACAACGGTGTATATCTTCGTTTCTATGACATTGGAGCGTCCGACTTGCTCATTTTTTCCCATATCCTGGAGCATGGGCATGTATAACCCCTTGGCCATTTCCTCGTTCAGCGCCGTCTGATGGTCTTTTTCCTGATCTATTTCGGTAAAATAGAAGGCGCCGGCGAATAGAGCCAATATAACTAACATTAGAAATATTATAGCCAATCCGCCAAAAAATCGGGAATGTTTTTCTATAAACGGTAGGTGTTTTTCCGTATGCTTTTTAAAGAACGCTTTAACGTTGGTCAGGTCGATACCTCCTCGCCAAGACTCTACATTAAAATTAGATAAAGTCAATATTAAATAAGCGAGGGATTTCCGCTATAATGAAAGAATCCCTAAAAAAAGAAAGTAAGGAATATTTTGGCCGCCAATATGATTAACTTAAAAGTAAACCGGGTTATAAGATACTTATTGATAAGCGATTTTATTTTTTGGAGCGGGTGGGGGTTGGTTGCTCCGATTCTGGCTATTTTTGTGGTAAAGCAGATCCAGGGAGGCAGCGAAATGGTGGTTGGGATAGCCACGGCCATTTATTGGATATTGCTGTCGCTTTTGAGGGTGCCGCTGGGTATTTATCTTGACAGCCGGGGCGACGAAAAGCTCAATTATTATTGTATGACCGCGGGTCTTTTTGCCGCTTCGTTCGTGTCTTTTGGTTTTATGTTCGCGACTTTTCCTTGGCATCTTTACGTTTTACAAGCGTTGCACGCAGTCGCGATGGTGGCAAATTTCACGGGATGGTCGGCGCTTTTCAGCCGCCACATCGATAAAGGAAGAGAGGCGACCGAATGGGGGCTTGATGCCACTTCGGTTGGCATCGGTACGGGTTTAAGCGCTTTGGCTGGCAGCTGGGCCGTGGCTCAATTCGGATTCAAGACGGTCTTTCTCCTTGTGGGAACGCTGGGTTTGATCGGATCGCTTCTTCTCTTGATCATCAGGAAAGATATGGATAAAAAGGCGGGCCATGGTATTTATTTCAATTTCCGCGATCTAATCCAGAAAGGCGGGGAAGGCCCGACCTAAACCAGTTAAAGATCTTCGCGCAATGACGCGGGTTGCCATGAAAAACCAGGAACTATCGAAAATTTTTAACGAGATCGCCGATTATTTGGAAGCCGACCGCGTCGATTTCAAGCCTTTTGCTTATCGAAAAGCGGCGATCACCCTGGAAACCATGGAAGAGAATGTTGCCGAGGTTTATGCCAACGGAGGCCTTGACGCGTTGGAAAACATTCCGGGTGTCGGGTCGAGCATTGCCGAAAAAATCGAAGAGTATCTGCAAACCGGACGAATAGAATATTACGAATCTTTGAAAAAAAGTTTGCCGGTCAACCTGGAAGAAATTATTGCCATTGAAGGAGTGGGTCCCAAGCGCGCCAAGCTTCTTTTTGAAAAATTGGGCGTACAGACAGTGGTGGATATGGAAGCGGCCGCGGAGAGCCACAAGATTGCTCCGCTTTCCGGATTCGGGGCCAAAACCGAAGCTAATATTTTGGACGGCATAGAATTTCTGAAACGTTCCAAGGGAAGGCTTTTGCTGGAAAATATCCTGCCCCGGGTGCGCGAAATTAGCGAACGACTGAGGACGCTGCCCGAGATCGAGAAGGTGGAGATCGCCGGTTCGTTGCGTCGGATGAAGGAAACCATCGGCGATGCCGATTTTCTGGTGATCCTTTCGCCCAAAGCCCAAAAAGAGGGCGCGAAGCGAATCATGGATTTTTTTACATCCTTGGACGGCGTTGAGAAAGTTTGGGGAAAAGGGACTACGAAAGCTTCAGTGCGCATGAAAGGAGGTTATGATATGGATATTCGCGTTCTTTCTCCGCGGTCTTACGGTTCCGCCCTTCAGTATTTCACCGGTTCCAAAGATCATAACGTGGCGCTGCGTCGGATTGCCCAGGACAAGGGTTTGAAACTTTCCGAATACGGGTTGTTCCGCGGAGCGATTATGATCGGCGGGAAGAATGAAGAGGAGATCTACCGGATGCTGGGAATGTCTTTTGTTCCTCCGGAATTGCGTGAAAACCAAGGCGAGATCGAGGCGGCAAAAGTCGGGAAGCTGCCCAGGGTCATTGGATACGGCGATATTCTTGGCGATCTGCATTGCCATTCCGATTGGGATGGCGGTTCCAATACTATCGAGGAATTGGCGGCCGCGGCCCGGGCGCGCGGCTACCAATATATAGGTATCGCCGACCACACCAAGTTTTTGAAGATCGAGCACGGTTTGGACGAGAAGGCTTTGGAAGCGAGAAACAAGCATATTGACAAACTCAACAAAAAAATGGACGCGGAGGGAACGGCGTTCCGGATCCTGAAAGGTTGCGAAGCCAATATCATGCCGGACGGATCGATCGATATCAACGACGCGGCTTTGGAAGTTCTGGATTTCGTGATCGCGGGCGTTCATTCAAACATGAAAATGGACAAGGTCGCGATGACGGAGCGGATGATCAGGGCGATGGAAAGCCAAAATGTCGATATTGTTTCCCATCCGACCGGTAGGTTGTTGAAACAACGCGACGAATATCCGTTGGATTTCGATAAATTATTGGAAACGGCAAAAAAAACGCAAACGATTTTGGAAATAAACTCCTCTCCCCAGCGCCTCGACCTGAACGATCTTAATATCAGGCGCGCGAAAGCCGCCGGGGTGCGAATGGTGATCAATACCGATGCCCATATTGTCGGCCAGTTGAGTTTTATCGAGTACGGAATTGCCCAGGCCCGGCGCGGTTGGGCCGAAAAGGAAGATATCATTAATGTTCATCCGCTGCCTCGATTGATGGCATATTTCAAAAAACAACCTTAAAACCGATTTTTTATAAAATTATGGATAAAAAGAAAAGGAATTTATTGGCCATAGCCGCTCTAATCATTTTGGCCATAGCCGCTTTTTTAATGGCTTGGCCCGGCTTATGGTGGTTTTTGGCTAAATCTTTCAACTCGGTGCCATCGGTAGGCCCGTTAAGCGGCAAGGATGCCGAGGACTGGAATACATATTCGGATCCCGATCTTGAATATCGGTTCAAGTATCCGCAGGGATCAAAAGTGGTTGATAACAGCCGATCTCCGGTCATGGACGGGGCAAAAAAAGAAATAGTAGTGGAAAAAAACGACAGTCAAAAAAAGCCGGATGTGTTTTTTACGGTGGACTTGTTCGATGACGCTTTAATGGGGGTTGGAGGGATCGATTTTTCGATGAACGGGGACACCGGATCAATCGGTTGCGCTTACGGCAATTTTTGCCGGATTTATCTGGAAGGACGCAACGCGGTGGTTTCGATCAAGTCTTCGCCTTATCCCTGGCTGATGATGGATGGGGAATCAAAAAAAATCCTGGCGACTTTGAGTTTCGAGCCTTCGCAAAGCGATAAAAACCAATAACGAAAATGCCAAGGGAAATTTCAGCCGGAGCCGTAATTTATCGGATCGAAAACGGGATAATTTATTATTTGCTTTTGTATTACCCCGCGCTTAGCCATCGCGCGAAAAAGGATTACTGCGATTTTCCCAAAGGGCATTTGGAGTCAGGCGAAAGCGATGTTTGCGCGATGAGGAGGGAAGTTGCCGAGGAGACCGGAATCAAAGATCTAAAGATCGTCAAAGGTTTTCGGGAGACGATCAAATATTTTTTTGTCGTTGGCGAAAAGAAAATATTCAAGATAGTAACTTTCTATCTGGCCAAAACCAGCACCAAGAAAGTGACAATATCGTCGGAACACACGGGCTTTTCCTGGCTTCCGATCGGCGAAGCCGTCAAAAACCTTTCTTTTTCGAATTCGAAAAAAATCTTAAAAAAAGCCAACGCTATCTTAACGAAAAAACCAGCCCTGGAAAAGAAAAAGAACAAAATTGCCAAAGCATTGATTTTAATGTCGGGCGGATTGGATTCGATGCTCGCGGCAAAATTATTAATGGCCCAAGGGGTTGAAGTAACTCCTCTTTGTTTTAAGAGTTATTTTTTTGGAAGCGACGCCGCCAAAAAAGCGGCAGCGCAGCTGGGTTTGTCTTTAAGGGTTGTCGATTTTTCCGACGACCAGTTCGAAGCGGTTAAAAAACCAAAATACGGACGGGGAAGAGCCATTAATTCCTGCATCGATTGCCACTTGCTGATGATCCAAAAAGCCGGGGAAATCATGGAGAGGGAGGGTTTTGATTTTGTCGCCACCGGCGAGGTGCTGGAAGAACGGCCGCTTTCGCAAAACAAGCGGTCCCTTGACCTGATCGAACAAAGATCGGGGCTGGCCGGGAAGCTGTTAAGACCGCTATCGGCGAAATTACTGCGGGAAACCGAAGTGGAAGCCAGGGGATTGGTTGACCGCCAAAAACTGGAGGCTATATCGGGGCGGTCCCGTAAGCGCCAGTTGGAATTGGCTGAAAAATTTAGGATCAAAGACATACCCCAGCCATCCGGAGGCTGTATTTTGACCGAAAAAGATTACGGAGATAAATTAGCCAACGCGATCAAGATAAAGCCGGAATTGGACGGTAATGATATCCAAATCTTGAGAAGCGGTCGGGTAATTTTTGAGGGTGAGACTTTGATCGTGGTCGCGCGCGACAAAACCGAGTCCGAAGCCCTGCCGCAATTGGCAAAAAAAGGCGATACGGTTTTTTTGCCCGAAAATTTTCCCGGACCGGCGGTTTTATTGAGGGATTTTAGGTGTAAACTGACGGCCGCCCAAGCAGAGGAAATAGGAAAGGCTTACCTGCTTAAATTTACCAAAAAAATATCCGACACGTTTAAAATTAAGGTGGACAGGATCCAATGATTGAGGTACGTTTGCGTTAGTTTTTTAGTTAAGCAGGAGGCAAAAAATGGTTAGTGCCTTTCGGGTCAAATAGAACCTTATGCAATGTGTGCGAGCAGGTTTGTCTCGGCCGCGCGATTGAATTCGTCTGATGCCAAACACGGCATCGCAAGAGCTTTTATTGATGCCACGATGCGGTATTTTTTATTATGTACACTTTAATTGTTTTGATTTTATCGGTATAATATCTTAATCGTTTAAGGTGCGATGAAAAATCGCGGGAATAAAAATAAAAAATGAAAAAACAACCTCTTGTTTCCTTGCTTGCGCTACTGATCTCTTTATCGGGCACGCTTGTTGTTTACGCCGACGGCATGATTCTTGTGAAGCCTGATCCGTATTCGGACCGCTGGGATTATTCCGACGAGGCCGACCAACAGGCTTTCATCAATTACCAGAACGGTTTGCAGAAAATGGTCGTCGGAATCAAAATGAACGTCGCGACCGATGCCGACGCGGTATGGCTTTTTCCGGTTCCCGCCGATCCGGCCAAAGTGGTAATTGATGTCGCGACCGACCTGCCGCAAATGAACGGGGAAGAGGTATCGGGAAAGGCGAAGGGAAGCTTATCTGAAGCCAAACACCTTCTTTACAAAAGCCAGCTATACCCGTTGTTGTTTTGGCAAAATGATTATTATGGCAATTCCTACGATATGAAGGGCAGCATAGGAATATCCAGTTCTTTAAACGAGGCTGCTCCCAATGTTGCGCAAGACGTAGTGGTATACGAAACCCTGGATAAGGAAGGGATGACCACCGAGATCATTACGGCCAAGACTGCCAACGGCTTGTATGATTATTTCAAACAAAAAGGACTAAAGATTGAGGCGGGGATGATCCCGGTACTGGATAGTTACATCGGAAAGGATTTTTCGTTCGTCGCTTCCTGGATCAATAAGCAAACCACTCAGACCACGATCAGCCCGGTTCCATTTTACGGTTCCTCGCCTCTGTGCGACGACGGAAGGATTGTTGCCGATTTGCGCGAATGGCTTTTGAGTCCGACTATGCAGGATTTTCTGGTATCCTTGACCGTGAGATATCCGCAGGTAGGGGCCGCGAAGCGTGATCCTGACGGGGTAGTTTCAATGAATTTGGATACCACCGAAGCTTATCTCAGGTCTGCCCAAGGTAAAGCGGCTTTGGATGAAATTGTCAGCGAAATTAAAAATAATCCGGCTCTCGGAAACAAATGCTTGGCTGTGGAAAATCGAATTTCCGAAATGCCTTTTCCGGGACGGATCCATTATCCAAGCGAGACCGTAAAAGGGGTATCCGTCATGTTTCCGACGGATAAAATCTATTTTCCTTTGCTTCCGACCAGTGTTTACGAAAGCAAGATAGTGCCGGCCACGATCAAGGTGATTGGCCATGTAACCCCGGAATTATTCGCGGGTATCAAAAATTTTTCCAAGGTAACTTATTACACCAATGCCAGCTTTAATGGCGGCCAAAGCAATAATGATTTCTTTGGTTCGAACAATTCATCGGATTATACAAAGATCGAGATCAACCCGCCGTCAAAATACCTTACCGATGATCTGTGGATTACGAACAAGGCTCCATTGAAGGTGACCTATGCTTCTTTGATAGGAAACCATCCTTTAGCCGTCTCAGTGATTCTTCTGGTTTTTTGCTCTATTTTAACGGGATTGCTGGCCGGGCTGGTTTTACTCAAGGACTTGAGGCAAAGCATCGGAAAACTCCTGCTTTTAGGGGCGTCCAACTGCTTGTCGATCATCGGGTTGATCGCCGCGACTTTTTATGCCGTAGCCAAACAGGATCAGCACGAAGAAGCCGCTTTGATGGAAAAGTTAAAGCTAAAGGGTTATATGTGGAAAAGAAAGACCGCCCAAATATTATTTTATCTGGCGGCGATCACGGCGGTATTAATCATAGCTGGGGTAATGAGGTCGGGTATGTACATGAGCGAAGGGTCGCTGATCTTCATGTATTTACCGGTCATTATCGGGCTTTTCGGCTGGCGTGCGGCCAGTGTTCGATATGAAGATATGCCGTTGTTCGCCGAGTTGGAAGCTAAAGGATATTCGACCTGGACGATGCGCAAGATTGGTCAAAGCAAAAAGCTATTCATTGTTTTCTTCTCCCTGCTGTTTTTGGCAATTTCCTGGCTGACGGTAGCTTTGTTGATGCTCACTGTTTAGGTTTTAAGGCAGGGGAGCGCGTAAAGGATGTCGAATCGCAATTCGGCGTCCTTTTTTGTTTTTTCATTTTACGGCCGGTAGAAAATAAGCTATGAATATGTTAATGATATTGTTCTTTTAAATTAATTAGGACCGGAGGAAGAATTGTTGAAGCTGAATTGTTTTAGCCGAACCAAGCATGATTCCACAGCCTCAATAATAAAGGCTTTGCCGCGCGATATACCCCTTAAAGAGCTGGACATTCTTTATTATGACCGGACGATCAAACAGAGTAGGCGGTACGTTCTTTTTAGCGGCATGATAAGCATGGGGAAGGACGGTTTGGAAGTATTAGAGCTGGATCAGGGCAAAAAGGTAAGGTGTTTTTTCAGTAGCCTGGATATCAAAAATATGAAGATCGAGGAAGTTTCTTACTTGGAGTCATGAACCGCTTTTCCCAAAGCGGTTTTTTCTTACTAAGCATGTTTTCTTGCGCAAAAGGCGGAATCAAGATAAATTATGGCAAAGGAGGTCTTTAACAATGGAGATCAAAGTAGAAAGGGAGAGGGTTTGGAATGGTTTGCGGGCCGCGGGCTACGCCGAGGGCCCGATTTTTCTCGCGGCCAAGGTTTTTGAGTTGAGCGACGGGGATTTGGATATATTGGTGGGCGATCTTATAAGCAAAGGCAAGGCTCTCACGCCCCTAGAGGAATGGATCGCGGTTTATGCCAAGCACGCGACTTGGGAAAGGGGCAAAATTGTTGCCCGGAAAAGACAGGCGAAAGAAGATCATCCTTACCGCCAGATCACCGCGAGGGAGGCGCGCCGGGCGCGTAGCCAGCGTCCTCGGTAGCATATTTTTTGAAATCACCGATCAAAACCCCGTAGAAAGCGGGGTTTTCTTTTTTTCTATGTTTTCCTTGACTTTTCCTAATTATAATATATGATATTGGTGAAAACAAAAAAAGGAGAGATACGATGCTGGAAGATAATACATCGGATTTGGCGGATACGGATTTAAGGAAGAGTTTGGCAATCCGGATCATAAATGGCGAGATCGTGGAAGTTTTACAGCGGCTTTGCTTAGCGCCGCTTAGCGAAATCGTTTCGCTGTATTATGCAAGTTTTTTTACGATGGATCTTGCGGAATATTCCGACGAGGATCAGTGGGCGATTCGTAATACCGCTGACGAGTTGGATTATTTTGTAGCGATTGAGCTTCGGCGTAAGGCTATCGAGGCCGGAGCTAAAGATAATGCGATGGACTATCTAATCAAAAACCCCGGCAGATAAGCGGGGTTTTCTTTTTGATAAAAATAATTACTATCCTTTCGCTTTTTCGACGATTTTTACGAACACTTCCGGATAGAGAGTCGTAAGTTCGGAAAGGATCTTCCTATCGATGATGATATTGTTCTTTTTCAGGGATCCCATCAAGCGGCTGTAAGACATGCCGTTTTGGCGGCTCAAGGCGTTGATGTGGATGCTCCACAAGGCGCGATTGTTCCGTTTTTTGGTTTTCCGGTCCCGGAAAGCGTAAGACCAGGCTTTATAAACGCCTTGTTTGGCCGCGGCCAATTTTGACTTCCGGCCCCAGCGGAAACCTTTCGCATATTCGATAAGATGTTTTCTTTTCTTGTGATGGATTGTGCCTCTTTTTACGCGTGTCATATTAATAAATAAAGTTTATTAAGCCTTTTAAGCGCCTTATGTTAGGTATTGCTCAAAAGACTTAACCGGCTTATTAAGCTTAACCGGCCGATTTGTTACTTGATGATCAGCTTCTTGATCTTTTTGGCTTCCGATTTGTTGACCAAAACCCATTTGCGTCCCTTTCTTATCCTATTTCCGGATTTTTTGACGCGGTAATGGTTAGCGCCCGAAAGTCTCCTTAAAAGTTTACCGGTCTTGGTCAATTTGAACCGTTTGGTGATCGATTTTCTTGTTTTCATGATTTTATTAGGCTTGCTTTGAAACAATCATTGTGAAGCCGTGTTGCTCTCTTTTTAATTCCTTATCGATCTTGCAGGGGATAAGTTTTCCCAACATTTCGAGGAATTGGCTTACTTTTTCCTTCGATATATTTCCAAAGGCTTTTTCCCGGCCCCTTAAACGCAACTCGATCTTTACTTTATCGCCTTTCTTCAGGAATTTTTCCGCCTGCGTAGCCCTCATTTCCATGTCGTGCGGGGAAATATTGTAGCTTAACCTTATTCCTTTGACCTCGCTTGTTTTTTTCGGGCTTTTATCTTTTTTTTGCAAAGCGTAAAGGTACTTTCCGTATTCCGTGATCTTTACGACCGGCGGAACGGTTTTTTCCGTGACCTGGACAAGGTCCAGGTTTTTCGCCCAAGCGGCTTCCAGGGCTTCTTTCAGTGTAATGACCCCAATTTGGTGGTCGTTCTCATCGATCAATCTTACCTGCGAAGCTCTTATTTGGTTGTTTACTAATGGTTTTTTGAACACTCTTTAAATCGGTTAATTAATTTTTGTTAAGTCGGTTAAGGTTTTTAAGTAAAATACTCGATTCTCTTAAAAAACTTAAAAGACCATTGCTGTGGAGAAGACGGGACTTGAACCCGTATCTGGAAAACGAACGGCTGAAAAAGGTGATACAAGCTTAGTCCGATTTGATAGGGATCATAAGATAGAAACCGGACAAAATTCTTATGAGCCTAGCCCCTGAATTTCGGCTGGTTTGCCGGAGCCAAAACTTACAGCCTATCTCCCGTGAATTATACCCGAAAAGCTTAAGAGAGATTCAGCCGACCGGATAGCATTATACTAACGGTTAAGCGAAAGCTAATGCGGGTTGTTCAAATAAGTTATTGACACTTATAGGTTTGCCGGTTTTTACAAGATCCAGCTACTTGGCTTGTCTGTTTCAGGTCGTAATCCATCGAATCCTTTCATCCCCATAAAAACAACCGATACGGCTTATTAAGTTTGTTGAGCCGATTAAGCCTTTTAAGCAAAAACGCTTAAAAAACCTAAAGGATTTAACACGCTTAATACGTTTTTAGCGTGCGCTGGATTTCCCGCAGGGTTTCGCGTTTTTTTATCGATTCGCGCTTGTCGTACTTCTTTTTTCCGCGCGCTACGCCAAACTCAAGCTTGATCTTTCCAGAGCCGTCATCACGTCCTTTAGTATATAACTTAAGAGGCACAAAAGTCAAGCCTCTTTCGCTTGTTTTGCCGATAAGGTAGTCGATTTCCTTCTTTTTAAGCAGGAGTTTGCGCGTTCTCTCCGGGTCGTATGACAGGGAAACGTTGTTTGGCTGGTAGGGCGGGATTTTGACGCCGATCCAAAAAATTCCATCGGTTTTAGCCAAAACATAAGAGCCCGCGAGACTGATGCCTCTCGTTTTCAACGACTTTACCTCCTGTCCCGAAAGTATTATTCCAGCTTCGAATTTTTCGCCGATTTCATAGTTGAACCGGGCTTTTTTGTTTTCCGCCAATAATTTCATCCGTTTTTCGTTCTTTTATTTTAGCAGAGTTTGGGCTAAACTGATAAAAAAGAACGGGTTCATATAACACATCATAAAAGAAATGATTCGTCAAGAAATAAAGACAGCGGTTTTTAACGCGGTTCAGTCTCTGGCTCGTGATAAATCGATATCGGTAGACGGTTTTGACCTAAGGGTTGACGCGATAGCCATGGATTTTTCGAAAGATCGCAGTCATGGAGATTACGCTTCCAATGTTGCTTTGCAGATCGCCAAAGCGACCGGTAAGAATCCGAAAGATCTCGCGGGACTGGTCAAGATGAGGATCGAGGATAGTGTCGGCAAGGGCTTTTTTGAAAAGATCGAGGTTGCGGGTCCCGGTTTCATCAATTTTTACGTGTCAAACAAATATTTTCAAAAGGAAGTTTCCCGGATCTTAAAAGAAAAAGAAAAGTTCGGTTCTTTGGATATCGGGCGAAAAAGGAAAACGCAGGTTGAGTTCATCTCGGCCAATCCTTCGGGCCAGTTGCATATCGGACATGGCCGGGGCGCTTTTTTTGGCGATGTTTTGGCGCGAATACTGGCCAAAGCCGGGTATAAGACCGAAAAAGAATTCTATGTCAACGATGCCCGGGTTTCCAATCAGATCCAGGAATTAGGTAAAACGGCGATGGGCCGCGGCGAGACCTACCTTTCTCCGTATTTGAAAAACTTGATCGAAAAATTGGCGCCCCGGCTTTCGGGTATGGTTTCGGAAACCGAAGCCGGTTATTACTTGGCCCAAGCGGTGTTAAAGGATCTGAAGGCGTTCATTACGGATAAACTCGGCATTAAGTTCGATTATTGGATATCCGAAGAAAGCCTGTATAAAGAAAGCCTGGTCATAGCCACTTACGACATTCTCAAGAAGAAAAATCTGGTTTTCGAAAAAGACGATGCCTATTGGCTTCGATTGTCGGATTTTGGCGAAAAAGACGAGGTTTTACTGCGGAAGAACGGAAGTCCGACTTATTTTCTTTCGGATATCGCTTATCACCGCTACAAGATCGAACGGGGCTACCAAAAGATCATCGATGTCTGGGGGGCTGACCACCAAGGGCACATTCCCCGCATGAAGACAGTGATGCAGATTCTAAGTTATAAAGGAGAATACCAGGTTTTAATTTCGCAATTGGTGCGTCTTAAAGGAGGCAAGATGTCGAAGAGGGAAGGCAATATTGTTACTTTGGAGTCATTGATCGATGAAGTCGGGTTGGATGCCGGCAGGTTTTTTTACTTGGTTAAATCGCTGGACACGCAGATGGAATTCGATGTGGATCTGGCCAAGGAAAAAAGCGAGAAGAGTCCGGTTTTTTACGCCCAATACGCTTATGCCCGGATATCAAGTATTTTAAGAAAGGCCAAAGGCAATACCCTCGATTCCCGTTCGGTATTGGGATCATTGGTTTATTCAAGCGAGATCGAGCTTATCAAAGAGCTTTTACGCCTTCAGGAAGTGGTTGAAGATACGGCCGCCGATTGCCAGGTGCAGCGTCTGTTCCAGTATTCCCTGGACGTGGCCACCAGTTTTCATAAGTTCTACGGCGAATGCCGGGTAATCTCCGAAGATAAAAAACTGACTGCTGCTCGGTTGCAACTGGTAAGAGCGACTAAAATCGTTTTGAAAAATACTTTTGACCTGATGGGTATTTCCGCCCCGGAAAAGATGTAATTTTTTGCGGACCGCGCTAAATCCGAGAATAAAAGGCTAAAGAATAAAAAGCTCGGAGATATTTCTCCGGCTGTTGGACTATGCTTACAATATTCGCGAGCCCCGGTTTTTGGCCGTTGGGCTCAAGAAAATAAGTCGCTTTTTCTGTTTTCACCAACACCAGATTTCCGTCTGGCCTGGCGTCGAAGTTATGGGTAGCCAGGACGAACGCGAGATCCGGAGCGTCTATAAGGCGGTCTTCATGACCTGCCAAATAGAGTATGAGTTCGTTGTCGGTACAAGCGGCGGTAGTTGACACCAAGATCAAAACCGCCATAATTACCCGTATTAAATCCATTGTCGTGCCTCGCTGTATTCTTATATTATATAATATATTATTGTCAATAGGTAGAGTATCGGATTGTCCCAATAAGGCGAAGCAAAAAACTTAGTTTTTTTGTGTAACGCGGCTATTGCGGAGACATCCTGACCATGCGTGTTTTCAAGACCGGCTTCTTCCACGCCCGGTTTGCTATATTGCCAGAAAGTTCCCACCGGAGTTTTTTTTCTTAGCCGGATCTGCTAAAATTTAAATATTAGTAAGCCAAACCAACATTTGGTATTTTAACTTATGGAAAGCAATTTCAACCAAAAAGAAAAAGAAATTATTGCTTTTTGGAATCAAAACAAGATTTTCGAAAGATCGGTCGCGGCCCGGGCGCGCGCCAAGGATTTTGTTTTTTTTGAAGGGCCGCCCACTGCCAATGCCAAACCCGGATTCCACCATGTCCTAACGCGGATCTTCAAGGACATTATTTGCCGTTACAAAACAATGGAGGGTTTTCGGGTCATCCGCCGCGCCGGATGGGACACTCACGGTTTACCCGTGGAACTTCAGGTTGAAAAAAAACTGGGATTCACGCAGAAAAAAGATATTGAAAAATACGGAATAGCCGAATTCAACAAAAAGTGCAAAGAATCGGTTTGGGAATACAAAAAAGATTTTGAGGCCCTCACCGAGCGCGTCGGTTTTTGGGTGGACATGTCCGATCCTTACATTACATATGATCGCCGCTACATGGAATCGGTCTGGTTCCTTTTGAAAACGGCTTGGGACAAAAAGCTTCTTTTTCAGGATTACAAGGTGGTGCCTTATTGTCCGCGTTGCGGAACTCCTTTGTCGAGCCATGAGGTGGCGCAGGGATACAAGTTGGTGAAGGAGCCTTCGATCTTCGTAAAATTCCGGATCATTAATTCCGAATATAAAAACTGTTCCTTGTTGATTTGGACCACGACGCCTTGGACCTTGCCGGGTAATGTGGCTGTGGCCGTGAATGAAAAATTCCAGTACGTGAAAGTACGGCTGAACAGCCAACCGGACGAGATTTTAATCTTGGCCAAGGAACGGTTGGCGGTACTGGGTTCCGAATATGAAGTCTTGGCCGAATTCCCGGGAAAGGACTTGGCTGGCTTGCGATACGAACCGATTTTTCCCTTTTCGGAAGAAGCCGGCCAGAATGCTTATAAAGTGATCATGGCGGATTTCGTTTCTTTGCAGGATGGTTCCGGTTTGGTCCATATCGCGCCGGCCTTCGGCGAAGACGATATGAATGTTATTAAAGATCAAAACAAGGTCTTAAAGCAGAAGGGCGAACCGGAATTCCCGGTGATTATGACCGTCAACGAAGATGGAAAATTCAGTCTCGATACCAAGCAATGGGCGGGGCTGTTCGTCAAGGCGGCCGACCCGCTGATCATCGAAGACCTTAAAAAACGCAATCTGCTTTTCAAGGTAGAACTTTACGAGCATGACTATCCTTTCTGCTGGCGTTGTAAGACGCCCTTGATCTATTACGCCAAAAAAAGCTGGTTCATCGAAATGTCAAAATTACGCGGCGAACTGATTGCCAATAACAAATTGATTAACTGGGTTCCGGCCTATATCAAAGATGGCCGTTTTGGGGAATGGCTTAAGGAGGCCAAGGATTGGGCGATCTCCCGCGAACGATATTGGGGAACGCCCTTGCCGATCTGGCAATGTTTGAGTTGCGGCCAAAATACGGTGATCGGTTCGGTTGGCGATCTTTTGTCCCAGAAATATTCGACCAATCGTTATTTTCTTTTCCGGCACGGAGATTCCGAGCGACAGCTTAAAAAAATATCCAGTTGCTGGCCGGAGGTTAAGCCTCTTTCTTTAACGGCCGAGGGGAAGGCCGAGGTTCAAAAAAGAGCCCAAAAACTCTCTAAGGAAAAGATTGACTTGATTATATCCTCCGATCTTGAACGGACCAAGCAGACGGCCCAAATGATCGCGTCAGAAACGGGTGCTAAGGTTATTTACGATAAACGGTTAAGGGAATTCAATGTCGGGGTTTTCAACGGAAAGGACCCCAAGACGGTTTGGGATTTTTTGAACAGTCAGGAGAAGCCTTTGGAAACGAACGTGCCTAAGGGTGAAAGCTTGAATGCTATCAGAAAAAGGGTTTATGATCTCATAAACTCTGTGAACGCAAAATATCATGATCAGAATATCGTCTTTGTTTCCCATGAAATCCCGCTCACAGTTCTTCAAGGGACATTAAACGGCCTTGACCTTAAAGAAATCGTTGAATCAAGATATTTAAAGCCCAAAGCCAAGATCGCGACCGCCGAGTGGCGCGAGATTGAATTCCGCAAGCTGCCGTTCAACGAAAACATGGAGATCGATCTGCACCGTCCTTATGTGGACGGAGTGGATTTTGCGTGTCCCAAGTGTTCGGGTACGGCTAAGAAGATTCCTGACGTGGTGGATGTCTGGTTTGATTCCGGGGCAATGCCTTTTGCCCAGGCTCATTGGCCTTGGCTTACCGGATCCTCCGGCGCGGGCGGTCCTTTCGAAGATTCCAAAGCGGGGTCAAAAAGCGGAAAATTAAAACCTCCCGCGCATTTTCCGGCTGATTTCATATCGGAAGCGATTGACCAGACCCGCGGCTGGTTTTACACTCTGCTGGCGATTTCCACGTTTTTGGGGTTTGGCGCTCCCTACAAGAACGTCATTTCGCTTGGGCACGTGCTTGACGCCAAAGGCGAGAAGATGTCCAAGTCAAAAGGCAATATCGTCGATCTTTGGCAGTTGACCGAAAAATACAGCGCCGATGCCATCAGATGGTATTTTTACACGGTGAACAATCCCGGCGAATACAAACTTTTTGCCGAAAGAGATATTGACCAGGCGATGAAAAAGTTCATTCTGACCGTTTTTAACTGCCGCGTTTTTTTAGAGACTTACGCCCCGGGGGTCAAGGCGCCTAAAATCGTGATACCCAGACATGTGCTTGACCGTTGGATCGTGTCGCGGCTTGCCCAAGTGGCCGGGGAGGTTAAACAGCTTTTGGATACTTACGATATCACGACCGCCGCTCGGAAGCTTGATGATTTTGCCGTCAAAGACTTGTCTCTTTGGTATGTTCGCCGCTCCCGGCGCCGCTTGCAGCAACCAAAGGTTGCCATGGAGCTCCGCCAGGCTTCCCAGGTATTCGCTTATGTTTTGATGGAATTCGCGAAGATCGCGGCTCCCTTCGTTCCTTTTTTGAGCGAGGATGTTTACCAGAGTCTGAGCGCCAACTTTTACCAAAAACCAAAATCCGTGCATTTGGAACTTTGGCCGGTTTTTCCCAAGGGATCGATTGACCGCGCTCTAAGTGCCGATATGGAAAAAGTGCGGCAAATTGTGACCAACGCGTTGGCTGATCGGGCTAAGCACGGCGTAAAGATCCGTCAACCTTTGGCCAAAATCACAATTGCCTTGAAAAAAAAGCTGAGTGAAGAACTGTGTTTTTTGCTCAAAGAAGAGCTGAACGTGAAAGTCGTGGCTTTTGGCCCGGTAGCTCTTGGGGAAATGGAATTGGACTACGTTCTGACGCCGGAGTTGAAGGAAGAAGGGATGGTGCGCGAGATTTTGCGCCATTTGCAGGATGCCCGAAAAATTGCCGGTTATACCCCGAGGGATCTGATCAATATTTATCTCGAAACATCCGTTGAGTTGCAGGCGATTGTCGTAAAAAACCAAAAACAGATCACATCGGATACCAAAACCAAGAATATTTTTTTCAAAGCCCCTCCCAAAGGAGCGGTTGTCGACAAGTTCAAGATGGAGCTCGGCGAATTATCGCTGGCGATCAAAAAAACCAAGTGATTCGTTAAAAGAAAAGGTTTGATCCCGACAGCGGGTCGTTGTAAGTTAATCCGGCCCGGAGATATGCGGGGTTTTAGAAAAGCGAACAGAGCTTAGCTTACCGGGTTTAACCTGGACAAGTTTGTTTTTAAAGTTTGCCGGGATGTTATTGGCGGAAAATTAGTGTTAAAATAGTAACGAACACGAATATTTATTAGCCGTTTCAGCCAAATTTCAATGCTTTTATTTTTTTGGTCATTGGTTTTTGCCGTATCACTTCTGCTTTTGGTAAAGTCGGCCGATTTTTTGACCGAGTCTTTGGTAAAATTAGCTTCCGACCTTAAGATACCGGCTTTCATAATGGGATTGACCGTGGTGTCGCTTGGCACTTCGTTGCCGGAATTATCCGCCAGTATTGCCGCGGTGATGCGCGGCCGGGGGGAATTGGCGGCTTCGCTGGCTATAGGTTCCACGATCGCCGGAATATTACTGGTGGTGGGGATGAGCGTCATTTCCGCCAGGGTGTTATTGGTAAGGAAAAGACTTATCGATATTGACGCTTCTTTGTTCGCGATCAGCCTCGTTCTTTTTTATTTTGTGGCGCGCGATGGAGGGATTAACGCGCTTGAAGGCGTTGTTCTTCTCGCGGGATTTCTGGTTTGTGTTTTTTACGTCATTACGGAAAAAAAGGATGACGATCTGACTTCCGACACTTTGATAACTCCCGACCTGCTTGATTCAAAGAACGAAGCCAGGCTTGTCGAAATATTACCGTCAAGGTTGGAGAAAAGCCTGGCTCGCAAACAGGATTCGGATTTTTCTCTGAGATCTTTTTTGCTTTTGGTCTTTGGTTTCGTGGGGCTGGCGATAGGGGCCAAGCTTACCGTTGACTCGCTGGTGGGCATTTCCGATTTGTTGAATATCGAAGGGACGGTTCTGGCCATGACGATGCTGGCGATCGGCACCGCCTTACCCGAACTCTTTGTGGCCGTGAGCGCGGTGGCCAGAAAGAACGGTGGTTTGGCGCTTGGAAATGTTTTTGGTTCCAGCATTATCAATCTTTCGTTGGTTTTGGGATTAAGTTCCATGTTCGGGAGGGTTGATTTGGATACGGTCACTTACACCGTTGGCTTGCCTTTCCTGCTGGCTTCCGCGGCTTTACTGATAGTGTCCGGGATATCAAGAAGGATCCATTATTGGGAAGGGATAATGTATCTGCTTGTTTATTTCCTCTTTATCGTCAAAGTATTCGGCCTATTTTAATTAATCATTACTATTTAGATATTATGTCTCCAATCGCAGATAATCGTAACCTTTCGGGGGATAAACCGATCGACTTCAAAAACCTGGAACAGGCCAACCAGCCCGCGCGCCACGAACAAGCGAAAAGCAGTATGGAGCGCGGCTTAGAGACCGGCGCGAACGTTAACGGTGTGCCGGTTGTTCCGTCGGTTCCGCCAAATACGGAAGTGAGGTCAAGTATCTTTTCGCGCCTGGAGCGACCAAAAGCCGCGGAACCCGCTGATCCTTTCGACGCGCCGGAGTTTAAAGAGAAGAAAGAGAATAAGGAAGAGAAAAAGGAAATAAGCCGGCCGGAGGAACGGAGCAGCTCGGAGGAAAAAACAAAAGAACAGATAAAGGCGGCAATGACTAAAACCCCGGCTATCGCCGCGGGATCGGCGCAAAAAAAACAAGCCGAACCGGTAAAGAAGGTTGAGCTTCCCAAGACGGTTTTTGGGGAAAAGGCGTACGTAAAAAAAGATCTTTTGAAATATTCTTTATGGAAAAGCGACGATTTGAAGAAAATGACCAAACTTGGCCGGCACGATCGGTCGGAATTGGCGCAGGAATTTTTTCCCAATAGGAACTTTGTTAGAAAGGATGATGTCCAGATGAAAATTCGCAAGATAGAGAGCGGTAAAGACAAGCCTCCAAAAGCGCTCGGTACGGGCCGGATAGCCAGGACCCGGGCTGCCAATGTTTTACGCGGGATGATCGGAGAAAAGCAAAAGAGGGTGTTTTAGGATAGGTTTTTATTAAAAAAAGCAATGTTTGTTAATTATAAGACCAGTGGAATATTCTTAAAGAAAATTGACAAAGGAGAGGCCAATCAGCTATTTACAATCTATACCAAGGATTTCGGCCGTTTGGAGGTGATGGGTAAGGGGATAAGAAAAATGGCTTCCAAGCTAAGGTCGCAAACCCGGATTTTAAGCTTTTCCGATATTGAATTCATCCAGGGCAAGGCCGGTAAAACACTCACTGATTCCAGGATCAAGGAAAAATTTGAAAAAATCAGCCTGGATCTTGATAAAACGGAAACCGCCGAAAAGATCGTTGGTCTGGTGGCGTTGACGGTCAGGGGTCAGGAACGCGATGAAAAATCCTGGCAGTTGCTCTTGGAAACCCTATATTTTTTAAAAAAAACGGAACTTCGGGAGTCTCACGCGGTCTACCAGTATTTTTTTTGGAATTTTATGGCGGGCCTGGGCTATCGCCCTCAACTTGATGTATGCTGTTTTTGTTTAAGGAAGCTAGCCAATGAAATTTATTTTGAGCCAGCCGAGGGCGGCATAAGCTGCAAATCCTGCCGTCCAAAAGGAGAAAGAGATTGCCCGATAGACGCCGGGATCTTAAGGATTTTAAGGGTTTTTGAAAAAAGCGATTTGGAGGCCGCCGCGAGGATCAAATTTTCACTCAATCAAAAAAACAAATTGGAAACGATATCGACAAGTTTCCTATCAACAATTCTATGAGCAAATTAATCAAAGTCTTGGTCTTTCTTGTTTTGATCCTTGCTGTGGTGGGATACGTCCTTTTTGAACGGAACAGTTATTCCAAGGAAGGTTTGAAGCTGGAGATCATTGGTCCCCAGGAAATAAATTTAGGCGAGGAGACCGAATACATCGTTAAATATAAAAACAACGGTGATTTCCGGCTGGAAAACCCGACCCTCCTTTTTGAGCCGCCCGCCTTTTCCATTAAGGATGACAAGATATATCAAAAAGAGATTTTAACCTCCGATAAGCTTGGCGGGGCGATCTATCCGGGCGAAGAAAAAACTTTTTCTTTCAAGATGAGGTTGGTCGGGAAGGAAGGGGAGGCAAAGATCGCCAAGGCGACTTTGAATTATCAGCCGAAGAATCTAAAAACCACGTACGAATCCGCGACCAGCTTTACTACCGTGATCAAGTCGGTTCCTCTTACTTTCGAGTACGACCTTCCTTCCAAACTCGAAGCCGATAAGGACTTTAGTTTTAAATTGAATTATTCCTCCAGTATCCCTTGGTTGCTTACGGATTTGCGCGTCCAAGTCGAGTATCCTTCGGGATATGAATTCATCGAATCGACGCCCAAGTCCCTGGATAAAACGGAATGGGACATCCCGGTTTTAAATAATAATGAAGCGGGGAGTATTGACGTGGTCGGGCGTATTTCGGGGAATATCGGCGATGCCAAGGTTTTTCGCGCCAAGCTCGGCATTTGGAAGGACGGGGAATTTACCTTGCTTAAAGAGATCGAAAAGGGTGTGGAAATCCAGAAGCCTTCGGTGTCGATCCGCCAGGATATAAACGGCAATCCGAAGTACGTGGCCAAACCGGGGGACTGGCTTCATTACGAAATTTATTTTAAAAACATTTCCGGAGAAGATCAGTATAATTTATACATGATCAACAAACTGGACGGCGATCTCTTTGATTTCAACGCCATCAAATCCGAGACCGGGAGCTTCGAACAAGGTGATAATTCCATTATTTTCGATTGGCGGAAAAACTCGAAATTGCAATATTTGGCTCCAATGGACGAAGGGAAGGCGGAATTTTGGATAAAACTGAAAGACGATCTTAGCCAGATCAAAAAACCTTCACTATCGAACAGCGTGATGATCGGTCAGGCGAGCCAGTATTTCACGACCAAGATCAGTTCCAAACTGGAATTAGTCCAAAAAACCTATTATAGCGACGAGATCTTCGGTAATAGCGGACCCATTCCCCCGGTTGTCGGCCAAACTACGACTTATACTGTTACCTGGCAGGCCAAGAATTATTATTCGGACGTAAAGAACGCGGTGGCTACGGCCATGATTCCTAAAAACGTCAAATTTACCGGGCAGGTTTTTCCTGAACAGCAAACCGGAAAATTGATCTATGACGCTGATTCAGGCAAGCTCACTTGGAATATCGGGGACCTTAAAACGGGCCAGGGGGTGATAACGGCTCCGGAAAACGTATCTTTCCAGGTATCGATCACGCCTTCAAGCGACGATATCGCCAAAAGCGTCCAGCTGGTGGGTGCGGCAAGGATTTCCGGGGATGACAATTGGACCGCCATGGTTTTAGAGGCCGAAACGGCGGCTCTTGACACGGTTTCCCTTTCCGACCAGAATATGACCGAAGACAAAGGGAAAGTGATAAATTCAAATTAACAAATCCGTTCCCACTCCCATGTTGGACTTAACGCAAAAAATAATTTCTCTTACCAAACAAAAAGGCTTTATCTTCCCGTCTTCGGAAATTTATGGCGGCATCCAGGGTTTTTACGACTACGGCCCTTTGGGCGTTCAATTGAAGAATAATATCAAGTCCGCTTGGTGGCGGGCGATGGTGCAGGAGCGGGATGATATTTTTGGTTTGGACGCCGCGATCATCATGAATCCGACGGCTTGGGTAGCCTCGGGCCACGTATCCAATTTTACCGATCCGCTAGTGGAGTGTAAGTCTTGCCATAAGCGCTTCCGAGCCGACCATCTGGCCGATAAGGTCAAAGAAAGCAAAGAATTCAAGGAGCGGGGCGTAAGCGAGGAGGATGCCAAAGATTGGGCCAAGGTCTTGGAGGGAGTTAAATGTTTTGAATGTAAGGGTGAACTTACCGCTCCGCGTCTTTTTAATTTGATGTTTAAAACCTACGCGGGTCCCGCCGAAGACAGCGCGTCCCAGGTTTATTTGCGTCCCGAAACCGCTCAGGGGATCTTCACCAATTACAAGAACATCCTTGATACCCAGCGGGTTAAGATTCCTTTCGGTATCGCGCAAATCGGCAAGGCTTTCCGCAACGAGATTACGCCGGGTAATTTTATTTTCCGCCAGCGCGAGTTCGAACAGATGGAGATGGAATATTTTTGCCAGCCCGGCGACGACGAAAAGGTCCACGAAGAATGGATCAAACGCCGGTTTGACTGGTATGTCCAAGCACTTGGCTTAAAGAAAGATAATTTACGGATCAGGACGCACGAAAAATCGGAACTCGCGCATTATGCCAAGGCTTGCGTGGACGTTGAATATAAATTTCCGTTCGGCTGGTCCGAAATCGAAGGCATCGCCAATCGGCAAGCCCACGACCTGACCCAGCATCAAAAATTTTCGGGGGTCGATCTTAACTATTTTGACGAAACGACCAAGGAAAAATATATTCCTTACGTGATCGAGCCGTCCTGCGGGGTGGAGCGTTTGATGTTCGCGGTGATCTGCGACGCGTATCAGGAGATCGAGGGCGGACGGACGACAACGACCGAGTCAACCAAGGAAGCAGAAGTGGTTTTGAGGTTTTCCAAGGCGATGGCTCCCATTAAAATCGCGGTTCTGCCTTTACTGAAGAATAAACCCGATCTGGTCAATAAGGCAAAAGAGGTTTACCAAATGCTGAAACCGGTTTTTATGTGCAAATACGATGAGGCCGGCACCATCGGAAGAAGGTATCGACGCCAGGATGAGATCGGAACGCCTTATTGTATTACGATAGATTTTGATACGTTAGAAAAAGGAGATGTTACGGTTCGTGACCGCGACACAATGGCGCAGGTAAGGATACCGGTCTCGGAATTATTGAAATATTGCCAGGAAGGCATAACGACGAATAAAAATTAATATGTATAAAAAAGTCACATTAAAAAACGGGTTGCGGATATTGGTCGTGCCCGCGAAAAGTACCAAGGCCGTTACTGTAATGGCGCTGGTCGGGACCGGATCGAAATACGAAACAAAAGAAATAAGCGGTATTTCCCATTTTCTGGAACATATGTTTTTCAAGGGGACGAAAAAGAGGCCCGATAAGGTCCAGATCGCCGAAGACTTGGATAAGGTCGGCGGCAACTTCAACGCTTTTACCGGGACCGATTTTACGGGTTATTGGGCAAAAGTGGCAAGCGATAAATTCGATCTGGCCATGGATTGGGTCTCCGATATCTACCTTAATTCTTTGTTGCCCGCCGACGAGCTTGATAAGGAGCGGGGAGTGATCATCGAAGAGATCAATATGTATTACGACCATCCGATGCGCTACATCGGCAATCTTTGGCAGGAATTGCTTTATGGCGATCAACCGGCCGGATGGGATATTGCCGGTACCAAGGACACGGTTTCAAAAATGACCCGGACGCAAATGTTCGATTACCGGGCGCGCCAGTATGTGGCTTCGAACACGATCGTGGTGGTAGCCGGGAACGTCACTGTTCCCAAGGCCATAGCAATGGCTAAGAAGCAGTTTGCTTCGATCAAAAGCGATAAGCCGCAAAAAAAAGCGGCGGTAATGGAATCGCAGGACAAGCCAGGATTTTTATTGCAAAAAAGGAAATGCGACCAGACCCAGATCGCGCTGGGTGTCCGTGGATATAATATTTTCCATCCCAAGCGTTATGCTTTGGAAGTGATGGCAACGATCCTGGGCGGAATGATGAGTTCCCGTTTGTTCATCGAGGTGCGGGAAAAACTGGGCTTGGCTTATCATATCCACGTTGACAATACGATGGATCCGGAAACCGGCAGTTTTGCCGTAATGGCGGGCTTGGATTCAAAAAGGATCGATTTGGGAATAACCACGATTTTAAAGGAATTCAAAAAGATCAAAGAGGTAAGGGTAGCGGCCGAAGAGTTAAAAAGGGCCAAGGATAATATGATCGGAAGGACGATTTTGGCCCTGGAATCTTCAGATGCTTTAGCTTCATTTTACGCCGAACAGGAATTGATGGAGGGAAAGATCGAAACACCGGAAAAGATCTTTAACCGGATCAGGAAAGTAACCGCCAAGGATATCCAGGAAGTGGCCCAGGACCTGTTCCGCCCCGAAATTTTGAATCTGGCCATGATCGGGTCTTTCGACGATGAAAAAAGGTTTAAAGATATGCTCGAAGTCTAAAAGAGAAATCAGCTAACCGCCAGGAACGATCTTAAGATATCATAGTCATATGCTGCCGAATATTTTTTCAAAACAAGAAGCCGGCAAACTCGATATTTCTTGGACGGCTATATCGAAGCTAGTGGTTGTTTTTTTTGCCGCTTACATCATTTGGATCGTCAAGGATATTTTGATCCTGTTTTTGTTCGGATTGGTTATTTCGGTGCTGGTAAGCCCGGTCATCGACTTTTTGCAGCGGTTGCGCGTTGCCAGGACGTTAGCGGTTTTTTTGGTCTACTTTGCGATCTTGGTGATGCTTGGCCTGTTTGTTTATCTTATCGTTCCGGTTTTCGTTGTGGAGATAAAACAGTTTTCGATCCTTTTCCCGGTCTATTTCGAAAAAATATCGCCGTTTTTCGCGGGATTGGGTTTTGAAGTTTTTGAAAACATGCAAGCGTTCACGGAAGCCGTGCGCATGTGGTTCGTGGGTTCAACGTCCAGCATAGTCAGTTCCATAGCCGGGATCTTCGGAAAGCTGTTTTTGGCAATAACGGTTTTTACGATCGCGACTTTCTTTTCACTGGAGGAGCGCGGGGTCGAGAAACTGGTTAATTTGGCTTCTCCGAAAAGACACGAGGAATTCCTTTTGGAAGTTTGGAGACGAACCAAGGTCAAAATTTCGGGATGGTTCGCGGCTAAATTCATAATGATGGCGCTGGTCGGGGTATCGACAAGCGTCGCGTGTTTTGCTTTCGGCATCAAATATCCGATAATTTTCGGTTTCATCGGCGGGGTTTTGGACATCATTCCTTTTATCGGTCCTGTTTTCGCCGGGTTCATGATCGGGCTTTTTACCCTTACTTATTCTTGGCAAAAGGCCGCGCTCATCGTTTTGGTTTTTACCTTGATCCAGCAAATCGAAAGCAATATTCTGACGCCCATTTTGGCCAAAAAATTTACCGAACTACCTCCGATCCTGGTTTTAGCCTCGATATTGGTTGGAGAAAGGCTTATGGGTCTCGCGGGCGCCATCCTGGCAATTCCGCTTTTTGGAATATTTTTCGATCTAACCCGTTATTTTCTGGAAAAAAATAAAAACTGATTCTTTATGATTCCGGGTAATTTATATATCATCGCAACTCCGATCGGGAATTTGGGCGACATAACATTTCGGGCGATTGAGACGCTGAAAAGCGTTGATTTGGTTTTATGCGAAGATACGCGCGTAGCCAAACGATTGCTCGATCATTTTAAAATCGAAAGAACCACCGAAAGCTATCACCAGCATTCATCGCTTAAAAAAACCGGCCACATTGCCGATCTCCTGCGGGAGGGGAAAAACCTGGCTTTAGTTTCGGATGCCGGAACGCCCGGGATATCCGATCCGGGCAATAAACTTATCGAGAGCTTGATTTCGATATTCGGCAATGATCTTAAGGTCGTGCCCGTACCCGGTCCTTCGGCGGTTGCCGCAGCTTTGAGTATCTGCGGTTTTCCAAGTGACCGGTTTGTTTTTGTGGGTTTTCCGCCGGCCAAGAACAAAAGGAAGAAATTTTTTGAAGGGGCCATGGGCTATTCTTTTACGACCGTTTTTTACGAATCGACCCATCGGATAATCAGGACTCTTGAGGAGATAGGTTCTTTTGAGCCCGATAAGTTAAGGCGTGTTGTGGTGTGCCGCGAGCTTACCAAGCAGTTCGAAACGATTTACCGGGGGACGGTAGCGGAGGCGGCTAACATTTTAAAAAAAGGGATCATTAAAGGGGAATTTGTTTTTGTGATCGAGGGTCGTTTGACGGGGAATTAAGGATGGGGTATTAAATAAGAGAGCATGAAATACGCGGTAAACAATATTAATCAAATTATTATCGACCTTCTTCTTGAGGGATGTTTTTTCGAATAACAAAGCACCGAACATATCGAAGACACACCCCTCCAAAAGAGGGTTTTTTGTTCTTTAGAGGAGTAAAGCTCGTTCACAATTAAATATAATGAGGAGGATTGTTATGGGTATTGAATTGAGTATTTTGGATACGACCTTTCGAGATGGAATGCAATCTTCGTTGATCGAAGCCGCGGGACCAAAAGACGCTCTTAAAGTTTTGCGGCTTTTGGATGAACTTGGTTGTTTTGAATATCTTGAGGCGGGATTTGCCGTTTCAAACAACGGGGATGGGGAACGGATAAAAGCCGCGCTAAAGCTCGGTTTGAAAGCTAAGATCGCCGCTTTTGGCTGGGCCACGCCGGACACCGCGAAACAAATGATCGCGGTTGCCGTGCCGGTTGCCGTATTGGTGGCAAAAGCCAGAAAGCGCGATGTCGAGATCGCCTTGCGCCGGGATCCGGAGGAATATTTAAGCGTAGTCAAACAAGCGGTCGAGCTGCTGGTTGAAAACGGGATCGAGGTAATTCTTGACATCGAACACGCGTTCCAGGCGGTTTTCGAAGACAATCAAGAATATGTTTTGCGGCTTTTGCGCGAATGCCATGAGGCGGGCGCGAGATGGCTTGTTTTGTGCGATACCAACGGTAAAGCTTCGGTAGGTGTCGTAGAAGCCGTGATCAAGATCGTCTCAAAAGAGATTCCACTTGGCGTCATCGGGGTTCATTTCCATAATGATCGCGGCCGGGCTGTTGTTTTGGCCGAAATTGCTTATGAGCAAGGAATCCGTCATATCCAAGGGGTTTTTGGCGGGTTTGGGGAAAGAGCCGGGAATACCGACTTATCCGTTTTGATTCCCAATCTGTACCTGGATTCCGACTGCCGGTTTTTTTCGCGAACGGCGTTTAAAAAGTTCACCGCGACATACCGAAGCGTCAGCGAAATACTGAACATTCCGGCTGATCCAACCCACCCCTGGGTTGGCGAAAAGGTTTTTTATAGTAAGGCAGGGATGCATGCTTCGGGTGAAAACCTCGATCCGGGAAGTTATCTCCACTTTGATCCGGAATTCACCGGCAACCATATTAGTTTCGGGTTGTCAGGAATTTCGGGAAAAGCCAATTTATCGATAAAGGCCAGGGAGATCGGTATTGAAATACCGGAAAATAAATTACCGGAGATCGCGGCGCGCCATAAAGAACTTGCGGATAGAGGGATAAGTTTTGAGCGCGCCGAAGCATCGTTCGAACTCTGGCTTTTACGGGAGCTCGGGTCGTTAAAAATGCCTTTCTCGTTCATTGGCTGGAGGATCGTTGACGAATGTCAGCCTGGAGGACAGATTAAGTCCGAAGCAAGTTTGGCGATGATCGTTAGCGGCCGGGAATGCTTGTCGAATGCCCGGGGAGAAGGGCCGGTAAACGCGCTGGAAAAAGTTTTGCGTAAGATCTTAGAGAAAGAATTCCCGGCCATCAAACAGGTAAGGATGTCGGAATTTTCTTTTAAGACCGTTGATATGAGAAAAGGATCGGCCGCGTTGGTGAGGATCCTTTGTGTTTTCACCGATGGTTGCCGCACCTGGACAACGGTCGGGGTTAACGAAGATTTTCTTTGGGCCGCTTGGCAAGCGATGTTGGATGGTTATTTATACCGGATCGCGTGAAATTTCCGTCGATCACGCCAGTCTTTTATAGGCTGGTTTTTTTTGCGTGAACGGCCGATTTGTGATAAAGCAAAAGTAAATGACAGGATGTTTTTTTGCAAATTTCAAAAGATATGGCTAAAGAAAAATATTATATTACTACCGCTATCGATTATGTGAACGCCAATCCCCATTTGGGCCACGCGATGGAGAAGATCCAAGCGGATGTGCTGGCTCGTTATTATCGTTCCATTGGGGAGGAGGTGCGTTTTGTGTCGGGAACCGACGAGAACAGCCTTAAGAACGTGCAGGCTGCCGAACGCGCGGGGAAACCCGTGCAAGAGGTTGTGGACGCCAATGCCGGTATATTTCGCGCTATGAGTGGGGCACTCGAGCTGTCGTACGACGATTTTATCCGTACCACCGAAAAACGCCATATCGGCGCGGCGCAAAAGTTATGGCAGGCGTGCGCCAGGGATATTTATAAAAAAACCTATAGCGGTTTGTATTGCGTGGGGTGCGAAGAATATTATAAAGTCGAGGATCTGGAAAATGGATTATGCCCGGAGCATAAAAAAAAGCTCGAGTTGGTGGAAGAAGAAAATTATTTCTTCAGACTTTCCGCGTACCAGGGCCGGATCAAGGAACTTATCGAAAACGGCTCTATCCGGATAATTCCCAAAGGCCGCGAGAACGAGGTGACCAGTTTCATTGATTCGGGCGTGGAAGATATCTGCGTGTCTCGTTCGAGTGTCCGAGCGAAGGGTTGGGGTATTCCCGTTCCGGGAGATCCAACGCAAATCATGTGGGTATGGTTCGATGCTCTTAGCAGCTATATCGGTGTTTTGGGTTATGGTGCCGATGAGGCGCTGTTTGAACAATGGTGGCAGAATAATCCGCACATTACCCATGTTATCGGTAAAGGGATTGTGCGTTTCCACGCGGTTTACTGGATCGGAATGCTTTTGTCGGCGGGTTTACGGGTTCCCAGCCGGATTTTTGTCCATGGTTATATTACCAGCGAAGGACAGAAAATGTCGAAGAGCTTGGGTAATGTGGTTGATCCGTTCGCGCTTGTTGAACGGTATGGGGCCGACGCGGTGCGTTATTTTTTGTTGCGGGAGATCCCATCCACCGAGGACGGCGATTTCAGCGTAGCGCGTTTCGAAGACCGTTATAACGCTGATTTGGCTAAGGGGCTGGGAAATTTCGCTTCGCGCGTTGTCACTATCGCGGCGAAAATGGAGGCGTTGAACATCCGTGATTTCGGTGATGTCTCAAAAGAAGTTGCCAAAGCGAAAGAGTGTTGCGGCTTGGCCTTGCGGGAATGCAAATTCAACGAAGCGCTCGCGTCGATTTGGGAATTGATCGGATTTTGCGACCGCTACATCGAAAAAAAACAGCCTTGGAAGACCAACGACAAAACCAGTGTTGCCAACTTGATGTACGCGTTGGAAGAAATAGGGAAATTGATCGAGCCTTTTATGCCCGAAACTTCACAAAAGATTGTGAGAATGGCCAGAGGGGAGAAAATGGTTTTATTCCCCAGGATCGAAAAAATCGGCCAAACATAGACGCAAACCGCCGATCGCTTAGCTTGACAGAATAACATATTTAATTTATAGTAAGGATGGTGATCATCTTGACGACAAGTCTTTTGGATTTTGGTTTAAATCTTGATCCCGACGGGGTGTTTCCCGGATTAGGCAGATTGGAAAAAGAGGAATGGCGCAAAAAAATCCTCGTAAAATATTTTATGAATATCGGGCCTTTTTTTGCGGGTTTGATTCTGATTTTACTGACCTCGGATTTAGGTAGTATTAGCGGCGTTAACCTGTTTTATTCCGCCATTATCTTTTTGTTGTGTGTTGGTGCGTCCTTTTATTTTACAAGAAAAGACGCTTTAAATTATCGGACCCTGGTTTGGATGGCAAGTACTGTGGAACAAATTAAAGATTAACAGCGGAATTTGATAGCCGCTGTTTTTTTGACTTGTATTTTTTGATATTATTTGATAAATTGATTCTGTTAAGATTTATTAAAATTTTTAACGGAAAAAATGAATTCTTTGACCAAACAAAATTTTTGGTTTAGCAATTACTTTATTCGGACTCGTTGTCCGGGAACTTTTCGTTTGTAATCGCTAAATCAACACTGGCAAACGGCAAATTCTCAGACAATGAGAATTTTTTGTTTTTTACGTTCATTGCCTGGGATCAGAACCTTAATAATCGAATAAGAGGGGGAAGGAAATGAAAAACAGACAAATAAGCCGTTTTGGACAAGTGGCAAGAATTTTGAATCGCGAAAACAGCATTGTGGTCGATCCGCGAGGCGTTGAAGGTAATGTTTCCGGCGACGTCAAAGCCGCTTGGTATTTGGGCAAGGAAGGCGGTTACCAGAGGCGCATTACCGCGCCCTGGCTGGTTGATCCGCTCCTTGCGATCACGGGTGAACTACGGATGAAATTGTTCATTTTAAAGCCGCGCGATCTTCAAGGCGCGCATTATCTTGCTTGCCTCATAGGCCGGGATAAGAATTTCGGCTTGGGTTATTACCGCCTGGATATTGCGGGATTAACGCACGATCAGAAGGTTGCTTTGCCGATCATCAAGCAGGCGGCGCGGGAGGCTAAAGGGAATTACCAAGCCGGTATCTCGATATGGGTTCGCGATAAGTATTATCCGACCATGGTTGAAATACGGGATTCATTGTTGGCATAGGCTGGATACAAATTCAGCCTTTTTTATTGGGAAATACCGATCGCGGAGTCAAATGAAAAATATAAAATTTTCTTGACAGGGCGGGGCGTATTCGATATATTGAATTATAGTCAAAGAATTCATGAAAAGCCTAAACCGCCAATTTAACAACAACGTCTTGTTGTTGGTGCTGGGAGTCCTTATTAACGAGGAGGGTTTTCTTTTTGGCGAAAGTTAGACAAAATAAGTGCTTCAGCCGAAAAGAAAGCCCTTCCAAAAGAAGGGTTTTCTGTTTTTAATCTCCGCCGGAATTAATCTTGGCGGAGATGAAAGATAGAAAAAAGGGGTAGTTTAACAAAACCGCAGCCGCCCACAAGCGGCCCGCGGTAAGCCGGGGGAAACCTTACTTCGGCAGAGAACGCCTTTCCCATCATAGAAAGGAAGTGAGGGTAAGCTCGTTTTGAGCAGGCCCTTCTACCTTGCCTTCCAAAAGAAGGCTATAGCACTTTTAGTATCAGCACCCATCATATATTAAAGTCCCTTCCGGGGACTTTAGTTTTTTTTGATCCTTTAATGCGGCAGCCAGCCGGAAGATTGGCACGATTGAATTATTGGCCAAATCATTTAAAATAAATTTAAATCTATGGGAAAAGAAAACTCCAGGGGTATTAAAAAACAATGTGTTTTCATTGGCAGATTCCAGCCGTTTCATAACGGTCATTTGGAAGTGATTAAATGGATTCTTAAACAGAATTTGAATCTGTCGATTGTCATCGGCAGCCTTCAGGAATATGGGACCTTTAAAAATCCACTTAAATTTTTTGAACGCAAAATTATCCTCGAGCGCGTCTTGAAAGCGGAAGGCATCAAAGGAGTGGAGATTTTTGGCTTGCCGGATTTTAAAAATGACGTTGCCTGGGGAAAAAAGCTTGGAGAAATAATAAACAAGGATCCAAAAGAAACATCGGTTGTGACCCTGAATCCTTGGCCGGCGGCCGCCGCGAAAGCGGCCGGATTTTCCGGATCGGAACATCCGGTTTTTTTTGATGGTCTTTCGGCGACCGCTGTCCGGGATAAGATCTTTAAGGGTGAAGTTTGGGAGGATCTCGTTCCGCCCCAAGTAGTTTCTTATTTAAAGGAAACCGGAGGCGTCGAAAAGATCAAAGTATCTCAGCTACCTCTTGACCAAAGGATCGCGGAATTCATTTTAAAAAGCATGGAGCAGTCAAAAACCAGGGGCGCTGTTTTGGCGGTGTCGGGAGGGATCGATTCGGCCTTGGTGGCGGCTATAGCCAAAAAAGCGCTGGGGAAAAAGGTTAATTTTGTTTTTCTGCCCTTTTTTAAAACCTGCCCTTTCAGGAAGAATGTGATTTTACTTGAAGAGTCCTTGAAAATACGGGTAAGAAAGATCCATTTGGAAAAGATCATGGATGATTTTGTCAAATTAATGCCTTCCGGAGGAAATTTAGTCTACGGAAATTTGAAGCCAAGGATCAGAATGGCCGTGGTTTATTATCTGGCCAATTTGAAAAAATTGCTGGTTTTGGGAACTACCAACCGTTCGGAACTGGAAATAGGTTATTTTACCAAGTACGGGGACGGAGGGGTTGACATCGAACCGATCGCCGATCTTTACAAAACCGAAGTGTTTGAATTGGCCAAGGAACTCAAGATCCCTTCCGATATCATCGCCACCGCTCCGACCGCGGCTTTATGGCCCGGCCAGACCGACGAGAAAGAATTGGGGGTGACTTATTTCGAGCTCGATACGGTGCTGAAAATGATCAATTTGGGCTTTGAAAAAAAAGAAATCCTTTATTTGACCGGCGTTAAAGAGGCAAAACTGGAAAAGATCCTGGCCAGAAAAATCGCGAATGCCCATAAGCTTGTTTCTCCTCCAAAGTGCATTTTGAAATAACATGGATATTTTAAGCGCTTTAGTGATTATAATCGGGTTGATTGTTTTTGAGATCGTAAACAGTGTAGACAATGCCATCGTCAATGCTCATGTTTTAAAGACGATGAACCAGCGATGGCGGAAGATTTTTCTTTTCTGGGGCTTACTTATCGCGGTTGTCGTCGTCCGCGGGATCCTGCCTTTTTTGGTGGTTTGGCTCACTGTTCCCGGGATAGGATTTGTCGAAGCGTTCCAAGCCATGTTTTCCGGTTCTCCTTATGTGGCTGGGGCAATCGATTCGGGAAAACCGTTGATCCTTATGGGGGCGGGGGTATTTCTTTTTTTACTCTATTTGCACTGGCTGTTTTTGGAGGAAAAGCGGCCGTTTTTCGTTACCGATAAATTCATCAAGCCAAATTACGGGATCTGGTTTTTTGCCTGTACCGCATTGCTCCTGGTAGGTCTTTTATACATGGCGCGCCAAAATCCGGTCTTGATGCTTTCAGCTTCCATCGGTAATGCCGCCTTTTTCATTCTTTATGGTTTTCGGGAGCAAGCGGAAAAACAATCGGAGGTTTTAAAAGAGAAAGCGGTCGAGATGAGCAATTTTTCCAAGTTTTTATATCTGGAAGTGCTTGACGCTTCATTTTCTTTCGATGGCGTTTTGGGTGCTTTTGCTTTTACCACTGCCGTTCCGTTGATTCTGATCGGCAACGGCATAGGCGCTTTGATAGTAAGGGAGCTTACGATCAGGGGGGTCGATAGGGTGGCCAGTTATAAGTTTTTGAAAAACGGAGCTATGACCTCGATCGGATTTTTGGGATTGATTATTATCTCGGAAAGCTTTGGCTTGGAATTTCCCGGTTTTCTGCCGACAGCGATAACTTTACTATTCGTCGGAGTCGCTTTTTTTGCCTCCCGGAGTTTGAATCAGAAGGAAAATAATTTATCCATACCGTTATGAGAATCATTGATTCCCACGCTCATCTTAATTTTACGGATTTTGCCAAAGACTATAAGCAGGTGATCGAAAAATGCCGCGATGAAGGTATTTCGATCGTTAATGTGGGTACTAACTATTTAACCTCGGAAAAAGCCGTAAAAATCGCCAAAACCGAAAAAGATGTTTACGCGGCAATCGGTTTGCACGCGTTAAACATCAGCCATTCGGAAGTTGAAAAGAAGGTTTGCGAACATTCGGACGGTTCGGTTCTTGAAAAACCGGAAGATTTTCTGGAATGCGAATTCGATTACGAATTATACAAAAATTTGGCGCGATCGGATAAAGTGGTGGCAATAGGGGAGGTTGGCCTCGATTATTATTACAAACCAAAAGCCAACATCGATCCGGAGGCATTCAAAAAAAAGCAGCTGGAAATTATGAAGCGGCAAGTTAAGCTGGCACGGGAATTGGATCTGCCGGTCATATTTCACGTGCGGATGGCTCATGCCGACTTGATCCAATTTCTGGAGGACGAACGAAAATCGGGGAAAAAGATCCGCGGGGTCATCCATTGTTTCACCGGGACGCCGGAGCAGGCAAAAACTTATCTTGATTTCGGTTTATTCATCGGTTTAAACGGCATAATTTTTAAAATGGATCTCGATCGGGTGATCGCTAAACTTCCGAGCGATCGCATTGTCGTTGAGACCGATTGTCCTTATCTTGCGCCGCTAAAGAGCGGAGGAAGAAACGAGCCGTCGAATATAAAATACGTGATTGAGAGAATCGCAAAAATCCGGAATGAAGAGATCGCAAAGATCGAGAAATATTCAAGCGAAAACACAAAAAAATTGTTTTCGATCGTTTAAAGAAAAAACTGCTGGTTCAGCAGTTGTGTCGGGAATTTATCTTTTCGATAAATCCTCCATAAAAGCGGAGATGGGCCATTGTCCGGTCGTTGGTTTCCTCTATTTGAGGTTTGATGATCTTCTCGTAGCCTTCTACCTGGTCAATGCGGAATCCAGATTGGCGGGGATTGATATAAACGTATTTTTTTCCTTCAAACCGTTCTGGACCCCGGGCGCCCAAGCTTGTTCCGTTTCTAAAGGCTTTTGATAAAACGTTGTTAAGGAATGATTTGGCTTGTTTTTCGCAGAACCCCAGATAGTGGAACGTCCAAATCGGTTCTTCGTCTTTAAAAATATTTATCATGCCCGAAAGGCCGTTGGTCAAAGAGTTTTCGCAATATGTTTCGGCGAGAAAATAGTCTCCCTTACGGAAAACAAACATTTTGTGACCGGGAACGACACTTCCTGTTTCGGTTTTGGTTCCCGAAGACCAGCGCTTTGCCATGGCCTTCCAGTAAAATTCCCTTATTTCTTTTTCGTTCAACGTTTTGATGCCTCCAAAGGAGCTGATAAAAAACTAGTACGGATTGGCAAAAGAGTCAAGGTTGGCCGCCGTTGATCGGTATCGCAAATTTTTCAAGAATGATTCCGTCATATTTGTCGTTAATTAGGATTATCAGAGCCAGATCTCGCCTCATTTTTTATAAAGTCGATAGTTTTATACGTGAGCCAGCCCGTAACTATTCCCAGCAGGGCGCCGGCCAAAATATCGGATGGCCAGTGTACTCCGACAAAGATTCTGGCCAAGCTTATGGTCGCGGCGGCGGCGAAAAAAAACACTCCCATTTTTTTGTCGTAACAATAAATGGCGGTCGCGGCGGAGAAAAAGAACAAAGCGTGGCCGGAAGGAAAGGACTGGAAATCTTCGCCGGGCGTGGCAACCAGCTGATGAGCCAAAAAATCTCCGGCGTAAGGCCGAGGATTGGAATAAAATATTAGGATCAAGCCTTTGACCGCAAAGCGGGCCAGGAGGGCGGCCAAGACCGCGGTGAAGGCCATAAAAACCTTCTTTGTTTTTTTTGTTGAGAATACAACAAAAACAAGGAATAGCCCCAAAAGATATTGAAAATATTCGGCAAAAAAAATCCCGGCTTGATCCAAAATAGGCCAATGACCGGCCAAGCCGTTGATCGAGTTGAAAATGACTAGGTTTAAGTCCATTTAAAGCTTTGTCGTTAAAACCGTTTCGTATTTTTTGGAAAAAATCGAGTTTAGGGTAATATCAATACAAAATGCCTTGACTCGTGTTGGTGATTGACTCCGCCCGCCCTTTATCGGGTTTCGGCAAGACAAAATTGCCGAAACGGACCTTCGGCGGTGTAGCTCTGCTTCGGCGGACCAAAGGCGGCAAGCGAATATTTTTTGGAAAAAACTGCTGAAAACTAATTTGGAGTCGGCAGGGCAAACTTGCCTGTCCGCCTTTGGAGGAGAATTGTCCTGCCTTGGTTTCTGTTTTGCCCGCAGGAGGGGTCTGACGAGGAATTCGGGCGGTTTTTTTAACCTTTTCTTTTTTCGTTTCCGAATTGTGGGCCAGTGGAGCTGGTGCGCAAAATAAAAAACCTAATCAAAAAATTGAAATGTAAATAATATACCAAGCAAGCTAAAAATTATGCTTTACGGCAAAGTTGTCCCAGGGCCACAGTAACATAAACAGCGCTCAAACCAACAAGCGCGTATACTCCGCGGGATAATGCCGACATATCGCCGAAAATTGTTGCGACAAGATCAAAATTAAATAGGCCTACCAACCCCCAATTTAATCCCCCCACAACAACAAGTACTAAGGCAACCCAGTCAAACACATTTAGATTTTTCATATTTTTATTTCTTAAATTAATTTATCAATTTTTGACCTTATATCGACTTTATAAAGCCTTTTTTAATTATAAATTATTTTTTTATAATTATCTACGCTTGTAATTTTTCTGTTTCCTGATATCCCAAAAAAGTCGGGTATGCGCGCCATCTATCAAATATCAATCCGGCATTCGCACGGCTTTCTGTTGAGAATTATTTTTTGATCGTTTATCGCGTTAATGAAAACTCGCTGACTGCCGGAACCGGTGGCGAATTTTTTATCAAGCGGGGTATGGTGTTTATACCCACGTCGAGAAAACTCTTTTACCAATATCTCATGACGATTGTAGAGAGCTTTTTGTTTACCCGTCCAACGCAAGGTTTCCGGATGCCTTGAGTAGCCTCCTTTACTTTTGTGTTTAGTCAGAATATTCCAAAGTCCATGAAGTTCGCGATGTTCGGCAAGCAAGTGTTTTCGGCACAAATATTTTGGATGTATGTCCCAGATGCGCATCGGCGTTAATTTATTTTTTATAAATAATTCTTCCCGTAAAAAATATAAACAACATTAAGCAAGCCATTACTGCGCTAATTACGCTTGTATTGCCCATCAAAACCACCAACGGACAGGTGCTTGAGTATTATTCCCAAACGAGTGCCAAACATAGTCGCCAATGCCAAATCCGTTCCAGCCAATACTCACCCAAAATACCGCGAAATTAGCAATGGCCGTCACCGTAATCCAGCCAAAGTAGACGCCAAAAGAGTAGAAACGAATATTTTTTCCCGCATCGTTATTTGTTCCACGCAAAGATTATCGGCAATCTTAATAAGGAGGATGAGGAGTACCGCCATAATCAGCACCGATGGGCCGATCAAATCGTAATGCTAGGCAAAGATCCGCGAGATATTGGAGAAGCGAAGTGCCGATAAAAAAATATTAACCTTCTTCAAAATATCTTCTTTCTTTTGATTGCTCTCTTTTTCAGATGATAAGAATTGATAGAGAAAATATCCGGCAAGCAGAAGGTAGATCAAGCCCCAAATGGAAAACGTCAGCCCAGCCGGCGCGAATAGATTGGAATAAGCGTTTATCGCGCCGGTTGACCGGTTATTGATCGGCAAACCGTTGGCCAAAAAATTCACTACCACCACGGCGACATAAGCCAACCCGGCAATAATTTTGATAAGCACATTTTTCATATTATTATTGGCTGGTTGTCTTATATAAGATTAATTACTAATTTCCACCAACACTTCGCTACGGTTCATCCATGGCGGAGTCCAAGGAGCGTTGTATCCTGCGTATGCGGTGCTTCCTTGCACCATTACTCCGTCGCGAGCAAGAGTTGAGAGCAATTTTTTTTGCATTTTTTTCACCCGCGTATCTGAGTGATACCATGAGAATCGCAGTACTGCATATTTCTTAGTAGGAATCATCACAATTTTCACTCTTGGATCATTTGGTGTTGGCAGTGTCTCCATAGTATAGGAGCGAGGCATACCAAAAGATATGATCTGTGAATTACCCTCGGATGTCGCCATTACGGGGGCGGTCATGGCAATACTTTCTGATGTTTTGTCGTTTTTTTGCGCGACGACCGGAGCAGTCATGGCGATACTTTCTTTTTTTGTATTCCCTCCGAAAATATATCCAGCTACAATACTAAAACCTTTTTCCATCGATTTTTCATAAGAACCCTGCACGGTCGTCTGCGCCACGATATGCGCCGGATATTCCCGTATTTCATATCCATTCATTTTCTTTACCACGGTATAGTCAGCTTGCTCAACGCGAGAACCAAAGAATCCCCAAACAGACCAAAGCGCAGCAATGACGACGAGAACGATAAGTATATTAATCATAGTTTTATGAATAATTATAAATAGCTTTCAAACCATATCGCATGACAAGTGTAGCTACCTTTATTTTTTTGAAGATAATCTTGGTGATAATCTTCGGCTTTATAAAACACTTGGAGCGGTTCAAGCGTTGTTGCGACGGGGTCTTTCCACCGTTTGGATTTGTTTACGATCTGAATAAAATCTTCACCTTCTTTTTTCTCCTCTTCATTTCCATAAAAAATAGCGGATCGATAGGATGTTCCTCTATCATTTCCTTGCTGATTTAGAGTAGTTGGATTATGAATCTGAAAGAAAAAATCTAAGAGCTTTTTGTATGATGTTTTTGTCGGGTCATATTCAATTTCTACCGCCTCGGCGTGACCCGGGTGATTTTCGTAGGTCGGATTATCGTTTGCGCCGCCAGTGTAGCCGACTTCTGTGTTCAACACCCCAGGTTGATTTCTAATAAGAGATTCAATCCCCCAGAAACAGCCTCCCGCAAGCACGATTTTCTTATTCATATTATTTATCATTGAAATCTTCAAAGCAGGCCGAATTCATACAGTACCTTTTTCCCGTTTTCGTCGGACCGTCATCGAACATATGACCAAGATGTGAATTGCAAACCGCGCAGACGGTCTCAATTCTCTTCATGTTCCCGGAGTTATCCTCTATATTTTTTACCGCTCCGGGAAGTGTCTCGTCAAAGCTTGGCCAGCCGGTGCCCGAGTCAAACTTTGCTTCCGCCTTAAAGAGCGGATTGCCACAGGCGGCACATTTGTAAAAGCCGTCTTTGTCAGGATGAATAAGCTTCCCGGAAAAAGCAGCTTCCGTGCCTTTTTGTCGAAGGACAGCATACTGCTCTGCTGTCAACTTCCTCTTAAATTCTTCTTCGTTTTTTGGTATGCCAGAGTTCATTTATTTTCCTGTTTTTTTGATTATCGTCTTTGCATAACCTTTGACAATTCATTGCAGTCGTTTACCCACCCTCGTGCCAAGGGGTTATGTGAGCGGTTTCCATTTACGATTTCACAAAAGAAAATTGGCGGAGGGGGCGGGAATCGAACCCACGGACAGCTTTAAGACCGTCAGAGGTTAGCAACCTCTTGCAATGCCATTATGCGACCCCTCCAAATAGTTAAAAAATGCAAATGGATATTCCAATATTAGCGTTAAACCGGTCTTGGGTCAATGATTTTTTCCATTTATCGAAACGAGACCGGTACTGGTATTTGCTTGACATTTTAATTAAACGATGATATAAAATAAACGGTGGAATACATCCATGATATCGGGAAAAGATGGGAATCGCTATGATTTTAAGATAATCAAAAAAGCGAGCTTGAAAGACGGAAAATTAGTGATCATTGTGAACGGCCTTGAAGGCGTTTCGGAGATTCGGCTAAACGAACCGAGCAAAAAGGATATAGAAAAGTTTATGGCCGGAAAACCGATCATCGTAATTACGAGAGGGCTCTTTGAGGTCGTTGGCTTAGTGGAAGTGCTGATGGGGCACACAAGATTAGATTATTCGTGCGAAGGAATTAAGATAGAGCCCGTTGATTGAATCTTGGATTGAAGCTTTGACCTGCCTTTAGGCGGGTTTTCTTTTTTCTTTTTGACTTTTTGTGAAAAAATGCTATAATCTATAGCATAAACCCGAAGAAAGACGTATTATATTGTTGAGTTTTAGGGTAAGAAAATAGGGACGAAAAGGAGGAATGCGATACGAAAATAGGAGTAAGCGCTATGGTGGGCATTCCTGCCTACCGGGATAGATACCTGTTGTTCCTGGGTGTTTCCAGGGCTTCCCTCGCGAACCTGGGCTATACCCAAAAAACCGCGAAGAATTACGGTTTAAAGTGGGTGGAACTGGCGTTCCCCTGGCCTTATGGGAGTGTTGCGGACTTTGACCAGCTTGTTGACCGCAAAGTGGACGAGATGATGGCAAAATTAAACATCACCGTCCATCTGCCCATGGCCCCCATTTATACCGACGAGGGGTTCGCCGAAATCTTGGCTGGATTGGAGTACGCCAGGATTCACGATGCCAAGCAGGTCGTGGTCCATTGCGCGGATTACGAGCGGGGTTGGTTTGGGAGAAAAATCGCTTCCAAGCTGAGCCCGGCGGAAATCCGGGAAAGATCTTTAGCCAATCTGGAAAAGATCATTCTTGATCCCCGATATGCCGATATGACGATCGGGATCGAGAATATGGCCGGAGACGATGTGCCGGAATTCGCCAAAACTCCGGAAGGATTCGCCCGTCTTTTCCGGAAGGACGCGAACAGGATAGTCGGTTGGTGCCTGGATATCGCCCACGCGGTGAACGCCGGGATCGATATCCTGGCGATGCTTGAGAAATACGGCGAGTATCTGGTGGAGGTTCATCTGGCCGACACCAAGATCATCGAGGGACCGGACAAGCACTGTGCTCTCGGAGAGGGAAAGGCAAAGCTTTTAATCATCCTTGCGGCAGTGAAGAAGTTCGATGTTCCCGTCATCATTGAGGTGGGCAAGAAAGAATTTGCCCCAAGCCACAAATGGTTGACGGAGAACATCGAAAAAATTTAAAAGACCTCGCGGAAAAACCGCGAGCTTTTTTCTTGACGTCTTTCAATGGAAGTACTTTAATTGCTTTAAAGGTGCCTGGCTGTTCGCCGGGGTGATTTGCGCGCAACGGATAATAACTATTCTCATGATTAAACTAGTGGTAATTGATTTTGACGATACTCTTACCATGTCCGAGGAGGCTTGTTTTGCGATCGAAAATCGGATCGTGGAATTGATGGGGTATTCGGCTATGACGAGAGCGGTTCACCGGGGCAATTGGGGGAAGCCGATCAGGGAGGCGATTGTCGAGAGAATTCCGGGAATCAACGCGGAAAAATTCATGGAGTTGCACCGGGAACTCTGGCCCGGTTTTGTGAAAGCCGGGAATATGGATGTAGCCGATAAAAACATAGAAACATTGAAATTACTTAAGGACCGCGGTAAAGACTTAGCTATTTTAACGGCTCGTAGTTTGTATACGATTAAGCCCTTATTGGATGAAAACCAGCGCATCGGCAAATGGATCGAAAAAATTTACCATCTCGACAATTCGAAGTATCCAAAACCGGACCCAAGGGCTTTCGATCAAATACTTAAAGATTTTGGAGTTAATCCGCAAGAAACGGTTTATGTCGGCGATTCCATATCAGACGGGATATGCGCCAAAGGAGCGGGGCTTAATTTTATCGCTTCACTCGAAAGCGGTTTAAGAACAAAAAACGATTTTGAATCGGTCGCGGTGGATTTTTTTGCCGATACTTTTTCCGACATTCTTGATTATTTTACAGAATACTGATTATTATCGAATAAGGAAAAATCAATAATTTAGCGCTGCTTTGAATAACAAAAAGCCTTATCGCGCGATAAGACCCTTTGTTACTCATTTTATCCTATAAAATAAAACCATTTTGACAATTAGTTGACGGTGGGAGCTAAAGCCGATCCGGATTTTTGACCTTTGCAGCCAAAACGGCCAAGGGAGATCGAGGTCGCGGTAACGTTGGTACCGCTGGTTGTTCCCTGCACGAATATTTTGTCGCCAACTTTAAGAGCCGAGAGATCGGCGGCAGCGCCGTTATTGGTTATCGTGGCGTTGCCGGCATTCACGGTATAGATAGCGCCGCCTTCATCGGCCTCTTCTTGCATGGTAATGGTTGTGCCATCAATAGCTGTGACAGCGCCATCGCCGCCGAGCGGGGCATGGCTTTTGGTTTTAGCATCAGGCGTTGTCGCTGTTCCGGTTGTTGCGCCAGCCGCAGTGTCCGTATCGCCGGTTTGTGATATAACAGCTGCTGTCGGGTTTGCGGTCGTCACGGACCCGGCAGTGGCGTCCGCAGCATGGGTTTGTATGGCTATGGCTCCCGCTATTCCGCTGATAAGCCCTAAACCAACCAACAACATTGCGTTTTGTTTTATGTTCTGCATATTTTTTTCGTTAATTTTTTTATTTGATCTTATTTCCAAGCCGACCTTATGTTTTGGATACCTATTACTACAAGCCCAATATTCAAAAATTTCAGTTTATGGTCAAATGGTTTCCCGAAAAGGCGGCAAACAGAGGCAACTTCCGTTTGCATCGGGGTATAAAAAAATTATTTCCGGTGAGGAAATAATTCTATTGACCGATCTGAAAAATTCTTGGTATTCGACCGGGCCGTTGGTGGCGATTGTCAACCGCACACCGGGTTTTGATGGCGGCCGGGACGAGCGCATCCCATGCGCAATGGGGTTTTATTCTATCATTAATTCGACTTTTTGTTGTTGGTGTCCGGTTTTGATCCAGAGGGCGGTGATAGCGCCGACGAGCAAAAAGATCGCGGCAGTGGTATAAACGGCGCCGTAAGCGGCGACTTGGGCTTTTAATTCCATAAGAGCTATCGCTTGGCCGTAGCCAGCTTTGTCGATAATGTTTACGGTGCTGTAGCGGGTAATCGCCATTAGTTTATTTTCGGTTCCGTTGCTAAGGATGGTGGTGAACAAGGCTATGCCGAAAGCGCCGGCAATATTGCGTACCAAAGCCAAAATCGAAGAAGCGATGCCGATTTCTTGTATGGGAACCGCGGAAGCGATGACGTTCGTCCGTTGCGCCATTCCAAAGCCCATGCCAAAAGCCATGACCATCAAAGGTATTATGATGTCTAGCGCCGTTGACCTTGGGTCCAAAAAAGAGAACATATAAATTCCGATCGCGGCGACCAGGGTGCTTAAAGCGATAACATAACGCGGTTGGATTTTGCCGGTAAGCGAAGCGCCAAGCGGAGCCGCCGCAAGCATCATAACCGCCATAGGGATGAAAAGATAACCGGTTTGCGTCGCGCCGTATCCGAGAAAGGTGGAGGCAAAAATAGGAATGAGCAAAATTCCGCCCATCATGGCCATAAAAACGACGAAGTTATTAAGCAGGGTATTCACGAAAACCATATTCTTAAAAAATTTAAAATCAACTATGGGGTCCGGATGTTTTTTTTCGATGAAATAAAAGAAAATCGAAAATATGACCGTAGCGGCGTAGCACAGCAGGCTGTTGTCGGAGCTCCATCCCCATTCATATCCTTTATCCAGTACCAGTACCAACGATGAGAGCGCGAAGCCCAGCATGACCGCGCCCCAGACGTCAAAGTTCACTGTTTTCTTTTCCGATGTCGATTCCTTGATGAATTTCCAGGCCATAAAAAGGCCGATTAAGCCGATGGGCAAATTTATCAAAAAAATGGAACGCCAGCCAAAATTGTCTATCAGCGGCCCGCCGATAAGAGGTCCGAAAACCGCGGCGGCGGCGAACGCCGAGGACCAGATTCCCATTGCTTGGGCGCGTCTTTTCCCGTGCGGGAAGGTTAGGGCAAGAATGGCCATTGCCGACGGATAATCCGCGGAAACCGCGATTGCCTGGATTATCCTGAATACGATCATTGAGGGAAAATTCCATGATAATCCGGCCAAAACCGATCCGACGATAAAGATGATAAAACCAGCCAGGTACACTTTTTTGCGTCCGATCGTATCTCCCAGCTTTCCCCAGATAGGCACAAATACCGCGTTGGCCAGAATATACGCGGTAGCGATCCAGCCCGCGGTTGATACCGTAAGGGAAAAATCATTTATCATTTTTGGCAGTGCCAGATTGACGATCGTTGAATCAAGACGGCCTAAAAATGTCCCGATAATGACGGTTAAAAGCACCAGCCACGAACCTCCGTCGTTTTTTACGATATTATTGGTCATTGGTATATATCCAGACTTTGGCTGACATACCATTTTTCAATTCGGGATAGATGCCGATATTGAAGCGTATCTTAACGTCGAACTGCGCGGTTTTTCTCTTGTCGGAAATATTGAACACGATATCTTGAGCGCGGGAAGTGGAACTTACTTCGTCAACCACTCCGCTATATCTTTTTGGTCCGAAGGCGTCGACCGTAAATTCGACTCTTTGTCCCGCTTGGATGTTTTTCAATCCTTTGTTTTCGTCTATTTGAGCGATGATACGCAACTCGTCCGGGTTAATTATCGTTACTACGCTTTCGCCGGCATTAATTATTTTACCGGTATCTTCCGTAGTAGCCACGACCAGTCCCGAAGTTTTTGTTTTTATCAATTGATTGCCTACGCGCGCCACTACCTCGTTCGAAGCGATAATGTCGCCTTCTTGGACGAAAACTTTTTCCAGGGTTCCGGGATTTGACGGTGCCAAGATAATTTCGGGAGCGAAAACTTGCGCTTTGTCGGTATATATTCTGTCTTTTGTAACCAGCCAATAGCCATATACCGATACAGCCGCTACGATGGCGAAAAAGGCCAGTCCAAAAAATACGAACGGTTTTCGTTTTGCTTTATCCGGAATTTGGTTGGTCTGATTTGTTGTTGATTCTTGGGTTGTTTCCATTTTAATAATTGATTATCGTTTCGCCTTCTTTTAAACCAGCGATGACCTCGATATAACCATTTTGGCCGGTAATTCCGGTGGTTATTTCCCGTTCTTCGCTTCTTTGGTCATCGATTTTTACCATGACGAAGCTTTTATCGTTCTTTTTGATTATCGAGCGGGCGGGGATAGCAACTACGTTATCCCGCTGGCTAACGTCAATATTGACGTTAGCGGTCATTCCCAGTTTTATATCGCCGATATTTTGATCGAGTTGAAGGGTGATTTTATAGCTTTGGGCCGAGCCTATTTTTTGGGATCCGGGGTCAGTGCCGATAACATGCGCCCCAAAGGTTTTTCCGCCGATAGCGTCCATTGTCACCGTCGCGGTTTGGCCGGTTTTGATCTTGGCGATATCGGATTCCGCCAGATAAACATCGATTTGCGGACGGGAATTCGAAAAAATACCGATCAAAGGAATGCCGGCCGACGCGGTCTCGCCGGTCTTCGCGTTTTGCATGCTAACGATGCCATCAATAGGCGAAAAGATCGTTGATTCGGCGATTTGGTTTTGGATAAAACCAAGCTGGTTTTCGGTATTAGAAACGGCGATTTCCTGTATTTTCACGTTGTCGGGATTAGCGCTCGCCTTTGAACTGTTATAAATCTGCTTGGACGATAAAATGCCGGCCAAAGTCGAATCAATGGCGATTCGGGAGTTTTGGATGGCCGTTTTGTAAGCGCTATAAACGAGATTATCGCTGGCGCTGGTTGAATTGTAAGAATTGATAATAACCGCCAGATCGGTAAGCAAAGACTGGATTTTTCCCAACGAAGTTTCGGCATCGCTTTGGGCTCCGTCGATATTTTCTTGATCGATATTGCCAAGATCTTTTTCCCATTTATTCATCGAGTCAGTAATATCGCGGCGTTTTTTGTTTAAATCAAAGGACGCTTCATAGGGAGCGTTGATCATATAAACTGAATTTCCCTGGGAAACGGTCAAGCCGAACATCGGGTGATCGCTTTCAGGCTGGCTAAAAAACTGGTCTATCGAAGAACCCATTATTCCATCGGTGGCAATATAAGATTCCTTGATTTTATTGGTCGCGTTTTCCAAGCTATTGTCAATCGCGGTTTTGATTTCCGTTGATCCGCCGGCGGCGGAATCGGCCGCATTTTCGAGCTGGTTTAATTTGATCCGGGCCCCATCCAAGGAATTTTGGGCTAAACGAAGCTGGATTTCAAGATCGGAAGTATCGAGGCTGGCCAAGGCTTGGCCAAGACGCACCGTTTGGCCGATTTTAACGTTGGTGTTGGCAATCTTGCCGCCATGTTCGAACGAAAGGGAAAGATCGTTTTCGGCTTTAACTTGTCCGCTAGCCGTTACGGTTTCGGTAAGGTCCGCTTTTTTTGCGGTTGCGTAATCAAGCGGTTGCGGGCTGGCATTCGCCCGGCCAAAATAAATGTAAATGGCGGCCGCTCCGCCGACGATCGCGATCGACAGTACCGCGGTAAATAAGTTTTTTTTGGATATTTTCATGCGATTATTTTATTTAAAATCGTTCTCAAGTCTTCTTTTTCTTTTTTACTTAATTTGGAAAGAATTTTTTCCATACGCTTGGACAGATCCTTGATCCCGTATTCGTACGCGATTTTTCCTTTATCGGTCAATACCAGGCGGACGATCCGGCGATCGTTCGCGTCGGGAACGCGGCTGATGTTATCCAATTCCACCAGCCGTTCGATAACCGCGGTTGCCGAAGGGGAAGTGATGCAAAAATTATCGGCGATATCTTTCATCGTAGGCTCCTTGTTCGAATCGATAAAACTCAGCACTTTTATCTGAAAAAACGAAAAGTTATGCTTATCTCCGAGCGGGGTTTTTTCGCGCATCAGGCGGCCTATTTTGAATATCAGCGAGATGAGTTGTTCTTGCGTGTTCATTTTTAAGCTCCCGGTTTTTTTGGAAAATCGGGAATTATTAGATTATCTAACTATTAAACATCAGAAGTATATTCTTGTTTGCCTTTTTTGTCAAACAGAGATGCGGGGTCGGCCGGGCCGAAGTTTTTTTATGGTTTAAGCCAATGGCAATCGTATCCGGGAAGAATAAAATGGTTTGCGGGTATTTGATCCATACCGGCAAAAATATTCCTCTTTTTTTAAAATAATATTCATTTGAAAATAAGCGGAAAAAAAGATACATTGGATAAAATAGGTTTTTGACGGACATGAAAAAATATACTTTATTCACCGGTGCCGATTTCAGGGTTTTTTTGGCGGAAATGGCGATGCTTGGCGGGTATGACGACTTGGTTTTTTTACATAGCCGGCCTTTTGGCGGTATTTATATTTCGGAGGCCAATCAAAAGAAAACGGCTTCGGCCGGTTTCGAATTGTATTCCGATACCAAGGCGTTCAAGGATTTGATCAAAAAAGGCAATGACTATTCGGAGCGGGTGAAAGAATCGATCGCGCGCTATCCGGAAGCGGAATTCAATAATAAGACTTCGACGGAGCTAAAGCGGATCTTGAATGAATATTACGCCGTAGGGATTCCGTTCCTTAAAATTTACAGCTTTACCGAGGGAATTTATTCGCCGCTGATCGATAGGACGATAAGGAGCTTTGTTTTTCAAAACATCAAAGAGGAAGATCAAGCGGCGCGCGCGTTCGGGCTCTTATTGAATCCCATTGATAAGAAAAAAATCAGGGGCGAACGGGAGCGGATTTTCAAAGTTACGGCGGCGCCCGGTATCATAATAGGCTTGTGCCGGTCGGTCCGGGAAATGGGGAAGGCCAAATTCGCGATGCGCAAAACGCTCAATCAAAGCTACGGATTTTTAACTTCTTTGCTCAAAGTTATTGCCCATAGGAATTATTTTTCCGAAGCGCAACTACAGGCGTGCAAGCATTGCGAAACCAACGCGATTCTGAATAAAAAAAAGATTGATATCGGAGAGATCAATCAACGGGTAAAGTGTTTCGTGGCTCTTTGCCAAAACGGAAAACCCGAGTTTTTTACCGGAAAGGCCGCGCAAAAAATCATTAACCAGGTTAAATTCACTGTTCCAAAAAATTTAACGGAGTTTAAAGGAGATCCCGCGAGCGCGGGGCGGGCAGTCGGTCGGGTAAAGATCATTCCGGTGATCATGGCCAAGAGCGGCCAGGGGGTGCTTTGGGCGAAGATCAGGGAAATGGAAAAAGGGGATATCTTGGTTGCCAATACCACCGGACCGGAAATGGTGATGGCTTGCAAGAAGGCCGGGGCGATCGTGGCCAATGAAGGAGGGATCAATTCCCACGCGGCAATCGTTTCCCGCGAGCTGGGAATTCCCGGAATAGTGAATACCAAGATCGCCACCCAAGTGTTGAAAGACGGTGATATCGTTGAAGTGGACGCGAACAGCGGAACCGTAAAGATCATTAATAAAGCAGCCTAGTGCCCCATTAACTTAATTTCGTCGATTTAGAACATTCAAATCCGGCCAGTTTCAATGAACGACGACGAAATTGTACGCCTCGGCGGTACATTGAGGAGGAGTGAAGCGGAAAATGGCCGAATTTCAATGTTCCCGAAGGGCGGAATCTATTTAGCCTGTCTTCGTCGTTGCTCGTCGCTAATGTACCGCACAGGGTACATTACGCTCCTCGCGCCTAGAATTCAGGCCAAATAGATTCCGCTAAATCGACGAAATTAAATTAATGTGGCACTGGGCAAAAAAAAAGAGGAAGGTTAATGCCTATCCTCTTATACGTCTACGGCTATATCGAATACCAATGGTTTGGCATTCGGCACATTAACAGACAGGGCGGTGGTGAGCGGGATGCCGACCAAGCTCAAGAGAGCCAGATAGGTTTCCGAGTGTCCCACCAGGACCACGGGTCCGTCAGCCGTTTTGAGTATCTCCAAGATCGCTTGGGCAGTTTTGGAAACATAATCCCGGCATGATTCTAACCCGGGCCAGCCTTTTTCGTACCAGTACCATTGCCAAGTCATTCCGCTGGCTTCAACGGCTGCCAGAAGTTCTGCGACATTCACGCCGGAAGTATCCAGGCTCGCTATCGATTCTTTTTTTGTCCACGGGACATTCAGCCCCGCGGAAAGGGTTGTGGCGGTTTCTGCGGTTCGGTTCATCGAACTGGCTACGATAATCGTGGGTTTATATCTTCCTACCTTTTCAATTATCGCCATTACCTGGAGCAGGCCATCGCGCGTGAGATGCGGGTCGGAACAGTCCTTGTATATATTGACCAATCCGACTGATCCATGTCTCACGAAGATAACCTTTACCCTTTTTTTCTTATTTTTCCTCGAATCAGTTTTCAATAGAGCCACCTCCTTAGGCAACCTAATTAATTATAAAATAAAATTATTAAAAAGTCAAGATATGGAAAATTATAAATTCATTAGTTTTTTTGAACAAATTTCGGGCAGCGACGCAAAAACAGCCGGGGGAAAGGCGGCTAATTTGGGCAAGTTGGCCAAAGCGGGCATTCCGGTGCCGGCCGGGTTTGTGATTTTAGCCCCAGCTTTTTTGGAGATTGAAAAAACCACGGATATCGGCGAAAAAATAAGAGCGGCTAAGGCAGGGATAGAAATCGGCGATGCCGAGTCGGTAAGAAAGGGGTCGGCAGCGATCAAAAAAATCATTATGGCTGCGAAGGCGGATGATTTGGAAGAAGAAGCGCTGGCCGCTTTTGCGGCCTTGGGCGCCAAACGCGTTTCCGTGCGCAGTTCGGCTACCTCGGAAGATTCCAAAAGCGCTTCCTGGGCCGGCCAGCTGGAAACGAATTTGAATATCGCTAAATTTGATTTAATCGAAAACATTAAAAAATGCTGGGCATCCTTGTATGGTGAAAGAGCGTTGTTGTACGCAGCGGAACAAAAGCTGGAAGAGAAAAAGAATTCCGTGGCTGTAATCGTCCAAACAATGGTTGATTCCGAAGTTTCCGGCGTTTGTTTTACCGTTCATCCGGTTACGCAAAATAAAAAACAAATGGTTATCGAAGCGGTGTGGGGATTGGGTGAGAGTTTGGTTCAAGGATCGGTAACGCCCGACCGTTATGTGGTGGCGAAAATCGGCCGGATAATCGAGGAAGTCGATGCCAACGACCAGGAAAAGATGATTACCCAAACAGTTAAAGGTGCGGATTGGGCCAAGGTGCCGGCGGCAAAGCGATCGGCGCAAAAGCTGGCCGGTAAAGAGATCATTGAGTTAGGCGATTTGTGTTTAAAGATCGAACGGCTCTATAAATCGCCGCAAGACATCGAATGGGCCAAAGAAAAGGGTAAATTCTATATTTTGCAGACGCGCCCGATCACGACTTTATAAAATTTTTTGAAAACAGTGCTAAAAAAAGATAAACTGAATAAAGTCAATATACGCGTTTAATGATATTGCCTAAAAATATGGATAACAATTTTAATCAAGACATCGGAGGTTCGAAGGGCAGGTTGTTTATGGCGTTCCTTGGGCTGGTTATCGTGATTTTATCGTCGATCATGATTTTCCTCTTCACTTCGGAACGGCCTTCGCCCGACCCCTTGGAGAAATACGTGGCTGGTTTTGTGCTTGTTGTTTTTGCGATAATAATTTTTGTTCCGGCTCTTCTTTTTAAGCCTCAGCCAGCTGTCAAAAAAATATTTTTTCGTTTTGAAATTTTAACAGGGTTGGCTTTTTTAGCGGTCGGGTTTTTTTATAAAGATTGGTCTGTGGCGGTCTTTTTGGGTCTTGGCACAATCATTGCCAGTTTGATAAGCAAGTTTAGGCAGAAAAGAATGGAAAAATCCAGCGAACCGCTTTCCGATCAAACAACAGTTAACAATATTTCTTCTAAGGAGCAAAAACAGGTCAGGATTTTTTTTATGGTATTGTACAGTCTTGCGGCCATTTGTTCTTTGCCGTTTTTGTATTTTAGGTATCTTTACGTTCAAAATAACGTACCAGAACCAATTACGGAACCCAAAACAAGCTTGGATATGATGGAAGCTGTTGCGATCGCAGAAGAGTCATGTATTAAAGGCGAAGAATTTCTTGGCCTTCCAGTCTTTAACAAAGAAATCGAGGCTTGGGTGTTCGATATAAATCTTAGCATTGCTAAAGAAGGGTGCGAGCCGGTGTGCGCGGTTTTTGAAGATTCGAAAAGCGCGGAAATCAAGTGGCGCTGCGCTGGAGTTATTTCAGCGGTTGGTGATGAAACGGGAGTGATAACCAATTTTGAAAAATGCTTGGCGGCCGGTAATCCGGTTATTGAAACTTATCCCCGGCAATGCCGCGCTAATGGTGAAGCGTTTGTTGAACAAATTGTCGGACAAGAAATTAAGTGAACATTACGCAATTTCCTGTACGGATTAAGTTCCGGCTATCGAAAGAAGGAATTTTAAAATTATGCATTGGATCATTCCGGCGCTTATCGCGCCATTTTTGAACGCGATCGTAAACTTCATCGATAAATATCTGGTTACCAGGCAAGTTAAAAATTGCCTGGCGATGCAATTGTATACCTCGATTGTGAGTTTTTGTTTTGGGGTGCTCGTTTGGGCAGGGCTTGGTTTTCCTTCTTTCGGCGGTCTGAGCGTTTTTTATGGGCTGGCCGCGGGCGTGTTGTTTTCGGTCGCGGGAATCGGTTATTATTATGTGCTTTCCCGAAAGGATGTGAGCGATATGATTTTTCTTTACGCTCTGACACCGGTGTTTGTTTTTCTTTTTGCAAATTTCATTCTTCGGGAGGCGATATCATATAGCCAGTTTCTCGGTTTTTTACTGATTTTGTCAGCTGCGATATCGGTATCGGCGAGAAAAAAGGCGAATATTCCGCTGCTTTCATTTACCGCTTTTCTAATATTGGGGATGGATATATTGTTCGCGCTGGCGATCGTGATGGTGAAGCTGGCATTCAACGCAAGTTCTTTTGCCGTTATGCTGGTTTATGAAGGCTGGGGATTGGGCTTGGGTGGAATTTTGATTTATTTTTTTTCCGCCAGGATGAGGAGTGCGTTTTGGGAAAATTTTAAAACCACGTCGGTTAAGGCATTTGGCATTATAGGAATAAGCGAAACTTTAACGGTGTTGTTGAACTGGATCGGTTATTACGCGTTATCGATTGGCCCGGTGGCTCTGGTGAGCGTGGTCGGTGGAGTGCGTCCTTTTTTTGCCATAATCCTCGGTTATCTGTTGACCCTGTTTATTCCTTCGGCTATCAGCGAGGATATTTCCAAAGAAACGTTATCGCGGAAAATTCTCGCCGCCATAATTTTAACTATCGGCTTGTATTTTACTTATACTTGATATTTTTGAGGCGAAAGAATGAATGGATTAATTCACGGTAATCCCAAAAAAAAGTATGTTGATTTCTGATCCCTGAATTCTTGACGTTTTTGGAATAATAGATAAGTATCTAAGAAGAACATTGAGGAGGTAAGAATATGTGCCAAGAAAAAGGAGCGGAAAAACCGATTGAATATAAAATGGAGTGGCAGAAAAAAAGAGATGAGTTTCGGGAAAGATGGAGTTTTGTCAGAAAGATCGACGAATACTCGATGAAGCTGATTTCCCTGCAATGGCAGGGGGATAACGTTTTTCATACCGGAAAGCGGGTGGATATGACGATTCCCGGTCCGGTGATCGATTTGGCCAAGGGTATTGCCTGCTGGAACACCCCGGTGAAGATCTTTATCCTTGGGAGCGGAAAATGCCGCGTGACGGTTACTAACGATTTGGATTGGAAGATTCAAAAGATCATTGACGCGTACAGCAGCCAGAACGGCCGAAATCCGCCCGAATGGGAAAGGCGCCGGCTCTATATGGGCTATGACGGGATTTGTTTGAAAGGAGGGCCCGACCATATTGCTGACATGGAGAAAGCCCAGAAATTTGGATATTTCCTCTGGTATCTTGCCGATGATTTCAAATGGGGATATGCCGGTATTGTAGCGGGGATATGAATCTCCGCTTTTTAATTGTCAAAGCGTCAAAATATTGACGAATCTAAAAAAACAATTTACAATATAAATAAGGTGATTTGGTTGCAAATAGGGTTGATTTTGGCTGCTACGGTGGCTTTCGGACTTGCCGCGCTCCTGTTTGGAGCAGCGACTGCGATCTCATACCGGCAGCAGAGGAAGGGATTAGCCGGGATCATGGCTATTGCCACGGCCGTGATGTTGGCAATGGGCTGGTGTATTTTCAGCCCGATAGCCTGGTTGCCCTTGAAATAGCGAGCTGGCAAAGCGGATAAACATCTCCGTTTTTATTTTATTCATTTTTTGTACTATTATTTAAGAAATAATAATGGCTAACGAAACAAAACAATTTGACGTGGCGGTGGTTGGGGCCGGGCCGGCCGGGATGATGGCCGCGGTCGCGGCGGCCGAGCTTGGCGCTCGGGTCATCGTTTTGGAAAAGAACAGCCGGCCGGGGATCAAGCTTATGCTTACCGGTAATGGCCGGTGTAATTTTACCAATGCCGAACAAGACATTCGCAAGCTGGTTGGCGCCTATGGGGACAATGGATCGTTTCTGTTCCACGCGTTTTCGCGTTTTGGTTCCAAAAATATCAGAGCTTTTTTTGAAGGTATGGGGGTTCGCTTAAAGATCGAAGACCGGTTCAGGGTATTTCCGGAAAGCGATAGGGCTAAAGATATTCTGGATGCTTTGGAAAACCGTTTAAGATGCGCCGCGGTCGCCATTAAATATGAAACCGCGGTAACGGGTTTTTTGCGCGAAGGGCGCTTGCTTAAAGAAGCGGTTTTAAACGACGGAGCGGTAAAGGCCCGTAATTTTGTTATTGCTTCCGGCGGAAGATCTTATGAATTGACCGGTTCAACCGGGGATGGCTATCGCTGGGCGCGGGACCTTGGTCATAAGGTTATCAAGCCCAAGCCAATGCTGGTGCCGGTAAAGATCAAAGAATTTTGGGTTAAAAATTTGTCGGGCGTGAGCCTAAAGAGGGCGGGGATCAGGATAGTCGAGAATGGCAAGAAGAGTCCGATGGCGATCGGGGAATGTCTGTTTACCCATTTTGGTTTGAGTGGTCCGCTGGTTCTTGATTTAAGCGGCCGGATCGGGAATGCGCTCAAAGGGGGGCCGGTAAAACTTTTGATCAGTTTCTTCCCTCAAAAAAGCCCGGCAGAGATCGAGCAGGATATCATAGCCGATCTGAAGAATGGGAAAAACAAGGAATTAAAAAACTGCTTTACGGAATTAATGCCCAAAATTTTAACCTCGGCCATCTTATCGCTGGCCGGAGTTGATCAAGAAAAACACGCCAACAGTTTAACCCGGGAGGAACGGCAGAAGATTGTTTCTTTATTATTCCAAACGCCGGTAACGGCTACGGGTTTATTGGGTTTTGATCTGGCGATCATAACCGGCGGCGGGATCGATCCAAAAGAGATTGATGCGAAAACCATGAGGTCAAAGCTGGTTGATAATCTGTTCTTTGCCGGCGAGATCATTAATGTTCATGGTGTTACCGGGGGTTATAATTTGCAGCAATGCTGGAGCACCGGTTATCTGGCCGGAACAGCGGCCGCGAAAAACTTTTAAGAAAGCAGGAAAATAATAACCAAGAATAAAACGGCTTTTATGAGCCGTTTGGTTTTTCATCGGTTTCTTCCCAGCCGTCCAGTATGCGCTTGGTGCCGATGGCGATGTTGTCGCAAACAGGGCACTGGCAGAAATTTCCCGCCAGGATCAGGTCGCGCAACGTGTTTTCGCAAATGCCTTCTCCCAGGTTTGACGCGACCTTGATGATGGCTGCCGCCAAATTCTGGAAGGCGAAGAATTCGCAATTTTTTGCGCGCAACCGGATGTTCTTTATCAGGAATTCAGCCTCGTTTTCGTTGACGTACGTAATCAGCCCTTCGGCCTTTTTATACATCAGATGGCTCATCCGCTGGCATAGGACGACATGCGCCAGGTCGATAGGAAATTCCGTATCGATCAAGGCTAGCTTTACCGATTCTTCGAAATGGTAGCCAAGCGCTCCCAAGATCGTCAAGCCGGATTTTTTGTTCTGCATCTGTTCGGCGATCGCAGCCAGGGCGATGAAGCGGGGAATTTCCGTTGCGTAAGCCGGGCTGCCCAGAAGTTCGGATATGCAGCCTGCCATTTTGAACGGTTCGTCCCTGATCATGAGGCGGCCGAGCTTTTCGATCGTTGGTTCCCGGTTTACAACCGAGATCGTGCCTTTTCTTTCGGGAATATCTTTCATTTGATTCCTCCGTATACAGTAATTATAGAACAAAATTTAAAAATGTCAAGGATAATTCAGGCTTTACATTCCCACTGGCCGTATTATCATTATTCCCAGTTTTATTAAAAAGAGGGTTGAAAACGGAAAGGCGGGAGAAAAGAAGACGTTTGCAATTGGAAGTCATCAAATCGCTGGCCGGGTTTTTCGAAAAAAATGTTTGTTGGCTGGCCGGCGGATGGGCAGTTGAGGCCATTACCGGCGTCCGGTTTTTTCACGACGACATCGACCTGTATTTTTTGGACGAATTCCGGGGTTTGTTGCCGGCGGAGAACGATTTTCTGGACATCCATATTGTTTCGAAGAAGCCAGACGGTTCGTATCGGCAAGTTACGATGGGTGAGGTTTTGCGATTCTCGAGCCACGCGTTCGAACTGAAGCCGCGGATTATTGCCGGGCTGGAGGTGAGAACCGTATCGCCCGAACTGTTGTTCGCTTTTGCCGACGGTTCGCCCGACCCGCGTTTTCAGGAAAAACGGACTCTTCGGTTGCTCCGCGGCATAAATATGGAAAAGGTCGGAGGAATCATTCAATACCTGCCCGAAAAATCGATAAAATAGCGGCACCCAAGAAGGTGCTTTTTTGTACAACCGTTTAAACAATATCAACGGTGAGATGCTTGATTTTCTGTCTCAATGGATTAAACTTAGGGGAAATTACTTTTTTGCGATATGGATTACGATAATTTCGGAGCAAATATTTCGGCTGATGACGCGGTAATGGCAAAAATGGATAAAACCGGCTTTGGTCTGCCTTTCTACGATCCCGGCCGTCATTATAAGGATGTGGCGACAAAAGACTATTTCTTCGCTTTGCTTACTTTAAGGCATTATATCAAGCTTGCCAGCGACCATTATTTCTCATCGATCGTCGGGGCCAAAAACGCGGATCTTTTCATGCTGACCCCGAGTATTTCTTCGCCGAGCGGTTCTGGTTCCGATTCGGCCGCGATCAAGATAAAATTCGGCGAACTGGATACTTATCTGGTCGATTCTTCACAGTTCGGGTTCGAGCCTTTGCTGTTGAACCATTTTACGAAGGTTTATTGCTATCTTCCGTCAATGCGCGGTGAAGATCCCGATGCCCGGCATTTAAACCAATTTTTCCATTGCGAGCTGGAAATGAGGGGAACACTGGACGATTTGGTTCCCGTGATCGAAGGCTACGTGAAATATCTTTGCGAAACCGTTCTCGCGATGGACGCCGTTATTGAACGGATCAGCGGGGATCCAGGCAAGACCCGGTCGGAGCTCAAGAAAGTCGTCCAAGCCGGATTGTTTCCGACAATATCTTTCGATGACGCGGTAAAAACTTTGGCGGACAATAAACGATCGGAATGCGTCAATTATACGGACCAGGGCCGGGATATCAACAGCCGCGGCGAGATCGAGCTGATGAAGATACTTGGAACGGACGGGCCGGTCTGGCTGAAAAATTTCGACCGCGATCGCGTTCCGTTTTACCAAAAGCCGGATCCGGCCGATCCGGAGAAGACGATCAATGCCGACTTGCTTTTTCCGCCGCTTTTGGCGGAAGCCTTCGGAGGAGAAATCGCGGGAAGCGGCCAGCGGCAGGACGATCCGGCCCAGATGTACGGGTCTTTGAAAAGACAGGGTGTATCGTCGGAGCCTTATGAATGGTATATCGATCTGCGGAGAATGCCGGGTTATCTTTCCACGTCTGGATTTGGTTTGGGTATCGAAAGGTTCCTGGCGTGGGCGCTGGCCAAGGAAAAGATCGGCGATGTGATCCCATATCCGCGTTTAAAAAACATTGAAACCAAGCCTTAAATCAAACGACAGACCAACATGGACAAAAAAGAATTCAAAGATTTTTTCGAACCTTATTCAAAAAACGTCGATAATGCCAACACGCAGGCCTTTTGGAAATTGTCGGACGCGTTGATCTTGGAAATCATCAAGCAAAATATTCCGGCGGATGATTCCCGCGATAGCGTTATTTTTGATGCCGGCGGCGGAACGGGCCGATGGATTTGCGATCTGGCCAAGGTTTATGAAGCCGATTTTATTTTATACGATCTATCCGAAGACATGCTGGCTGTGGCAAAAAACAATATCGCTAAAGCCGGGATTGAGCCGCGCGTAAATTTAATTCAAGGCGATCTGGCCGATATCAAATCGGTGCCGGATTCATCGGTTGACCACATTATCAGTATTTACAGTCCAATCAGTTTTATAGAAAAAAAAGAGAGAGCGGCGGCCGAGCTTTTCCGGATCTTAAAGAAAGGCGGTACAATATTGATAATGGGGCATGGATATTGCAACGCCCTGGCTTCAAAGATCAACAACTATGCGGCCGGGCCCCGGGAGCTGCGGCAAATTGCCGCCGGATCCATGGTTAAATGGGGCGATTCCGTACCCAAGCTCAATATATTTTCGCAGGAATCGATGGAGGCGCTGCTGGCGGATGCCGGTTTTACGCCGGTTCGCACTTACGGCGTGCCGGTGTTCGTCCAGCCTGGCAACGAGGATTTTGACGCGGCCAATTCCGCGAAGAGCCGTATTTCGGCAGCGCTGGAAGATCCCGCTTTTTATAACCAGGTATTTCAAACAGAAATGGAATTCAATTGTAAAAAAACAATTGCCAACCGCGGAATGAACATATTCTCGGTGGCTAAAAAACAATGATAAGTCCGATAATTCCCGATAAATTAAAAATTGGCGATACGATTGCGCTGGTGAGTCCATCGGCGGGTTTGGCTCCTTTTGCCATGCATCGTATCGATTCGGCGGTATCTTTTTTCAAAGATCAGGGCTTTAAAGTAAAGATCGCCAAAAACGCTTTGCAGAATGCCGGCTATGTTTCGGCTACGGCCAAAGAGAGGGCCAAGGATTTGAATGAAGTTTTTGCCGATCCTAAAGTCAAATGCGTGATGACTACGATCGGCGGGAACCATTCCAACCAAATCTTGCCGTTTATCGATTGGATTACGATCAAAAACAATCCTAAAATATTCATTGGCTATTCCGATATCACGGTGTTGCACAGCGCGATCTTTGCCCAAACCGGCTTGCAGACTTATTATGGACCGTGCGCGATGACCCAATTCGGCGAGAACCCGAAAGTGTTCGATTACACGTGGGAAAATTTTAAACGGGTGTTGTTCGCGGGACCGGCCGAAAAAAAGATCGAGGTTAAGCCGTCGGAATTTTTTTGCGAAGATACGTCTTTGGATTGGTTTAAAAGAGAAGACTTAATCCGTCCGCGAAAGATCGAAAAAAACGGGGGCTGGGCTTGGTGGCGGGAGGGCCGCGCGGAAGGGAGAATCGCGGGCGGTTGTGTTCCTTCAATCAATCATTTGTTGGGGACTAAATATTGGAACGACCCGAGGGGCTCGGTTTTTTTCATCGATATTCCGGAAGGCGCGTCTTATGATTTGGGGTTGGCGGTCAGCGAAGCGGATTCTTGTTTGGCCGACTTGGCCAACGCCGGGGTTTTTGACGATATCGCCGGTTTGGTCGTCGGGCGGCCCTACCGGTATTCGGAAGAGGAATCAAAAAAGCTCCGGGAGATCATCATCGGATACGCGCAAAACAAGGATTATCCGATTCTCGCGAACGTCAATATCGGTCACGTTGATCCTATTATTACCTTGCCTTACGGGGCGCCGGCCGTTCTGGATTCGGAAGCCGGCAGATTTAGTTTCGAGCACTAGCCGTTTCCATTAAAAAAACCCCGGATTTTTTCCGAGGTTAAAATAGGCTGGCATAAAGCTGGGTGCCTAAACCGCTTACAAACAATCTTTCTTTTTGGTTACAGAGCAATTTCTTCATCCAGTCGCTGGCTCCTCCGTCTACGAGGGGATAGGTTGCGCCGCCGGAGTTTTTCGCGGTTATTTTAAAACAGAGGCCGCGATAGTATCCGATGCCGGCGCAACGGGCGAGGTTGTATTGGAACCGGATGTCCGGATACGCGAGGCGCATGGTTTCGATTTCTTTTTCTTCCAGCAGCTTGAGCCGTTTAAGTTCGTGTCCGATTTTTGATTTTGAGCTTGTTGGCATCGGCAATTTTTCGGTGATTTCGGGCAGGTCGATGCCGTACTGCTCAAACGGATGGAAGTCCGGATCTTGCGTCCGCCGCATCAATTCTTTTTTTTCAACCGAGCCTTGCGCCGCCAGTTGTTCTATGATGTTGATATTGGAGACAGCCACCGTGATTTCTTTTGGCGCGTAGCCCAGTCTTCTCGAATTCTGCAAAAATCGGATCCAGATCTCCAAATGGGCGGCCAGCGATACGGCGGCAAAATTTTCGCGTCCGTAATTCTTACCCGAACTGGCCAGGCAAAATGATCTGAAGTGAGGTTTGAAACCGGATTTATCGGTGAACAATTGCAGCCGCAAGGAGCGGTGGCTCGTAGCCAAATGTATTTCTTCGATGTCGTTTTGCTGCCTTCTTTTGCGGGCGCATTCCAACGCCAGCGCGGTGGTCGGGTCGGCGTTCACTTCGACGCTTCGGATGGTTTCCAGAACCACTTTGGGGCTGATCTTTGTCAGGGCGCAGTTTGAACCGATAGCGCTCACCGGCGATAATTCGATATCTTCGAACCGGTCCGGCAATATCTTATAAATCAAAGAGTCGATTTCCAACAAGTCTCTCTGTCCGGTATTGGCCGGCTGGCACAAACGGTTATTCTCGTAATTTTTTATTACGTCCAGCGGGGTAAGTTTGGCGACCTTTTTTTCCATAATAGGGAGAAGCAAGGTCGTAAGGTCCCGCCAAGATAGTTGTCCCGCTGTTTTTATGACCGGGTAGCCGTTGAACGGCTCCAGTATCCTTTCCAGGATCTTTTTTTTATTCATCATCTTCACTTCCTTTGGCTTTAAATGACAAGGTGCTTTTGTTGGTAACGATAATAGACCAAACATAAACCAAGTCAAGAAAAAATAATGGCCGTAAGCTTGACGCAATACTATTATTATGATTTAATAATTTGGAATCGAGGAGTGTGTTAAAGTGAGTCTTAAAGAAGGAATCGAGAAAGTTTTGGCCCTGCCTAATGCCGGGCGCGAAAGCGTAAACTTGGATGATCCGGAACACCAAGCGCTTGACGCCGACGGATTTCATTATTTAATGAATGATGTGCGCAGCCGGAACGATATCGCCTTGGAAGCGTACGCCGTGGAAAGTATGCATGTGATATTAAGCGCCATACCCGGAATAGAATACAAGACGGCGCGTGCGTACGGCGAAGGTCTGAAGCGTATCCCGGAACAAGAGGGAGTTGTGAGTTTCTGGGTCAGGAGAAAGAAAGCACCTAAACAATAGGAGGCTAAAATGAAATTATTGCTGGAGCTGAGGGAAAACCGGTATTTTTCCGAAGAGAAGATCAAGGAACTTTACCGTCTTGTCAGAGAAATGGGATTGAAAGAAACGAACTTCCGGGAGCTTCGCGTGAGGCTGATATATCCGTCTAAAAACGCGGAGGGTAACCCCGGAGTTCCTTCGGAAAAAATCGTTTTCCAGGGAAAGTACCGGGAAATTTACAGCGATGATACCTTGGCCAATGTTTGTACCCTTAGCGTGGTATTGCAGATAATCGGTGAAGAAATTTTCGGATCGTTTAACATAATCGATCCCTTGCATCCGGATAAATTCATCGCCAAAACCGAGAATATGCCCTATGGGGAGCTTTTAAAAATTCTCGCTAAGGCGCAAGACATCGGGGCGTTGCCCTGGGAGGCGAGATCAAGATGGCACAGGTATGATGGATGGAAATCGCTTTTGGGCAAAGTCCAGCATATTGACGACAGGAATGTTCAATAATCAAGCGGATCAAAAAATCCGTTTTTTATTTTCGGTCTTTGGTCGGCCGGATTCCCGGGAGGCCGGATCTTCACGGGTTTGCGTCTTAGTGCTTGACAAAATAATAGTATACTGTTATGTTATTATTTGTTTCCGCCCGGTATGGCGGACGAAAAAGGAGTGTCAAAAATGTCAGAGAAAGAGAAGGAAAAGAAAACAACGTTTGGCGGTATAAGGATAACGACTGAGTCAGAGAAAAAAGAAGACCCATTCGATAAGCTCTTCGATCTGGGTAAAGAGCGACCGGAAGCAGAAGAGGGGGAGGAGAAGGAGGAAGAAAGTCCTTTCCAGAAACAGCTCACCGGGATCCTGGATCTCCTCGGGAACATCGACGGGATGCCAGCGGAGATGCTCCAGGCTATGATTGAACCGGCCTACGGCAGCATATCCGAAAAGGTCAAACCGCTTCTCGAGCTCCTGCCAATTTTGACGGAACTGGTTGGTAAAGACCTGGATCCGCTGATCCTTGCGGCTCTCAAGCTTTCCAACAATTCGGGGGAAAGCCCAGAAGTCAAAGCTGAACGCAAGATCAACCGGAAGCTTAAAGCGGAGGAAAGGAAGGAGCGATACGACGCCTATTTCCAGGTCGGATTCACGGAGGACCAGGCGATGACGTTGCTACTCAACGATATCGCCCGCAGCTCCGGCGGCCTGGTCGCGCAGTTTGCCTCAAAGGCTGCCGCATCGGCAGTAAGCGATGCATCGAATCCAGTGGTCAAAATCGTTAAGAACCAGGCAAAAGAAAAGATTCCAAGAAGCAGGGGTAAAAAATAGGTCCTTAAAAAGGACAACCAGACAGGCAGATTAATGCCTGTTTTTTCGTTACCGGCCGGGGTATTTCCGGCGTTTTTTTGTCCAGATTTGAAAACCGGCGGGAAACCGGCTTTGGCTTTAAATATAAAATAAGAGCAATAAATCGAAATAAATACTATTAGCAGGCCGGAGAAGAGAGTGGGCCAAGCAGTCACTTTTCGCAAAAGATTATCCGTAAATATTGTATTTACTTTATTGCAGACCGCGTTCCGGTGCTTTCCAAACGGCTTGTATTGACAGAGTTATATTTTTATGATTAAATATAAACAAAAGCCGGCAAATTTCGGGAGTGATTAAAGTGACAGAAAACAAAAAGGATGCAGGAACAGAAAAGACATTGGCAAGAGGAAAGATTATGGAAAATAAGGTCTACGCGGCAGCAGTGATCGGTTTCATTTTAGGCGTAGCGCTGACGGCAGTTTTCTTCATGGGGTCCCAGCATTATCAAGCTACAGAGGAGTTGAGGATGGCGGGGATCGTAATTTCGGATCTGCCCAGCCAGACGATAATTGATTTCCCGAAAGAGGAAACCGAGTTAGTCCGGTTTAAAGAGGGCGGAAGAATCGATCTCGTTGCCAAGAGCCGCAATGGCGTATTTTTGGCCAGGACGCTAAACGGTAGCTCTCGGCTGCCATTGGCATACGTGATTACCTGGGAAATCCCAGCAACCGCAGCTTGATCGGTTAGAGGTTAAGGAATGAAAATAGAATTCTTGCCGCCTCCGGACAAAACGCTCTTCTTTATCGGTTTCGCCAAAATTCCCGTTTTCGTTCGGGGCAGAATTCTTATGAAAAGATTTGGCAAGGCTTATGCGACAAGCTCCGTCATAGAGGAGATTAAAAAGAGAAGGCCGAGCCGGATAAGAAAAAGGAGATTTCTGCTGGGTTTTGAAACGGAAGTGGTCTATCGCGGCGGTATCCGCCGCGTGTAAGGAAGAAGCCTGTCTACGCGGAGTGGGAGGAAGAATATTGAGTCCAGTCGCATCGCGGCTGGTTTTTTGTTACCAAAAAAGCGTTTTGGAAGTGTGGAAAACCGTTGATGGATATTTTTTCTCCGTTCACGTATAATCGAGGATAACGCGAGCGTATTTTTTTACGCCACCAAGAAGCGGAATCATGAAAATCAAAGAAATAAGCCCGAATATTTGGAATTTTAAGGTGGTTGGCGGGCAAGACGCGTGGCAAGAGGTGGCTTATTCGGCGCGCATGAGCGGCGTTCCCGAATCGATTCCCGGCGAGCAAATTTTTACGATGATCTTGGAAAACGATTACAGCTCGGCGTTGGAGCACGTGATCATCAAATTCGATCTTAAGATGAGCAAGGGCAACGCTCCCGAGTTGCTTGAGCATCGTATGGCCAGCCATAGCGGTTTTTCGACCCGTTATATCGCGGCCAGCAAGGGAATGTTGCAGGGGCAATCCGGCCAAAAAGATCTTCTTTTGGAGTTTAAGCAGGAAGACGAACTTCATGAGGTGATTATTCCGTGGCATTTGTTATCGGGCCGGCCCGAATTTGAAAAAGAAAAGGAGCGGCTTTTTGAAGCCATCGAAGAAAGCATTATTTCTTACGAAAGCATGCTTAACCGGGGAATTCCGCGCGAGTTGGCTCGGTACGCGTTGCCGTTTTGCCAGGCGGTGGGTATTTACCATTTTACGATTAACTTAAGATCGCTTTTAAACTTTTTATCTTTGAGACTATGCGTGCGCGCTTCGGTGGAAATGAGATGTTTGGCCGCGCAACTTTATTTTGCCCTGGAAAAAGAGTTGCCTATTTTGAAGGGGATGATCGGATGCCGCGGATTTATGCGCGGCGTTTGTCCCGAAAGCGGCGTTACCGGCGTGCGAGTCGGAAAACCGCTTACTTATTATCCTGTTTGTCCTTTTCGCGCGGAGGGCAGTAAAACTTATATTCCCACCCAGAAAGAATTTTTAAAAAATGGAAAGGTTGGCGGTTTTGACCCGGAGGCCGCCCAAAAAATAAGGGAAGTTATTTATTGGCAATGGACCGAGTGGGGCGGAGTAGCGGGTTAATGAAAATCACCACACGGGGAATTTTATGCAAAAAATAAACGAACTGGTAAAAAAACATAACGAATGGAGAAATAGTTGCGTCAATCTGATCGCGTCGGAGAACGTGATGTCGCCGGCGTGCGAAAAAATGTACGTATCCGACTTGATGCACCGTTATGCCGAAGGCACACCGTTCCACCGTTTCTACCGGGGATTGAAATATGTTGACGAAATCGAAAGCTTGGTTCAGGAGGAATTCAAAAATCATTTTGGCGCCAATTTCGCCGACATCCGGCCGATTTCGGGAACCATTGCCAATTATGCCGCTTTTTCCGGTATTTCGGAGCGCCAAGACAAGATCTTGTCGTTGGGCATCGAGAATGGGTCGCACGTATCCCACGAAAAAGCGGGTGCCGCCGGTTTCCTTGGATTGGAGGTTGATACTTTGTGTTATGACAACGATCTTTCCATGGATTTGGAAAAAAGCGCGGAAAAAATCCTAGCCGTTAAACCTAGATTCATCGTGATCGGAGGTTCGGTGATCCTTTTCCCCCAGCCGGTGAAGGAATTGAAGGTTGTGTGCGATAAGGTGGGCGCGAAAATTATTTATGACGCGGCGCATGTGTTCGGCCTGATCGCCGCCGGGGTTTTTCAAGACCCCTTGAAAGAAGGCGCCGATATTATTACCACCTCCACCCACAAAACGTTTCCCGGTCCGCAGGGCGGATTGATTTTGGGAAATATTGACGAGTTTACCGCTAAAACGATCCAGCTCCGGGTTTTTCCGGGCTTCTCGTCGAACCACCATCTGCACCGGATACCGGCGCTTTATTGCGCTTTAAAAGAAATGCAGGCGTATGGCTTGGATTACGCGGGCCAAATTGTGAAAAACAGCCAGGCGTTGGCGCGGGAACTTTTCGACAACGGATTCAAAGTGTTGGGGGAAAAGAAAGGTTTTACCCAAACGCACCAGGTTGTCGTGGACTTTGAAAGGCCGGGCGCGGGCCATGAAGCGGCGGCAAAATTGGAGGAGGTAAACATTATTTTGAATAAAAACATCATCCCGGGGTTAAACCAAAGCCCAAAAATGCCGCGCGGTATCCGGATCGGCGTCCAGGAAATGACGAGGTTCGGTATGAAAGAGGGGGAAATGAAAGAGATCGCCAGGCTGATCAAAGAAGCGATGCGCGACGAGCGGGGATTGGAAGAAATCAAAAAAGACGTGATCGGTTTGCGTTCGGGTTTTCAAATCGTCCGATATTGTTTCAATGAAGAGTGACCGCTTTTGGTTGGCCTTGACATTGTGAGCGTTATGTGATAACATGCTGCTATTGAGTTGCTTGATAATAAACAAAGGAGGGCAAACGGATGGAAAAAGAAGCCAAAGAAGCCAAAGAAGGACGGGCTGAAAATGGGCTTGATTGTCCCGACGGAGGCGGTTGCCGGTTCGCCAATCCGGCGCTGGAAGAGGTCGCGAGACTTGCAGGGTCCAATAAACGTTAGCAAGGGAGCGGACGCTCTCTTTTTTCATAACCCGGCGGAGTATTGCAATTCGATTAAAAATTTTTTAAGATAAGCTTGTAATCCAATTATTATCCCTAGAGGAAGTAGGTGTTCTCAACTGGTTCTTAAATTCGTTAGAACTTAAGTGAGCTAAGTGAGTGGTCGCCCTACTAAGTAAACAAACAAACAAATGAACAAGAAATTATACGTTGGTGGTTTATCTTACAGCACCACTCAAGATGTTTTGAAAGAAGGATTTTCCAAGGCAGGGACCGTTGAATCGGCGATTGTTATCACCGATAAAATGTCCGGCCGCTCGAAAGGTTTTGGTTTTGTCGAGTTCGCGACCGAAGATGATGCCCAGAAAGCCATCGAAATGTTCAACGGAAACGATTTCGACGGACGCAAAGTCACCGTGAGCGAAGCAAGGCCCATGGAAGAACGTCCGAGAAGGAATTTTGACCGTGGAGAAAGAGGTTTTGGCAGAGACGAATAAGGTTGATCTTATTGGCAAACTCCCCCGCATTTCGCGGGGGTTTTTGTTTTAATACGCCTGGCAGTGCTATAATGTATAAATTAAAGAGCGAACGGGTCGTTTTAGGCGGGTTATTTCCGTTAAGCGCGGAAAATACCGCTGGATCCGTTTCCTAAATATTATGGAAGATACTCAAAAAACCGAAGCGGCTGTTGCCGCCGCAGAAGAAAAACCGCAGGAGAAAAAGATCAATGCCATGGCGTTGATCAGTTATATCGGCGTCTTAAGCCTTGTTCCGTATCTGGCTCAGGAAAAGGACGGGTTCGCACGGTTTCATGCCAAACAGGGATTGGTGCTTTTTATCGGCGAGGCCGCTACTTGGGTTTTATTGGTAGTTCCGTTTTTCGGGCTTTTGGCGGCCAATATTTTGAGTTTGGCGTGGCTCGTTCTTTCGGTGCTCGGTATTATCAATGTCGTTAACAATAAAAAGGAGAAATTGCCGGTGATCGGTGATCTGGCCGATCGGCTCAAGTTTTAAAAAAGGGGAAAATAAATCAATGTTTGTTTTTAAGTTTGGAAAGAAACAAGAGAAAAAGATAGTGGGTCCGGGAGCTAAACGGGTAAAATTGACCGCCTTGATCAGTTACCTGGGATTTTTTTGCCTGATCCCGTTATTTTCGGAAAACAAGCTGACGCGGTTTCACGCCAAACAAGGGCTGGCCATTCTTTTGGCGGAATTTATTTTTACCGCTGCGGTTTTGACAACCGCTTTTTTTGTGGAATACGGTTCTGTCTGGCATTCTATTCTGATATGGTCAACAATTTTATTTTGGTCGCTAACGACCGTTTTGCGGGTGATTGGGATTTCTTACGCCGCGAGGGATATGGACAGAGAAGTTCCCTTGGCCGGTTATTTGGCCGGGAAATTGTTCCGTTTTTAGGATTAGCGACGCGGTTTCAACTAATCGATGTTATTCGATAGATCGATTGGCATGCGCCATATTCATCTTGGCGGTAATTTGGTTTATGAATAATCTAGTTTTTCCCTATTGTAAAAACGTGGCTTAGCTATTCTTTTCCTTGTTTTTAATGTTGGAGATTTGTTTTTTTGGCGGTATGATGAAAAAGTTAGCCGCTTTTTTCAGTCGCAAAAAACATGCCGATCGATCTCTCAAAACTGAACAGCGAACAAAAGAAAGCCGTAAGCCATGAAGACGGTCCGCTTTTGATCGTGGCCGGAGCCGGTACGGGAAAAACGACTGTGATCACGAACCGCCTGGCCCGCTTGATCGAGGAAAAAGGGATAAAGCCGAACGAAATTCTTGCTTTGACGTTCACCGATAAAGCCTCGGGCGAAATGGATGACCGGATCAGTCAGTTGTTATCGATCGGTTATGCCGATCTTTGGGTATCGACTTTTCACGCTTTTTGCGAAAGGATTTTGCAAAACCACGGTTTGGATATCGGCCTTTCCACCAATTTCAAACTGGTTGACCAGACGGCGGCCTGGCTTCTGGTGCGCCGCAACATCGACCGCTTCAAATTGAAATATTACAAGCCGCTGGGCAATCCGACCAAATTTATCCATGCGATGCTGGCGCACTTTTCTCACTGCAAGGACCAGGAGGTTTTTCCGGAGGATTATTTGAAATACAGCCGCGGTAAGATCGAGGAAAAAGAGAAGATCCGCGAGATTGCCCGCACTTATAAAATCTATCAGGAACTGCTTTTGGAAAACGACCTTTTGGATTTCGGCGATCTTCTTAATTACTGTTTAAGTCTTTTCCGCCGCCGCCCGGCCATTCTAAAAAAATACCGCGACCAATTCAAATATGTTTTAGTCGATGAATTCCAGGACACCAATTGGATTCAGTATGAACTGGTAAAACTTTTGGCCCAGCCGAAAAACAATTTGACCGTTTGCGCCGATGACGACCAGGCGATCTATCGGTGGCGGGGGGCTTCTTTCGGCAATATCATCCAGTTCAAAAAGGATTTTCCGGACGCGATGGAGGCGGTCCTTATAAAAAATTACCGGTCCTGTCAGAACATCCTTGACCTTTCGCACCGGTTCATCCAGGCCAATAATCCCAACCGTCTGGAATATTTGAACAAGATCGATAAAAAACTGGTAGCCGTTTCCGGCTGTACCGGCATTATCAAGCATCTTCACTATAAGACCTTGGATCAAGAGGTCCAGGGGACGGTGAGTTCCATTATCAATATATTAAAAGAGGAAAAAGACACTACTTTCGGGGATTTCGCTATCTTGGTACGGGCCAATGAGAGCGCCAATTCGTACTCGCGCGCTTGCGAGCGAGCCGGTATCGCGTACCAGTTTCTGGCGTTAAAAGGCCTGTATTCGAAACCGGTGGTTTTGGATATCATTTCCTATTTCAAATTGCTCAATGACTATCATGAGGGGTCGGCGGTCTGGCGGGTATTGAACATGCCTTTTTTGAACATTCCAATGGAAGACGTTGCCAAGGCGACCCATTATAACGCCAAAAAATCACAATCCCTTTTTGAGTCGCTCAAGGAATTTAATGAGATTCCCGGTTTGAGCGAACCGGCTAAAATGACGATTGGAAATTTACTTTCGATGATCGAAAAACACTCGGCTATGACTGCGGAAAAAAACGTTTCCGAGATCATGGTATCGTTTTTATTCGATTCCGGTTATTTGAAATTCCTGGAAAAGCGGGCTAAAAAAGAGGATTTCGATTATATCAGCCAGCTTTTCAACAAGATCAAAGCTTTTGAGGACGCCAATCTTGATCCCAATCTCCGGCATTTCATGGAAGAGCTTGAATTGGAGCTTGAATCGGGCGAGGAAGGGAAGTTGGAGTTCGATCCAGGTTTGTCCGATACGGTGAAGATCATGACGGTACACGCGTCCAAGGGGCTGGAGTTCAAACACGTTTTTATGGTGAATTTGGTGGATCGGAAATTTCCGACCATCGAGCGGAAAGAGCAAATAGAATTGCCCAAAGCCTTGATCAAGGATATCGTACCCGAAGGCGATGTTCATCTACAGGAGGAACGGCGTTTGTTTTACGTGGGAATGACGCGGGCGAAAAGCGGGCTGTATTTCACGTCGGCTAAAGATTATGGCGGCGTCAATCAAAAAAAATTATCGTTGTTTTTGGCGGAGCTTGGCTATAAAAACGGCGAACAAGAGGAGCCGGTGAAAAACATCAGGATCAGTAGCTATAAAAAACCCCAGACCAGGCTTCCTTTGCCCGATCATTTTTCCTTTACTCAGCTGGCGGCTTTCGAAAAATGTCCGCGACAGTACCAATACGCGCATATCTGGAAGATCAGGCCGCGCGGAAAAGCGGTTTTCAGCTTTGGAAAAACAATGCATAACACTCTCTACGAATCCTTGTTGGCAGGGGGAAAAGTGACGCTGGGCAAAATAAAGAAAGTGTACGAAAAGGAATGGATCAACGAATGGTTCGACGACCAGGCGGAAAAGGACAATTATCATAAACTTGGCTTAAAGTCTTTAAAGCTTTTCTGGCAGGATTATTCGCGCCGTTTGCCCAAGGTTCTTACTTTGAACAACGCGCCGGCTTTAGAGGTTGGGTTCAATCTAAAGATCAATGGCTACACGATCAACGGAAAAATCGACCGCATCGATGAGGCGGGCAAGGGAGTTGAGATCATCGACTACAAAACCGGTACGGTCAAAGACAAGTTGCGGCCCGAAGAAAAGCAGCAGCTTTTGATCTACCAGATCGCGGCGCGGGAGGTTTTTGGATTAAAGCCGGAAAAACTTACTTATTTTTACCTTGAAAACGCGACGACCACTACATTTATAGGCAGTGAGGGTGATATCGAAAAACAAAAGGAAAAGATTGCCGGGCAGATCGAAAAGATCGAAAAAAGCAATTTTTACGCTACCCCGGGCTGGCATTGCGAGTGGTGCGACTACAAAGGGATATGCGAGTTCGCGAGAAAATAGCAATTTCCATTATTAATATCCGTTTCCGCATAAAGCAAGAGTCGTTTTTTTTGCTCCTAAAAAAACAGAAAAAACCGCTTATTACTCCTGTTCGCACGCGCAGTAGGCTGCTGAGCTGTGTTCATCGATCTGTCTGTGGTAGCGCAAATGGTCAAGGAGAATCTCTTTGATCTTTTAATAATTTTTTGAAACTAGCGGACTTGGGTTAAGAAGCTTTGTCTGGTTCGGGATTTTTTAAAAAATCCAATCAGTGTTATAATTTAGCCAAGAAATCAATATGAACGGGATATTAAAATTTATTTTTACGATCTTTGGCGGGGTCCTGATCGGGTTCGGTCTTGGTATCTTTGTTCACAAAAGCGCTTTTTTGGGACAGGGGCAGTATGATATCGCCATGATCTTAAGCCTGATTTTGGGCGGTTTTTTTATTGCCTTGGGGATTCCCGGCAAGCGGATGATGCGTATCGAAAAGGAACAAGCCGAACAGCAGGTGTAGGATTTTGTCAAAGAAAACCCCGCGTGAGCGGGGTTTTCTTTTTTAATTGGCCGTAAAATTTTTAAGTCAGTTCCCGAAAGCATTCATTAAAGGCGGGAGGAGGTCTTTTTTGCGCGACATCATCCCTTTGAGATAAACCAAATTGTTCGCCAGCTTCACGCCAAAGGCAATTTCTACCGGCGCTGGGTTGCCTGACACCAGAAGCTCCGATCCTTCTTTGATGATGTCGGTTTCCATCAGGGCGATGAATTCAAACTCGTTTTCATTCCTTATTTCTTCCATTCTCTTCCAAAGCTCTTCTTTTCTGCTTTTGGCTTCGTCGAGTTTGACCACTTCGATTTGGCCGATAGCGAATTTTTTGCCTCCGGCTTCGAATTCTTTGAAGTCCGATTTAATAATCTGGTCGGCGCTTAAGCCTTTTAAACTGGCTTTTTTTTCTTTGATCTCGATGCCGAATTTTTTGAGATCTTTGATCTTTGCTCTTTTGCCAAGCAATAAAGAGAGTTCTTTATCTTCCTTGGTTGTCGTAGCCGATTTGAAGACGACCGTGTCCGAAAGGATCGCGGAAACCAAGAGGCCGGCGGTCTGGGGCGTTATTTTGAACTTTTTATCGGCCCGCAAAATTTTAGCCACCAGCGTAGCGGTTGATCCGAGGGGTTCGGAGCGAAAAACAATAGGGTGGCCCAATTCAAAAGATACTTTGTGGTGATCGAGTACCTCGATGATCCTTGAGTCGCTGACGCCGTCGATGCTTTGACTTTTTTCGTTATGGTCAACCAGAACCAGCGATAATCCCGCGCCGGAATCGAGCTGGGCGGGCGTTTTTACCTTGAAAAAATCCAGAATGAATTTCGTTTCGGGATTGATTTCTCCAGCCACAACGGGAACGGCATTAACCCTTTTGGCTTTTTTCAAATAATCGGCGTAAACAATCGCCGAACATACCGAGTCGGTATCCGGAGATTTGTGACCGACAACGTAAATTTTTTCGTGAGGCATGTTGGTTTTAATTTAGTTGTTATTATATTAGAATAAAGGGTGATTGTTGTCTAATTAAAAATTTAAAGCTCAGGATATAAAACGACAACGCAAAGTTTAAAATTTGAATAGAATTGATGATTTTACCTTTTGCGGCGTCATTTTTATTTTTGATATTTACATTTTAAATTTGTTTTATGGTTAACGCTTTAATCTACGCATTGCTTGGCGTTCTTCAGGGTATCTTTGAGTGGATTCCTGTTTCCAGCGAAGGGGTGGTGGCTTTGGCTGCTAAATTTTTGAAGACGGGTTTTAATCCGGTCGATCTGGCGCTTTTTTTGCATATCGGCACTTTAGCTTCCGCTTTGGTTTATTACCGGAAGGACTGGGCCGGGGTATTCACTTTCAAGGACCGGAAACTGATCATTTTTTTAATGATCACTACCGTGGTTTCCTTGCCGCTCGGTTTTGTATTTTATAAGCTGATCGAACAGGCGGCGGTGGGTACCGGCCTTTTGGCTTTAACGGGGTTCGGGTTGCTTTTTACCGCTTACTTCCAGAAAAAGAAGATCCTTCTTGATATCCGTGAAGAAAAACTGGCGGCGATCGCCGGCGTATTGCAAGGCTTGGCGGTGATCCCGGGATTTTCGCGATCGGGTTCCACGATCTTTGGTTTATCGCTCGCGAAATCCGATCCCAAAGAGATCTTAAGGCTTTCCTATCTGATGTCGGTACCGGCCGTGACTGCTTCTACTTTATATTTTCTGGTTTTCAAGGGAGGGGATTTTTCGATTCAGCTTTGGCCGGGGGTTCTCGCGAGTTTTTTGTCGGGCCTGCTGTTCCTTGACGTTTTGACGAAAATGGCGGGGCGGATCAATTTCGCGAAATTCGCTTTGGTTTTCGCGGCTTTTTGTTTCGCCGGCGTAGCGCTGGAGTTGTTGTTCTAGGGCCGTTCTGACGGGTTTTGGCCAAATTTTTGGCGCGAGTTTTTCCCGTTTTAAGATAAATTGCCCTTGACTATTCAATTTAACTGAATTATTTTAGATTAAAGATACTTTAAAGGTCGCTTGAACTACTATCGTTAAAAAAAATTCGGGAGGCTTCCTGCCGCGACAGAGCAAAGATTTTTTGCCGCGAATTTGTCCGGCGGACAATGAGTTTGTCCAAAAAACAGACGGTCCAAAGGAATCCTCAATTTAGGATTATCGGCCCAAAGGACCGGTGAGCCTAAAATCAATAAATAAAAATTCATATGGCAACAACAGGATATTGCGTAAAATGCAAAGCTAAACAAGAAATCAAGAACGAAAAAACCATCGAGATGAAAGGAAAGGGTGGTGTTAAAAGAGCCGCCGTCACCGGAGAGTGCCCGGTTTGCGGAACGAAGATGTTTAGGATCATGGGAAAGGCGAAGCCGGAGGGAGAGGTTTAGTTATCCGGGGAGCACAACAAGATATTGCAAATTTTTTAATTCGAATTAAAAATCACTTGTAAGAACTCGTTGCGGACTTCAAACGCGATAATTCTTGTGTTTTAAGAAACGTCCCCCCGCGAAGGCGGGGGGACGTTTCATTTAATCACCACTTTACTCGGAAGTATTTTTTGGTAGAATCCAGGATTATGGAAGGGGCATCGAATCAGAAAAAGAAAGGTTGGTTCAAAAAGATCTTTTCCGTAATTTTAGCGGTGACCGTTTTGGTTTGGCTCGCCGTTTTCGATCTGTCGAGCCGGAATACTCTGCAGGTGGAATTCTTCGATGTGGGTCAAGGCGACTCTTCATTGATAAAAACACCATCGGGCGCGGATATTTTAATCGACGGGGGTCCCAGCCTTGCTGTTTTACAAGGGCTGGGCGAATCTTTGCCTTTCTGGAAACACGATATCGACCTGATGGTTCTCACTCATCCGGATCACGACCATTTGGCCGGATTGTTGGAAGTTTTGAAACGGTACCGCGTCAAAAGCATTTTATGGAGCGGTGCGGTTAAGGATACCGCCGAATTCAAGGAGTGGGTCAGGCTGATCGCCGAGGAGCATAGCGACATCGAGATCGCCCGGGCCGGAACGCGGATAAACTTTGATCGCGATCCGGGCCACTTTATCGAGGTCTTGTATCCCGAACTGGACCTGTCGGGCGTCGCGGTAAAGGATACGAACAACAGTTCGGTGGTTTTGAAACTTGTTTACGGTGAAAAAAAATTCTTATTTACGGGTGATATTTACAGCGAGACCGAAGAGGGATTATCGGGCGGAGATATCGGTTTGGACGCGGATGTTTTGAAGGTGGCGCATCATGGCAGCAAATACTCGGCGTCCGACATTTTTCTGGCTAAAGTAGATCCCGGCGTGGCCGTGATCTCCGTGGGTCAAAATACTTACGGCCATCCGAGTCCGGAAACCTTGGAGATGCTGGAGAAGTATGATATTAAAGTGTTGAGGACCGATCTGGCCGGCGATATAACATTCATAACCGACGGCCAAAATTTGAGTTTCAAAACCGAAAAGTAATCCAATAATTATAAATTATGCAATTCCCAATTTCTAAAACCAAAACGGAAGGTAAGGAAAGAACATTCAACCTTACCGATCCGGTGGAGCGAAACGAATATTTCCATTATAAGGCCGATGAGGAGATCGATAAGCTGAAAGACTATGTGCGCGAGAACTCTTTCATTGTTTATCTTTTAGGCAAGAAGAATTCCGGAAAGGGGACTTACTCGAAAATGTTCGCCGAGATTATCAACCCTGAAAGGATAGACCATTTTTCCGTCGGCGACATGATCCGCGCGGTGAGCAAGGACATCCAGGACCCGGAAAAAAAAATCGGGATCGAGGATTATCTGAAGAAGGAATACCGCGGCTGGGTGCCCGCAGAAGATCTTATCCGCGCTATCGAGGCTCGCGACACAAAAACCCTTCTTCCCACGGAATTGATTTTGGCGTTAGTCAAACGGGAAATCGCCAAGCGGCCGAAAAAAACCATCTTCATCGATGGCTTCCCCCGCGAGATGGATCAGGTTTCCTATTCGTTGTTCTTTCGGGACCTAATCGGTTTCCGCAACGACCAGGATGTTCTGGCTTTCATCGATGTGCCGACCAACGTAATAGAAGAGCGGATCAAGTGGCGCCGGATATGTCCTATTTGTAACACGTCGCGCAGTATCAAGCTTCTGCCGACCGCGAAAATCGGATACGACGAGGCGGCCAAGGAATTTTATTTGATCTGCGATAATTCGAAGTGTTCCGGATATGGTTCGCAAAAACTTGGCCCCAAAGAAGGGGATGAACTCGGCATCGCGCCGTTGAAGGATCGCTTGGAGCTTGACCAAAAGCTGATGGAAAAGGCCATGACTTTATACGGTATTCCCAAAGTTTATTTGCGTAACGCCCTTCCGGCGGACACGGCCAAGGATTATGTTGACGATTACGAATTGACGCCGGAATTCGATTATACTTGGAATGGAAAAGCCGTGACGGTCAATCAAAAACCTTGGACGGTCAAAGACGATGAAGGTATAACCTCCCACAGCCTGATGGCCGCTCCGGTCGTGGTTTCGCTGATCAAACAACTATCTAAAGTACTGGGATTGTAATCGTCAAAAAACTAAAAATTCACAACGCTTTCTGCCTGACGGCAGGAGGCGTTTTGTTGTTTGGCGGAAAAACGGATTGCGATCATTGGTGTTCAATGTTATTATTTTCGGAAGTTCGAGAGGAGATGGTTCTTTGAAAACAAGAAAGCGGCTGGTTGAAGAAGCGGTTAAATTGGCGGAGATCGCGGGAAGAACTTTGATTTTTACCGGAAGCGCGATCTGCGACAGTCTTGCTTATTTCGTGGTTGGCTTAGGGTTGGTACTTATTTTTTTTCTGCACAATCTTCATTCGTGGTTTCCGTATTTTTCGCTTTATACGATTTGGTTCGGAGCGGCCGCGTTAATTGGAATGGCGGTGTGGGCGATCCAGCCGGGCTCGGGCAGGACGATCGTGCCGTTGGCCGGACGCGTTAGGCACCTTTTAATTCCAAAAAAATAGCGCGGCTTGAATATAGCCGCTTTTTGTTTGTTACAGCGGTTAACGGCGGCTCTCGGATACGCCTTCATCGCGGATGGCTTGCAGCATTTTTATAAGATCGAGCGTTCAAGGGGAAAAAGCATTGATACGGCCTGAAAGCCCGCCGTTTTTTATTGAAATCGCGGTTGACAAAGGGGTTGGCTGGCTTATACTTAAAGTACCCTGTTTTGGATAGCAAGTTCCAGAATAACTTTTTTTCGGGAGCCGGATATGCTTGCAATCCTCGGATTGCGGCTTGGGCACCCACCTGGTATTTACCGGACACTTGTCTTCCAAGACGGGGTATAAAAACATCCGCGCTTCAAGGCGCGGGTTTTTTCTAAAAACAGCCTTCATTGTAAACAAAAAACTCCGTTTTCGGAGTTTTTTGTTTGCAATGAATTTACTCATTAACTCACCACTCATCAACTATCCGCATTCGGGCTGCCGGGAATTGAACCCGGGTCGTACCCACCCCAAGGGTATATACTACCGTTGTACTACAGCCCGCGCTATCAAACGAATATTTCGGTTCATTACGTAACAAACCTGCTTGGCAGGTTTGGGGCGACGCGAACTAAAAGTTAGCAAACCGCGTTGTTGCTATTTGATTTTGTTTTTCGCGAGGGTTTTGATGCATTTGGCGCAGGCCTTGGTTTTTTCTCCCGAAGGCAACGTCAATGACTGCAGATTGGGGTTCTGTTTTCGTTTGCAGGTCGGATTATATTTGGTCGCCCTCAATCTTACTCTCCGCCAAACAATTTTTCCGCGTTTGCCGCAGATTGTGCATTCTTTAGACATATCTCTTTTTGCGGATTATTATATCCAGTTTAATCAAAAATTTCGTAACGTGTCCATCATAAGACATTTTGGTTAAATTGGCAAGATGAAGCGATTATGATAGGATTAAAAAGAAACTAAAACAACACAATGACAGGTATTCTAGAGATCATAGCCTTGCTTTTGATTTTACTTTTTTCGGTGGTCATCCATGAAGTAGCGCATGGCACGGTAGCCAATTGGTTGGGCGATCCGACCGCGAAGTATTCCGGGCGCTTGACGCTCAATCCTTTAAAACACCTTGATGTGTTCGGTTCCTTTCTGCTGCCGCTAGGTTTGTTTATAGCCACGCAGGGTCGCATGGTTTTGGGATACGCGAAGCCGGTACCGATAAATCCGACCAATTTCCGCGACCAAAAATACGGTTCCGCCAAAGTAGCGGTGGCTGGAGTTGCCGTAAACCTGGTTTTGGCTGTTGTTTTCGGCTTGGCCTTGAGATCCTTGCTCAGTTTCGGGTTGATCAATCCGGTCGCTTCAACCTTGTATGACATGTTTGCCTATATCGTGGCGATTAATCTTTTGCTGGCCGTTTTTAACCTGATCCCGCTGCCTCCGCTGGACGGATCGCACATCTTGTTTACTTTTCTGTCATCATCTCAGGATGATTTCAAAGTTTTTTTGCAAAGATATGGCGGGCTGATCCTGATATTTTTGCTTTTTTTTCCGATCGGGGGCTTTAGTTTTATGGATTCTTTGCAGAGGATCGTAAGTCTTCTTTTCAAAGGTATAGTCGGAGCGCCGCTTTTGTGACGCAACCATTGACTAACTACAATTTTTGGTTTATATTTTAAAGGCACTTTAACAATGAGTGCTTTTAAATTATCGAAGGGGGAATTGCTGGATGAAAAAGATCGAATGCGGTGGTTGCGGCCAAAGAATTTGGGTTAAGGGCCTGGTGGATCCTTGTAATCCGCTGTGCGAGTTTTGCCGCCCTGTTTCGGAAGCCGAAACTGAGAAGGCAAAGCCGGAGTCAGTTCTACCCGAATTGGAAATAGCCCGCTGTTGCGATTGGTGCGGAGGAACGAGCCGCGTCAAGAACTTAAGGTCTTATGGCAAGCCGCTTTGCGAGTTTTGCCGCGCGATCTTGAGTGAGGAAAACGCGAAGGCGGGAAAAAATCGGCATCGCGCGAGAAAAAAATTGCCTTGCATCCGTTGCGGAGAAAGCGAGGGGGTGGTCAAGATACAAGGCAGGGCGGGATATCTTTGCCGGAGACACCGCGTAGAGAGGAGAAGAGAAAATAAGAAAAAACGGGAAAAGGCTTATTATCGAAAGTACCATACTCCGGAGCGGAAAGCTTTGCGGGCCGCCAAAGTAGTCGATCATTATTGCCAGGTAGTTCTTGGCGAAAAGGATTTAACGCCGGTTTGTGTTAATTGCGGCAACAGGGAAGACGTTGTGGCGGTGAAGACAAGGCTTGGGATCAGGTTGCTTTGCGCTGATTGCCGTGGCCAGCTTTACGAAAGGCCGAGGAAAAGAAGCAAAATCGCGGAGACGCGGAGCGAAGAAAAAACGGCGAATGATCGGGTCTGATTGATCCGATTTTTTTGTCCGAGGCCTGATCCCGCTAGACACCGTTTGTTTCCGGAAAACGGGACACCGTAAAGGGTAAAATGGGACAGGCTTCTAACGGCGGCCAACTTTGGCAGCGGGACGGTGTTGACATTCTTTCTTTTTTTTGGTACATTTTTGTTGAGCACAAAATGTTCAATTATTTTTTTTGTTTCGGTCATTCGAAAGAAAGAAAAAATTCTAATAATTTTTCATTGCAACGACCATGCCAACGATCCATCAATTGATAAAAAGAAAAAGAAAAAGCCGGTCCAAGGGAAAGAAATCCCCGGCTTTGACGTTTGGTTTCAACGTGCTGAAGAACCGGCCGAAAAATTATTCATCGCCTTTCAAACGCGGCATCTGCGTTAAAGTGTTTACCAGTACTCCGAAAAAGCCGAACTCGGCCTTGCGGAAAGTGGCCAGGGTGAAATTAACGAACGGCATGGAGGTCACGGCATATATACCCGGCGAAGGGCATAACCTCCAGGAACATTCGATCGTTGTGATTCGTGGTGGCAGGGTGAAAGATCTTCCCGGCGTCCGGTACCATATTGTCCGAGGCCGGCTTGATACCGCGGGTGTTGATAAAAGGAAACAGGAAAGGTCAAAGTACGGCACTAAACGGAAGAAATAACAGCATCAAGGTTTGATCGCTTAATAATTAAGAACAAGGTTAAAAAGAAATGTCCCGCAAAAAAATAACCAAAAGAGAAATAAGTCCCGATACCGTTTACGATAACGTGATCATCGCGAAATTCATTAATCAAATAATGAAGAAAGGGAAAAAGAATACGGCCAAAAAGATCGTTTACGGCGCTTTGGACATCATTAAAGAGAAAACCAAGAAAGACCCGATCGAAGTTTTCGAGTTGGCGTTGAATAACGCCAGGCCTTTGTTGGAAGTAAAATCACAAAGAATAGGAGGCGCGACCTATCAGGTGCCCAAACCCGTGGTCAAAGAACGCGGAATGGCCTTGGCGGTGAGGTGGCTTTTGGAATCGGCCCGGAAGAAAAAAGGGCAGCCGATGAAGCAAAAATTGGCCGATGAGTTTATCAATGCCGCCAACAATGCCGGCGTGGCGGTCAAAAAGAAGGAAGATACGCATCGTATGGCCGAAGCCAACAGAGCCTTTGCCCATTTCAAGTTCTAAAATGGAATTCCAACGCTAAAGACGCGTTAAGGTCTTTAGCGTTTTAGTTTCTTGAATCAACAAATCATTTTTTACTAAAACATATGCCACGTTTAGCCCCAATCGAGAAATATCGCAATTTCGGAGTGATCGCCCATATTGATGCCGGAAAGACGACCACGTCGGAGAGAATTCTTTTCTATACCGGTCTTTCGCATAAGATAGGCGAAGTTCACGAAGGCGCCGCGATTATGGATTGGATGGAGCAGGAAAGGGAAAGAGGGATAACGATCACTTCAGCGGCCACGACTTGTTATTGGTCCCCCGGCGAGTATCTTGCCAAGGCCAAAACCGATGAGCATCGCATGAATATCATCGATACTCCGGGCCACATTGACTTTACGGCCGAGGTCCAGCGGTCTTTGCGCGTTTTGGACGGGGCGGTCGTCGTATTCGACGGCGTAGCGGGTGTTCAACCCCAGTCCGAAACCGTTTGGCGCCAGGCGGACAAATTTTCCGTTCCGCGCATGTGTTTTGTCAATAAGATGGATCGGACCGGCGCGACTTTCGAGAATGCGCTTAATTCCATTTGGAAAAAACTTACGCCCAACGCCGTGGCTGTTAATATTCCTATCGGTGAGGAAGGAGGCCTGGATGGAGTGATCGATCTTTTGAAAATGAAAGCGTTGCGTTTTCGCGGCGACAACGGTGAGAATGTGGTCGAGGAAGAGATTCCGGCCGATCTATTGGATCGAGCCGCGGAATGGAGGGGTAAATTGGTGGAAAAAATCGTGGCTGAGGATGAAATACTTCTTGGTAAGTACTTGGGTGGAGAGGAAATATCGGTTGAGAATTTTCGGGTTGTCCTAAGGAAAGCCACGATTGCCAATAAACTTGTTCCGGTTTATTTCGGGTCGTCGCTGAAGAATCTGGGCGTTCAGCCGGTTCTTGACGGCGTTTGTTACTATTTACCTAATCCTATGGATCTGCCGCCGGTCGTCGGGATCGATCCGAAGACCGAGGAAAAGATCGAAAGGCATCCGTCCGACGACGAGCCGTTTACGGCGCTGGCGTTCAAGATCGCGGCCGATCCCTATGTCGGGACCCTTACGTTCTTTCGCGTCTATTCCGGTTACTTGAAAAAGGGATCTTATGTTTTAAACACGGTCACCGGGGAGAAAGAAAGGATAGGACGTATCTTGCGCATGTATGCCAATGATCGTAAGGAGATTGACGATGTTTACGCCGGCGATATTGCCGCGACCGTTGGTTTGAAGAATACCTCGACCGGTCATACCTTGTGCGATGAAAATGAACCGATCATACTCGAAAAGATTACCTTCCCGGAACCGGTGATCTCGATCAGGATCGAACCCAAGACCAAGGCCGATCAGGAAAAAATGGGTTTTGCGCTCAAGAAGTTGTCCGAGGAGGATCCTACCTTCCGGGTTAAGACCGATGAGGAAACAAGCGAAACCATCATTTCGGGCATGGGGGAACTCCATTTGGATATTCTTTGCGACCGAATGAGGCGTGAGTTCAAGGTCGAAGCCAATGTAGGACGTCCTCAAGTGGCCTATCGGGAAACCATCAAAAGCATGGCCGAGGCCCAAGGAAAATTCATCAAGCAGTCGGGTGGCCGTGGCCAATACGGCGATGTTTGGATCAAAGTTGAACCCAAGGAACAGGGAACCGGTTTTGAGTTTGTCGATGAGATCAAAGGTGGCGTTATTCCCAAGGAATACGTGAGCCCGACGCGCAAAGGTATTGAAGAGGCGCTGGGAAAGGGCGTGGTAGCCGGATATCCCATGGTTGACGTGAAAGCGACGCTTTACGATGGTTCGTTCCACGAAGTCGATTCTTCGGAAATGGCTTTCAAGATCGCTGGTTCGATGGCTCTGCAGGCGGCGGCCAAAAAAGCGAATCCGGTCATATTGGAACCGATCATGAAATTGGAAGTTACCTGCCCGGAAGAATTTTTCGGCGATGTTATCGGCGATCTGTCGTCGCGGCGCGGAAAAATCGAGGATTCGCTCGACCTGATGGGAGCAAAGATCATCAATGTCAAAGTGCCGCTGGCGGAAATGTTCGGATACGCGACAAACTTGAGATCGCTTTCGGAAGGCCGGGGAACCTCTACTATGGAATTCGATCATTACGAGGAAGTGCCCGGGAATATTACAAAAGAAATCGTCGAGGGAAAAAGAAAATAATCGGTTACCTGCTTGATCGATGCGCCACTTTTAAACGATAAGGTAAGGGCGACAGGTGTGGAAAAACGAAAATCGCCGGAACGTATTATTTGAGTTTTACCTGAAAACAAGCCAAAGAGTTGACTTTTTTCCGAAAATGAATAATATATATTGTATAATGAATTTTGTTGTTACGCGTCAGTCCGCAATTAATTTTTCCAAATTTTAACATTAACATCGGTTTTTGAGAGATCAAATTTTAAAATCAATTTTTTAAAATTAAAAAAATAAAAAAATATGGCAGAAAAAGAAAAGTTCGTGAGAGGTAAATCTCACTTAAATATCGGAACCATTGGTCACGTTGACCACGGTAAAACCACGTTGAGCGCGGCTATTTTACATGCCTTGAGCTTGAAAGGTTTGAAGGCCAAGGAAAAATCGGTCGACCAGATCGATGCGGCTCCCGAAGAAAAGCAACGCGGTATAACGATCAACATCGCCCACTTGGAATACGAAACCGAGAAAAGGCATTATGCCCATATCGATTGTCCGGGCCACGCCGACTATATCAAAAACATGATTACCGGCGCCGCGCAGATGGATGGCGCGATTTTGGTTGTTTCGGCTCCCGATGGTCCGATGCCGCAGACTCGCGAACATATTCTTTTAGCCTACCAGGTAGGTCTTCCTTCGATTGTCGTTTTTTTAAACAAAGTTGATCAGGTTGACGATCCTGAGATAATCGATTTGGTGGAATCCGAGGTAAGAGAGCTTCTTAAAAAATATAAATTCCCCGGAGATGAAATTCCGGTCGTGCGCGGATCGGCTCTCAAGGCTTTGGAAGGAAAGACGGCCGATGATCCGGCGGTCAAACCGATTTTGGAATTAATGCAAAAAGTGGATGAATATTTTCCTGAACCTGTCCGCGAGACCGAAAAGCCATTTTTGATGGCTGTTGAGGATGTGTTCTCGATCGCCGGGCGCGGAACGGTTGCCACCGGAAGGATTGAAAGAGGAGTGATTAAAGCCAACGAGGAGGTCGAATTGGTCGGACTTAGGCCTAATGCCAAAACCACGGTTGTCTCGATCGAAATGTTCCAGAAGATCCTTGACGAAGGGAGAGCGGGCGACAATGTCGGAATATTGCTTCGCGGCTTAAAGAAGGAAGAGGTGGAGAGAGGCCAAGTGCTTGCCAAGCCGGGGTCCATTACCCCTCATACCGAGTTTCAATCCGAGGTTTATATTCTTACCAAGGAAGAGGGCGGGCGACATACGCCGTTTTTTACCGGCTATAAGCCCCAGTTTTTCGTTCGGACTTGCGATGTTACCGGCGAGGTGACATTGGATGCCGGAGTGGAAATGGTAATGCCCGGAGATACGGTTAAATTTAACGTTAAATTGATTTCCCCGATTGCTTTGGAAGAGAAACAGCGGTTTGCCATCCGGGAAGGAGGCAAAACCGTTGGAGCCGGAGTGGTGACGAAGATCGTAAAATAAACGATTTTTCGTTTCGGCCGCAGGTTAGTTGATCTTCAGTTTCGCTACGGGACGTCGAGAGTTCCCAGTGCCCCGTATAGCAAGTAAAAATAATCAGGATTTAACCAATTCCAAAAAAGATAAATTGGAATATTATAGAAAGATGGTACCCACGATAAAGAAAAAAAATCAGGACGCAAAAGACGAGACAAAGCAAAAGCTGAGGATCAGATTGCGCGCCTATGATCATAAAGTGATCGATAGCTCGACCAAGCAGATCATAGAAACGATAGCGCGTTATGGTGTTGAAGTGCTGGGTCCGGTTCCGCTGCCCATAGAGATTCACAAATATACCGTGAACAGGTCAACGTTCGTCCATAAGGACGCGCGGGAACAGTTTGAGATCAGGATCCACAAGCGGCTTCTCGATATTTTGAATCCCAACCCGAAAGTAATAGAAGCTTTAAGGAATCTTACCTTGCCGGCGGGAGTGGATATTGAAATAAAAATGTAGTTTATGGTTGGTGCTATGGATGGGCATCCTTGCCAAATTTATAATTTAGTGTAAGATATTGATGTTAAATCTAACCAATAAACGCTAGCCAATAGTCATGGTTGAAACCGGGCTACGCCCGGTTTTCCATTGGGTAAAGAAAAACGACTTGATCATGAAATTCATATTAGGAAAAAAAATAGGAATGTCGCAGATATTCGATGAAAAAGGAAATGTTATTCCCGTGACTTTGGTTGAGGCCGGACCTTGCAAGGTGACACAAGTCAAGACCCAGGAAAAAGACCATTATACGGCTGTTCAGCTGGGATTCGAAGATCTGAAGACCAGGAAAATCAAGAAAACGCAGAACGGAAAACCTTTTCACTATTTAAAGGAATATCGTATAAAGCCAGAAGATTGCAAATTGGTCGTGGGCGACAGTGTTGACGCCAGCGTGTTCGCGGTGGGCGATATCGTTAAAGTCGCGGGCCTTACCAAAGGAAAAGGTTTCCAGGGAGCGGTCAAACGGCATGGATTCAAGGGGCGCCAGTCATCGACTCACGGCCAGAAACACGAACTTAGAACCATCGGTTCGGTGGGCTGTTCCTTTCCTGAGCATGTTATTAAAGGTAAAAGAATGCCTGGGCGCATGGGTGCCGAGCGTGTTACGGTCCGTAATGCGAAGATCGTAAAGATCGATAAGGATAACAATACCATCGCGGTTCGGGGTGCAACCCCCGGTTTAAAGGGAACCTTTCTGGAAATAAAGGGCTAGGATTAGCGCGGTCGTTCCAAAAGTAAGAAAATCAAACGAAATACCAATAATATGTTAGCCAAGACTTACAACCAAAAAGGTGAAGAGGTGGGACAAACGCAACTGCCCAAGACGGTTTTTGAAGTGAAGATAAATCCGGATTTGGTCTACCAGGTTGTAACAAGCCAACTTTCCAATCAAAGACAGAGTATCGCGCATACGAAAAACAGAGGCGAAGTGAGCGGTGGCGGTAAGAAACCTTGGAAACAAAAAGGGACGGGACGGGCGCGTCATGGCTCGACCAGATCGCCTATTTGGAGACATGGTGGCGTAGCGTTTGGGCCGCGTAATGAAAAAGTTTTTGAGCGGAAAATAAACAAAAAGATGAATCGTTTGGCGCTGAAGATGGTCTTATCGGCCAAGGCGCAGAATAATTGGATTCTGGTGGTGGACAGTCTTGACGCGGCGGAAATAAAAACCAAGGTTTTAGCGGCCAGTTTGATGAATATCAGGGAAAAAGCGGAGGGAGCCCAAAAAGGCTCGATATTGATCGCATTGCCGAAGTACGATCGCAAATTATACTTGGCGGCGCGGAATATCGCCGGCGTAAAGACGATCGAAGCCGCGAAACTGAACTCGCTGGACCTGTTATCCTCTAAATTTTTGATGTTGCCTAAAGACGCGGTGGCTGTCATCAGGGATACTTTCGCGAAGGGCGATGAAAGCGACGCCGAAATTAAGAAGGAAAAGGGATAGCGATACGCTTAACGGTTAACGATTATGGCAATCACTAATATTTTCAATAAAGATAAAGGGGAAAGAAGCGGGAAGAAGACTTTCAATCCGTCAAAAAGTGCGGCCCGGGTTAAGGATGCTAAAAAAGAAGGTCAGGCCACGGCCAAAAAGACGGAAACGACGCCGGCGAGCGCCGGCAAGGAAAGCGCCAGCATTTATCGGATCATCAAGAATCCCCATATAACCGAGAAGGCGACCATGCTGACCCAGATCAACCAATACGTTTTTAAAGTTTGTGATAATGTCAATAAGGGTGAGATCAGAAAGGCAGTCGAGGATTATTACGGCGTTGATGTGGTCAAAGTTAGAATGATTCATATTCCATCCAGAACAAAAAGGCGCGGGAAGGGTGTTGCGATCAAACAAGGATATAAAAAAGCAATCGTGGCTGTGGCGAAAGGACAGGCGATAGAAGTTCTTCCCCGGTAATGAATATCAATTGTCAGGCCAAAATTATTTAGAAATTCAAAATGAAAACCATATTGTCGAAACAAAAGCCGCAAAAGGGTTTGCTCAAACCGCTAAAAACCACCGCTGGAAGGAATTTTTCCGGTCGCATTACCGTACGCCATCGCGGAGGCGGGGTTAAAAGAATGTACCGCATCATTGATTTCGGACAGGAGAAAATAAATATTAAGGGTACCGTTTCAAGGTTGGAATACGATCCTAACCGTACGTCTTATCTGGCCTTCGTCGATTACGCCGACAATACCGGAAGATATATTTTGGCGGCCAATAATATAAAAGTGGGCGATGAGATAACCTGCGCCGATAGCGGCGAGATCAAGCTGGGCAATAGGATGATGTTGAAGAGCATTCCTGTCGGTATCGAGGTTTTTAATATCGAATTGGAGCCTAATAAAGGCGGGCAAATCGTAAGGTCGGCGGGATCGGTAGCACGCGTGATGGCGCATGAAGGAAAGTTCATTCAATTGGAAATGCCTTCCAAGGAAATTCGAAGAGTTCCAGCTGAATGTTTTGCTTCGATCGGCCAAGTATCGCATCCGGAACATCGTTTCGAAATATTCGGAAAAGCAGGGATCAGCCGTAAGAAGGGATGGAGGCCGACGGTGAGAGGGTCGGCAATGAATCCTTGCGATCATCCGCACGGCGGCGGCGAAGGAAGAACGGGAATAGGAATGAAATATCCTAAAACTCCCTGGGGCAAACCGGCTCTGGGAGTAAAAACCAGAAAGAAAAGATGGACCGATAAGTTGATAATCCGGAGAAGAAAAAATAAGTCCAGCAAATAGTTTGTTTGGCATCCGAATTCCGCGAGGAAATATAATTCATAAGAAAAATAAGCAAAAAAAGTAAAAAATATGGCAAGAAGTCTAAAAAAAGGTCCGTTCGTGGACGAGAAACTGATCGAAAAAATGAGGAAGGCCGGTAAAGGATTGGTCAAGACCTGGTCGAGAAGATGCACGATCGTTCCCGAAATGGCCGGCTCGACTTTTGGGGTCCATAACGGAAAGGAATTCATTTCGGTTAAGGTGAGTGAAGATATGGTGGGCCATAAGCTGGGTGAATTTTCGCCAACGACCAGGTTCCACCGCCACGGTGGAAAGATGCAGCGCGATTTGGAGACCAAAGCGGCGACCGGAGCGGTCGCGGCGCCTGCGGTCGCGGCGGGTGCGAAAGCAAAGCCGGCCAAGTAAACCGGCAGGGGCGGATTCAGAAGATCAAAAACGAGAAATTTTTAATGAAGAAAAAATATGGCAATCAGCGCAAAAATTAAATACTTGAGAATATCGCCCAGAAAGGTGCGGATGGTGGCTGATTTGATCAGGAATAAAACGGTTGGCGAAGCCGAAGCGATTTTGAAATTTACGACCAAGAAAGCAAGCAAGCCCCTGTTAAAGTTGCTGGAGTCTTCGATTGCCAATGCCAAGAACAATTTTAAAAAAGATATTTCTTCGTTATATATTTCCAGCATCATGGTTGACGGAGGTCCTATCTTGAAAAGGACGATGCCGAGGTCTCGCGGAACGGCTTTCGCGATCCAGAAAAAAACTTCTCATATAACAATAGTTTTAGGAGAGATCGGCTTAAAAAAAGAAGAAAAGGTTGCAAAGGTTAAAGTTTCGAAAGCGGTAAATCGCAAAAAATCAGCGGTCCCGGTCAAAAATTAATTCAACACGAAAATGGCACACAAGGTTCATCCAAAAGCATTCCGTATCCGGGGGATAGCGAGCTGGTATTCCAGAGGTTTTTACGAAAAAAATTTCGCCAACACATTAGAGGAGGATTTCAAGATCCGGACTTTTTTACAGAAGAGGCTCGGAAAGATCGGAATATCGGAGATCGAGATCGAAAGATACGCCAACAAAGTTAATATCCTGATTTTTTGCGTGAGACCGGGTTTGATAATCGGCCGCCAAGGGCAAGGTATAGAGGAGTTGAAGAAAAAACTTGAGAAGGAGGTTTTCAAAGGAAAAACGACCGGGCATGATTTACGCGTTGAGATCCGCGAGATACTCAATCCTTGGGCTTCTTCGGAATTTGTCGGACAATCGGTTGCGGCTCAGATCGAAAAAAGAATGCCTTATTTGAAGATTTTAAAACAAAGCCTGGAAAAGATCATGGGTTCCCGGGACGTTGGAGGGGCAAGGATACAGGTTTCCGGAAGGTTGAACGGTGTTGAGATCGCAAGGACGGCTTGGTTGTCCAAAGGAAGGTTGCCGCGCCAGACGATCAGAGCCGATATCGATTATGCACTTACCGAGGCGCAATGTACTTACGGAAAGATTGGCATAAAAGTTTGGATTTTCAAGGGTGAAAAAATACAGATCTAGAAAAATAGTCAGTTGATACTTATACAAATTCATGTCAATTTTAATGCCAAAAAAAGTAAAGCACCGGAAATGGCAAAGAGGAAAGAACAAGGGCACGGAGTCGAGAGGAACGGAACTGAACTTCGGAAGCTATGGTCTGAAAGCGCTCGCTTATGAGCGGATATCTTCGCGCCAGATCGAAGCGGCGAGACGGGCTATTTTGAGATATTTGAAAAAAGGGGGGAAGCTTTGGATCAGGATATTTCCGGACCGGCCGGTCACGAAGAAAGGCGACGAAGTGCCGTTGGGCGGCGGGAAGGGATATGTTGACCATTACGTTTTCTCGGCGCGTCCCGGTAGAGTAATATTCGAGTTGGATGGCGTGAAAGAAGAGCTGGCCAAGGAAGCTTTGGAAAAGGCCGGCGACAAGCTTCCGCTGAAAACCAAATTTGTCAAAAAATCAGCTTAAACGATTTTAGTCATTGAAACAGACTTAGCAACAAAAAAAATGAAAACGAAAGAAATCAGACAAAAAAATACACCGGAGCTGCAAAAACTATTGCATGAAAAGAAAGGAAAGCTGGGTAATTTGAATTTTGATCTGGTTGGCGGAAAGGTCAAGAATGTCAAGGAAATACGGGAAACGAGGAAAGACATCGCTAAGATCCTAACGATTTTACAAGAGGGGGAGACTGTCGTTCAAAAAACGGAAAAGCCCGAATAAGGGTGGCGCGAAAACCAACGTTAACATTTTAAAGAAAGAAAAAGTTTTATGAAAAACCAATTAATCGGAAAAGTCGTATCGGACAAAATGCAAAAAACGGTGGTTGTTTGCGTTGAAAGGATGAAACAGCATCCAAAGTATTTCAAGCGCTATAAGATGGATAAAAACTACAAGGCTCACGACGAGAACAAAACTTACAAGGTCGGAGATGTGGTTATGATCGAGGAATGCGCTCCGATTTCGAAGGATAAAAAATGGAAGGTGGTACAAAAGATAACGGATAAAAAAAAGGAAAAATAGACTGCGTCAGTCATTAGTTTTAATTTATTCATATGATTCAACTGAGAACAATATTAAAGGTGGCCGACAACAGTGGCGCGAAAACCGTCCAATGCTTTCACGTGCTGTATGGAATAAGAAGGAGATACGCCAGAGTGGGGGATGTCGTCAACGCGGCGGTCAAAGAGGCCGAACCCAGAAAATTGGTCAAAAAGCACGAAAAGGTCCGGGTGGTGATAATCAGGCAAAGGAAAGAATTCAAACGCGCGGATGGCACTTATGTTCGCTTTGATGATAATGCTTGCGTGGTTTTGGAGGGTAAGACCAAAGAACCTAAGGGGGGCAGGATATTCGGTCCGGTGGCTAAAGAATTAAAGGAAAGAGGTTTTGACAAGGTCGCGGCTTTGGCGGAAGAGCTGGTATAGTAAATTTTTAAGAATATGAAAATCAAAAAAGGCGACAAAGTTTTAATAATTGCCGGAAAGGACCGCAACAAAACGGGGAAAGTGCTTAAGGTCAACCCTGGAAAAGGGAAGGTTGTGGTGGAAAACGTCAATATCGCGAAAAAACACCAGCGTTCGCGTAAGCAAGGGCAAAAAGGACAGATCGTGAGTTTGCCTAAACCTTTTGATGCTTCAAACGTCAAGATCATCTGTACTAAATGCGGCAAGGCCACTCGGGTCGGGCATGAAATATCCATCAAGGAAGGCGTACGTACCAGTTCTAGGGTGTGCAAGAAATGCCAGGCGGAAATTTAATCAAAGATATGTCCTATCTAAACGAAAAATATAATAAGGAGGTGGTGCCGGCGATGGTAAAGAAGTTTGGATATACCAGCCGGATGGAAGCGCCTAAAATAGATAAAATAGTGATCAACTGCGGCTATGGAAGGCTGATCGCCGGAAAGACGAAAGATGAGCAAAAGAAAATACAAGACGCGATCACGCGGGATATTGCTTTGATATCCGGGCAAAAAGCCATTCTGACGAAATCCCGCCAATCGATCTCGACTTTCAAGATCAGGGAAGGCCAGGAGATAGGATGCAAAACCACCTTGAGAAGGAAAAAAATGATAGATTTCTTGGAAGGGCTGATTAATATTACTTTGCCTCGTTCCCGCGATTTCCAGGGGTTGAGCCCGGATGGAATGGATAAATTCGGGAATTATAGTTTTGGGATCAAAGAACATATTGCTTTTCCCGAAATTTCTCCGGAAAAAGTTAATTTCATTTTCGGTTTCCAAATAACGATCGTTACTACCGCCGCAAACAAGGAGGAAGGCTTGGAACTTCTGAAATTGATCGGAGTTCCGATAAAATCGTAAACTAATTTTTTTATGGCAACACAAGCGCAAATAGCCAAATCAAAGAGAAAACCCAAGTTTAAATCAAGGGTTGTCCGCCGGTGTTTTAAATGTGGCCGCAAGCACGGATTTATGAGGAAATTCGGTCTTTGCCGCATTTGTTTCCGAGAAGCGGCCAATAAGGCTTTGATCCCGGGGGTGAAGAAGAGCAGCTGGTAGGCGGGTTTATTCGCCTGAGCTATTTAAGGGGAAGGCGCGAGTCCGCCCTTTTAATAGCTCAAGCGAATAGCCGAATTTTGAAGGGGAAATCCCTTCCTTCGGTGATGCCACTGGAAACCGGTAACGTGGATCAATCGGGAGGACTTGAAAAAAATAGATTTTGTTATATAATTAATTTCTTATGGATACAGTTTCAAACATGTTAGCGGTGATCAAAAACGGCGAAGCGGTTGAACGGCCGGCGATTTCCGTTCCTTATTCGCGTTTAAAGCACGAAATTGCCAAGATTTTGGTTCAAAAAGATTTTATTTCAAAAGTGGAAAAAAAGAGCCGCAAGATAAAAAAAAATATTAGGGTCAAGCCATGCTTGGAGATCACGCTAAAGTATGAAAATCGGATTCCGGCAATTTCAGGGTTTAAAAGAATCTCAAAGCAGGGGCAAAGGATCTATTTACCTTATAATAAAATAAGAAAGGTCAGGCAGGGTTTCGGAATAAGTATTATTTCGACGTCGAAGGGATTGATGACGAACGTGGACGCCCGGAGAAAAAAAATAGGTGGCGAAATGTTGTGCGAAGTTTGGTAGATCGACCCGTCGCTAGCGATTATTTTATCCTTATCTTCTAAATTCCGAATATTACATAACGAAATAGTAAAGAACATATGAGCCGAATAGGAAAAAAACCAATAACAATACCTGATGGGGTCGAGGTGAAGCTTGACGGGAAGAATCTTTCGGTTAAAGGGCCAAAAGGTCAATTATCGCGCGAACTTCCGGTCGGGATCGAACTTCAAATCGATAAAACCCAGATCATCGTTTCTACTACAGGCAAAGATAAAGCTTCGAGATCCTTATGGGGAACGATGCGGATGCATGTGTACAATATGGTACAGGGGGTAAGCTTGGGTTTCACAAAACAATTACAGATCGAAGGGATCGGTTACCGTGCCAATTTGGAAGGGGAAAACCTTGTTTTGCAAGTAGGGTATAGCCATCCGGTGAAGATCATGGTGGAAAAAGATATTAAATTCACGGTTGAAAAGAATATTGTTACCATATCGGGGATCGACAAGGATCAGGTCTGCAAAATAGCCGCCCAGGCAAAGCGGGTCCGCCCGCCAGAGCCTTATAAGGGCAAGGGTATCCGTTATGTGGGAGAAAAGGTGAGAAAGAAAGTGGGCAAAAAGACGACGGCCGGTGGAAAAAAGTAGAAAGATCAAAATTGGTGGCCGATAAGATCGCGTTTAAGGGCAGATATAATCAGTATCATAATTTTAACGGAACCAAGCGATAGAACGTAAGAACCAGGAAATTTTTTTGAGTAAATCATCATTTTGTTTTCCCGCCAAAACGGAGTAGGCAAAATAACCAACATGAATACGAAAAATAGGACAATCACTAAAATAGCCAAAAGAGTAAGACGCCATGCCCGTGTGAGGGCGAGAATTTCAGGTAATGCGGCAAAACCCCGGTTGTATGTTTTTCGTTCCAACCAGCATATTTACGCGCAGATCATCGATGACCAGAAAAACAAAACATTGATTGTTGTGAGCGATAAAGGGATTAAAGTAAAGAAGCCCGCGACGGCAGAGCAGAAAGAAGGTTTAAAAGGAGCCAAAAAAGAACTCACTGGCAAACAGGCCTCCGCGTTTGAAGTTGGCAAACAGATCGCGGAAATCGCAAAGGGGAAAAAGATCAGTGAGGTGGTTTTTGACCGCGGAGGATATCTTTATCACGGTCGGGTCAAAAGCTTGGCCGATGGAGCCAGGGAGGGAGGGCTTAAATTCTAAACTAGGTAAAAGTAAAAACAATGGAAGAAAAAAACCAAGCAATAACTAAAGAAGCCCCGGTTAAAGACGTTGCTACCGCTCAAAAACCGCCGGAAGCGTTCCAGGCGAGAACCGAGAGACGGTTTAATCCTCAACAAAGAGGGAGGTTTTCGAGTAGACCACAGGGAGGAGATCGAAGGGGTTTTCGCCGGGACAATAGGGACAAGAAAGACGATATGGAGTCCAAACTTCTGGATCTGGCCAGGGTGTCCCATACCAGGGCCGGGGGCAGGCGTTTGCGTTTCCGCGCGATCGTTGTGAGCGGGAACAAGGCGGGCAGGGTTGGTTTTGGGGTGGCTTCCGGATTGGACGTGGCTCAGGCGGTTGAGAAAGCGACTTACCAGTCCAAGAAAAACATGATTGATGTTCCGATGGTTAATGAGACGATATCCCACGAAATAATCGCCAAAGTAGGTCCGGCCAAGGTTTTATTGAAACCTCAGCAAAAGGGCAGGGGTTTGATGGCGGGCGGTGTGGTGCGTTTGATCTGCCAGTTAGCGGGAATAAAGAACATTTCTTCAAAGCTTTTAGGCACTACCAAAAACAAATTGAATAACGGCCGAGCGACGATCGCGGCGTTCGAAAAATTGAAACTTCAAGGCAGAGTGAAAAAAATCGAAACGCCGGTAGCCAAAGAGGAAATTAAGGAAGCCGTCCAATAAGCTATCGGGACGAAAACAAAAATATGCAGTTACACCAAATTATTACAATTCATAAGCCCAAAAAAGCAAAAAGGGTAGGGCGTGGCGGAAAGCGCGGCACATATTCCGGCCGTGGCGGCAAGGGGCAAACGGCAAGGTCCGGAAGGAAAATGCGGCCCATGGTGCGTGATTGCATCAAGAAATATCCTAAATTAAGGGGTTACAAAAACCACGTTGTAAGTGCCTGGGTTCAAACAGTGAATGTAAAAAAACTGGAGAAAAACTTCCAAAATGGCGATACCGTGAATCCTCGAATCCTATACGAGAAGAACTTGATTACTCGTTCGGGAGGCGTGTTGACGGAGGTCAAGATCTTGGGAGCGGGTGAAATCAAAATGGCTCTCAATGTGGAGGGGTGCGTTGTTTCGAAATCCGCCAAAGAGAAAATAGAAAAAGCCGGCGGAACCGTAAAATAGTAAAAGCGGAAGGTTGAAAAGGAGGATTAAGGAATTATTAAAAATACCTTAATTTTGACTTTTGATCGTCAGCAACCTCCGGAAAACGAATAATCGATTTTTTACATTTATAATTTAATACATGTGGTACCAACGATTAACTCAAATCTTCAAGATCAAGGACTTGCGCGGCAGGATTCTTTTTGTTTTTGGAATTTTCGCGCTCGCGCGCTTTATGTCCAATATTCCTATTCCCGGGATTGACTTGGAAAGATTGCGCGTATTCATGGATCAGTTCCAAAGTTTTAAGTTGTTAGGCGCCTTCACCGGCGGTTCGATGGATAATATGTCGGTGGCCATGCTTGGTTTAGGGCCTTACATTACCGCGATAATTATTTTACAGTTGCTTACCATGATCTTCCCGTCCTTGGAAAGAATGTATAAGGAAGAGGGCGAGGCGGGACGAACCAAGTTTAATCAATACGCTAGGATCGCCAGTATTCCGCTGGCAGCTTTGCAGGGATATGCCATGCTTGTGTTGCTTACACGCCAGCATGTGGCGAGCTTTGGGTCGCCCATTATTTTGTTCGCGGCGTTAGCGACTGTTACGGCGGCCTCGCTTTTTCTGATGTGGCTGGGGGAATTGATCTCGGAAAAGGGAATTGGGAACGGCGTTTCACTTCTGATTTTCGCGGGCATTATTTCAAGCTTTCCGACCAGTTTGCGGCAGCTTATCTTTGACTGGGATCCAACCAAAACTATAAGCTATGCCTTGTTTGCCGTTGCTTCCATATTTATAATCGCCAGTGTTGTTATGATCAATGAAAGCCGCCGGAATATTCCGGTTTCGTACGCTAAACGGGTGCGGGGAAATAAAATGTTCGGAGGGGTTTCCACTTATCTGCCCTTAAACATCAATCCGGCCGGGGTTATACCGATCATATTCGCTCTTTCGATTTTGCTTTTTCCGTCGATGATCGCAAGTTTCCTAGGGGGTTATGGCGGATTTGTCGGACAAGCCGCGACAGCGGTAAAGGGTTTTTTCAGCAACCAGCTTTTTTACGGAATTTCTTATTTCGTATTAGTTGTTATGTTTACGTATTTTTATACGGCGGTAACTTTTGACCCGAAAAATATTGCTTCAAACCTTCAGAAAATGGGTGGATTCGTGCCAGGTATCAGGCCGGGAACACCGACAGCAAACTATATGTATTATATTTTAAACAGGGTTTTGCTGGTAGGTGCCGTTTTTCTTGGTTTGATCGCGGTTTCACCATCGATAATCGGGGCCGCTACCCAGGTTTCAACGTTCCGGTTCATGATAGGCGGTACTTCGCTTTTGATCGCGGTGAGCGTGATCCTGGAAACCGCTCGCCAAATTAATGCCCAATTGCAAATGCGCGAATATGAAACTTTCTAATAATACAAATCTCGAGTCTCAAAAAAAAACGGCGGATCTTTCCAATAGCAACGGCAACCATAAACAAAAAGTGATCATCATCTTTGGTCCTCCGGGGTCGGGAAAAGGAAGTCAGGCCGAGCTTTTATCGAAAAAGTTCTATTTCTATAATCTGGAAACGAGCAAGGTGCTCGAGGAGAAATTCAAGAAAGCCCGTAGCGGCGAATCGATTGAAGTCGACGGGAAAAAGTATTTCATAGCCGAAGAAGCGAAGCTTTGGAGGGAAGGGATACTTTGCAGCACGACACTGGTAACTTATTTGATCAAGACCCGGATAGAAGATATCCATTCCATGAGGAAATCTTTGATCATGACCGGTTCTCCAAGGACGCTTTACGAGGCTCAACAGCTGATGCCTTACCTGAATGAGAAGTTCGGAAAAGAGAACATTTCCGTAATTTTTCTGGAGTTGACCGCTAAGCAGACGGTTTTTCGCAATACCAATCGGCGTATTTGCGAGTTGATGAGGCACCCGATCCTTTATACCAAAGAAAACGCTCTTCTGACGCGTTGTCCGTTGGACGGATCCAAATTGGTGCGTCGCAAAGGTTTGGATAGCCCTGAAACGATCAAGGTTAGGTTAAAGGAGTACGAGCAAAGAACACTTCCCTTACTTACTTATTTTAAAGAACAGGGCCTTGAGATAAAGAAAATAAACGCTGGACAACTCGTGGAAAAAGTTTTAAAGGATATTCTCAAAGCTCTCGGAAAAGATTATAAGAATTACGAACTTTAGGTTTAGATTTCTATCCGCAACCTTTCGCGGTTATCGCAGGGTTGCGAGGGTCGAGGATTTTTCCCCCGCGGAAGGCGGGGAATATATATATATCTTACAAACGATGATCTCAATTAAAAGTCCCAAAGATCTTGACGCAATGAGAGAAGGGGGCCGTATTTTGGCTACAATTTTATATCAAGTCGCAAAAGAGGTAGAACCGGGGGTCGCGACCAAGGATCTGGACAGGCTGGCCGAGAGCCTGATATTTGAGTTTGGCGGAAGTCCTTCTTTTAAAGGATACAACCGGTTTCCGGCGGCGATGTGTGTTTCCGTGAACGAGGAGATTGTCCATGGCATACCGTCCGACCGCGTTCTTGGCGAGGGTGAATTAGTGACGCTTGATTTGGGTATTTTTTATAAAGGTTTCCATACCGATATGGCCATAACCCTCGGGGTTGGTGCTATTCCGTTGGAAATGCAGCGGATGATCCGGGTAACGCGGAAAGCGCTGAAGCGGGGAATAAAAAAAGCGAAGGTCGGGAATACGTTCGGGGATATCGGGAATACGGTCGAAAGATATGTCGAAGGCCAGGGGTTTGCCGTAGTAAGGGAGCTTTGCGGCCATGGGATCGGTAAACGTTTGCATGAGGATCCGCAGATCTTGAATTTCGGGAAACGGCGCAGTGGTCCGGCCATCAAGACGGGAATGACCTTTTGCATCGAGCCAATGGTCGTTGCCGGTGACTGGCATGCCGTGATCGCGCCAAACGGTCTTAGTTACGTTACCAAAGACAAAAGCTGGGCCGCCCATTTTGAGCACACGATCGCAGTTTTGCCCGACGGCCCGGAAATCATTACTCGCCTAGAGAGCGAGCCAGCCGAGCAGGAGACCGACGATGACGAACAGGATGAAGTTTAAAACCTTCGTCCTTTTTGATGTTTTGCGGGCGTGAAACCAGGTTAAAGCGGTACCAGCTTTGATTTATCCGACGGTTATGATAAATTTAACTAATAGGTCTAATAACAATTAATGAGAATGGAAAATTTACGTTTATCCGTTGTTGTGCCGTCGTATAATGAAGGCGAGAGGATACCCCAAACCCTTAAAGCCTTGGATGCCTATTTAAAAAAGCAGAATTACAGTTACGAAATAATCGTCGTAAGCGATGGTTCCAAGGACGATACCGCTAAAGTCGTTGAAAAACAAAAAGAAACCATTGCCAATTTACGTTTGATCGCGAATATCGAGAATCACGGCAAAGGATATGTTGTCCGCCAAGGAATGCTTGAGGCGCGCGGAGAATACCGTTTGTTCACGGATTCGGATAATTCCACACCGATCGAACAGGTGGAAAAAATGTGGCCTTATTTCGATCAGGGGTTTGATATCGTGATCGGATCGCGTGATGCCAAGGGAGCGGTTCTTGATCCGCCTCAGCCTATGCTGCGTCGTTTCCTGGGAGAGGGTTTTGGTTTGCTTACCAATATGATCGTCGGGACGTGGGGGATTCAAGATACCCAGTGCGGATTCAAGGCAATGACCGCCAAAGCCACCGGAGAAATTTTACCGTTATGCAAGATAGAACGCTTTGCCTTCGATCCGGAGATCCTGGCCATTGCTAAACTTAAAAAGCTGAAGATCAAGGAAATACCGGTGCTTTGGAAGAACGATACGCGCAGTACCGTTAAATTCAACTCAATGGTAAAAATGTTTTTTGATTTGTTCAAGGTTCGTTTGAATATGATCAAAGGCGTCTATGGAGGAAGAAAAAAATAATTATTGCCAGTTCCCGTCCCAATTCCGGTACGATCCGGTTTCCCAGGATTGGGTAATTATCGCGGTTGGCCGTGGGAAAAGGCCGGAGGCATTCAAAAACACCCGCCAAAAAATATCGATATCGCAGCAGGACTGCGTTTTTTGCAATCAAAAAAGCGAGGATCAAAGAAAATTGGTCATGGTTAACGGAAAGGTCCATAAGGGACTTGACCTGCCTCCGGGTTGGACTTTGGTTGTTATTCCCAACAAGTTTCCGGCGTTTTGTCCAACCCAAAAGATCGAAAAGATCAAGATCGGAAAATTTTACCGGATTATGACCGCGGCCGGTTTTTGCGAGGTGATCATTACCAGGGGTCATGACAACCATATATTCCAGATGGAGATTCCGCAGGTCAAGGAATTGATCGATGCTTATCAATTTAGATATATAGCCCTAAAAAAGGAAAAATTCGTCAATTATATTTCCGTTTTTCATAATTACGGCCCGGAGGCCGGCGCTTCCCAGCCGCATCCCCATTCCCAAATAATCACCAGCCCGTTCGTCGACGTCGACTTAACCAGGTCGTTGGTCATGGCGAAACGTTATCGCGCCAAGAATAAAAAATGCATATATTGTGAGATGAACAAGTGGGAGATGAAAGAAAAGAGCCGGATCGTTTTCGAGAACGAACATTTTCTGGCAATCTGCCCGTTCGCTTCCAAAACGGCGTTTGAAACGATCATCAGCCCCAAGAAGCATTTTTCCCGTTTCGAAGAGATTACCGAAGAAATGAAATGGAGCTTGGCCGAAGTTTTTCGGACGGTTTTAGGAAAAATAAAGAATGGGTTGAATGACCCTTCGTTTAATTATTATCTTCATACTTCCCCGGCTGACGGAAAGAAACATCCGTATCATCATTGGCATTGGACCATTTTTCCGAGGATCGGGATCCAGGCCGGTTTCGAGATCGGTACAAAAATGGAGATATCGGCTATCGAACCGGAAGCGGCCGCCGAATATTTGCGCGACCAAAGTGCCTAACTTTAAAAAAACAAGATGAAATATTATTTATTTGGAAATTGGAAATGCAATCCGACCAATGCGCAAGAGGCAAAAAAACTTTTTTCCGATACCGCCAAGGGCGTGAAAAGGTCGGAAAAGGTTGAAACCGCGGTTTTTCCGCCATTTTGTTATCTCGCCGAATTTGCCGGCAAAAAAAAGGAAGTGGCGATTGGGGCGCAGAACTGCTGTTTTAAGGAATCGGGCGCGTTCACCGGGGAAGTGTCGCCAAAACAGATCGCCGATCTGGAGTGTAAATACGTTCTTATCGGCCACTCGGAACGCCGGAAATTATTTTTTGAAACCGATGGATTCGTCAACGAAAAAACAAAGCTGGCTTTATCTTTTGATTTGATCCCGGTTGTTTGCGTCGGAGAGACCGATGAAGACAGGACGGCGGGCCGGGCGGTCGAAGTCGTCAAAAACCAATTGGCAGCCGGCTTGAAAGACGTCGATGTTAAAAAAGTTTTTGCCGCTTACGAACCGGTTTGGGCCATCGGCACGGGAAAGGCCTGCGGGATCGCCGAGGCGCGCGAGATGGCTCGTGTGATCAGGGAAGTATTGGGGCCGGATACTCCGATCTTGTATGGCGGGAGCGCCAACGCCAAGAACGGAGCGGTTTATTTAAAGGAAGCCGGCTATAACGGCTTATTGGTAGGCGGAGCGTCGCTTAAGGCCGACGAGTTCGCCAAAATGTTTCAGGAGATTGAAGGGTTGGAATAAAAATTTTAACATTTTTTTTTAAAAACCGCTGGATTTATCCGGCGGTTTTTCGATAAAAAGTACCGTCTCCTCTATTGACATTTTACTAAAATATTGTTACAATATAAAAAGTATCGACCGTGCAGGAGATGAAAAGAAAGATGGAAGTAATAAAAGGGATGACAATAGTAAAAATCCATAAGAAAGGCGTTTACTATACTTGCGATCCCAAAGGAATTAACGGAATACGCATAACCGGTTTAGAATGCAACTTTCTGGTATGCTTGGGCAGCTATAGGGATGCTTTTGCATTCCATATGCTGGTTCCCCATTCTTTTGCCGAATTAATCCGGGCAAAAGTGGAATCGGAGCAAATCGTTATCCAGGCCGTTCGGCCGCTGATTGCCAGGCGCGACGCAATGGAGGGGCTGCCGGAAATCAGCTTAAATTTTCCGGAAGATACTGATATCGACACCCTCACGCTCGAAAAGGTGGCAGCGGAGATTGTTGACAATGGCTGTTTCAGCCATCTGGTCTTGGATCTCGATGGCGGATCTTATGAGGGCGAATTTATACTTTCATCCCTTGACTGTGTGGCCAGAGGAGGGAAGATAAAGATTTTTTCCGTGCAAGGAAAGGTGAAGAGGATCATCGCGTCCGGAGACGCGGATATCTCCATCAGGTCGGTCGTGGCTCCCGCGCTACATGTGGAAGTAAGCGGGTGCGCGACAGTGAAAATCCTGTATTATCACGGCGACCTCGATCGAAAGGAGGGATCAGTAAAGAAACTGACGGTGATCGTTAGAGAAAACGGAAAGGCGATTATCGCCGGAAAGGAATATACCAAGGAAACGCCGGAAGGTCGGGCCTTGGAACAGCCCCAAAGTTAAAGTTGAAAAATAGCGCGTTGCCTAAAGCAACGCCTTTGTTTTGTTTACGGGCGGCGGTGCTTTTGGTTGATTGACCAACCCCAGGCAATTTGTTAGCATTTTTATATACAATCGAGCCGTTTTTATTCCTCTTTTTTAAAAGCCGGAGATCAAAATAGGGTTTGGCCGCTAAATTTATGCAACGATTCGAAGAGGGTTATTTCTATAATCCGACGAAGGGCAATTTAACGTTGGATGGAACGCTCCAAGAGATGATGAGTTACATGCTGGAAAAGCCCGATATCCACTATGAAATCGTGGTTGGTTGCGATTCGCCTTCGGAAGAAGAACCTCATTTTCCCGTCGCGATAGTCATTCTCAGGAAAGGGGCCGGTGGCCGGTTTTTTTTGAAAAAGATCACTTATCACAAAGAAAGGCAATTTTATAATTTCCGCCAGCGGATTCTAGAGGAAGTACTTTTATCCTGCGAGCTGGCTTTGGTTTTAAAGGAAGCGCTTGAAAAAAAGAAAATGGTGTGGCCAAAGATTTTAAAATGGGAATTCATTTACATCCATGCCGACGTGGGAGAACGGGGCGCGACCAGGGAAATGATCAAGCAGGTGACCGGTCTGATCCGGGGCAGCGGTTTTGAACCGGTGATCAAGCCTTATTCATTCGCCGCTTCGGCCATCTCGGATAGATATACTTAAAAAAATGACATCAAAAGAACTGCGCAAATTTTTTTTGGATTATTTTGCCAAAAGAGGGCATAAGATCGTTCCTTCCTCTTCTTTGGTTACCGACGATCCCAGTGTTTTGTTCGCGACCGCGGGAATGCAGCAGTTCAAGCCTTTTTATTTGGGGCAGGATTCGCCTTACGGAAAGAATGTAGCTTCTTGCCAGAAATGCGTTCGGACTTCCGATATTGATGAAGTGGGTGATCACAGCCATCTTACTTTTTTCGAGATGCTGGGCAATTTTTCCTTCGGGGGTTATGGCGAGGATTTCAAAGGTGAGGCGATAAAGCTGGCTTATAATTTTATTTTCGAGGAATTGAAATTATCCCTCCAGGACTCCTATTTTACGGTTTTCGAGGGTGACGCCGCCGTACCCGCGGACAAAGAGTCTGAAGCCATCTGGGGCAGAATGGCGGGCAGTCGGGCCACGATCCAGCGTTATGGTCGGTCCGATAACTTTTGGGGGCCGACCGGGGAAGTCGGGCCCTGTGGTCCGACAACGGAAATCCACTACAAAAACACCGAGATCTGGAACATAGTTTTCAATGAGTATTACCAAGGCCTTGATTCTAGCTTAAAACCTTTGGCGCAAAAAGGTATCGATACCGGAATGGGTTTCGAACGTCTGTTAATGATGGTCCAGGACAAGGGAACGGTTTTCGAGACCGATTTGTTCGCGCCTATCATGGGAAAGATACCGGGCGCCGATATGAGGGCCAGGAGAATCATAGCCGATCATATTAAAAGCAGTGTTTTCCTGATTTGCGATGGTGTTTTACCGTCCAATCTGGAGAGAGGCTATGTCCTAAGGCGTATTTTGAGAAGGGCGACGCGCTACGGACGTCTTTTGGGATTGCCGCGGGACTTTTTGATGCCGTTGGCCGAGACCGTGATCGGAATATATCGGGAAGTATACCTTGAATTGGCCGTCAACGAAGACAATATTTTGACCGCTATTCATGCCGAACAGGATAAGTTCGAAAAAGTGATCGATGAAGGATTGCGGGAGGTCAAGGCTTTGGAAAAAACATTGACCGGGGTTTCTGATGGTGCGAACGATCCGCGGATTGTTGCGGAACTTTCCGCAAGCGACGATATGATCAACCGCCTTTTTGACCTTTACCAGAGCAAAGGAATGCCGTTGGAGCTGGTTTTCGAGGAATTCGATAATGACCATATCCACTACGATAAGGCCGGAATTCAGGAAAGATTCAACGAAAAATTGAAAAAACACCAGGAAATTTCCCGGGCGGGTGCCGAAAAAAAATTCGGCGGAGTCGGAGGGGAAGTAAGCGAAGAAGCAAAAAAACTTCATACCGCTACCCATCTTCTTCATTCCGCGCTTCGGAAAGTGTTGGGCCTTCATGTCAAGCAGATGGGTTCCGATATTACCTCGGACCGGTTGCGTTTCGATTTTTCCCATCCGGCCAAAATGACGGCGGAAGAACTGGTCAAAACCGAAGAGTTGGTTAACTACGCGATCAGAGAGGATCTTCCCGTGGATAAAGAGGTGATGTCTTATGAAGAAGCGATCGCCGGGGGCGCGTTGGCTTTTTTTCGCGAAAAATATCCGGCCGAGGTCAACGTTTACTCGATTAAAGGATACTCCAAGGAGATATGCGCCGGTCCTCACGCGGAGCGGACCGGGGATCTTTTGCAATTCAGGATCGTAAAGGAAGAATCGTCGAGCGCGGGCGTAAGGAGGATCAAGGCGGTTCTGGGTCAAGTTAAGTAAAATACGGCGCTAGGTATTAAACTTGATTGTGGTATAATTTAGATACTGTTCAATCGCGCGGGGCGGGATTGCGCGGTAAGCCGTTAAAATTAAAGCGCCCATCAGCCATAATATTCACATGGTGAAAAAAGTATTAGATATCATTCCTCCCCAAAAAAAAGAAGTGCCAGAGGAACCTGAACCAAAGATCATAGAAGCACAGGTTGAGGTAAAGCCCGAGCCAAAGCCGAAGATCACCTATATTCCTAAGAAAAAAGTTGAGGCGGTTCCCCGGAAAAATTGGGTAAAATTACCTACGGGGACTTTTTTAATTTTAAAATTGGCGATTGTGTTGATCGTGATCGGAGGCGCTTTTCAATTTATTGACAATAGGCTGGCTAAAGCGACCATTACCATTTGGCCCGAAACCGATGATTTGAAATCAGAAGTCCAGCTTACCGTCGATTCTTCGCTGAAAGAGACCGATCTTTCCAAAAAAGCCATTCCGGGAACCGTGATTACGGCGGAAAAAACCTATTCAGGGGATTTTTTGGCGAGCGGCAAGAAAAACAGCCAGAATACGGGACAAGGGACGGTGAAGATCTATAACAATTTTTCCACCGCTCAGCGCTTGATCAAAGGTACTCGCTTGCAGGCGCCGCTGGAAAAATTCCAGCCAGCTTTGTCGAAGGATGAAACCCCCTGGTTCAAAACGGCGGCCGACATAACGATCGGCCCCAAATCTTCGGCTGATGTTTTGGTGGTGGCCGACGGAATGGGAGAGAAATACAACATCGAACCGTCGATCTTTTCTATTCCCGGCTTGGTTGGAACACCGCAATACACTTTTATTTACGGCCAATCCTTTGAAAAGTTTCGAGGAGGCGAGAAGGGTGTTTTACCCGAGATCAAGCCCGAAGACCTCAATAACGCAAAGGATGTCCTTACCAAGAAAGCCGATTCCGAGATCAGAAAAGAAATCGGGATCATGGTTCCCGAAAACCACGTTTTGATCGCCGAGACGGTTAAGGTCGAGATCCTGGAGGCTACCGCTGGTGCTGTCGCCGGAGCCAATGTGGAAAAATTCACTTACCAGGTTAAAGCTCGGGCCACCGGTTTGGTTTTCGATAAAAACGATTTGGATGCTTTTGGGAAGGACAATCTTTTAAGCCAGGTTTCGGACGGACAAAAAGTTTACGATCAAAGTTTCAAGGTAAGCTACGCTTATCTGCCGGCACCGGTTTCCGCGGTCCCTGCGTCAAACAAGGCGGCTACCGCGTCCATTAAAATGGAAGTCGAGGCCCGCGTTTACCAGCCCTTGGACGAGGTTTTACTGAAAAAGGGGTTGGCCGAAAAGAAGGTCGGCGTCGCGAGATTATTTTTAATGAACCAGCCCAAGACAAAGAATGTCCAGATCGATGTGTCGCCCTTCTGGCGGAACAGCATTCCCAAGGATCTGGAAAAGATCCAAGTGAGTTTGAAATTCGATTAGGGTCAATCTTCGGCCCGGTCCGGAATTCCGGATTTTTACGGACAAAGATCAAAGGGCGGTAATCAAAATTTTTCATTGAAGGTCGGCGGTATTTTAAAATCAATTTCTCTGATTTTTTGGCCGCTTTCCCGTTCGAACCGTCTAAAACTTGCCATGGGGTTGACTAGTCGAGGGTAATTTGATATATTAAGAAATTGTTTAATCTTTTGTTTTGTTTTCCGCCAAATGAGCGCTCGACGCGCAATCGGTGGATAGCATAAAGATTGGCAACCGAAGGCTGTATACATGTTAAACAAAAAAATATTGAGATTTCAGGGTCAAGTTTACGAGTCTTTACCTAATGCCAATTTTCGAGTAAGATTGTCTGACGGACGGGAGGTCTTGTGCCATTTGGCCGGAAAATTGCGAATGTATCGGATCAAGATTTTGAACGGCGATACGGTTACGGTAGAGATGAGCCCGTACGACGAAAAAAAAGGTAGAATAGTGTATAGAGGAAGATAAAACCATTCATATGAAGATAAGAGCATCAGTAAAAAAAATCTGCAAAGATTGCCAGATCGTCAAAAGAAAGAGAAGGATATACGTAATTTGTAAAAAGAATCCCAAACATAAACAAAGGCAGGGTTAATTAAAGATATCCGCGTTTGACCGAAAAATTCAATAATCAAGGCAAGAAACGAAAGGTCAAAACGAAATAGGGATTTCCAAATTCAAAAACAAATTTTGGTCTTAGTATCGTCATTACTTAAATAACCATTCAGCTAAAAATAATATGCCACGTCTTCTCGGTGTAAACATCCCAGACAACAAACCCATAGTGATTTCTTTAGGGTACATTTACGGAATAGGCCGCCGCACGGCTGGACTTGTGTTAAAAGAAGCCAAGCTGGATCCCCAGATCAGGGCAAAAACGCTTACGAGCGAACAACTGAATATCCTGCAGGAAGTGATCAAAAAGAATTACCGCGTGGAGGGCGATCTTAAGCGGGACGTCATGATGAATATAAAGCGCCTTAAAGATATCATGTGCTGGAGGGGGATGCGCCATATGAGAGGATTACCGGTGCGCGGACAAAGAACGAAAACCAATAATCGGACGGTGCGCGGAAATGTCCGGAAGACGGTTGGTTCGGGAAGGAAACCAGCAGCAACTCCCACCTAGAATTTTGATGATGGCAAATTCCAAACTTAAATTGAATTTTATTTGGAACTTGGGTTTTTGGAACTGAAGCTTAGGTAAATTATTAATCGTAAATATCGACAATAAAAAAACCGTAATTAAGTTTTTAAAGAAATGGGTAAAAAGCACGTAGCCACCAAAACTAAAGAAGAGGTGCTCAAAGAGCGGGATGTGATCGAGGAGAAGACCAAAAAAGAGGTCAAGATCAAAACGCCAACGCGCTCGCGGGAGGGGAGGGTTTATATTTCATCTTCCTATAACAACACTATCGTTTCTCTGACCGATGATTTGGGTAATATCCTATGCTGGAGATCGGCGGGAAGCATCGGCTTCAAGGGAACAAAGAAGGGAACGCCGTTTGCGGCCTCAAAAGTGGCCGAAGCGATCGCGGAAGCGCTGAAAAAGATGAACGTTGAAAAAGTGCAGGTTTTTGTGAGGGGGATCGGTTCCGGCCGGGATTCGGCGGTTCGTTCATTGGCGGCGCGCGGAGTGGATATAGTCACGATAAAAGACATCACACCTATCCCGCATAATGGCTGCCGGCCTCGGAAGGTCAGACGCGTCTAACGCTTGGAAAAATATTAATTGATATTCAACGATGAACAACGATAAATGTAAAATTTGCCGCAGAGCCCAAGAAAAACTTTTCCTGAAAGGTGATCGTTGCTTTGGGCAAAAATGCGCCATTGTAAGACGGCCTTACGCTCCGGGCAAGAAAGGCAAAAGAAGGACGAAAACATTGTCCGAGTTCGGGCGTGAGCTTCGCGAAAAACAAAGCTTGAGGAATTGGTATGGTTTGCGTGAACAGCAATTCAAGAATTACGTGAGGGCGGTTCTGGCAAAAAAGGGCAAGACGGAAAACTTGGGTCTGATGTTGATGAAATCCTTGGAAAGCCGGCTTGATTCAGTGGTATTCAGACTGGGTTTTTCCCAATCCCGCACCACGGCGCGCCAATTGGTGAGCCACAATAATTTTTTGGTTAATGGAAAGGCGGTGAATATTCCGTCTTATCAGATTAAAAAAGGAGATGTGGTCGCGGTAGCACCCCGGAAGGTGAAAAAAGTATACTTCCAGGCAATTCTTCCCGCGTTGAAAAAACACAAAGTACCGACTTGGCTCGTTCTGGATGCCGATAAAATGGAGGGAAAGATGACCGATGAGATGAAAATGGAAGAGATCAATCCGCCGGGCGAGATAGAGTCGATTTTCGAATATTACGCGCGTTAGTCTTGATATTCATTTTTACGATCCGCGCTGGGTTGGGACATATTCTTGCCCGTGCGGACTAAATCCGTTGAGGTCCTGGGCGCGATGAAAGACATTGAACGTTCGAGGGCTTACGGTTAATAGCCCAAGCCAAAGGCTTGGGAAAAAACAATGATACCTTTACCCCTGACACCAAAAATAGTTGAGCGAAAAGGCAATTGGGCTGTAATAGAAATCGAGGCTCTTTATCCGGGATACGGCGTGACTGTGGGAAACGCCTTAAGGAGGGTTCTTCTTTCTTCGTTGGAGGGGGCCGCAGTGGCTAAGATCAAGATCAAGGGGGTACCCCATGAGTTTTCAACGATTTCAGGGGTAAGCGAGGACGTTATTACGATAATGTTGAACGTCAAGCAACTTCGGTTCAAAATGACCGGAGAAGAACCGCAGGTTTGTGTTTTGAAGGCCAAGGGAGAAAAGGATGTGGTCGCTAAGGATTTTGAGATTCCTAGTCAATTGGAGCTGATGAACCCGGAAGCCCATGTTGCGACGATGACCGCTAAAACCGCTAAACTCGAAATGGAACTTACGGTAGAGAGGGGCATCGGCTATACATCGAAAGAAACGAAAAAAAAGGAAAAACTTGAGATTGGCGTGATGTTGTTGGACGCGATCTATACTCCGATAAAGAAAGTCGGTTTCAAGGTTCACAATATGAGGGTGGGAGATAGGACCGATTACGATAAAATCTTGTTGGAAATCGAGACCGATGGAACCGTTACACCCGAAGAAGCGTTTATCAAGGCGTCGGAAATTATCGTAAACAATTTTTCATTATTAAAAGAAGCTTTCGTAAAGTAAAGCGTGGGGTCACTTAGAAAAAATATAATTGGCAGAATCATATGTACAAGCGGATAAAAGGAAAAAAATTCAGCAGAAAGACCGATCAAAGAAGGGCTTTTTTAAGAAATTTGGCGGTCAATCTGATCTTGGAAGAAAGGATAACCACTACCAAAACCCGGGCGCGGGCGGCTTCTTCTTTGGTTGAAAAAATGATTACCAAGGCCAAGATCGGGGATTTGGCCGCGATCAAAAGATTATCAAGCATGCTTCCCCAGCTGGTCGTGAAAAAGCTTATTTCCGATGTTGCTCCGCGTTTTACCAAAAGGAACGGCGGTTATACCAGGATCATGAAATTGGGCCAGCGCTTCAAGGATGGGGCCGAAATGGCCGTGGTCGAGTTTATTGACCACGATGAGGTACTTGCCAGAGAGAAAGAGGAAAAGAAAAAACCCGCCGACAAAAAGAAAGCCGTGAAGAAAGAAAAAAAAGCCAAGAAAGAAACGAAGAAAGAAAAAAAAGAGGCTAAAAAGGAGGAAGGGATTGAGAACAAAGAAAAGTAGCTATTGATCAAAATATTTAATTCATCCGTATTATGAATCGAGAAAAACACACAATCGACGCATCGGGAAAAGTCTTAGGGAGGCTCGCAACGGAGATCGCCTTGTTGTTGCGCGGAAAAAACAAACAGGGGTTCGTGCCTTATAAGGACGAGGGCGATTTTGTGGCCGTTAAAAACTTTAAGGAGATCAAAGTTACCGGAAAAAAAATGGATCAAAAAGTCTATTACCATTATACCGGTTATCCGGGCGGTTTGCGCGAAACCCCGATCAAGCGCATGATGAAAGAGAAACCGTCGGAAGTCTTAAAAAAGGCCGTCTACCGCATGCTTCCTGACAACAAGTTGCGCGATCGGATGATCAAACGGCTAAAAGTCGAAGATTAATTATCGCACATGATCAAAGAAATCAAACCAAAAGCCGCTCCTAAAGTTCGGAAACCCGCGAAGATTAAAAAGGAGGTTGGATTAAAGGAAACCGCGGAAAAAGAAGTGAAGGAAGTGGAAGGAATAAAGGAAGAGGTAAAAGAAATGAAAACCGAAACGGCCGATAAAATTGAAATATCCGAGAAGGCCGAAACGGCCGAGAAAACCGAAAAGATTGGAGTGGTCGAGGCCGTTAACGCGGCCGAAGAAGGCGAATCGGCTGAAGAAAACGGCAAAAATCCCAAATCCAACCGTTATTACGAAGCGGTTGGCCGCCGAAAGACTGCGATTGCGCGCGTCAGGCTTTTTACGCGGGGCGACAAATCATTCATTATCAACGATAAGCCGCTCGAAAACTATTTTCCCGGCCCGCAATTCAGATCCATTATTGAGGCCCCTCTGATCAAAATGAACATCGGGGACCGTTTCAAGATAACGGCCGTTGTAAAAGGGGGCGGAACTAATTCCCAGGCGGAAGCGGTAAGGCATGGTATTGCCCGCGCTTTGGTGATGTTTAATCTTGATTTCAAGAAGCGTCTGAAAAAATCCGGCTATCTAACGCGCGATTCAAGAATGAAAGAAAGAAAGAAACCTGGACTTAGAAAAGCCCGACGCGCTCCCCAGTGGGCGAAACGTTAGTAAATTTTAGCGCCGAGCGTACTCGCGAAGCGCAAAACGACGGCAAGCTGGCGAAGCCGAGAAGCATCCGTTTAATTGTTAAATTAAAAAACAGCCCCTTTTGGGGCTGTTTTGTTTGCGGCCATAAGGAAAGCCTGCGCGTCAAAGAGAGCGTGGGGAGGATGTACTTTTTACGCCGTTTTTCCGGCTGTTAACAAAAAAACGGGTGATGGTCATCCGTTTTGAATTATTGGGATCGAAAGGACAGATCTTTTACCTTTTAAGAAAAGCCTTGGCCTTTTTACCAAAATGATCCGCCAAGGCCCGAATAATTTCCCAGTGGCTTATTCTGAATGCTTTGTCCGATTCTTTGATCCAGCCGTTGCGGTTTAAAAAAATATGCGTTTTATAGCCGCTGTCGTATTTGGAGAAATAATATTCTTTGATTTGTCCATCGACAGCGATTTTTACAACCACCATTATGACGATGAAGGCTGCAGAAACGATCAAAGCGCCCGGCAACGCGTTCGGAAATTTCCAGATCAAAAAAATACTCAACAGGGTCATTCCAATAAGGGAAATGCGCATCAGTCTGTTTGTCGTGGCGTCGCATGAAACGGCATAATCACGCAGAATTTTTTTCGCGGAGCTTTCCATATTCTTCCTCCTTTTAAATGAGCTTAAAGATAGCTTAAAGCATAACAAACAAAAATCAAGAGATCCGTTTTACGAGCCAATTGGTTTTACGGATACAAAGAAAAAATGATGCTTTTTTGAGCATCATTTGGTCCAGACCAGGACCCTGTCGTCGTTCATCCTGACCCCGGTTTCGGGGCGGAAAGCTTCGCTTACGCATACCTGCTGTATGCCGAGCTTTCTTTCCTGTCTTATCCAGGGATCGGTTTCCGGGACCAGAAACCGCGGCTTCCAGCCCTCCTCCTTTAAGCGCCGGAAGCTATTCTTGCCTTTTGTCCAGACCAGAGAACGACGGTCATCGAGTCTTGCCCCGGTTTTGGGGTCGTAGGCTTTGCCGAGCAAGACTTTCTGGTTGCCGAGCTCCTTTATTTGCTCGATCCGCCGATCAGTCGGCTCGGCCAGAAATTCGGGTTTCCAGCCTTCTTCTCGAAGGCGTTCAAATTCGTTCTTGCCGGTTTTAACAGATCTTTTGGCGTTACCTTGGGCTTTAAGGCCCAGCTGATGAATTATTCTCCCCGCCATAGCTATCACTGCTTAGATAATAACAGATATTATTTATTTGTCAAGGGTAACGCAAAAACAAAAAAGCGATTTGATATCGCTTGTTTCCGGACTATGTTTGTCCGGCTTTTGAATCCGCTTTTTTACTTTTTAACGGCATTATTAGCCTGTGGAAGATGATTATGGCGCAACCTTCCAGCTGTATGTAGAGTGCCCAAAAGCCGAAACTATCAACCGGAAAACCTAAAACGTAGATTATGATTTCCCCCAAAAAGATAGCCGCAATAACGTTAGCTATCAAAATTGTGCGTTCCTGCATCTAACCTCCCGTACCGCGAACTGTTTTCTTTTTTTATTTTACTATGATTTTAAAAAAAGTCAAATAAATTAACAACGTATCCGGATATTCGGCGGTATTAAGGCCAAGCGGTATTTCAGTCTTAAATAAAAACCCTTTTTTAAAAAGGGTTAATCCAGTTCGTCGTTGTAATTTTTATATTTGCGTATGCGCCTTATCGATATTGGCTCCAATCCGTATTTGACCAGGAGCGACAATACCAATGCCAGGCTCATAAAGAAACCGTACTCCGTAAAAAGAGCCAGAAATGCCGCGTACAAAACCAACAGGCTAAGTCCTATTTTTTTGTAGAATCTTTTTTTTGCGGCTCTTTCCCAGGCTAATCTGTTTTTTTCGATATAAAATTTTATATCCTCGTCCAATGGCGTACCCGCCTCCTTTGGCAATAGGCTGAAATAAGAATATCATTTTTTTTACCCGTAAACAAGGCCGGGAAGAGGTTTAGCCGGGAAAAATCGCTTGCAAACGTATCGTTTATCGATTAAAATGGTTATATCCTTAATAACGCTTAAACTCAAAAAAATGCTTTCCGAATTGATCGACAAATTTTATCTGGACAAAGAGAAGGACCACGAGCGCCATCATTTCTATATTACCGACGCGGGCAAGTGTCCGCGCTCGATTTTTTATAAGTTTAAGAACGCGCCCGGCAAGGATATGACCCCCGATATTTTGAGGCTGTTGGACCATGGCGACTACATCCAGATGCATATTTTAAGCGATTTGTTTTCTTTGGGTATTGTCCGCGCTTCCGAAGTGCGCATTCCGCCGCAAGAAGTCATATCGGGACGCGCCGACGCGATCGTTACTCTGGAAAACGAACTGTACGTCATTGACGTAAAAGGGATCAACAGTAATACTTTCCGAACGCTTGCGGAACCAAAACCCGATAACGTCAACCAGATCCAGCTTTATCTTCATTTTTTCAAGATCCCGCGGGGCATTCTTTTGTACGTAAGCAAGAATACCTTGGAGTTAAAAGAGTTTTTTGTTTCTTACGATAAGGTCCGCTGTGAAAAATTGATCGATGACCTGAAATTGCTTAAGACAAAAATTGACGTAAACGTCATTCCGGCCCCGATTCCGGAGTTTCCCGGAGATTACCAATGCCGGTATTGCCAGTTCAAGGAAGTTTGCGAGTCGTCGGGCCCGGAAGAAATAAGCTGGGACGAGTTCCGGAAAAAAATAGAAACCGCTTGATCGATTGAAGCAATGATAGTTTCGCGGTAAAACGGGGAAAACGCAAAAAACTCTATTAAGAAATAATTGTTCTTACATGGAAGACAAAAAGAAAAAAAACACAGTCAAAGCGCTTACGCTCGCCTCATTTCTCAATGATTTTGGTTCCGATGCCATTTATCCCATTTGGCCGATATTTGTAACGACAATTTTGGGGGCCAATATGGTAGTGCTGGGTTTTATCGATGGTCTTGGAGACGCGATCGTATCGGTTTCCCAGGCGCTGTCCGGTTATTATTCGGACCGGATTCAGAAACGCAAGATTTTCGTGTCGCTGGGTTATTTTTTCGGCGGAGTTTCGCGCATCGGATACGCCGTGGCCGGAACGTGGCAGTGGCTGATACCTTTTAGAATCCTGGACCGGGCGGGGAAGATGCGGGGAGCGCCCCGAGATGCCATGATCGCCGACGAATCATCGGCCGCGGACCGCGGGAAAAACTTCGGGATATTATCGACTTTCGATAATTTGGGAGCGGTTTGCGGAATAATTTTTTGCATCGCGCTATTTCCTTTGCTTGGTTACAAAAACTTATTTTTAGCGGCGGCCATCCCGTCGCTGATCGGGGCTTTGATGGTAACCCTGGTTATCAAAGAGCGGAAAAAACCCGAAACCAAGATCTTTAAGGGTTTTCGTTTTAGCAATCTTGACCGTAATTTCAAGCTTTTCCTGTATTTATCGGGGATATTCGCGTTAGGATCTTTCAGTTATTCTTTTTTACTGGTTTTTGCCAATAAATCCGGTTTTTCCGCCGCTTATTTGCCGGTTCTTTATTTGATTCTTACCTTCGCTTCTTCGCTTGCTTCCTTACCTTTCGGGCGGTATTCGGATCGCTTAAAAAGCCGGAAAAAACTGCTTTTTTTGTCTTATATTCTCTGGTTTCTGGTTTGCGGGATTTTGGTCTACAGCCAAAGCAAAGCGGCCATCATCGTGGCGCTCGTGCTTTATGGTATCCATAAAGGAGGGATAACGGTGGTGCAAAAAGCGCTTGTTTCCGACCTTTGCGCTGCGGAGGTTCGGGCGACCAGTTTGGGGGCGTTTCAGCTGGTTATCGGTTTGTGTGCCTTGCCTGCTTCGCTGGTCGCGGGTTTGTTGTGGGTCGCGGTAAATCCGCTCATACCGTTCTTCCTTTCATTGGTACTTACGACAATTTCCGGAGCCATGCTATTCTTCGTGAAGGAAAATTTTTCCGGAGCCATGTAACATTTATATTGTTTTTTATTTTTTTTGGTATACTTAGAAGTAGAAGATTATAATTAATGCTTTATCCATTAATCCGAGCTGGATATTCCAAGACTTAAATTAATGGAGCGCAATATTATTATGAATGGAATGATCGTTATTGCTATGTTCCTGATTGCCGAGATCTTGGGGGCGGTAATTTATTATCGCACCAAAGACAGCGTAAAAAGGACCTTGCTTACTTCCTTGGGATTGGGCTTTGCCTTGGCCGTGATTTTTGCCGATATTTTACCGGATGCTTTGGAAGATTATCCGGCCGGATTATGGGTTTGTTTGTTGGGCGGAGCCGTAATTTTAGCCCTGGGATATTTTGCCCGGCGGATCGGGAATTATTCCGGAGTTGCCGCTTTGGGCGTTCATAATCTGGCGGAGGGCGTCATCATTAGCGCCTTTTCCGCTCCGATGTCGGTGTTTGTGGTTTTGGGCGCGATCTTACATAAGCTTCCTGAAGGGATGCTGTCCTTTTCCTTACTGGATGGCTTGAAAGAAAAGACCAGGTTCGCGATTGCCAGCTTGATTGCTTTATTGATCCCTTTGGGGGCGATTCTGCCTTTGTCCGAAGGCCTGACCAAACCATTGTTGGCGTTTGCTTGCGGAGTGATAGCGGTTGTCGTATCAAAATTCTTGATAATGACCGCGGTGGAACTTTGGAAAAAAGCAGACGCGACTATCCCTCGTTTGGCTCCCGCTCAATTCGCGATCGCTGTTCTTTCCGGGGCCTTGATAGCTTTGCTTTCCTGCCTAGTGGTTTAATAAATAATTGATACCAGAAAAAAATGGAAACAGAGGACAAACTTATCGTATTTGGGATATCATTGGTTCTTTTGATCGTTGCTGTTTTAATCCTCAACCCTTTCGTGATTGTGAACGCCGGGGAGAAAGGAGTGGTGATGAGCTGGGGAGCCGTTTCGGATAAAGTGATTGGAGAGGGATTGCATTTTTTGGTACCGCTTCAGCAATCGGTTAAAAAGATAAACGTAAAAACCGTTAAATACGAGACCGAAGTGGCCGCTTATTCCAGCGACGCTCAAGTTGTGACGGGGAAGCTCGCACTAAATTATCATTTACAGGGCGATAAAGTCAATCTTATTTACCAGGAGATCGGTGACAACGATATGGTAAGGGATACGATCGTCAATCCGGCAATACAGGAAGCTTTTAAGGCGGCTGTTACCAAATTCACGGCCGCGGATCTGCTGGAAAAAAGGGCGATTATGGCCGAAGATATGAGGGCGAACTTGTCGGAAAGGCTTAATCGTAGTTTTATCAGTCTTGATGCGTTGTCGCTTGTCAATTTCGCTTTTAGTTTCGATTACGAGCACGCAGTGGAATCTAAACTGATCGCCCAGCAGAATGCTTTGAAAGCGGAGAATGATTTGCAGACAGCGAAGGCTGAGGCGGCCCAGCAAGTGGCCAAGGCGGAAGCCGAAGCGACCACGATCAAGCTCCAGGCCGAAGCGATAAAAGAGCAGGGAGGCAAGGATTACATCCAGTTGAAGGCCATTGATAAGTGGGATGGTTCCCTGCCGTCGCAAATGGTTCCCAATGGGTCGGTTCCATTTTTGGATTTGTCGAAATAGGGCAAGATAAAAAGAAATAATAAAACGGCGGCAAGGGCCGCCGTTTACCGTAACAAATACTATTTCGCGGTGGTTATTTTATCTGGGCTTGATAAAGACTATTTCCGTTTAAAACGTAAAATGTTTTTTTGTTGTTTTCCCAGAACAGCCTTTGTTGTTGCTCCGTAGCCGATTCATCTTTGGCGGAAAACTTGACCAGGTCTATCACGTTCAATTTGTCGCGGTCGTCCATTTCGGCGATCTTGATATTTCCGCCGCTGGAGAAGGCCAGGTAATCGGAATTGATCCAGACACAATCTTGGATCTTTTCGGAAAGCCTCACAATGAACAATTTGTCGCCAACGGTTTTTTTAGGTTCTTCGGTATTTTCTTTAATGTAGTAGACCCAAAGTTCGGAATTGGAAAAATAAGAGATTTTGGTGCCGTCGGGCGACATTTTCAGATCGGATGCCAGGCCATCGAAGATCTTTTGGAATTCTTTGTTTTTTGGATCGAGCCCATAAAGGCTTTGGCTATCGGCGAGAAAAATGAATCCGTTGAAATCCCAAATCCGGTAAGCCGTTTTTTCGGCTATTGAAATAGGTTTATCGTTCATTTTATCGATTTGACTGTCGAGGGTGTTTTTTTTGAAAAGGAAGCCGGACCGGTCAAGGTAATAAAGGTAATTGCCCGATTTCCTGTTTGCCAATGTGCCATCGGGCAGGGGGGCGGGAGCATCTTTTAGTATCAGCTGTGGCGAGATCCTGTCGACGCTCAAGAAATAGTATCTTTGTTCGTTAGGAAGATTGGCCAGGATATCGACTTCTTTGC